>JACRPC010000038.1 GCA_016214125.1 Rhodospirillales bacterium | reverse complement strand
CGGAATAAAGGACCGCCGTTACCCGATCCCGATCCAGCCCCGCCAGCGCCGGCTCCAGGAAATAGGACACCGAATGGCGCCGGAAATCCGCCGACACGAACCCGACCCGAAGACGCCGCGATGGCGAACGGTCGTTCGGATAGTCCCCGGCCGCGAAGCCCGATCCGAAATGCTCGGCCCAACGGCGGCTTTCCGCCGCCAATTGGGCGGCCGAGGCCGTTTCGTCGTAATTCATGCCCATGAGCAGGTTCTGATGGGCAACGGGATCGTCGGGCCGCATCATCATCGCCCAGCGCAGCGCCGCCAGCGCGCCGCCGATGCGGCCTTCGGCCATCAAGGCGTTGGCGAGATTGACCCGGGCGCCGGCCCGGCTGGGATCAAGCGCGATCGCCTGTTCGTGCAGACGGGCCGCTTCGTCCAGGCGGCCGTCGAGCTGAAGGAGCGTGCCCAGATTGTCGTAGGCGGGCGCGTAGGTGGGATCGATCTCGATCGCCTGCCGGTACCATTGTTCCGCCTCGGCCGACCGCTCCAGCTTTTGCAACGCCGTCGCCGCGTTATGGGCGGCGGAAGCGGAAGGGGCATGCACGGCCGCCTGGGCGAAGTGATAGAGCGCCGGATCGAGCCGGCCCAGCGCCGCCAGGGTCTGCGCCAGGCGATCGTGCGCGGCGCCCTGGGTGTCGTCCTCGGCCAAGAGGGCCTGAAAAACTTCGGCGGCCTCGGGATACTGGCCGGCGGCGCGCAGGGCTTCGCCCAGATTGAAGCGCATCTCGCGGGTGGCCGGGCCCAAAGCGATCGCCTTTTTGAAGGCGGCGATAGCGTCGGTATGGCGCTTTTCGGCAAAAGCGATGCCGCCCAGAAGGTAATGGGCCTGGACGTCGTTGGGGTTCAGGACGAGATAACGCTCGCACTGTTCGCGGGCCGGCTTTAGCCGGTTCTGGCCGTAGAGCGCGAAGGCTTCGGCCAGCCCGTCGCTCATGCGCGCGGCGCCGTCTGGGCGGCGTACCAGGCGTAGGCCTGGGCCAGGCCGGTCTTCACGTCGGTGGTGGCCCGCCAGCCCAGCGTCGCCAGCCGCGACACATTCATCACCTTGCGCGGCATGCCGTCGGGCTTCGTCTCGTCATGACGGAAGCGGCCCTTGAAGCCGGCGATGGCGGCCAGCATCTCGGCCAACTCGCGGATCGAATGATCGATGCCGGTGCCGATGTTGAGAAAATCCTTGCCCGAATAGCGCATGAGCAGGAAGACCAGCGCGTCGGCGCAATCCTCGACCGAGAGGAATTCGCGCCTTGGCGTGCCGGTTCCCCAAATTTCGACTTCGTCGGCGCCGGTCTTGACCGCCTGATGGATCTTGGCGATCAGGGCCGCCACCGCATGGCTGGTCTTGAGATTGTAGTTGTCACCCGGGCCATACAGGTTGGTCGGCATGGCGGCGATGAAATCGGCGCCGTATTGCTGGCGATAGGCCTGGACCATCTTGATGCCGGCGATCTTGGCCACCGCGTACCATTCGTTGGTCGGCTCCAAGGGGCCGGTGAGCAGCGCGTCTTCGCTCATCGGCTGGGGCGCCAGCCTGGGATAGATGCAGCTCGAGCCCAAAAACAGCAGCTTCTCCACCCCGGTTTTCCAGGCGGCGTGAAGCACGTTGGTTTCGATCGCCAGATTGTCGTAGAGAAATTGGGCCGGATAGGTGGCGTTGGCCAGGATGCCGCCGACGCGGGCCGCCGCCATCACCACCGCCTGCGGACGCCTCTTCGCCAGCCAGGCTTCGACGGCTTCCTGGCGGGTGAGGTCGAGTTCGTCATGGGTGGCGGTCAGCAACTCGCAGCCTTCGCGCGCCAAGCGCTTGGCCACCGCGCTGCCCACCATGCCGCGATGGCCGGCCACCCAGATTCGCTTGCCGGCCAAGGGATAGATGACGGGAGCGCGATCAGCCGGCGCCATGGTCGCCCTCGGCTCGAATCTGGCGCCGATCCGCAGCGACCATCTCGCGCACCAATTCGGCAAAGCGGATGCGCGGCTCCCAGCCCAGCTTGGCGCGCGCCTTGCCGGCGTCGCCCAGAAGCAGATCGACCTCGGCCGGGCGGTAGTAGCGCGGATCGATCTCGACCAGCACGGCGCCGGTCTTGGCGTCGATCCCCTTTTCCTCCGCCCCGGCGCCCTTCCAGACCAGGGTGCGGCCGATCTCGGCGAAGGCGGCGGTGACGAATTCGCGCACCGAATGGGTTTCGCCGGTGGCAAGCACGTAATCGTCGGGCAGGGGCTGCTGGACGATCCGCCACATGCCCTCGACATAGTCGCGGGCGTGGCCCCAATCGCGCTTGGCGTCGAGATTGCCGAGGAACAATTTGCGTTGCCGGCCGATCTCGATTGCCGCCACCGCCCGCGTGATCTTGCGGGTGACGAAGGTTTCGCCGCGTGTTGGTCCTTCGTGGTTGAACAGAATGCCGTTCGAGGCGTGAAAGCCATAGGCCTCGCGGTAATTGACGGTGATCCAATAGGCGTAAAGCTTGGCGACGCCATAGGGGCTGCGCGGATAGAAAGGCGTGCGCTCGGTCTGCGGCGTCTCCTGGACCAGACCGTAAAGCTCGCTGGTCGAGGCCTGATAGAAGCGGACCCGCTCCTTGAGGCCCAGGATGCGGATGGCCTCGAGAAGGCGCAGGGTGCCCAGCGCGTCGGCGTTGGCGGTGTATTCCGGGCTTTCGAAGCTCACCGCGACATGGCTTTGGGCGGCCAGATTGTAGATTTCGGTCGGCTGCACCTCTTGCACCAGGCGGATCAGGTTGGTCGAATCGGTCATGTCGCCGTAATGAAGGCGGAAGCGGACCTCCGATTCGTGCAGGTCGCGGTAGATATGGTCGACCCGCCCGGTGTTGAACGAGGACGAGCGCCGCTTGATGCCGTGCACGACATAGCCCTTGCCCAGCAGCAATTCGGCCAGCAGCGCGCCGTCCTGGCCGGTGACGCCGGTGATGAGGGCAATTTTGTCCAAGGCATACCCCTGCTCTGTTCAGATCGTCGGCTCCGTTATACAACGGGTCGGGGCAAGGTTTGGAGAGAAAACCCATGGCGCGCGACCTGGGCATCGCCTGGCCGCTTTCCAGCGTGTCGGGCTACGGAGTCTACGGCACCCGCCTGGCGCTCACCCAGCTCAAGGACGGCCGGGGCGATCTTGCCCTGTTGCAGACCCCGATCGGCCTGATCCTGAATCCGCTCGAAGATGCCCGTCTGGCGCCCTATCTGGCCCGGGCCGGGCTGGCCGAGGGACCGACCGCCTGCTCCCATCCGGTCCTGCACGGGGTGGGCAACGAATTCGCCCTACAGGAAGTGAGTGGGCGGGTTCGGGGCCAGCCCGATATCGGCTGCATCGCCTTCGAGGACACGCGCTTTTCCCCCCAGGCGATCGAATCGGGGAAGCGGTTCCAGCGCCTGATCGCCATCTCGTCCTTCAACGCCGATCATTTGCGGGCGCTCGGCTTTGCCAATGTGCTGCTGGCCCGCCAAGGGGTCGATGGCAGCCAGTTCCATCCGGCGCCGCGCTCGGGTCTGTTGGGCGAGCGCTTCGCCATTTTCTCGGGCGGCAAGCTCGAATACCGCAAGGGCCAGGATCTGGTGGTGACGGCTTTCAAACGCTTCCGGGCCCGCCATCCCGAAGCCCTGTTGGTCGCCGCCTGGCAGACTCCCAACCCGGCGGCGGCGGCCGCCTTTGCCCTGGCCGGTCATGTCGCGGGCCTGCCCGAAAAGGACGGCAAGGGCGGGCTCGATCTGATCGGTTGGCTGGCGGCCAATGGGGTGGCGCCCGATTCGGTCCGCGATCTCGGCTATGTCGCCCATCCGCTGATGCCGGCGATCCTGCGCGAGATGGACGCGGCCCTCTTTCCCAGCCGCTGCGAGGGCGGCACCAATCTGGTGGCGATGGAGGCCATCGCCTGCGGCGTGCCCACCATCGTTTCGGCCAACACCGGCCAGGCCGATCTGATCGCCCAGACCGGCTGTTTGGCGCTGACCCGCCAAGCTCCGGTCCGCCCGCCCCATCCCGAAGCCGGCATCGACGGTTGGGGCGAAAGCGATGTCGAGGAGATCGTCGCGCATCTTGAAGCGATCCACGCCGACCGCGCCGGCGCCCGGGCGCGGGCCTTGGCGGAATCCGTCCGGATTCGGGAATGGGATTGGGACGTTCAGAACCGGGTGCTGCTCGACAGTCTCTGACGGATCGCTGCCACCACCGAGGCCCAATCGCCGGGCTTCGGCTGGCGGAACAGGGTGAGCGACGGATACCAGGGCGAATCGCTGCGTCCCAGCATCCAGCGCCAGTCGGGCGCGAAGGGCAGCATGAGATAGGCCGGGCGGCCAAGCGCGCCCGCCAGATGGACCGGGGCGGTATCGACCGCGATCAGCAGATCGAGCGCCGCCAGGGCGCGCGCCGTGTCGGAAAAGCTGGTGATTCCTTGGGTCAGATCGATCAGCGGCGCCGGCGCCGGCCCCCGACCCACTTGCAGGCTGAACCAGGCGATGTCCGGCAGCTCGAACAGCGGCGCCAGGGCCTGGAAGGGACAGGAGCGATTGCGGTCGTTGGCATGGCCGGGGCGGCCGGCCCAGACCAGACCGATGCGGCGCCGACCGTCTTGGGGCAAGGCAAGCGGCGGCCGGGGCGCATGCAGATAGGGCATCGGCCCCGGCAATTGGGCGAGATCGATGCCCAACAGGCCGGGAAGATCGAGCAGCCGGACCTGCCAGGCGTGGTCGGGCAAGGGCGCCCGCTCGTCGACGATTTCGGCCAAGGGCGCGAGAATCGCTATCAGCGAACCGTCGCAAGCCAGGATCGGCTTGCCGCCGCGCTCCCGTATCCGGGGCAGAAAGCGGGCGAATTGGATGGCGTCGCCCAGACCCTGCTCGGCCCGCACCAGCACCCGCTCGCCCTTAAGCGTCCGCCCGTCCCAAAGAGGCGCGCTACCGTCCAAACGAGGCAGGCCCGGACGGGCGCTCCGCCAGGCGTAATCGGCCCAGCCGGGGGTGAAATGGCCGGCCAGGAGGTGGGCGTGCGCCCGGTTGATGCGGATTTCGGCATGGTCGGGCGCCAGGGCAAGGGCGCGATCGTAGTAGACCAGCGCCGCCAGGGGATCGCCATTCTCGGCCAGCGCGAGGCCCAGATTGTTTAGGAGCAAGGGCGAGTCGGGATCGCGCGTGAGACCTTCCCGGCATTCGGCGATCGCGTCCTCGAAGCGGCCGAGATCGGCCAGCGCGTTGGCCAGCGTGATGCGGGTCTCGACGCGGTCGGGTTCGAGCAAAAGGGCGCGCTTGAGCCAGGTGAGCGCCTCGGCCGGCCGGTTCTGCCGCCGCAGCACCAGACCCAACGTGGCGCAGAGCAAAGGCTGGGCGGGATCGAGATGCCTCATCAGCAGCGCTTCGGCGTCGGCATTCTGTCCCATGGCGGACAAGGCCATCGCCTGATTGGCCCGATCGGCGGTTCGCGAAGGATCGCTTTCGAGCGCGTGGGCAAAGCCGCGCGCCGCGCGGGCGAAGTCGCCGCGCTGATAGTCTTCGGCCGCCTGGGCGCTCGCCTTGGCGGCGCCCTCGGGATCGATTTCGCCCTTCATCGGGGGCACGCTAGCACGCGGGCGCTGGGCAGAAAATGCCGCCCATCACAGGGCGAAATTGCCGTTAAAGGCGAATCTGCCGGGCCATCGAAGGCGCCGAACATCGAGTTTCATAAGGAAATTCAATCGTGTGCCAACTTGGCCCGCCCTTTGCTCCGCTCTATCCGGCTTTGACCCTTTCAAAGGAAGCGCGCCATGGAGATCGCCTCTCTCTTGCTTTCGCCCAGCAAGGACTCGACCGGCCTCGAGAAGGACAAGGATGGTCAACCGAAAAACGGTGCGGCCATGTTTGCCTCGGTGCTGGCCCAGGCGGGCATGAAACTCGACAGCAACGCGATCTCGGTCCAGCCCGGCCAGGCGCTCAACAAGGTCCTGGAACGCGGCAATTACCGGCCCGAGGCGCCCGAGCGTCCGCGCCCCGCCGCCGAGCGTCCCGAGGCGCCGCAGCCGCGCGAGCGCCAAGCCGATGACGGCCGCGAGGCGCCGCCGCGCTCCGAGCGCGCCGAGGCCAACAGCGCCAAGCCGGACAAGGCCGCCGCCAAGGCCGAGAAGGCGCAGACCAAAGTCGAGCGCAAGTCCGCCAACGATTCGTCCCAGCCCGCCGCCGCCGAAGAACCCGCCCAGGCGGTTCAGCCGGTCGAAGCGGCGAATGAGCCCGCCGAAGCGGAAACCATCGCCCAGGCCGCCGACGGCCAGGTCATCGGCGACGAGACCGTCTCGGTGGTCGAAGCGACCGAGACGCTCACGGTCGGCATCGCCGCCATGATGGCCCAGACCTTTTCCGACGTCGGCGAGACCGTGATCGCCAAGCCCGAGGATGGCGGGCCGATCGCCTTCCAACTGGCGGTGATCGACGACACCTCCGTGGCCAATGACGATCAGGCGATGGTCGTTACCATCGCGGTGGAAAGCGAGACCGTGATCGCCCAGGCCGTGGAAGCCGTGGTGAGCGGCGCCAACACCGTGAAGACCGAAGCCAGCGCGACCCCAACCAAGATCGAAGGGGGCGAGGAAGGGCCGGTCGTCGTTGCGCCGACTCTGGACCCGACGGCGCCGAACGCCGACGCCGATGCCGCCGAAACCGAGGCGGCGCGGATTCAAGCCGCCACCGCCAGCCAGGCCGACGATCAGGCGGCCCTGCTGGCGAAGCTGGTCGGACCCGAGACGGCGGTCACCGTCACGGTGTCCAAAGATTCGGCCACGCCGATCCAGACGACCAGCGCGGCGGTGGCCAGCGTGGCGATCCTGGCGGCCGAGGCGATGGACGATCAGCTCCAATCCGATCTGGCCGATCAGGCCGACGATTTCCGCAATCCCGGCCAGGGCACGCCCACCCACGCCCTGCAGACTTCGGCGGCCACCCAGGCCGCCGACGCTTCCCGCGTTGCCGCGCTCGCCGCCGACACGCCCACCACCTTCGCCGACGCCCTGGCGGCGCAGCAGGTGAAAGCGGCGGTGGCCGCCCAGGCCGGAACCAGCCAAGCCGGAAACGAGATCGGAGCGGCCGGGGCCACCCAGGCCAGCGCTCCCACGAATTCGAATGGCGCCCTGGCCGCCAACGCCAACCAGCCGGCGCAACCGACCAACGCGCCTAAGGAAACCCAGGCCACCCATCAGCCGCACGAGTTCCGCCTGCCGATCCCCGCCAAGGAGCTGATCGACCAGGTGAGCGTGCAGATCGACAAAGCGGCCAAGGATGGTCTCGACCGCATCACCATCAAGCTGCACCCCGAATCGCTGGGTAAGATCGAGGTCCGCCTCGACATGGGCCAGGATGGTCGGATCAACGCCACCATCGTCGCCGACCGGCCCGACACGCTGGACGCGCTTCGCAAGGATTCCCGCGATCTCGAGCGCGCGCTTCAGGATGCGGGGCTGAAGGCCGATGCCAACTCGCTCAATTTCAGCCTGAAGGGCGAGCGCGAGGCCGAACGCCAGAATCAATTCGGCAAGAACGGCCGCCAAACCGGGCGCGGCTTCGCCCTGGACGAGGCCGAGCCGGAAGCGATCGCCGCCACCGCCGGTCGCCCGCGCGCCTATGGGCGGCGCGGCGTCGACATTCAGGTTTAGGAGAGCCGCCATGCCCCTTACCGCCACCGCCGCCGCCGCCACCGCCGCCGACGCGTCCAAAGCCGCTCAGTCGAAAGACAAGCTGGCCAAGGATATGAACCAGTTCCTGACGCTGCTCACCAGTCAGTTGAAGCACCAGGACCCGTTGTCGCCGATGGACTCGACCCAGTTCACCAATCAGCTCGTCCAGTTCGCCAACGTCGAGCAGCACATCGCGTCCAACGCCAATTTGGAAAAGCTGATCAAGTTGCAGCAGTCCTCGATCGCCATGTCGTCGGTGTCCTACATCGGCAAGACTATCGAGGCCGAAACCACCGGTCTTCCCCTGCAAGGCGGCCAGGCGCATTTCACCTACGAGTTTTCGGGCGGCACCCCCGCCCAGGCGACGGCGGCCATCTACAACGACAGCGGCACGGTGGTGCGCACCTTCCTGCTCGATACCGGGTCGGGAACGCACGCGATCGATTGGGACGGCAAGGATCAGTTGGGCACCCAATTGCCCGACGGCGCCTATCGGGTGAACGTCACCGCGGTTGCCGCCCAAGACAGCAAGGAAGTTGCGAGCAAGATCCTGACCACGGGCAAGGTGACGGGCGTCAGCACCGCCAGCGGCGATGTGACCCTGTCGCTGGGCGGCGTCGTGGTGCCGGTCGAAAAAGTATCGTCCATCCGGGATTCGCTTTAGGCGCCCGGATCGTTGATGGAGGACTGACATGAGCCTTTACGGTGCACTTTTCTCGGGCGTTTCCGGCCTGTCTTCGCAGGCAAGCGCCATGGGCGCCATCTCGGACAACGTGACCAACGTCAACACGGTTGGTTACAAGGGCACCACGGTGCGCTTCGCCACCCTGATCACCAAGCAGGTGTCGCTCACCAAATATTCGCCGGGCGGCGTGCAATCGAAGCCGAAGGCGCAGATCGACGTTCAGGGCCTGTTGCAGGCGACCAACACCGCCACCGACATCGGCATGTCGGGCTCGGGCTTCTTCGTCGTCAACTCGGTCGCCGATCCGCAGACCTCGAGCGGCGGCTATTTCGGCTACACGCGAGCCGGCGCCTTCAAGACCGACAAGACCGGCTATCTGCAGAACAGCTCGGGCTTCTATCTGCAAGGCTGGCCCTTGATCCGCTCGGATGGATCGACCTCGGCCGCCGCGTCGACGATCACCATCGAAAGTCTCGACTACATGCGGGCCTACAAGAACACCAGCGGCGTCACCCACTACATCAACGCCAACATCGTCAACGACATCGAACTCCGGCCAATGAATCTCAACACCATCGGCGGCACCGCGGTGGCGACCGGCCAGATCCGCATGGGCGCCAATCTGCCCTCGGGCGATCCGGTCTATGATTCGACCAATCCGACGGCGGGTGGCCGCCATGATTCCAGCATGCTGATCTATGATTCGCTCGGCAACTCGCACAACGCCACCTTCACCTGGACCAAGACCGGCGCCAACGTCTGGAACCTGTCGGCGGCGCCGCCCTTGGGCGCCTCGACCTTCGTCATTCAGAACAAGGACGGCGCCGGAAACACAACGAATTATTACGCCACCGGCCAGCTTGAGATGGTGGGCGATTTCTCGGCGGCGGCTCTGACGGGGCTCAATGGCGATGATTTCAACATCAACGGGTCGAGTTTCACCTTTGACAATACGGTAACGGTCGCCAATTCGACCTCCAACGTGATCGGCATTTCCAACGCCAACAGTTGGGGCGATGTCGTCCAGGCGATGCAAAACGCCATTTACGCCGAATTCGACTCGACGGCTGCCGGCGGCGGCCGCTTCACCGTCGATACCGCCAACAGCCGGCTGTTGATTACCCAATATTCGACCACCGCCGGCACTTCTGCGGCCGCCATCACCATCAACAGCATGACCGATACCGCCGGCGACGGTCTTAGCCTCTACATGCAGCAATGGCAGTCGACTGGCCAAACGCCCAGCCAGACAATGACCATTCCCACCCTGGCCAGCGACAATTACTACTCCTTGGCCAACAACTACGCCTCGAACTCGACCCAGCGCGGCGGGTTGGTCTTCAACGGCAACGGCACCCCGGCCGGCATCAACCTCAACCAGCTCACCGTCGAATGGGCGAACGGCGCCCAGAACATGACCGGCTCGACCACCACCACCGGTCCGCAGATCGAGCTTTTCCTGGGCAACAACAACCTCTCGGACGGCATGGTGCAGTTGGCCGGTTCCTACCAGATCACCTACATCACCCAGGACGGCGCCCGCTTCGGCAACTTCGCCGGCGTCTCGATCGGCACCGACGGCGTGGTGACGGCCCTATTCGACAACGGCGTACGCAAGCCGGTGTTCCAGATCCCGGTCGCCACCTTCGTCAACCCGAACGGGTTGGAAGCGCGCACCGGCAACAGCTTCATCGAAACCGACACCTCGGGCTCCTACACCCTTCGGGTGGCGGGCGAGGCGGGTTCGGGCCAGGTGGCCTCGGCCTCACTTGAGGCCTCGACCGTCGATCTCGGCGAGGAATTCACCAACATGATCGTCACCCAGCGCGCCTATTCGGCGGCGGCGAAGATCATCACCACCTCGGACCAGATGCTCGACGAACTCGTCAACATCAAGCGCTGATCGTTCTAACCCGATGCGCCCGGCGGTCCTCGCACCGCCGGGCGCGTTGGTTTTTGGGCGGCATCGCCCGGCCCGCCTTCGCCCGGTTGATGGGTTTTTCGGCGAGGGCTATAATGGGCAAAGCCTTCTCGTGGAGATGGTTATGGAAAACGTGATTGTCCGCGATCCCAATATCTTGGGGGGACGCCCGGTCTTCCGAGGTACGCGCGTGCCTGTTGAGGTTCTGTTCGAGAACCTTGAGGACGGTCTATCTTTGGACGAAATCATTGCCTCCTATCCCAGCCTCAACCGGGCGGATTTGGTCGCGTGTTTGGAGAGCGCCTGTTCGAATCTTAAGGCGACAGGCACGTGAGAATTCTGCTGGACGAGAATGTTCCCATTCAGCTCAAGAACGCTCTCGTGGGATTTGCGGTCGCGTCGAAAATCGGCGATCTTCTGCGGACCTTGGGGCCGGGGCGTTTTGCGGTCCTCGATCTTGCCAACGCCCTCGAAATCGAGACGTTTTGATTTCGGCCTTCTTCCGACGCGGCGGCTTAAGGAATTCTTATCGGAACACAGATTGAATGGCGGGTATTGTCACGACTTTCCCGGCTGTTTACGGAACCCGCCCATGATCTTGCACCCTCTTCCCGTTCACGCCGAGGCGATGGCGCTGATGGGCGAGGAGCGTTGGGGCGAGGCCGGCCGGTTGCTTGAGGATGCCGACGAGGAAGCGCGCGCGCACCCGCTGGGCCTGTTCCTCTTGGGCGCCTGCCGCTGCCAATTGGGCGATCCCGAAGGGGGCATCCTGCTTCTGGAACAAGCGGCCGGCCGCGAACCCGATCATCCTCAAATTCGCTTCGCGCTTGCCAAGGCCTATCTTGAGGGGGCGCGTTACGATTTGGCCGAGGCCGGCTTCCGCTGCTGCCTCGATCTCGATCCCCGCAACGCCGACGCCTACGCCCATCTTGGCCTGGCGCTCAAGGAATTGGTCCGCTTCGAGGACGCCAAGGCGGCGATCCGCCAGGCGATCGCCCTTGATCCCGCCAACGCCAAATGGCACGTCAATTTGGGGCTGATTCTGACCGAGCAGGACAAGATGGCCGAGGCGGAAGCCAGTTTTCGCCACGCTCTGGCGCTCGATCCCGCCAACGCCAACGCCTACACCAATCTTGGCTTGGTGCTGCAATACACGGATCGTCTGGCCGAGGGCGAGACGGTGTTCCGCCAGGCGCTGGCGCTGGCCGAAGCCCAGCCCAAGGCCTATGGCGGCGCGCTTTATCAATACAAGGGCAATCTTGCCCTCAATCAGTTGGAGCGCGGCCATCTCGAGGAAGGGTTCGCCCTTTTCGAGGCCCGCATCGAAGGTCCGGCCTGGACCAAGCTGCGCCGCGACGCCGATTTCCCCACCTGGGACGGCTCGCCCTTGGCCGGGCGACGGTTGCTGATCTGGCGCGAGCAGGGGCTGGGCGATGAGATTCGCGCCTTCTCCTGCCTGCCCGATCTGCTGGCCCGCCAGCCCGGCCAGGCGATCGCGGTCGAATGCGATCCGCGCTTGGGCGAGGCGATGGTGCGATCCTTTCCCGGCCTCGACATCATCGCTGGCCGCGCCGATCGATCGCGCATGTTCGACTGCCAGATCGCCATGTCGAGCCTGGTCCGCCATCTTCGCCCCCGGTTGGAATCCTTCGAGGCTGCCCGGCCTTTCCTAATTCCCGATCCGGTCCGGATCGCCAAATGGCGCGAACGCCTGGCGGCGCTACCCCAAGGCAAGAAGATCGGGATCTGCTGGCGCACCGGCCTGGTCGGCGCCAACCGGCTGTGGAACATTTCGATACTCGAAATGTGGCAGGACGTTCTCACTTTGCCCGGCGCGCAGTTCGTAAGCCTGCAATACGGCCAAGGCGAGGACGAGCTGCGCTCGGTCGAGCTTCGCCTGGGCATTTCGATCCATCGCTGGCGTGATCTCGATCTCAAGAACGATCTCGACGATCTGTTGGCTCTGATGACGGGGCTCGATCTCGTGCTCACCGTCGGCACGGCGGTCAACGATCTGGCGGGCGCGGTGGGCACGCCCGCCTGGGTGATCTTGCGCACCCCGCATCAAGACATGCTGGGCACCGACCGCTATCCCTGGTATCCGTCGGCGCGCGTTTTCGGTCGGGCCTGGAACCGACCTTGGCCTGATAGGATGGGCGCGGTGGCGACCGAGCTGAAGCGATGGCGGGTGTCCGATCTGCCCCGCAACGCGCCCTGCCCCTGCGGCTCGGGGCTAAGGGTCAAGCAGTGCTGCGGGCGATGAGATGCCGGCGGGCTTCGCCAAGCGCCCGTTCCCAGCCTTCGCCCATCTTGCGGGTCCATAGCGTCACCCTGGGCAGCCAGGGAACGGCGTCGGTTCCCAGCCGGTCCCAGTGACCATGCGCGACATAGAACAGACCGGTCGGCACGCCCAAGGCGCCTGCCAGAATGGCGGTGGCCGAGCCGTTGGCGATCACAAGGTCAAGCCCAGCCATCAACGCCGCCGTGCCGTCGAGATCGTCGAAAAGATCAAGATCGGGCAGGGTTTCGATCGTCACGCCCAACGTGTCGCGCACCCGTTCGATTTCGCCGTCCATCAGCCGGGCTTGCAGATTGACGAAGCGGATGCCGGGCACGGTCAGAAGCGGCGCCAGCTCCAGGGGATCGGCAAAGAAATGGCGCGCCCGTTCGCGCGTCACTTTGGTCGACCGCCAAGCGATTCCGACCTTCAGGCCCGGCCCGGCGATTGCGTGTTTCTTGGGCGCTTTCAGATAGGATTGGCGCTTGGGAAAATCGGCGATCTCGGCGCGGAAATGGCGGAACAGATCGCCGATCGGCAGGTGAACATCGAACGCGCCGGGCGTGGCGTCGGTAACCGTCGCGGCGGGAAAGGAGCGGCGCATCAGGGGCACCAGTTTGGGCGAGCATTCCAGGATCACCCGACCGGCCCGGGCGATCAGATCGGGCAGGGCCGAGGCGAAGCTGATCTCGTCGCCCACGCCCTGCTCGCGCCAGACGAAGACGGTCTTGCCGGCCAGGGGCGCGCTGCCGTCCCACAGGGGCTGGGGGTAGGCGCGCATCAGCGCGCTTTCGTGCCAGCGGAGCGCGTAATCGGCCCAGCCCTCCTTGAGCCGGCCTTGGGCGAGCAGAGCGATGGCGCGGTTCCAGCGCGCTTCCCAATCATCGGGCGCCCACGCCAGGGCGCGATCAAAGGCGGTGACGGCCTCGTCCAGCCGTCCGGCCTCGCGCAGCACCGCACCGCGATTGAAATGCGCATCGGGCCAATCGGGCGAGTGAGCCAGGGCACGGTCGAGATCGGCCAGGGCCTCGGCGGGGCGCTCCAAGATGCGCAGCAATCCGCCTCGGTTGGTGAGCAGCTTGGCGTCGTCGGGCGAAGCGCGCAAAGCTTGGTCGAGAATCGCCAGCGCCTCTTCGGGCCGGTCCTGCTCCTTAATCGCCTTGGCGAGAAGATTGGTCAGACGGATTTCGCCGGGCGCGTGGATTAGCGCGTCGCGCAACAGGGTTTCCGCTTCGGCCGGCCGTTCGCCCCGGATGAGAAGATCGGCCAGATTGATCGCCGCGTCGGCGAGGCCGGGATCGAGCCTAAGCGCCTGCCGCCAGGCCTCTTCCGCGTCCCGCTTGCGGCCCAGCGCCTTCAAGACATTGCCGCGATTGAAGGGGATCAAGGGCTGGGCGGGAGCGATGACTTCGGCCCGTTCGAGAAGATCCAAGGCCTCGATGAACCGCCCGCCGGCCTCGCACAGCGCCGCCAGATTGACGCGGGCCGGAACGAAATCGGGATCGGCCGCCAGCGCCTGGCGGTAAAGCGGCAGGGCCTTTTCGGGCCTTCCGGCCTTGTGATGCAACTCGGCCAGCGCCTGAAGGGAGGTAGCGCCGAGCGGGCGGGGCGGGGCGGTTGGTTTGGGAATCGGTGCCCGTCCTTCGCCGGGGCGGAACTCCGCCAAGGCGAGGGCGATCTGGTCGAAGGCCTTTTTGCGGCTTTCGTTCCAACGCCAGGGAAACAGCCGGGTCGAGCCCGACCAGGGCAGGCCCTCGCTGCCCAGCCGGTCCCAATGGGCGTCGGCCAGATAAGTTTGCCAAGACGGCGTGCCGACGGCGCCGGCCAGCATGTCGGTGGCGGTGCCGGGCCCGCCGATCATCAGGTCGAGCGCCGCCAGGGCGGCCGCCAATTCGTCGAGATCGTCAAAGAGGTCGAGATCGTCGAAGCGGTGCAGACGAACGCCATGCTTTCGTTCCGCCTGGGCGATCTCGGCCTCCGATTGCCCATATTGAAGGGCGACGAACATGAATTCGGGCAACCGAAACAGGGCTGCGCCATCGTCGATCCCATTTCGGAAATGGAGGATTCGTTGGGCGCCAGCCATGCCGCTCCGCCAGCCGATTCCAACCTTCGATCCCGGTCCCAACGCCGCCAATCGTTCGCGCCAACGATCGATCCGCTCGGGATCGGGAACCAGATAGGGTGGCCCGCCATTGAAGCTAGCGAGATTGGGGCGCAGAAAGCGGAACAGATCGCCCATCGGCAACTGGGTGTCGATGTCGGTGCGGCGCGGGTCCTGGCTGCGATCCTCGGGGCGGAACTCCACCTGGGGGAAGGAGCGGGCGAAAAGCGGGATCAGCTTGGTCGAGCACTCGACGATCACCGAACCGGCCCCTGCGATCAGATCGGGCAGGGCCGAGGCAAAGATGATCTCGTCACCCACGCCCTGTTCGCGCCAGACGAGGACGCGCTTATTGGATAGATCGCGTTGTCCGTCCCAGGCGGGAGCGCCGAAGGCGCGGGCGGGTTCGGGTTGGGCGCTTGATCCGAAGCGGTGGGCGAAGGCTGCCCATCCTTCCAAAAGGTGGCCCGCATTGAGACGGGCGAGGGCAAGGTTCCACCAAGCGTCGGGCAAGTCGGGCCTTAGCCGGGTCGTCTGTGCCAATTTCGCCAAAGCCGGTTCGGTCTGTCCGGTCTGCATGAGCGCCAAGCCCAGATGCATGAGAGCGCCCGCATGCTCGGGCTGGGCGGCTAGGGCCTGGGCAAGCGGCGCCTGCGCCCGATCGGGATGGCCGAGCTTCAACAGGCAGGCCCCGAGATTGGCAAGGTAAGCCGGATGACCGGGCCTCCGGCGAAGCGCGGTTTCGTAAAGCGCCAGGGCTTCCGCCAGCCGGTCCTGGGCGAACAGAAGATCGGCCAACAACGCCGCGGCCTGGGGGCGGGTGGAATCCTGGGCGATGGCTTGGCGGAAGCTGGCTTCGGCCTCGTCCGGCCGCCCCAGCGCCTTGAGCGCCAGGGCGCGATTGATCCAGGCTTCGGGATAACGCGGTTGCTGGGCAAGCGCCCGATCGAGCCAATCGAGCGCCTGGGCGGGTTGGCCGCGCTGCAGACCAAGCACCCCCATCAGGCGGAGGGCGTCGGAATTGGTGGGCAAGACGTCGAGAACCGAGCGATAAAGCCCTTCCGCCTCATCCAGCTTTCCGGCCTGATGGCGTTCGACCGCCCGCGCCAAAAGGCCAAGCGGGGTCGCCGGATCGGCAGGGGACCGGGTGTCGGACGTCATGCTCCCAGTCTGCCATGGGCGCGTTAACGAAATCTGTGCTTGGCCGGCCAAGCCTGCCCTTGCGCGGCAAGGCCGGCGGGGCTAGTTTTCCCCTCCTTGAATTTCCTTCGACTCGGAGCATGTGCCATGGCCCTCGTTGCCCAGCGTCTCGCCCGCATCAAGCCCTCGCCCACCCTGGCCGTGGGGGCCAAGGCGGCCGAATTGAAGGCGGCGGGGCGCGACGTGATCAGCCTGGGCGCCGGCGAGCCCGATTTCGACACGCCCGACAACGTCAAGGCGGCGGCCAAGGCGGCGATCGACAAGGGCGACACCAAATACGTGGCGGTGGCCGGCACTCCGGCGCTGCGCCAAGCGATCTGCGCCAAGTTCAAGCGCGAGAACGGGCTCGACTACAAGCCCGAGCAGGTGACGGTCGGCTCGGGCGGCAAGCAGGTGCTCTACAACGCCCTGATGGCGACGCTCGACGAGGGCGACGAGGTCATCATCCCCGCCCCCTATTGGGTGAGCTATCCCGACATGACCCTGTTGGCCGGCGGCACGCCGGTCTTCGTCGCCTGTCCGGAATCGACCGGCTTCAAGCTTCGCCCCGCCGATCTCGACCGGGCGATCACCCCCAAGACCAAATGGGTGATCCTCAATTCGCCCTCCAACCCCTCGGGCGCCGCCTATGGCTGGGACGAGATGAAGGCGATCACCGACGTGCTGCTCAAGCATCCGCATGTCTGGGTGATGACCGACGACATGTACGAACATCTGGTCTATGACGGGTTCACCTTCTGCACCCCGGCCCAGGTCGAGCCCAAGCTTTACGAGCGCACGCTCACCATCAACGGCGTCTCCAAGGCTTACGCGATGACCGGTTGGCGGGTCGGCTACGCCGCCGGGCCGAAGGCGGTGATCGATGCCATCAACACCATCCAGTCGCAAAGCACCACCCACGCCTGCACGATCGCCATGGCCGCCTCGGTCGAGGCCCTGAACGGCCCGCAGGATTACATCGCCGAGCGCAACAAGAGCTTTAAGGCGAGGCGCGATCTGGTGGTCTCGATGCTCAATCAGGCCAAGGGCCTCCAATGCCGCACGCCCGAGGGCGCCTTTTACGTCTATCCCTCCTGCCAGGGCGCCATCGGCAAAAGCTGGAACGGCAAGGTCATCAAGACCGACACCGATTTCGTCACCTATCTGTTGGAGGCCGAAGGGGTGGCGGTGGTCCAGGGCGAGGCCTTCGGCCTGTCGCCCTATTTCCGCATCTCCTACGCGACTTCGGAAAAGTCCCTGGTGGAATCCTGCAACCGCATCCAGCGCTTCTGCGCCGGCCTGAGCTGACCTTTCCGACCTGACGCCGGGGGGCCTTGGGCGTCAAGGCCCCTTTTTCCCTTGCCAGCCCCTGCCGGGCTTGAAACGATGGGGAAAACGCCACGCCAGGGGGAGGTCCGCCCGTGCCCAATCGACCCATTTCCCAGCCCCGTGCCGCCGCCCTCGTCGGCCCTTATCTTTCCGGCAAGACCAGCCTGATGGAAAGCCTGCTGTTCGCGGCGGGCGCCATCCCCCGCAAGGGCTCGGTGCGCGACGGCGGCGCGGTGGGCGACGGCTCGCCCGAGGCCAAGGCCCGCCAGATGACCACCGACGTCAATCTGGCCCATGCCGATTATCTCAAGGACCCCTGGACCTTCATCGATTGCCCGGGTTCGGTCGAGCTGCTTCAGGAGACCATGAACGCGCTGGCGGTGGCCGATGTCGCCATCGTCGTCTGCGAGGCCGATCCCGCCCGCGCCATCACCCTGGCGCCGCTCTTGAAGTTTCTCGACGACCGCGCCATCCCGCACATGATCTTCATCAACAAGATGGACGAATCGTCATTGAAAATCCGCGATGCCCTGGAGGCGTTGCAGGGCGTTTCGGCGCGGCCGCTGGTCTTGCGGGAAATCCCGATCCGCGAGGGCGACGCCATCGTGGGTTACGTCGATCTGGCCAGCGAGCGCGCCTACCGTTATCGGCCGGGCCAGGCTTCCGAACTGGTCCAGATTCCCGGCAGCGCCAAGGACCGCGAAAAGGAAGCGCGCCAGGAACTGCTCGAGCATCTGGCCGATTTCGACGACCATCTGCTCGAGGAATTGCTCGAGGATGTCGCGCCCCCGGCCCACGAGATCTACCAGAACCTCACCAAGGACCTTAAGGCCGATCTGATCGTGCCGGTCTTTTTCGGCTCCGCCGTGGCCGATCAAGGCGTGCGCCGGCTCTGGAAGGCGCTGCGCCACGAGACGCCCGAACCGGCCGAAACCGCCCAGCGCTTGAAGCTGCCCGAGGGCTCGCCCCTGGTTCAGGTCTTCAAGACCGTGCACGCCGCCCACACCGGCAAACAGAGTCTGGCCCGCGTCTGGCGCGGCGAAGTGGCCGACGGCATCCAGCTTGGCGGCAACCGGCTGGCTGGCCTCAACCGTCTCATGGGCTCGAAGATCGAGAAGATCGCCAAGGCGGTGACGGGCGACGTGGTGGCGCTGGGGCGCCTGGAAACGGTGGCGAGCGGCCAACTGGTTACCAACCCGGGCAGCCAGCCGGCCAACTGGATGGACCCCTTGCCGCCCCTGTTCGCCTTGGCCTTGGGCGCCGCTAAGAAGGCCGACGAGGTCAAGCTTTCGGGCGCGCTCGCCAAGATCACCGAGGAAGACCCCTCGCTTTCCATCGTTCATTCCGCCGACACCGGCGAAACCCTGCTCTGGGGCCAGGGCGAAATCCATCTGCAAATTGCCGCCGAGAAATTGAAAAGCAAGTTCGGGCTCGACATCGTCACCCATCGCCCGCACATCCCCTACAAGGAAACCATCCGCAAATCGGTGTCCCAGCACGGCCGCCACAAGCGCCAATCGGGCGGGCATGGTCAGTTCGGCGACGTCCATATCGACATCGCGCCCTTGCCGCGCGGCTCCGGCTTCACCTTCACCGACAAGATCGTCGGCGGCGTGGTGCCCAAGCAGTACATTCCGGCGGTGGGCGAGGGGGTCGAGGAGTATTTGCGCCAGGGGCCGCTGGGCTTTCCGGTGGTCGATGTCGGCGTGACGCTCACCGACGGCAGCTACCATTCGGTCGACAGTTCCGACATGGCCTTCAAGACCGCCGGCCGCATCGCGATGAGCGAAGGCATGCCGAAATGCGAGCCGGTGCTGCTGGAACCGATCCTGGCGGTCGAGGTGGCGATCCCGTCCGATTTCACCTCGCGCGCCCAGCGCCTGCTCTCCTCGCGCCGGGGCCAGATTCTGGGCTTCGACCAGAAGCCGGGCTGGACCGGCTGGGACGTCGTCAACGCCTATCTGCCCCAGGCGGAGATGCACGACATGATCGTCGAGCTGCGCTCGCTCACCATGGGCGTCGGCACCTTCTCCTGGCGCTTCGACCACCTTCAGGAGATGGTCGGCAAACCGGCCGAGAAGGTGATCGAGGCGCGCAAATCGACCCTGGGCGGCGGCGGCAACGCGCATTGAGACTTGGCGAAGGCGTGGTATAGTGCGCGATCCCCAATCCGGAAGATGCGAATGATCCGCCCTGTCGCCATGCTTGCCGCCGTCCTGGTCCTGGCCGCCTGCTCCACCGACGACAAGTATGTCGAGAAGCCGGTCGAGGTGCTTTACAACAGCGCCATGGACGCCCTGCAGAAGGGCGATTACAAGACCGCCATCGACGGCTTCGACGAGGTCGAGCGCCAGCATCCCTATTCGGCCTGGGCGACCCAGGCCCAGTTGCAATCGGCCTTCGTCAATTACGAAGCCAAACGCTACGACGAGGCGATCGTCGCTTTGGACCGCTTCATCCAATTGCATCCCAGCCACCGCAACACCGCCTACGCCTATTATCTGAAGGCGCTTTGCTATTACGACCAGATCGCCGATGTCGGGCGCGACCAGAAGATGACCCAATTGGCGTTGAAGACGCTGGAAGAGGTCGTCAACCGTTTCCCGAGCAGCCGCTACGCCCGCGACGCCCAGGTCAAGATCGACCTCACCCGCGACCATCTGGCCGGCAAGGAAATGAATGTCGGGCGCTACTATCACAAGCAGGGTCAGTATCTGGCCGCCATCAACCGCTTCAAGACGGTGATCGACCATTACCAGACCACCACCCATGTGCCCGAGGCGCTGCACCGCCTGGTCGAATGCTACGAGGCGCTGGGCTTGGTCGAGGAGGCGCGCAAGGTCGCCGCGGTGCTGGGGCACAATTTCCCGGGCAGCGAATGGTACATCGACACCTACGAAACGGTCGAGCGCACGCCGTTCCGCGAGGAGAAAAAGGCCAAGCCCTGGTGGAAGGTCTGGTAGTCCGGCTATGATTCGCGCGCTGGCGATCCGCGATGTAGTGCTGATCGACCGCTTGGACCTATCCTTCGCGACCGGCTTGGGCGTCTTGAGCGGCGAGACCGGCGCCGGCAAATCAATTCTGCTCGATTCCTTGGGCTTGGCCCTGGGCGCCCGCTCCGAAGCCGGGTTGGTGCGGCAAGGCGCCGCCCAGGCCAGCGTTGCCGCCGTCTTCGAACTGCCGCCCCGCCATCCGGCCCGCGCCCTGCTGGCCGAGCAGGGGCTGGAGGCCGAGGACGACCAACTCGTGCTGCGCCGGGCGATCGGCGCCGATGGCCGCACCCGGGCTTTCGTCAACGACCAGCCGGCCAGCGTCGGCCTGCTCAAGCGGCTGGGCGAATCGCTGGTGGAAATCCACGGCCAGTTCGAAAGCCACAGCCTGCTCGATTCCGCCACCCATCAGGGCGTGCTCGATGCCTTCGGCGGTCTCGACGCCAAGGTCGACGCGGTGGGGCAGGGCTTCGCCGCCTGGGCCGAGGCGCGGACCAAGCGCTTGGCGGCGGAAGCCGATCTCAAGCGGGCGCGGGCCGAGGAAGAGGATTTGCGCGCCGCCGTCGCCGAACTCACCACCCTCGATCCCAAGCCGGGCGAAGAGGACGAGCTGGCGAAGAAACGCGCCCTCATGATGCATGCCGAGAAGCTGGCCGAAGGCGTGGCCGCCGCCCAGGCGGCGCTCGAGCAGAACGGCGCCGTCGAAGCCAATCTGCGCACCGCCGCCCGGGCGCTGGAACGGGTCGCCGCCAAGGCGGAAGGCGGGCTCGACGCCGCCATGGCCGCCTTGGAGCGCGCCGCCATCGAAACCGCCGAAGCGGTGGCGCAGATCGAGCGCGCCGCCACCGGCATCGATCTCGACCCCCGCCATCTGGAGGCGGTCGAGGAGCGGCTGTTCGCCATGAAGGCCCTGGCGCGCAAACACGGGATTGAAGTCGCCGGCCTGGCGGCCTTGAGGGACGAGATGGCCCGCCGCCTGGCTCTGCTCGAGGGCACCGGCGAGGGTCTGGCCAAGCTGGCGCGCGAGGAACAGGCGGCCCGGGCCGCCTATGTCGAGGCGGGGCGCGCCCTGTCGCAGGCGCGCCTGGCGGCGGCGCAGAAACTGGATCGGGCGGTGGCCAAGGAGTTGCCGCCCCTGAAGCTCGACAAGGCGCGCTTCGAAACGGCGCTCGAGGCGCTCGAGGAAGGTGATTGGAACGCGGGCGGGCTCGACCGGGTGTCGTTCCGCGTCGCCACCAATCCGGGCTCGCCGCCGGGGCCGATCGCCAAGATCGCCTCGGGCGGCGAACTGGCGCGCTTCATGCTGGCCCTGAAGGTCGTGTTGGCCCGCACTCAGGCGGTGCCGACGCTGGTCTTCGACGAGGTCGACAGCGGCATCGGCGGTGCGGTGGCCGCCGCGGTGGGCGAGCGCCTGAAGCGCCTGGCCGCCGACCGCCAGGTTCTGGTGGTCACCCATTCGCCGCAGGTGGCAGCCTTGGCCGATCACCATTGGCGGGTCTTGAAGGCCGACAGCAAGGGTGCGGTGGTGACGCGGGTCGAGCTTCTCGACGAAGCGGCGCGCCGCGAAGAGGTGGCGCGCATGCTGGCCGGGGCGGAAATCACCGACGAGGCCCGCGCCGCCGCCGCCCGCCTGATGGCCGCCGGCGCATGAAAGGGCCGCCGGCGGTCGAACGCCTGACGCCGATCGAGGCGGCGGCCGAGATCGACCGCCTGATCAAGGACATCGCCCGCCACGACCGCGCCTATTACCAGAACGACGCGCCCCGGATCTCCGACGCCGAATACGACGCGCTTCGCCAGCGCCTGGCGGCGCTGGAAGCGCATTTTCCCCACCTGGTCAAGGCCGACAGTCCCGCCCAGCGGGTGGGCGCCAAGCCCGCCCAAGGTTTCGCCAAACGCGCCCACCGCCAGCCGATGCTGTCGCTCGACAACGCCTTTGCCGAATCCGACATCGACGAATTCTTCGCCTCGGTGCGCCGTTTTCTCAAGGAGCTGCGTGACGACCCGGCGATTCCGATCGCCGTTCTGGCCGAACCGAAAATCGATGGCCTGTCCGCCAACCTCACTTACGAGCATGGCGTTTTCGTGGCCGGCGCGACGCGGGGCGACGGCGAGACCGGCGAGGATGTCAGCGCCAATCTGCGCACGCTGGCCGACATCCCGGCGCGCCTTCGGGGCGCCGCTCCCGAGCGGATCGAAATCCGGGGCGAGGTCTATATGGCCCGTTCGGATTTCCTGGCCCTCAACCAGGCGCAGGAACAAGCGGGCGAGAAGATCTTCGCCAATCCCCGGAACGCCGCCGCCGGCAGTCTGCGTCAGCTCGATCCCGCCGTCACCGCCTCGCGTCCGTTGCGCTTCTTCGCCTACGCTTGGGGCGATTGCACCGAGGAGCCGGCCGCCACCCAATGGGAATTTCTCGAGCGCCTGCAGGGCTGGGGTCTGCCGGTCAATCCCTTGGCGAAGCGCTGCGCCGACCGCGAGGCGTCGCTCGACTATTGGCGGGCGCTGGCGGCGGAGCGCGCCGATCTGCCCTACGACATCGACGGCGTGGTCTACAAGATCGACCGCGTCGATTGGCAGCAAAGGCTGGGGGTGGCGGCGCGCGCCCCGCGCTGGGCGATCGCCCACAAATTCCCCGCCGAGAAGGCGCAAACCCGCATCGAGGCGATTGACATTCAGGTCGGCCGCACCGGCGTTCTCACGCCGGTCGCCATCCTCAACCCGGTCACGGTGGGCGGCGTCGTCGTCGCCCGCGCCACCCTGCACAACGAGGATGTGATCGCCGAGAAGGACATCCGCGTCGGTGATTGGGTGATCGTGCAGCGCGCCGGCGATGTCATTCCCCAGGTGGTGGGCGTGGTGGCCGAGAAGCGTCTACCCGGCAGCCATCCTTTCGCCTTTCCCAAAACCTGCCCGGTCTGCGGCAGTCGGGCCCTGCGCGACGAGGGCATGGCGGCCAGGCGTTGCACCGGCGGTCTGATCTGTCCGGCCCAGGCGGCCGAGCGGATCAAGCATTTCGTTTCCCGCGACGCCTTCGACATCGAAGGCCTGGGCGGCAAGCATGTCGACTCGTTTCTCGAATGGGGGCTGATCAAGGGCCCGGCCGATCTCTTCGCTTTGGAGGCCCTGGATCGCCAAAGCCTCACGCCCTTGCGGGCCCGCGAGGGTTGGGGCGAGCTGTCGGCGCGCAAGCTGTTCGCCGCCATCGCGGCCAAGCGCAAGATCGCGCTCGATCGCTTCATCTACGCCTTGGGGATTCCGCAAATCGGCCAGGCGACGGCGCGCCTGCTTGCCACCCATTATGGCGGCTTCGCCCAACTGCGCGAGGCGGCCGAGAAAGCCGCGGATCGCGAGTCCGAAGCCTGGAAGGCGCTGGTCGGCATCCACGGGTTGGGCGAAAAGATGGCCGGCGATATCGTGGCGTTCTTCGCCGAGCCGCACAACCGCCAGGTCCTCGATGCCCTGCTCGACGAGCTGACGATCGAGCCTTTCGCACCGCCGGTTTCGGTGTCCTCGCCGGTGGCGGGCAAGACGGTGGTTTTCACCGGCACGCTCGCCACGCTGACCCGCGACGAGGCCAAGGCCCGTGCCCAGGCCCTGGGGGCGAAGGTGACCGATTCGGTGTCGCGGAAGACCGATTATCTGGTGGCGGGCGCCGATGCCGGTTCGAAGGTGGCCAAGGCGCGCGAGCTGGGCATCGCCATTCTTTCCGAAGCCGAATGGTTGGCGCTGATCCAGGGGAACTAGGCCTTTCCCGTTCAGTTACCGTTCAGACGCGCGGCTCTATCATCGGATCGTTGCCATGGAGGAATCCGATGTTTCGCAATATGCTGGTTCTGATATTGCTCGGTACCTTGGTGGTGGGTGTCGGCGCTGCCGCCTTTGCCGGCTGGGCGGTGCCTGGCGGGTCGCTGGGCGCCCTTGCCGATCGCGAGCGGGATCATGACGATGATTAAGCCGTTCAACCTGCTGATGGTCTGGCACGGATTGTTTGCCGGGTCCTATTTGGTCTCCTACGCCACGGCCGAATTCAGTCTGGGCATGCATCTGTTCGCCGGCTACGCCCTCTTGGCCTTGCTCTTTCTGCGTCTGGCGGTCGCCCTGTTTGTGGCGGAAACCTCGCCCTGGTCGCTGCCCTGGCCCAATGCCCGGCTGGCGCGGACCTTTTCCGAACGGCTGCGCGCCTTCGATCTGGCCGCCCTGCGCGGTCGTAACCCCTTGGTAATCCTATCCGGGCTGGCGCTGATCGTGGCCAGTCTGCTGGCGGCCCTGTCGGGTTTTCTGCCTTGGGAGGATCCTCACGAGGCCCTCGCCAGCTTCTCCTTGGCGACGGTGGGCGTTCACGTCGCGGCGGTCCTGCTCACCCAATTCATCAAGCGTTGGACCGTCCAAGCGGTGCGCATGCCCGCCTGAGCCAGGCCGCGTCGGCGCCGCCAAGCGCCGGCGCCAACTCCTCGAAAATCCGGCGGTGATAGGCGTCAAGCCAGGCGCGCTCGCGCGGATTGAGAAGACCGGCATCAATCAAAGCGCGGTCGATCGGCGCCAAGGTGAGAATCTCGAATCCCAGCAGGTCGCGTTCGCCTTGGGGCGGGCGGGGCCGGGCCACCACCAGCGCCAGATTCTCGATCCGGACCCCGAACGCGCCGGGCTTGTAATAGCCGGGCTCGATCGATACCACCATGCCCGGCTCCAGCGCCACGCCGCTGCCGGTCTTGGCGATGCGCTGCGGTCCCTCATGCACCGACAGATAGCAGCCGACGCCATGGCCGGTGCCGTGATCGTAATCGAGGCCGGCCTCCCACAGGGGCCGACGCGCCAAGGCGTCGAGCTGAATGCCCGCCGTGCCCTTGGGAAAGACCGCCGACGCCAGCGCGATGTGGCCCTTGAGAACGCGGGTGAAGGCGCCGACCGCCAAGGGGTCGGGCCGTCCGGGTTCCAGGAAGACGGTGCGGGTCACGTCGGTGGTGCCATCGAGATACTGGCCGCCGGAATCGACCAGATAAAGCCCGCCCGCCTCCAGACGGCTTTCGGCGCCCGGGCGGGCGTGGTAGTGGACGATGGCGCCGTTCGGCCCAAAGGCCGAGATGGTGGGAAAGCTGGTTCCCATGAACCGCTCTTGGCCGGCGCGCAAGCCATCCAACCTTCGGGCGGCTTCGGTTTCCTCGACGCCCGGCGTCAGCGTCGCCAGGAATTGCGCCAAAGCCAGGCCGTCGCGGCGATGCGCCGCCTTGATGCCGGCGATCTCGGTGGCGTTCTTGATCGCCTTCGGCTTGGCGCAGGGATCGGCACCGGCATCGAGCGTGGCGCCCGCCGCCTCCAGCCGCTGGGCGATCCAGGAGGGCGTTGCCGCCGCGTCGATCCGCACCGTCGCCCGATCCTTGCCCAGGGTGTCGAGGGCCGCACCCAGCGCGTCGCGGGGCTCGATCGCCACCTCGGGACCCAGATGGTCTCGGGTGGCCGGTGACAATTGATCGGGATCGGCGAACAGGCGGGCGCGGCCATCGGCCCCGATCAGCGCGTAGGCGAGCGGGAGCGGCGCGTTCGGCACATCGGCGCCGCGCAGATTGAACAGCCAAGCCACGGAATCCGCGGCCGTCAGCACCGCGGCCGTCAGGCCCTGCTTGGCCAGTTCGGCGCCGACCCGCTTGCGCTTGTCGGCCTGGGCTTCGCCGGCGAAGTCCAAGGGGTGGGCGACGATCGGCTTGCGCGGTGGCAACGGGCGATCGGTCCACAGCCCGTCGATCGGATTGGCCGCGACCGCCACCAGCTTGGCGCCCCTCTTCTCGATCGCTTGGCGGATCGGCTTTAGCCCATCGGGCGCGTGCAGCCAGGGATCGTAGCCGATCGCCTGACCCGGCTTGACCGCCTCTTTGAGCCAAGTTGCCGGCGGTTCGTCGATCAGATGGCGGAACTGGTAAAGCGCGCCCTCGACCTCCTGGGGTGCCTGGGTGGTGTAGCGGCCATCGACGAAAAGGGCAGCCCGTTCGGCCAGCACGATCGCCAGACCGGCCGAGCCGGTAAAACCGGTGAGCCAGGCTAGGCGCTTGGCCGAGGCCGGAATGTATTCGCCCAGATGCTCGTCGGCCATCGGCACCAGAAAGCCGTCCAGCCCGCCGGCCCGCAAAGCGGCCCGCAAACCGTCCAATCGCTCCGCTGCCGTCTTAGCCCGAGTCGCCAAACTTTCCTCCACCACCATCCGTAAAGCTCAAGGTAAGCGGCCCCGGGGGCAAGGTCCAGCCTTGGCGGGGCTTGCGCCCCTAGCATGCCCAATATCTTGATCCGACTCGCTTTTCCGAATCTTGGCGCCGAGCCCGGCTTTCCGCCCGGCGACGGCGATCCGATACCGCCTTCGGCCTTAAGGATTAATTCACCTCTTGACTCTAGAAATTATGTGTGGAAGCCGGGAATTATCTACCATATCTAGTGGTTACAAGGGCGATTCGCAGGATGAGCACTCTTCGCCACAGCTTGAAAGCCACCGCCAGCGGCCTTGCGCTGGCTGGCGTCCTGGTTGGCGGCTGGGCGCTGGCGAACAGCGGCGACGCCGAGATGCCCCGCATCGGCCTGCCGCTTCCCGCCCCCCTAAATCTTGAATCCGGACCGGGTCGGGTCACCGTCATCGAAAGCTCGTTCGGTCCGTCGAGCGAGATGGTGGCGATGAACACCCAGCTTGCCCAGGCCGCACCCGCCGAGCCGCCCAGCGCCAGCCAGATCTTCGAGGGCCAGGGCACCGGTCGGGCGCCGGCGCGGCCGAAAACCGGTCTGGTGCGTCCCGAAGTGCCGGCCACCGTCGAGGGACTTCGCATCGGCCGAGCCGGCGAACGCACCCGCATCATCGTCGAGCTGACTGGCAGCACCGATTTCGCCTATTCGGTCGGGCCCGACGGCCAGACCGTTAGCTTGATCTTGCCGGCGGCGCGCTGGAAGACCGCGCCCACCGGCAGCACCAAATCGGGCGGGCGGATTTCCGGCTACACCTACGAGGCGCATCCCGAAGGTGGCGGCGAAATGAAAATCCACGCCACCGCGCCGGTCGATGTGGTGGCGGTCGAGCCGATGCCGCCCTCGGGCGGCGAGGGCTATCGTCTGATCGTCGATCTGGTCGATGTCACGCCGCCGCCGCACGAACGCAAGGGCGGCCTCACCTTCTGGGAGAGCAAGGAACAGCCGGCCGCCGCCCCGCCGCCTCCGGCGCCCGCGCCCAGGGTTGTGGAAGCCGCACCCCGGCCGGCGCCCGCGCCGGTCAAGCCGGAGGCCAGTTTCGATGGCTTCTATGTCGGCTTCCAAGGCGGTTACGGCTTCGATCAGATGCGCGAGAATCACAGCGGGCGCGGCAAGAAGAGCACGCTCTTGAAGGGCGGCGAAGGGGGCGTGATGGCCGGTTATGGCGCCACCTTCGCCAAGGTTTATGTCGGCGCCGAGGTCGAAGGCTCGCTCGCCGACGAAAGCGGCAAGGTGAGCGTCGCCAACGGCAAACATGAGTACCAGAAGGAAGGAAGCTACGGCGCAACGCTGCGCGTGGGCGGCGCCGTCATGGACAAGCTTCTTCTTTACGGCCGGCTGGGCTATCAGCGCGCCCATTTCGATCTGTCGTCCAATCGGCCCAGCGACACGCCGGCCAGCAGCGCCTCCAGTTCCAAGGCCCTGAACGGCATTCTGTTCGGCCTGGGCGCCGATTATCTGCTGTCGGAGAACTGGGTCGTCCGCGCCGATTACGGCTACACGGTCTTTTCGGAATGGAAATACGCCGACAGCGCCGGCGGCGTCGCCACCATCAAGCCGCGCGAGAATCTGGTTCGGCTGGGCGTCGCCTACAAATTCTGATCAGAAGCGCGGTTGCCACCGCCACCGCCACCCACAGAACGCGCGCCTGATAGCGGTCGGCCACCGAAGAAAGCCCGCCGCAGGCCAGCGCGTTGCCGGCCAGCGCGACCAGGGTCAGGAATCCGATCAGCGCCGCAACCCGTTCGCCCTTGCGCAGCGCCCAGATCGACAGCAGGGGAACGAGCAGCAGGCTGGCCCAGCCGGCGGCGCGGCCCATGCGGTCGAGCCACAAGGGCGCCTTCCATCTTTGCTCCTGGCCGGCGTTGCGGAAGGTTGCCATCGCCTTGGGGAAGTGGCGTTCGACGGCGTGGCCCATATGGTAATCCATCGGCGTAAAGACATCGCCGGCGCCGAAGGAGAGGAATTGGCGCCCGGCGCCCTTGAGCACGACGGCCGCCGCGGCGCCGGGATTTTCCCGAACGATCGCGCCCAGCAGTTCGGCGGCCTCTTTGCGCCAAATTTCCAGCGGCTCGTCATCTTGGAAAAAGACTCCGCCATGGCCCCAAAGGAAATCGTTTTCCTCGCCATGCAGGCGGTCGCGCAGCGCGCAGGCGCGGTAGGGCTTCTGGGGGCAGACGCGGTCGAGATGGGCGGCCAGCAGGCCGGGCTCGACCGTGCGCGCCAGAAGAAAGATAGTGCCGCCACGGTTCAAGGTGAATTCGCCCGCCGCCAGACGATGCAGGCTGGGAATGGCAAGCCCCACGATCAGCGCGACGCCGACAAGCGTAAGCGCGCCCCGCCTGCCGATCCAGGAAAGCCGCCACAACACCAGACCGACCAGGGCCAAGCCGATCAGCACCATCAGATGGGTGGCGTGAAGAAAAGCCGCCAGGGCGGTGAGCGCGATCAGAAGAAGCCGGGCCAGCGCCGAGGATTCGCCGTCGGTCAGGATCAGAATAGCGCCCAAGATGGCGATGCCGGCGAAAATATCGGGCATCAAAAGGCCCGCATACCAAGACGCGCTGGACAGTCCGCCGGCGGCCAGACCCAGCGCCAGGAACAGCGGCCAGCCGCCCTTGAATCGCCGGGCCAGCAGGCCGAGCAGGAGCGCCACCAAGCCGATCTGGATGAGGATCGGCAGCCAAAGGCCGCCCGGCAAGCGGACGGGTGCAAGAAAGAGGGCATAAGGCAGGGCGCGGAAGATCGGCACCTGGCCGGTGAAGGCGCCTTCGATGTAATCGGCGGAATCGTAGAAGACGAAAGGAAAGCCGTTGGCGAGAACCGGCCAGGCCAGAGCAATCGCCACGCCCAGAACGGCCGCCAAGCAGCCCGAGGCCCTGTTGAAGCCAATTTTCATACCATCACATTGATTTATATTCATATTTTTGGCAAGCGCGGCGTCCGGGCCGGGGCGACAAGGCCGATTCTCCCCAAGGCTGCCTTGACGAAGCCTTAATCCCTCACAAAATAGTATATGACGGTGCCGAAGAAATGATCGGATTGGACCGTCGGTCTTCCGGATGCCGGTATCGGGCCGGGGGGCCTCGACTTCAAGAGCGCGATCGCTCGATCGGAGGACGCGACCATGAGCCGCCTATCGGTCTTCAACAGCCCCCTTCTGCTGGGATTCGATCAGTTCGAGCGGGTGCTCGACCGCATCTCCAAAACCTCGCCCGACGGCTATCCGCCTTACAACATCGAGCAGGTGGGCGAGAACGGCTTGCGCATCACGCTCGCCGTGGCGGGCTTCGCCATGGAGGATCTCGCGGTCGCCATCGAGGACAATCAACTGGTCGTGCGCGGCCGCCAGGGCGAAGAGGATTCCGGGCGGGTGTTCCTGCACCGGGGCATCGCGGCGCGCCAGTTCCAGCGCAGTTTCGTCTTGGCCGAGGGTATCGAGGTGAAGGGAGCGGCGCTCGACAACGGCCTCCTTCACATCGATCTCGAACGGCCGGCGCCCGAATCGCGGGTGCGCACCATCAAGATCGAAGGAGCCGGGGGAAGCAAACGCGCGCCGGGGGGGCGTGCCCGCACCATCGACGTCGAGTCCGAGAAGGCGGGCTCTTGACGCCCAGAACGGAGAAGCGCCATGACCAGCACCGCTGACAAGAAACCCCCAAACCCCTTGGGCCCCGCCACCAGCCACCGCGATTTCGTAAGCTGGGGCATCGAGCAGGTCGCCTACGTCAAGGCGGGCGTGATCGACGAGCAGGCCGTGTGGACCATCCACGCCGCCGACGGCACCCGCATCGGCTGGGCGCCGGCGCGCGAACTGGCCTTGGCTGCCGTGCGCCAGAACGATCTTGAGCCCTTGAGCGTGCACTAACTCCTACCAAACAAAGGCGGGGATCACCGCCTTCGGCATGCGGTGGTGACGTGTGGCCAGCGCCGTCACCTTTTCGGGATCGGGCATGGCGCCCCAAGGTATGCCCAAGGCCTCGCGGTGCACGCCGCCCGCCACCATCACGCAATCCAAGCCGGCGTTGAGCCCACCGGCGATGTCGGTTTCCAGCGAATCGCCCACCACCAGCACGTGGGCGGCGGGAACGCCCAGCTTGGCCAGGCAGGTTCGGTAAATGGCCGGATCGGGCTTGCCGCGATCGATCACCACGCCCCCCAATTCGCGGTAGCGGTCGGCCAGGGCGCCGGCGCAGATCACCATCTTGCCTTGGCGCACCACCACCCGGTCGGGGTTGGCGCAGACCATCGGCAGAGGACGGGCGGCGGCTTTGCTCAACACGTCCTCGTAATCGGCCACCTGATGATCGAACTCGATCGGGCCGGTGTTGAGCACGAAGTGGGCGCTTGCCAGATCGGACTCGACGATGCCGGCCAGGCCGTCGAAGATGTTGCGATCGCGCGGCGGGCCCAGATGATAAAGCCGGGTGCCCAGCTTGGCGAAGGCGGGATCGGCGCGGCTTTCCAACTCGTCGCGCACCGCCTCGCCCGAGCTCATCACCGGGCCGTAGAGGTCGCGGGCGATGTTCATGCCGGTGAGGCCGTCGATCAACACCTGGGCGCGCCGGGGTGCGTTGGAAAGAATGAGGACGCGCTTGCCGGCCGCCTTCAGGGCCTTGAGCGTGTTGACGACCCCCGGATAGGGCGTGGTGCCGTCATGGATCACCCCCCAGAGATCGAGAATGAAACCGTCATAGGCGGCGGCGATCGCCGACAGGCCGGGATAAACGGGCAGGGTCATGATGTCCTTTGGGGTTAGCGATGATCGGCGCCCACGGCTTGGGCGAGGGTGGAAAAGCCGTCGGCGCGCAACGAGGCAGCCAACTCGCGCTTGATCCGCCCGACCAGTCCGGGGCCTTCGAAGACCAGCGCCGAATAAAGCTGCACCAGCGAGGCGCCGGCACGGATTTTCGCATAGGCCTGCTGGCCCGAGGCGATGCCGCCGACGCCGATGAGCGGCAGGCGGCCTTCGGTCAGGCGGTGGAAATCGGCCAGAGCGGCGGTCGAGGGGGCGAACAGGGGCTGGCCGCTCAAACCGCCGCTCTCGTTCTTGTGGCGCGAGCGCAAGCTAGCGGGCCGGGCGATCGTGGTGTTGGTGACGATCAGCCCATCCAGCTTCTCGGCTTGGGCGATGCGGGCGATGTCGGCGCGGTCCTCGGGCGTGAGATCGGGCGCCACCTTGAGCAGCAGCGGCGCCGCCTGCCCCTTGGGCATGGCCGCCTTGGCGCGGCGCACCAACGCTTCCAGGGCCGCGGCGCTTTGCAGGGCGCGCAGGCCAGGCGTGTTGGGCGAGGAGACGTTGATAACCAGGTAATCGGCCAAGGGCGCCAGCCGGGCGACGCCGATTTCATAATCGGCGGCGGCGTCCTCGGTGTCTTTGTTCTTGCCGAGATTGGCCCCCACCAGCCCCCGGCGCGTGCGGCGGGCAAGCCGGTCGGCGACGGCGTCGAGCCCGTCATTGTTGAAGCCCATGCGGTTGATCACCGCCCGGTCCTCGTCGAGGCGAAACAGCCGCGGCCGGGGGTTGCCGGGCTGGGGCCGGGGGGTGACGCTGCCCAGCTCGACGAAACCAAAACCCAGGGCCAACAGGGCATCGGCCACTTCGGCGTTCTTGTCGAATCCGGCCGCCAGCCCGACCGGATTGGGAAAGTCGCGGCCCCAAAGTCGGGTCGCCAGGATCGGATCGTCGGGGCTGCGATCGCCGGGGACCAGACCCAAGGCCAGGGCGCGGATTGCCAGGCGATGGGCCTTTTCGGCATCGAGGGCGCCGATCAGCGGCTTTGCCAATTTATAGAGATCGATCAATCCGTTAATCCTCAATGGGCGGGAATTCGTGCAAGCCGTCTTCGCCCAGGGCCAAGGCCGTGACCTCGACCACCGATTCGATCGGCAACGGTCCGTAAAGATGGGGATAGAGCCCGCCATCGCCGGCAATCTCCCAGCGCAGCAGGTCGGCCGGCAGGCGTTCGATTCGCACCGTCAAGAGCAGCAGCCCGCGTTCGCCCGGACGGTGGCGGGCGGCGCTGTCGGCGATTTGGGAGGCGGTCGAAAAATGAATGAATCCATCGCCTTGGTCGGTCGCTCCGCCCCCATAGCGCCCCTGGGCGGCGCCGGCCTGCCAATCCTCGGATCGGCAAAGATGATAGATATGGCGGACACTCATGGCGAAAACCTAGACGGAGCCGGCCCTTCCGGCAAGGCGGGGCGGCAGCTTCTGCCCGGCAAAATTTGCCTATGTTAACCTCTTCTTCACTCCCCGGATTCAACACTGATCCTGGAGCAGCCTCGGTCCTCGGGGCCGCCAAGAGTTTCCAAGCATAAGGAAATTGGCCGTGAACGCCTTTCTTCAGTCCTTACGCAATCTGGGCCCGCTGCGTCTGGCCGCCATGGTGGCGGTGGGGGTGGGCATGATCGGCTTCATCATCTTCGTCACCGCGCGCATGTCGACGCCGCAGATGGAGCTGTTGTACGGCGAGCTTGATTCCGCCGATTCGGCGCATGTGATCTCGAAGCTGGAAAGCCTGAAGATTCCCTACGAGCTGCGCGCCAACGGCACCCAGGTCCTGGTGCCCTCCGATCAGGTGGGCAAGATGCGGGTGCAATTGGCCGAGCAGTCGCTGCCCTCGAACGGCGTCTCGGTCGGCTACGAGATTTTCGACAAGTCGGACCCGCTGGGCTCGACCAGCTTCATGCAGAACCTCAATCTGGTCCGGGCGCTGGAAGGCGAGCTGGGCCGCACCATCCGCTCGATCGCCAACGTCAAGTCGGCGCGCGTCCATCTGGTGATGCCCAGGCGCGAGACCTTCAGCCGTGAGGTCCAGGACCCCTCGGCCTCGATCGTCTTGAAAATGACCGGTGGCCAGCGGCTGAACAAGCAGCAGGTGTCGGCGATCCAGCATATGGTGGCCGCCGCGGTGCCCAAGCTCAAGCCGCAGCGGATTTCCATCGTCGACGATCGCGGCACGCTGCTGTCGCGCGGCTTCGAGGACGGCCGCGAGCTGATGAACCTCAACACCGAAGAGATGCGCCTGGCTTACGAGCAGCGGGTCGCCCGCCAGGTCGAGGATCTCTTGGAACGCACGGTCGGCGCCGGCAAGGTCCGCGCCGAGGTGCGCGCCGACATCGATTTCGACCGGGTGGTGGTCAACGAAGAGAAGTACGATCCCGACAGCCAGGTCGTGCGCTCGACCCGCACCATCAGCGAGGACATCCAGGGCCAGGACAGCGAAAGCCTGCCGGTGTCGGTGGGGCAGAACCTGCCCGACGCCAACGCCACCACCGCCGGCGCCACCCGCACCAGCAACAAGGAAAAGCGCAACGACGAGTTGGTCAATTTCGAGATCTCGAAAAAGATCACCAGCCAGACCCGCGAGACCGGTATGGTCAAGCGCCTGTCGGTGGCGGTGCTGGTCGATGGCGTCTATTCGGGCGAATTCCCCAACCGCACCTACGAGGGCCGCAAGCAAGAGGAGATGGAGCAGATCGCTACCCTGGTGCGCTCGGCGATCGGCTATGATAGCAAGCGCGGCGACGCGGTCGAGGTGGTCAACATGCGCTTCGCCGGCGCCGACGAGGAGCCGCCGGTCAAGCCGGTCACCTATTTCCTGGGTCTCGAAAAGGCCGATCTCATGCGGATCGCCGAGATTCTGGTCTTGAGCGTGGTCGCCATTCTCGTCATCCTGTTGGTGGTCCGCCCGCTGGTGACGCGCGCCTTCGAATCGGTGCCCGCCGCCGCCGGCGAGGCCGGACGCCGCCTGTTGGCCGAGCCGGGCGCCGCCCCGGCCCTGGCCGGCCCGGCGCCGGCGCCGGGCGTGCCGACCGAAGAAGAGATGGAGTCGCTCGACGAGCTGATCGACATCGACAAGGTGGAAGGCCGCGTCAAGATGTCGTCGATCCGCAAGATCGGCGAGATCGTCGAGAAGCATCCGGAAGAGGCGCTCTCCATCCTGCGCAATTGGATGTACCAAGAGTCCTAGACTTAGAGGAACGCGACGATGGCACGGGTCAAGGAAGACTACCGGGCGCTCACCGGCCAGCAGAAGGCGGCGATCCTGATGCTGGCGATTGGCGAGACGCACACCGCCAAGCTGTTCTCGATGATGGACGACGACGAGATCAAGGAGATCTCGCAGATCATGGCCAATCTCGGCACCATCAACGCCACCGTGGTCGAGCGCCTGTTCATCGAGTTCGCCGATCAGCTCTCCTCGACCGGCTCGCTGGTCGGCTCCTTCGATTCGACCGAGCGCCTGCTCGCCAAGGCCCTGACCAAGGAGCGGGTCGAGGGCATCATGGACGAAATCCGCGGCCCGGCCGGCCGCACCATGTGGGACAAGCTGGGCAACGTCAACGAGCAGGTTCTCGCCAACTATCTCAAGAACGAGTATCCGCAAACGGTGGCGGTGGTGCTGTCCAAGATCAAGGCCGATCACGGCTCGCGGGTGCTGGCGCTGTTGCCCGAGAACTTCGCCATGGAAGTGGTGATGCGCATGCTGCGCATGGAGGCGGTGCAGAAGGAAGTGCTGGACGGCGTCGAGCGCACGCTGCGCACCGAATTCATGAGCAATCTGGCCCGCACCGCAAGGCGCGATTCGCACGAGCAGATGGCGGAAATCTTCAACAACCTCGATCGCAACACCGAGGCCCGCTTCATGGCCGCCCTGGAAGAGCGCAACCGGGAATCGGCCGAGCGCATCAAGCAGTTGATGTTCACCTTCGAGGATTTGACGCGGGTCGACGCCGCCGGCATCCAGGTGCTGCTGCGCAACGTCGAAAAGGAGAAACTGGCGATGGCGCTCAAAGGCGCCTCGGACGCCGTCAAGGACCTCTTCTTCAAGAACATGTCCGAGCGCCTGGGCAAGATGCTGCGCGAGGACATGGAGGCGTTGGGCCCGGTGCGCATCAAGGACGTCGACGAGGCGCAAAGCGCCATCGTCATGGTGGCGAAAGACCTGGCAGCCAGCGGCCAGATCGTCATTTCCGAAGGCAGCGAGGAGGACGAGCTCGTCTACTGACGGGCCGAAAAATCCACCATGGCAAAGAAAGGCGTCAAATTCCTGTTCGACACCGATTTCGACCAGCCGGCCGAGCAGCCGCGAATCGAGGTTTCGGTGCCGGAGATCGAGGACGCCGAGGCGATGGCGACCGAGCCGCCGCCACCCACCTATTCGGAAGAGGAATTGAACCAGGCGCGCGAGGAAAGCTTCGCCGCCGGCCGCGAGGCGGGCTTGACCGAGGCCACCGAAGCGCGCGACGCCGCCGAGGCCCAGGCTCTGTTCATCATCGCCCAGACGGTGGGGGCGCTGCTGGCCGAGCAGTCGCGGGCCAACGAGGCGCGCGGTCAGGGCGCCATTCAGGTGGCGATGGCCCTGGTGCACAAGCTGATGCCGGAACTGGCGCGGCGCGGCGCCCTGGTCGAGATCGAGACGCTGGTCCTGGAAAGTCTGTCGCGGCTGGGCAACGAGCCACGGGTGGTCGTCAAGGTGCCCGAGCCGATGGTTGAGCCGATCCGGGCGCGCATCGACGCCATCATCGCCGCCAGCGGCTTCGAGGGCAAGGTGGTGGTGACGGCCGGTCCCGGCCTGGCGCCCGCGGATTGCAAGGTGGAATGGGCCGATGGCGGCGCTGAGCGCGACCAGGCACGGCTGATGGCGGAAATGGAGACGTTGGTCGACCGCTATGTGGCGGGCGAGGCGGCGTCAACGGCGGCAAGCGACGCGGAAAGCCCGGTGGCTCCCGCACTCACGGACATGGCCGAGGCCGATGCGACGGCCGAGACCTAAGGAGGCATCATGGCAGACAGCGATCAGAATCTCGAACTCAACGAATTGCGGGCCGACCAGGACGAGGAGCAGGCCGATATCCCGGACGTTCCGCGATCGTCGCGCGACCTCGAGGCGGTCTACGACATTCCGGTCCAGGTGTCGGCGGTGCTGGGCAAGGCGACCATGCAGGTCCACCAGCTTCTCAAGCTGGGCCGCGGCGCGGTGGTCGAACTCGACCGCAAGGTCGGCGAGGCCATCGACATCTACGTCAACAACCGGCTGGTGGCGCGCGGCGAGGTCGTGGTGGTCGAGGATCGCTTGGGTGTGACCATGACCGAAATCATCAAGGCCGATCGCAGCTAGGGGTATTCGTCATGCGTCTTCTCATCATCGGGTCTCTGGACGGGCAGATCGGCGCGGCGAGCCAAATCGCCATTGCGCGCGGCGCCAAGGTCCTGCACGCCGATGACGTCCAGCCGGGCCTGGAGATTCTGCGCGCCGGCAAGGGTGCCGACGTGGTGATGATCGACGTCAAGCGCGACATCAAGGCGCTGATCGACGCGCTGACCGCCGAGCGGATCGTCGTGCCGGTGGTGGCCTGCGGCACCAGCACCGACACCGGCGCCGCGGTGCGCGCCATTCGCGCCGGCGCCAAGGAATACGTGCCGCTGCCGCCCGACGCCGAGATGATCGCCGCCGTGCTGGCGGCGGTGACCGAGGAAAGCCACGCCCTGGTGTTCGCCGATCCGCGCATGGCCGAAGTCCTCAAGCTGGCCGAGCAGGTGGCGCCCTCCGATGCCTCGATCCTGGTGGTGGGCGAATCGGGCACCGGCAAGGAGCTGGTCGCCCGCCATGTCCACAAAAAGAGCAAGCGCGCCGGCAAGCCTTTCGTTGCCGTCAATTGCGCGGCGATCCCCGAGAACCTGCTCGAATCCGAATTGTTCGGCCACGAGAAGGGCGCCTTCACCGGCGCGGTGGCGCGGCGCATCGGCAAGTTCGAGGAGGCGACCGGCGGCACGCTGCTGCTCGACGAGGTGAGCGAGATGGACGTGCGCCTGCAGGCCAAGCTTCTGCGCGCCATCCAGGAGAAGGAGATCGATCGGGTCGGCGGCGCGTCGCCGGTCAAGATCGATGTGCGGATCGTCGCCACCAGCAACCGCAATCTCGAAGACGAGGTGAAAAAGGGCACCTTCCGCGAAGACCTCTATTTCCGCCTCAACGTGATGACGCTTCGCCTGCCGCCGCTGCGCGAGCGGCCGAAGGACATCGAGGTTCTGGCCCACCATTTTGCCCGTTTCTACGCCAATTCGAACGGGCTGCCGGAAAAGGCGTTGTCCGAGCCGGCGGTGGAGCGGTTGAAGAATTACGCCTGGAAGGGCAATGTCCGCGAACTCGAGAACACCATGCACCGGGCCGTGCTTCTGTCGGGCGAAGGCGTCATCGGCGCCGAGGCCATTCTGCTGCCCAGCGGAACCGATGGGACGCTGGGCGCCGGCGCGTCGGCCAGCGGCGCCGCCGCCACCACCCAGGGCCTGGTCGGGCGCACGGTTGCCGACGTCGAGCGCGATCTGATCCTCGATACGCTCTATCACTGCCTGGGCAACCGCACCCACGCGGCCAACATTCTGGGCATTTCCATTCGCACGCTACGCAACAAGCTCAAACAGTACGGCGGAGAGGGCTTCGCGGTGCCGCCGCCCGGCGAGGGCGAGCGCCCGTCGCCCTAAGCCGCGGAAAGGACAGTCGTCATGGCCGAGGCGCCGGCGCGCATCGCGACGGAAGGAGGCGAAGAAGCCCCCGCTCCGGGCGGATTCGGCCTCAATCTGGCGCCGGCCACGGTGGCCTCGCTCAACCAATTCACCGCCGCTCTGAAGCGCGGCGACATCGCCTTTGCGCTCGGATTCACCATCATCTTGGTGGTGCTGATTCTGCCGATGCCGACCTGGCTGCTCGACATCTCCTTCGCGATCTCGATCACCTATTCGGTGCTGGTGCTGATGGTGGCGATCTTCATCTCGAAGCCGCTGGAATTCAGCGCCTTCCCGACCGTGCTGCTGATTGCCACCATGCTGCGCCTGTCGCTAAACCTCGCCTCGACCCGACTCATTCTCGCCAAGGGCCATGAAGGCACGGCGGCCGCCGGCCACGTCATCGAGGCCTTTGCCAATTTCGTGATGAGCGGCAGCTTCATCATCGGCATCATCGTCTTTTCCATTCTGATCATCGTCAATTTCGTCGTCATCACCAAGGGCTCCACCCGCATCGCCGAGGTGGCGGCGCGCTTCACCTTGGACGCCATGCCCGGCAAGCAGATGGCGATCGACGCCGATTTGTCGTCGGGCTTGGTTGACGAGCCGACCGCCCGGGCCCGGCGCAAGGAGCTGGAAGAGGAAAGCGCCTTCTACGGCGCCATGGACGGCGCCTCGAAATTCGTGCGCGGCGACGCGGTGGCCGGCCTGATGATCGTCTTCATCAACGTCATCGGCGGCATCATCATCGGCACCCTTCAACAGGGCATGCCCTTCCTGAAGGCGGCCGACACCTACACCAAGCTCACGGTCGGCGACGGGCTGGTCACCCAAATTCCGGCGCTCATCGTTTCGGTTGGCGCCGGCATGTTGGTGACCAAGGCCGGCCTTTCCGAATCGCCCGACAAGGCTCTGGCCCGCCAGCTTGGCGGCTATCCCAAGGCACTCGGCATGGCGGCGTTCCTGATGGGCACCATGGGTCTCTTGCCCGGCATTCCGGCGCTGCCCTTCTTCCTGATGGCGGGCGGAGCCGGCTGGCTGGCCTGGACGGTGACCAAGGCGCAGCGCCGCAAGCGCGAGCGGGCCGAAGCCGAAGCGGCGCCGAGCGCGGCCGAGGAAATGCCGATTGCCGAAGAACCGATTTCCACCGCCCTCAAGATCGATCTCGTCCGCCTCGAGCTGGGTTACGGCCTGCTTTCGCTGATCAACAGCCCCAAGGGCCAGCGGCTGACCGAGCAAATCAAGGCGCTCAGGCGCGCGCTGGCGTCCGACATCGGCTTCGTCATGCCCAGCGTGCGCATCCAAGACAACATGCAGTTGCCGGCCAACGCCTACGTCATCTACATCAAGGAAGTCGAAGCCGGCCGCGGCGATCTGCGCCCCGACATGCTGCTGGTCATGGACCCGCGCGGCGAGGAAATCACGCTGCCCGGCGAAAAGACCCACGAGCCCACCTTCGGCTTGCCGGCGCTTTGGATCGATCTGGCGGCGCGCGAGGAGGCGCTGTTCCGCGGCTACACGGTGGTCGATCCGCCCACCATCATCACCACCCACCTGACCGAAGTGGTGAAGGACAATATGAGCGAGCTTCTCTCCTACGCCGAAACGCAGAAGCTCATGGACGAACTCGAGAAGGAACACCAGAAGCTGGTGGCCGACATGATCCCCACCCAGATCACGGTCGGCGGCATTCAGCGCGTCTTGCAGAATCTGCTGGCCGAACGGGTGTCGGTCCGCGATCTGCCCACCATCCTCGAGGGCATCTCCGAGGCCTGCGGCCACACCCGCAACGTGATGACCATCACCGAGCATGTCCGCACCCGGCTGGCGCGCCAGATCAGCGACGGCAACACCGGCGAGCAGGGCTTCATTCCGCTCGTCACCTTGTCGCCGGAATGGGAACAGGCCTTCGCCGAATCGCTGATCGGCTCGGGCGACGAGCGCCAGCTTTCCATGGCGCCCTCGAAGCTGCAGGAATTCATCGGCCGGGTCCGCCAAAACTTCGAGCGCTTCGCCATGCAGGGCGAAACGCCGGTGCTGCTCACCAGCCCGATGATCCGTCCCTATGTGCGCTCGATCATCGAACGCTTCCGGCCGATGACGGTGGTGATGTCGCAAAGCGAGATCCACCCCAAGGCCCGCATCAAGACCCTGGGACAAATCTGATGACGGCCGGGTCTCGCCCATGCGGTTGAAGACCTACATCGCGCCCGGCATGACCGAGGCCATGCACCGGGTTCGCCAGGAGTTGGGCGAGGACGCCATCATCGTCTCCACCCACCGCGATCCCGACGGCCAAGTGCGGGTGACCGCCGCCCTGGAGTCCAACGAGAACGACGACACCATCACCCGCCTGTTCGCCGGCGGCACCCGACCCTTGGTGGCGGAGGCGGTGCGCGAGGCCCTGGCCTTTCACGGCGTTCCCGGCCGCCTGACCGAGCGCCTGGTCAACGCCGTGCGCCTGATCGACGTCGAGGAACCGGTGATGGCCTGCGCGGCAGCGCTCGACGCCACCTTCGCCTTTGCCCCCTTGCCCGACAAGAGCGCGCCCCGGCCCTTCCTGTTCATAGGTCCGCCCGGCTCCGGCAAGACGATCACGGTGGCCAAGCTGGCGGCGCGCTCGGTTCTCAAGCACCGGCGGGTGGCGGTGGTCACCACCGACACGGTGCGCGCCGGCGGCGCCGAGCAATTGGCCGCCTTCACCCGCATTCTCGAGATCGATCTCAAGATCGTGCGCAGTCCGGAAGCCCTGAAGCGCACGCTCGACGACCTCAAGGCCAGCCACGATCTGGTGTTCGTCGACACCCCGGGCCTCAATCCCTTCAGCGAGCGCGATCTCAATTATCTGGGCGACCTTGCCCGGGCCGAGGTCGAGCCGATCCTCGTCCTGGCGGCCGGCGGCGACACCACCGAGGCGGCCGAAATGGGCGAAGCCTACGCTGAGCTGGGCGCCACCCGAATTCTCGCCACCCGGCTCGACGCCACCCGTCGGCTGGGCGCCATTCTCGCCGCCATCGACGCCGCGCAGGCGATGTTCTGCGAGGTGACCACCAGCCCGCATGTGGCGGGCGGCCTTGCGTCCATCAATCCCGTCACCCTGGCGCGCCTGCTTCTCCCCGAGGAGGAGGCGGCCCGGGCCCCCGTTCCGCATGTATCCGAGGCCGTGTCATGAGCACTCCCAGCGCCCCCACGCTTGCTTCCCGCCCGGCGCTGCGCGCCAAGGGGCGCAACCTGATCGCCGTCGCCTCGGGCAAGGGAGGCGTCGGCAAGACTTGGCTTTCCATCACCCTTGCCCAGGCGTTGGCCCGGCGCAACGCCAAGACCCTGCTGTTCGACGGCGATCTCGGCCTGGCCAATGTCGACATTCAGCTTGGCCTGATGCCCAAGCACGATCTGGGCAGCGTCATCGCCGGCCGGCTGACCTTGAACCAGGCGGCCACCGCCTATCCGGAAGGCGGGTTCGATGTCATCGCCGGCCGCTCCGGGTCGGGCAGCCTGGCCAGCATTCCGGCCAGCCGCTTGCAGCTTCTCTCCGACGATCTGGTGCTGCTGGCCGGCGCCTACGATCGGGTGGTGCTCGATCTGGGCGCCGGGGTCGAGCGCACGGTGCGCCTGTTCGCCGAAACCGCCGCCGTCTGTCTGGTGGTCTGCACCGACGAACCGACGTCGCTCACCGACGCCTACGCCTTCATCAAGGTCGTGCATATGGAGCGCCCCAGCAGCGATCTGCGGGTGGTGATCAACATGGCCAATTCGGTGCGCGAAGGCGAACGCACCTACGCCACCCTGAAGAAGGCCTGCGAGGGATTTTTGAAGATCAGCCCGCCCTTGGCCGGCGTCATTCGCCGCGACGCCAAAGTGCGGGAAACCATTCGCAGCCAGACGCCGCTTCTCATCCGCTCGCCCAACAGCGAGGCCGCCCAGGATGTCGAGGCGATCGCCGAGGCGCTGATGGCCCAGGCATGAGTCCGGTCCAGCCGATCAGTGCGGTCGAGCAGGCCCTGCTGCAGCAGATTCGGCAGGTGCAGGCGGCGGCAACGGTCCTTCTCGAACGGCTCCCCGACGAAATCCTCAATCTGCCGACCGGCGAAACCCTGCGCGCCACCGTGGTCGGGCGCGAACCGGGCGGGGTGCTGTTGCGCACCGATCAGGGGCAAACCTTTCCGTTGCGCACCGGCTTTCCCTTGGCGGTGGGGGCAACGCTCGACCTGCAACTCACCAATCTCGGCGACACCACCGCCCAATTCCGCCTGTTGGGGGTGGATGGTCAGCCGATCGCGCCGCCGGTCCTCACCACGCCCGGCGGCGACGCGTTGATCGGCGGTACGCCCACCACGGCGCCGATCGCCAGCGGGGCCCAAACGCCGGTCCAGCCGCTGGCGGCCGGCGGTCCAACGGCGGCCGAGACGGCAACACTTCGGACCGGTATCGGTCCGGCGCCCACCTTGACCGCCACCGTCCTGCGTGCCCAGGCGGCGGGATCGGCGGTCGATTGGTCGCCGATGCCCGAGCCGATGCCGGCCGGCACCACGATGGCGGTGCGGCTGTTGAGCGTGCAGCCGGGGACCCAGCCGGCGATCCAGGCCGCCGTCGCCACCCAGACCACGCCACCCCCGCCGCTGCCGATCGTCCAGCCGCCGCCCGGCGGGCCGGTGCTGGGCGTTGCACCCACCCAAACGCCGGGCGCCATCTCGGCGCCGGGTGGCGGCGAGGCCTCGGCCGGCGCCCACGATTCGATGTCGGGGTACACGCCGCCGCATGCGCAACCCGAGCCGCCCCGACCGGCGCCGGTGCCACCGCAAGCCGCGCCGCCCTTGGTCTCCTACGCCCGCGTCACCCAGGTGATGATTCCCACCGCGCTCATCGAATCCGGTCAGGGTGCCATTCTTTCCGCCACGCCCGAAGCTCCGGTCCTGTTGTCGGGCACGGTGGCGCCCAACACCGCCAACGGCCAGCCGATCCTGCAGACGCCGGTCGGGCTGGTGGCGGTGGCGACGACGCCGGCCGCGCTGCCGCCGGGCTCGGCGGTAACCTTGGAGGTGGTGGGGCAGACGCCGCCGGTTCAGGCGGGCGCGGCCGCCAAGGGTGCCACGGCGCTGCCGCCCTCGGCTTGGCCGACGCTCGATCAGGCCCTGGCCGAGGTGCGGGCCGACGATCCGGTGTCGGCGCAACGCCTGCTCTATGCCCTACCGCAAGTCGGGCCGCGCCTGGCGGCGGCGATGTCGCTTTATGTGGCGGCGTTCCGCCAGGGCGACCTCAAGGCCTGGCTGGGCGAGGGCAATCTGCGCGCCATTGAGCGCGCTTCGGGGCGCGAGACCGTCCGCCAGTTGGAAAAGGATTTCGAGCGCATTTCCGCCAAGGATCGCGGCCGGGCCGGCGGCGCCGAATGGTCGATCGTCACTCTGCCGGTGGTGAACGGCCCGACGATCGAGGCGGTACAGCTTTATGTCAGCAAACCGCCCCTCGATCCCAAGGGCGACGAGGAGGGTTCCGGCGAAGCCGGCGGCAAGGGCGGCGGCACCCGTTTCGTGGTCGAACTGGACATGAGCCGCCTGGGACCGCTGCAGCTCGACGGGCTGATGCAGAAGAAAAGCAAACGCCTCGATTTCATTCTGCGTTCGCAGGCCGCCCTGCCGGGCGCGATGCGGCGCGACCTCACCGTTCTCGTCTCCAACATCTGCGAGGCTTGCGGCCTGGGCGGCACCATCCAGTTTCACGCCCAGGCCCGGTTCGTCGAGGTCCCGCGCGAGGCGCCGACCGGTTCGCGGCGCGGCATGCTGGCTTAGCCATCCATCCTCAATCGTCGATACGAACTTTCTTGGCGCGGGTGGCCCAGACCAGGGTCAGGTCGTCGGCCAGGGGCCGCACCAGATAGGGCTCCAGACAATCCATGAAGGCGGCGGGCGTGCCGTGGCGCTCCATGCAGGCCGCCAAAAGCGCCGCGATGTCCGGGCTGTCCATCCGCCGCCCGTCGATGCGGGCGCATTCGATGGCGCCGTCGCTGTGAACCAGCAGATAGGAGTTGGCGGGAAAGGCCAGCCGGGTGGCGCTGTAGGTCATGCCAGCCTTGATGCCAAGCGGCAGGCCGCGCACCGGGTGGATGGCGACCGGTCCGCCGCCGCGATGGCCGATCAGCACCGCCGGATAGCCGCAGCCGGCATAGACCAGGGTGTCGGATGCCAAATCGAGCACGCCGTAGAACATGGCGGCGTACTGGCCGCGCGGCAAGATGGTCACCAGATGGCTGTTCAAGGCGGTGAGCAGAAGTCCGGGATCGTCGTGCAGATTGGCGGTTTCGCGGAGCAGGGTCTGGAAGCGAAAGGCGTTGTGCGCCACCTGGGCGCCATGGCCCGAGAAATCGACGGCGAACAGCGCGACGCGATGCGCGCCAAGCGGCTGCACGCCCCAGAGATCGCCGCCGATCGTTTCCGCCATCTCGACCTGGCCGCCGATCGCCAAGCCCAAATCGGCGTCGAGCGTCTCCAGCACCGCCGGCGAGGGCAGCAATTCCTCCTGCAGGCGCTGCTGCAAGGCCCGGGTCTCGTCAAGCTCGCGCGCCAGGCTCTTGCGATAGGCCTCGACATCGGCCTGCAATTGGCGCTTTTGCATGCGCACCATGGCCCAGGCGACGGCGATCATGGCGGCGATCACCAGCAAAATGATGAAAATCGACGAGGTCCGTGCCTTGGCGATGTCGGCTTCGAGGGCGGCAAGCGAAAAGGTCATTTTGATCAGGCCGGGAATGCCGGTCGGCTCGCCATGGCAGCGCAGGCAAGGCGGGTGTTCATCGATCGGCCAAAGGATGGTGTAAAGGCGCGAGCCCTCGGGGCTGCGCTCGTAATAGGTTGTCGCCTCGCCGGTCTTGAGCACACCAAGAAGATGGGGATCGTCGACGGCCAGAACGCGGGGCGGCAGGCCGCGTTCGTTGCGCCGGTCGTAGCGGTTCTCGCCCAAGCGCCGGTTGACCGCGTCGATCACCGTGTTGTCACGAAAGGCTTCGAGGCCGTCCTGGCGGAAGAACCGGAAATCGACGATGTCGGGCAGGGTTTTCATGGTGTCGGCAAAGGCGCGCGCGATGTCGGCGTTGCCGGTGACCATGATGACGTCCAGGCTTTCGTCGACCGACTTGGCAAACTTGGCCACGGTGCGCTCGTTCTGGGCCAGAACGTTGCGCTCCTGCTCGACGGCTTGCAGATAGGTGAGGAAGGTTAGGCCAAGCGCGGCGACGATGGCGACGGCGACGACGATGCCATGGCCGAACCGCTCGAAGGGCTGCCCGGTCCGGGACCCGCCTGGAGGAATCGGCCGGGACTCGTTCATGCCGCGCCGTCCCGGCCGAGCGCGAATTCCATTTCGATCCGCCGTCCCTCGTTGAACAGGCGAACGCGGTCGGCCAGGCCATGAATGATCGCCAGGCCCCGCCCGCCCCGCGCGGTGGCGGGCACCGCCTTCATGGAGCGGGCGAGATCGAAGCCGCGGCCGGTGTCTTCGACCGCGAGGGTCAGGTGCCGGTCGTGCCAGCGCGCGGCAAGCACCACCGGTCGTCCAGCATAGAGCCGCACCCCCAAACGCTCCTGGATCAAACCCAGATAGTCGGCATAGCTTTCCACCGAAACCGACTGCAAATTGCGTAGGCCAAGATTGCCATGCAGCACGGCGTTGGCCAGGGCTTCCTGCATCGCTTGGCGGAGGATGACGCGATGGTCCTCGGACAGCCGCGGTCCGCGCTGGACCGTCCAGTCGAGAAAATCCTGGGCCACGTCGCGCCGGTAGGCGGTCAAGGTGGTCAGGGCGGCCGCGACACCGTCCTCAGTGCCGGCCAGCGCCACCTCCAGGCTGGGCGGAAATTCGCTCAAGCCCGTATCGAGGCAACAATCGATGCCGAGGGCCGCCAGATCGATGGGCTCGAATTGGGCCGTCCAGTCGATCAGGGCAACGACCGGCCGGGCCGCCTGCCGGGGCCGCAGGCGCAGAATCGACTGGGCAAGATCGGGCCCGCCGAAGGGCTCGAGGGCGTGGCGCCGCAGGCCCTGGATCAGACCGGGCGCCAGCCCGTCGAAGAAGGCCGAGCCGAACATCGGAGGTCAATCGTAGGGGATGACCTCGGCAAATTGGGAGATGTCGAGCATCTTGCGCACTTGGCCCTGGGCGCCTTGCAGCCGGATGTCGACGCGCGACCGATCGGCCGCCTCCTTGATCAGAACCAGCAGGCCCAGCCCGGCCGAATCGATGAAATCCAGGCCGGCCACGTCGAGCCGGTAAGATTTCATCTCGCCCTTGCCGACCAGGGTCACCAGATCGCGGAAGGATTCGTTGTCGGAAAAGGTGAAACTGCCCCGCATGGTGATCTCGACGGCACTGCCGGCGTTTTTCATCGTATAGTTCATAACCCGACTCCCCCTGCCCCAAACGTCGCGTCTAAGCGTTCACTTCGGTGACGAACGTCTTCATTTCCGCTTCAAGGTCATGCACGGTGGTCGCCAATTCCCTGGCCGACCAGATGACGTTGATCGAGCCGCCGCACGACATGGCCGAGGATCGGGCGACGCTGCCCACGCTCTTCGCCACCCGTTGCGCCTGCTCGGCGACGCCGCCGATGTTGTTGGAAATGGCGCCGGTCGCCGATTCCTGCTCCTGAATGGCGGCGGCGATCGACCGGGCGACATCGCTCATCTCGATCACCACGTCGCGGATGCCGGCGATCGACCCCACCGCCTCTTCGGTCGCCTTCTGCACCGCCTCGACCTGGGCGGTGATGTCCTGGGTGGCCTTGGCGGTCTGATTGGCCAGGCTCTTCACCTCGTTGGCGACCACGGCAAAGCCCTTGCCGGCGTCGCCGGCCCTGGCGGCCTCGATGGTCGCGTTGAGCGCCAACAGGTTGGTCTGGCCGGCGATGTCGTTGATCAGGCCGACCACGGTGCCGATCTGCTGGGCGGCGGTCGACAGGCCGCGCACCTGTTCGGTGGTGTGTTCGACGCCGGCCACCGCCCGCTCGGCGATGGCGCTCGAATGGCCGACTTTTTCGGCGATGCGGTTGATCGAGGTCGACAGTTCGGCGGTGGCGGTGGCAACCGATTCCACCCGCTGATTGGTCTCGCCGATCGCCTCGCCCACCTCCAGCGACCGGCTGCCGCTGGTCTCCGAGCGTTCGGCGGTTTTGCGGGCGGTGACCAGAATGCTTTCGGTCGCCTGAGCGACGCGCGCCACCAGCGCTTCCGCCTTCTCTTCGAACGCATGGGTAACCGCTTCCAGGCGCCGGCCGCGTTCGAGCTGCTTTTCCTGCTCGGCATGGGCGTCGGCTTCCAGGCGCTCGGCGCGAATCATGTTGTCCTTGAAGACCTGCAACGCACGGGCCATGTCGCCGATCTCGTCGCCGCGCGCCGCCTGCTCGATGGCGATCGATTTGTCGCCGCCGGCCAGCTTGCCCATGTCCGACGTGAGACCGCCCAGAGGCCGGGTGATGCCGCGCACGATCAGTCCGACCAAGAGGATGGTGAGCGCCAGCAACAGGCCGGCAAGGCCCAGGGTGAGGGCGAAGCCGCGCTTGGCGCCGGCCTCGATGGCGTTGGCCAAGCCGCCGAGGTCGGCGGCAATGCCGTCTTCGACCTTCTTCATCAGGTTGATCTTGACCGTGATGGTGTCGAACCAATAGGGGCCCTAGATGCCGCCCATATCGTTGGTCTGCGGGCTGTCATGGGCGATCTTGCGCATGCGCGCCACCTCGTCGACCTCGCGGCCGGCCACCGTCGCCTTGTAGGCCTGGCGTTGCCCGTCGGAGGCGAAGGCGTTGAAGGTCCACAGGAAGCTGTCCTGCTCGGCACCCACCTCGACGAAGCGCTTGTAGATGGCGGGGGCGAACTTGCCGGACGCAAAAGCGTTCGAGCCCATGGCGCGCTCCAGCCCCACCCGTTCCTTGGCCTGCATGAAGCTGGTGTAGGCGGTGATCATGCTGGTCATGCGGGAATCGGTGCTCATGGCGGCCATGTCGGCCACCAGATCGAGCAGGCGGGCGATGGTACCGGTGTAGTAGGCGGCGGATTCGACCGCCGGCAAAGAGAGGTCGGAGATCTTGGCGCGCCGCTCGGTCAATTGACCAAGCATCTGGCCGGCGGTGTCGAGGCGGGCGGAAAAGGCGGTGCCGAGCTTGCGGGCGTCGAGATCGGCCAGCGCCTGGGTGTAGGCGGCGTTGGTCTGATCGGTCAGTTTGCGCTGCTCGACCAGGCGATCGCCGAATTTCTGGCCTTTGGCGCCGAGGAAGCCGGCCGAAGTGCCGCGTTCCTTCTGCAGCTCATGCACGAGCACGCTGATCACCGGCGCCAGCCGCGCCGCGGTTTGCAGCCGCGCCATCTCGCGCAAGGTCGTCAATCGGTCAAGGGTGATATAACCGGAAAAGGCGACCAAACCGGCCACCGGAATCAGAAGCGCCACCGCGACCCGGATTCCGATCCGGACATTATTCAGGAATTGAAACACAACATCCTCCCTCCCGCGAAGGGTCCCAGCCGCCCCATCTTATCGCGGCATGGTAACTCAATATTGCTCTAACGCCTTGATTATTGTCAGTCAGAAAGGGCCTGTCGATGGCGACGACAGGTGCGCTAGGGTTTAGTTTGGATTTGTTCTATTAGGGCAGCCAGAATTTCGGGGATCGCTTCGGGCGTTGCGCGATGGAAGAACCGGCCGCCGGGCGCGATCCTCAAATTGGGCCCCAGGGCGCATTCCCCCAGGCAATGGACGCGTTCGACAAGCACCGGCGGCTCCCAAGCCGCCAATTCCGCTTCCAGACGATCGGCGAGGCGTACCCCCCGGGCGGCGCAGGAAGGACGGGTTGGATTGAGGCGGTCGTTGATGCAGACGACGATGCTGGGCGCCGTTTGATCGGTCGGCATGGCGAGACCTCGCGTTTCCTCAACACGTGGTCAGGCGGCTGCCGAAGATCAAGGTCCTTCCGGGGCGCTCGGCGGTGATTTGGCTTGCGCCGGGTCGTCGGGCAAGTTGAGCCGCAGACCGGCGGGCAGGATGGTTGTGGCGTCGCCCTTCATCTTGGCGACCTGGGCAGGCACCAGACCCTCGGCGCCGGTGAAATCGGCGCCGGCGATCTGGGCGTCAAGCACGATGGCACCATGCAGCCTGGCGCCCTTCAGGCTGGCGCCACGCAGATTGGCGCCCGACAGATCGGCGCCGCGCAGATTGGCCCCATCCAGCACGGCGCCCGGCAATTGGGCGTGGCGCAGGCGGGTGACGGCGAGATTGGCTTCGTTGAGAATGGCGCCGGTCAATTCGGAATAGCGCAGATCGGCGCCGTCGAAGGCGGTTTCCAGGCATTTGGCGCCGGCCAGGATCACCCGGCGCATGTCGGCCTGGGTCAGGATGGCGCCCGACAACTCCTCACCCGACAGGTCGAGGCCCTCGAAGACGGCGCGCTTGCCTTCCAGCCCACGCGAACGGACCCATTTGCCGTGGTCGTCGAGCGCCTGGGCAAGATTGAATTTCGGCTCTGCCGACGCAGGGGGAGCGGCCGCCGCCGGCGCCGCCATCGGCACCGGCGCGGGCACGGGTTTGGCCGGCGCCGCTTGCATCGGTTTGGGTGGAGCGGCGGGCGCCGCCGCCATGGGTGGCGCCGAGGGCGGGGTGGCGGGTGGTGGGGCGGGCGGCGCTGTCGGTTTGGCGGCTTGTGGGGCGGGTGGCGCAACCGGCGGCGTCGGAGGCCGGGCGGGGGCAGGGGCGGCGGCAACCGGTTTGGGCGCCGCGGTGGCCGTGGCGGCGGGCGGCGTGCGGGTGGCTGGGGCGCTCGGGGGTTCGAAATCAAGCTTGCCGGTGGCGGCGGGCTTGGCCGGTGGCAGGGGTGCCTCACCCTCGAAATCGAGTTTGGTGCCGCCATTGGCTGGCTTGGGTGCGGCGGCCTTGAAGGGCGATGGCGACTTCAGCACCACGCCGCGCGGCGCCGAGGCGGCGCCGCCCGGTTTGGGAGCGGCTGCGGGCGACGCGGCGCCGGGCCTCGGGGAAACCGAGGGCACGGGCGGCGCGGCCGGCGGCGAAGGCTTGGTCGAAGAGGGAAAAACCGAATCTGGCGGCTTGCCTTCGCTTGGCGTCTTGTTGAAGGCGCTGGCGCTGTCGGCAACTTCGGTCTTGTCGTCCTTGCGGCGCGCCGGCGCCGGAGCGGGCGCAGCCGGATCGCCCTCGCGGCGCTCCGGCCCGACATAGCCTTCGCCGATCACGATCCGGCGCGGCTGACTCATGATGTTGGTGATTCGGCGCATCAGCCCGTCTTCCGACAAAGGCTTGCGCAAGAGGCCTTCGACGCCCAGCTTGCAGATGCCGGCCAGGAAGCGGCCGTTGGTGGATTCGGTCAGCGCCACCACCGGCGTCTTGGCGTTGGGACTCGATCGCCCGTCGCGCAGCCAGCGCAGGAATTCAAGCCCGCTGGTCTCGGTCTCGGTAAAGCCGACCAGACATAGGTTGACCGGGGTCGACGTCATGTGGAGCACGGCCTCGGCCAGCGAGGCGGTGCTCAGCACCTCGCGCGGCTTCTTGCGCTGGAACACGGTGCGCGCCAGAAAGCGGAACTGATCGTCGCGGTCGAGGATCAGCAGACGCTGGGTGGTCCAGTCGATCGCCGTCGGGGGCGCTGGGTCGGCGGTCGTATTCATGCCTTTAAGATCGTTCGCCTCGGTGATGCACAAGAATGAAGTGGGCGACCATAGCATGAGTCAATTTCCGGCTAGAAGACCCGTGCCGACGGATTCCACATTAAGGCTTCCGTAAGATTATGCCCGATTCTCGGCGGCGCGTCCCTGGGCCGGTTCCGGGCCTATTTTGCCGGGCTTAATCACGAATTTTCGTCGTAGCCGCCCCGATGACCGCCCCTTGGCGTGCGCGCTGAACAAGAACGGCAACGTCGGTGGCGTCCGCGGGTAGGGCGTCGACGGCCAGGCGATAGCTTTGGGCCGGGCCGGCCCATGCTCCCAGGTCGAATCGGGCGCGAACCACATTGTATTCCAACAGCGTCCGGCCGGAATTCTCGCCTCGGGCCACGGCGGTGCGGGCTTGGCGGCGATAGGCGAAGGCCATAACGGCGGCGGGCTCGGCTTCCCGGCCCGGCCCAACGGCGATTGCCAATTCCTGGCCCTGCAATTCCAGGCGCAAGGGAAGATTGGACTTCGGCGCGCGCAGCGCCGTCGACACCTTGGTCCGATCCGATCCCACCGCATCGATGGTTCCGTCGATCACCATCTGGGGCGTATAGATCGTGCGCAGGCCAAGCGCCTGGGCGTAGCGCTTTTGACGCTCGGTGGCCTCGGGATTGGAAAAGGGATCGCGCCAGCCCAGCCGATCCCAGTAATCGACATGAAAGGCGAGCGCAATCACGTTTGGCCGTTGCGCCAGTTCGCCCAGAAAGGCGTCGGCGGGCGGGCACGAGCTGCAGCCTTGCGAGGTGAAGAGTTCGACCACGGACGGCCGCTCCTCGGCCAAGACCGGTCGGCCAGCCAGGCTCACCAGGATCGTGCCCAGAAACAGACGGACAAAGCGGAGCACCACGACCGGACCTCCCAGGCATGAAATTTCGGGTCCAGAGGCTTAGGTGGTTTGAATCCGGCGCCGATGCAAGGTCTGGCCGACCTCGTCCTGGATCTTCTGTTCGCGGCGGCCTTCTTCCAGCCGTTCGGCTTTTTCCCGGTTGGCCTGGGCGGTCTCGTAGGTCTTGAGTTCGCGGTAGGCCTCGGCCAGCCGGTCGCGCGCCGCGAGGATTTCTTTTTCCAGGGCGGCGATCTGAGTCCGGATGCCGTCCCGCCGTGTGATGTGGGCGCGCGCGTAGGCGCCATAAAGGGCGCCGCCTTCCAGCGCATGCTCGGCGGCGAAACGCTGCTCGGCCGCCAATTCCTCGAACAGCCTTTGCAGGGTCTGATTGAGCGCCTCCTCCTGGGCCAGAAGCAGGCCCAATTCGCGGCGGCGCTCGTCGACCGTCCATTTGTTGAGCCGGATCAGGGTTGTCAGCTTGCCGGCCATCGTTCGGCCTATTGCGCCAGGATGGCGGCAAGCTGGGCGTAGCCGGTGGCGAGGTCGACGCCTTCCTTCTTGGTTTGGGTCAGGAAGGCATCGATCGCCGGATAGTATTTGATCGCCTCGTCGACCTGGGGATCGCTGCCGCGGCGATAGGCGCCCAGCCGGATCAGTTCGGCCATGTCCTCATAGACGGCGATCAGCCGGCGCGCCCGGCCGACCACGGCGTTTTCCTCGTCGCTGTTGCAGGCGGGCATGGTGCGCGAGACGCTGCGCAGGATGTTGACCGAAGGGTAGCGGCCGCGCTCGGCAATGGCGCGATCAAGCACGATATGGCCGTCCAGAATGGCCCGCACCGCGTCGGCCACCGGCTCGTTGTGGTCGTCGCCCTCGACCAGCACGGTGAACAGACCGGTGATGCTGCCTTGGCCGGGCGCCCCCGGACCGGCGCGCTCCAACAGCTTCGGCAATTCGGCGAAGACCGAGGGCGTGTAGCCCTTGCTGGCCGGCGGCTCGCCGGCCGACAGGCTGATTTCGCGCTGCGCCATGGCGAAGCGGGTGACCGAATCCATCAGGCAGAGCACGTCGCGCCCGGCGTTGCGGAAATATTCGGCCACCGTCAGCGTGACATAGGCCGCCTGGCGGCGCATCAGGGGCGACTCGTCCGAGGTGGCGACCACGATCACCGCGCGCTTCATGCCTTCGGGGCCGAGATCGTCTTCGATGAATTCGCGCGCCTCGCGGCCGCGCTCGCCCACCAGGCCGATGACGCTGACATCGGCCGAGGTGTGCCGCGCCATCATCGACAGCACCGAGGATTTGCCGACTCCCGAGCCGGCAAAAATGCCCATGCGCTGGCCCCGGCAGCAGGTGAGGAAGGTGTTGATGGCGCGGATGCCGAGATCGATCTTGCCCGCCACTCGCTGGCGGGAATGGGCCGGCGGCGGTCGGTTGTGGATGGGGAAGGGGGTGTCGCCGCCGGGCAGGGGGCCCTTGCCGTCGATCGGCTCGCCCATGGCGTTGATCACCCGGCCCAGCCAGGTGTCGTCGGGATAAAGGATGGCTTCGGCGTTGGCGACCTCGACTCGGCTGCCCAGCCCGACTCCGTCCAGGGGTTGGAAGGGCATCACCAAGCCGCGGCCGTCGCGGAACCCCACCACTTCGCCGATCACCTGGCGCTCGCCCCGGGCCTTAATCAGGCAACGGTCGCCCACCGACAAATTGCCCTGAACGCCGCCGATCTCGACCAGCATCCCTTGCACGGCCGTCACTTTTCCGAAGACCCGGTGGTCGGGCAGATGCTCGATTTCGTTAAGCAGGTTGCGAACCAACACCATGACGGCCAGCCTAATGGATGGAGAGCCGCTTGAATAGAACGCCAAGGACACTTAAGCTTGCGTTAACGTTTCGCTTGGGGAAGGGCGTTTCATGCGGGTTCTTTTGGTCGAAGACGACGCGGCGACCAGCAAGTCGATCGAGCTGATGCTGAAGGCCGAAGGCATGGTGGTCGATACCGCCGCCTTGGGCGAGGACGGGCTTGAGATCGGCAAGCTCTACGATTACGACATCATCGTGCTCGATCTCATGCTGCCCGACATGGATGGCTACGAGGTTCTGAAGCGCCTGCGGCTGTCGAAAAAGGACACGCCGGTCCTCATCCTCTCCGGCCTCGCCGAAACCGACAAGAAGATCAAGGGATTGGGGTTCGGGGCGGACGACTACCTGACCAAGCCCTTCGACAAGCGCGAATTCCTGGCGCGCCTGCAGGCGATCGTGCGCCGCTCGAAGGGCCATGCCCAATCCCTGATCAAGACCGGCCGCCTGACGGTCAATCTCGACACTCAAACCGCCAATGTCGATGACGAGCCCTTAAAGCTCACCGGCAAGGAATACGGCATCCTCGAACTCCTCAGCCTGCGCAAAGGCTCGACGCTGGCCAAGGAAACCTTCTTGAACCACCTTTATGGCGGCATCGACGAGCCGGAACTGAAGATCATCGACGTCTTCGTCTGCAAGCTTCGCAAGAAGCTATCGGCGGCCACCGGCGGCCAGAATTACATCGAGACCATCTGGGGCCGCGGCTATGTGCTGCGCGACCCCGAGGACGCGCCGAAGAAGAGCGCCAAGCGCGCCTCGAAATGAGCGTCGGGCCGGGGCCGGGGCGACTCGGCATCCTTTGGCAATTGAGTTCGATCAGCGGCTGGGGGCTTTACGGCGTCCAGGTGACGCGGGCGCTTCTGGCCCGCGGCGGCCCCAGGCCGGTGCTTGGCCTGCCGCCCTTCCGCTTCCACCCATCGCCTTTGGAGGCGCCGCTCTTCGCCCAGTTGGAGGCGGAGGCGGCGGCCCTCCGCGAGCGCCTGGGCGCCGCCCGGCCCGGCGATCGCCTGGACGTCGATTTTCCGCTGCTGCACGCCCTGGGCGAGGATTTGGTGCCCACCCATCGCGCCTTCGAGGTGACGGGCCGCGGCGATCTGGGGATCACCTTTTTCGTCGACCCGGCGCTCGATCAGGCGGTGGTCGAACGCGCCCGGCGCTATCGCGCCGTGGTGGCCGGCTCGACCTGGAACGCGGTTCTTCTCGAAGCGGCCGGCGTGGCCAATGTCCGCCTGGTGCTGCAAGGCGTCGACGCCACGATCTTCCACCCGGCGCCCAAGGCCCGCCTGTTTCCCGGCCGCTTTCTGGTTTTTTCCGGCGGCAAGCTCGAATTCCGCAAGGGCCAAGACATCGTTGTCGCCGCCTTCCGCGAATTCCACCGCCGCCATCCCGAGGCGCTGCTGATCGCCAACTGGTTCAATTCCTGGCCGAAGCTGATCGAGACGATGGCGCTCTCGCCCCATCATCCCAAGGCGCCGATCCTCAAAGAGGATGGTCCCGATATCGAAGGCTGGCTCGGCGAGCAAGGTTTGGCGCCCGGGAGTTTCCGGGTGCTGGGCGAGATTCCCAACGCCCTTCTGGGTTCGGTGATCCGCGAATGCGACGCCGCGCTCTTTCCCAACCGGGCCGAGCCCGGCACCAATCTGGTGGCGATGGAGTGCCTGGCCTCGGGGGTGCCGACGATTCTCTCCGCCAACACCGGCCATCTCGATTTCGCCGATTCGAACCTGGCCTTCGTGCTGGGCGACCAGGGGTCGGTCGCAACGCCGCCTTTTCATCGTTCGACCGCCGGCTGGGGCGAATCGAAGATCGAGGAGATCGTCGACGCGCTGGAGCGGATTTTCGCCCATCCCGAACGGGCGGCGGCGGTGGCCGGCAACGCGGCGGCGCGGCTGGCCGAGCTGGCCTGGCCCAAGCAGATCGAGCGGCTGCTCGAACGGCTTGGCTAATCGACGGTGGCGGGATCGATCAGCCGCAGGCGGGCGATCCAGCGGTCGAGCGCCTCGACATGGCTGCTTTCGTCGTTGGCGAATTCCATGGCGAGATGGCGGACATGGGCATCGGTCGCCGCCTTGGCGACGTCCTGATAATAGCGCATACTGCGAATTTCGTTGCCGCGCGCATAGGCAAGCGCCAAATACGGCGAGGCCATCGCCGAGGGCTCGAAATCCTCGCCCACCTCGGGCGGCACCCGCCAGCGATATTCCCAGGACCGCAGAATCGGCAGTTCCATGTCGTCGGTGCGGGCCAGGATGTCGTCGCGATGAAGCGCCGAATAGCGGCTCATGTCGCGAAAGACCTCGGCCACCGGTTCGTTGCCGGCCGCTTCCATGACCTCGGCCAACTCCCGATAGCGCTCGGTCGCCTCCTGCTCAAGGGCGACGGCGTGAGCCAAAAATTCGGGCAGGTCATAACGCATGGCGGTCATTCCCAGAATTTCGCGTTGGCCTCGGTTTCAAGGTGGCGACGATCCGGCCGCAAATCAATGGCTGGAATCGGGCGCCAAGGCCTTGCGCAAGCCCACAAGGCCGGTCGGGTCAGGTCTTGGCGCCGAAACCGGGCGGGGCGGACGGGGCGCCCGCCGGGTCCTTGTTGATGCCGTAGATGCCGCGCTGGTTGGGAATGGGCTTGAACTTGTCGGAAATGCCCAACACCGTTTCGGCGCCGCCGAGATACAGGAATCCGTCGTCGGGCATCAGGCCGGCGATGTTGCCCAGCACCTTCGACTTGGTCGGCTGATCGAAATAGATAAGCACGTTGCGGCAGAAGACGACATCGAACTGGCCCAGGGGCTTCAGGTCGGTAAGCAGATTCCATTCCCGGTACTGGACCATGGCGCGGATGGCGGCATCGATCTGCCAGACCTCGTCCTTCTTCTTGAAGTATTTGACCAGGAGTTGGATGGGCAGGCCGCGTTGGACCTCGAACTGGGAATAGACGCCGGCCTTGGCCTTTTCCAGCATCTCGGTCGAAATGTCGGTGCCAACGATCTCGATCTTCCAGCCGGCGAACTTCGCCTGCTCCTCCTTGAGGATCATGGCGATCGTGTAGGGTTCCTGGCCCGAGGAGGACGCGGCGCACCAGATACGAAGCGCCTTCTTGGCGGCGCGGTTTTTCAGGACATGCGGCAGCACCATGTCCTTGAACTGGTCGAAGGGCTTGATGTCGCGGAAGAAGAACGACTCGTTGGTCGTCATCGCCTCGGTGATGTCGCGCGCCAGGGCTTCGTCGCGGCTGCCGCGCACGGTCTGGATCAGCTCGTCCAGGCCCTTTAGGCCTCGTTTGCGCGCCAAGGGCATCAGGCGGCTTTCCAGCAGGTAGGCCTTGTCGCTGGTCAGCACCAGGCCCGAGCGGTCCTTGATGAACTTGGCGATGAAGTCGAAATCGTCCGGCTTCATGGCCTACCTGCGCGCTGCGATTTTCAAAAGATAAGGCGCGATCTCGGGCAGCGGCAGAACCGCGGTGCACAGGCCGGCGGTGGCCACCGCGCCCGGCATCCCCCAAACCACGCTCGACGCTTCGTCCTGGGCGACCAGGGTGCCGCCGCCCTCGACCAGAACCTTGCCGCCTTGCAGCCCGTCCTGGCCCATGCCGGTCAGGATCAGGGCCAGAACCTTCTTGCCGTAGGCGGCGGCGATCGAGCGGAACATCGGATCGACCGCCGGGCGGCAGAAATTCTCGGGCGGATTCTTGTTCAAGCGGATCACCTTTTCCGTCACCTTGTTTTCCACCACCATGTGGAAGTCGCCGGGCGCGATGTAGACGCGGCCCGAGCGGATGGTCTCGCCGTCCTTGCCCTCGGCCGCCTCCCACCCCGACAGGCGCGAGATGTGTTCGGCCAAAATGGTGGTGAAGGTGGCCGGCATGTGCTGGGTGATGAGGATCGGCTGCTTGACGGTGCCGCCCTTCATGGTGCCCAGAACGGCGAACAGGGCCTGGGGACCGCCGGTCGAGCTGCCGATGGCGATCACGTCGGGCAGGTCGATGATCGGCGGCGCCGGGCGAAGGGTGATCTTGCCGCTGTACAGCGATTGCGTCGGCCTGGGCGCGGTGACCGAGATCTTGGCGCGCTCGGGCGCGCCGCCGGGGCCCTTGGCGCGCGGCGGCTTGCGCCGGCGCACCGCGCCCCAGGCCTTGATCTTGGCGATCAGATCGTCCTTGAAGCTGCCGGCGCCGGTGCCGCCCAAATCCTTGGTCGAGGTCGGCTTGGGCAAATAGTCGGCGGCGCCCGATTCCATGGCGCGCAAGGTGACGTCGGCGTTCTTGATGGTCAGCGTCGAGGCCATGATGATCTGCAGGTCGGGGTCGCGCTTTAGGAGAAGCGGCAGCGCGGTCAGGCCATCCATCACCGGCATCTCGACGTCGAGCACCACGACCTCGACGTCGCTCTTTTCAAGGGCGTTGAGCGCCATCTGGCCGTTGCCGACCGAGGCGATGACGGCGATCTGCTTGTCGCCCTCGAGCATGCGGGTGATCAGGCCGCGCACCACCGCCGAATCGTCGACGACCATGACGCGGAAAGGTTCGGTCCCGCTAGCCTGGGCTTGGCGTGTGCCCACTTCCAATTGCATCAACCGACCCCCGACCCCGGCACCTAAAGAAGACCGACTTGCGAAAACTTGGCTTGCAGGATTTCGCTGTCGAACGGTTTCATGATGTATTCGTTGGCTCCCGACAGGATCGCCTCCTGGATATGCTCGATGTCGTTCTCGGTGGTGCAGAACACGACCTTCGGCTTGTCGCCGCCGGGCAGCTTGCGCAGCTCGATCAGGAATTCGAGCCCGTTCATCACCGGCATGTTCCAATCGAGCAGGACGGCGTCGGGAAGCCTTTTGAGGCAGGCATCCAGGGCCTGCTTGCCGTCGGCGGCCTCCTCGACCTCAAACTTGAGTTCCTGGAGGATCTTGCGGGCCACCATACGAATGACTTTCGAGTCGTCAACGACCAGACAGGACTTCATAGCGCCTCAACGCTTCAAGATTGAATGAATTAGAACGTTTTTAGCCTGTTTGTCCAGATCAAACGCCTTCGCCCTTGCCGAAATCGAGCAGGCGGGCGACGTCGAGGACGACCAAGAGCTTACCATCCAGGCGGTAGATGCCGGCCGAGAAATCGCGCCACACCGGATCGAGGGTGGGCGGATTGCGCTCGAAGGCGGCCGATTTGAGCGACAGCACCTCGCCCACCTGATCGACCATCAGGCTGTAAAGCTCGCCGCTCATGTCGACGACCACGCTCATGCTGGTCGATTTTTCCGAGCGCGCCGACAGGCCCAGGCGCTTGCGCACGTCGATGGCGGTGACGATGCGGCCGCGCAGGTTGAGCGAACCGGCCACTTCGGGCGGCGACAAGGGGATGCGGGTGATCTTCTGCGGGCCCAGGACGTCCTGGACGGTCAGCACCGGAATGCCGAACATCTGGCCGTCGATGAACATGGTGACGTAGTCCTGGGTCTCGGTCGAGAGATCCTGGAGGGCGCGTTTGCCGGCGGGGACGAGCTGATTCATGCCATGCCTCCATGGGTGGCGGTCTGGGCAAGGGTCTGGAGAAGGGCGTCACGGTCGAATTTGGCGACGTAGTCGTTGAAGCCGACCTTGCGGCCGCGTTCGAAGTCCTTCTCGGTGGCGTGCGAGGAGAGCGCGATCATCGGCGTCGTCATCCAGCGAGCGTCGCCGCGCACCGCCTCGGCGAACTGGAAGCCGTTCATGCCCGGCATCTCGATGTCGCTGATGATGATGTCGAAGCTCGCTCCCGCCTCCCGCAATTGCAGGGCCTTGTCGACGCTTTCGACCGCGGTGACGTCGAACCCGGCCACCGACAAGAGCGGCGTCAGCAGGTTGCGGAAGAACAGGCTGTCGTCGACCAGCAGCACGCGCTTGGCGACCGAACGGTCGCCGAAGCTTGCCTCCTCGGCGGCGCCGAACCAGTCGCCGAAGGCCTGGGTCAGGTAGTAGCCGGCGTCGATGACGTCGGTGGCCTTGTTGGCGATGACGGCGGTGCCGATGATGCCCGGCTGCTCGACGGTCAGTTCGACCTTGAGCACGTCCTCGACGATGTCGACGATTTCGTCGACCACTAGGCCCATGGTGTGGTCGCGGTCCGAGAAGACCAGGAGCGGTTGGCGCCCCTTGTCCTTCATGGTGCAGGCGCCGTTGACCATGATGAGCGGCATCAGATGGCCGCGATACTGGGTCACCGGCTTGCCGTGCGAATGCTCGATGGTGCCGATGTCGATCTCTTCCAGGCGGGCGACCAGGGCCAGCGGCACGGCCTTCAAATCCTCGCCGCCGGCGCGGAAGACCAGAAGCGAGGTCTTTTCCTGGCCGTGCAGGTCGCGGGCGGCGGTGGCCTCGGCGGTCTGGCCGGTGCCCATCGCCATCTCGCCGGTGGCGGCCGCGATGCCGTTGGGGTCGAGAATCATGATGACGCTGCCATCGCCCAGGATGGTGTTGCCCGAGAACATGGTGATGTTGCGCAGAATAGGCGTCACCGGCTTGACCACGATTTCCTCGGTGTCGAACACCCGGTCGACGATGATGCCGAAGGTGTAGGTGCCGACTTGGGTGACCACGATAAAGGTCTCGCGCTTCGACAGATCGTCGTCGTCGCCCAGCCGCAGCAGCTTCTTCAAGGACACCAGCGGCAGCAGGCGGTCGCGCAGGCGGAGCACCGGCGCGTTGTTGATCATCTCGATGCCGTTCTCCGAGGTGCCGGTGGTCCGCACCAGTTCCAGAACGCTGATCTGCGGAATGGCGAAGCGCTCGCCGCCGCATTCGACGATCAGAGCCGAAACGATGGCCAGGGTGAGCGGGATCTTGATGACGAAGGTCGAACCGCGACCCTCGACGCTCTTCATTTCGATGGTGCCGCCGATCTTTTCGATGTTGGTCCGCACCACGTCCATGCCGACGCCGCGGCCGGAGACGCTGGTCACCTTCTCGGCGGTCGAGAAGCCGGCCTTGAAGATGAACTGGTGAATCTGGGAATCGGTCATGGCGTCAAGCTCGGCCTCGCTGGCCAGCCCGTTCTGCACCGCCTTGGCGCGGATGCGCTTGGTGTTGAGGCCGCGGCCGTCGTCGGACACTTCGATGATGATGTGGCCGCCCTCGTGATAGGCGTTCAGCACCACCTTGCCCACTTCGGTCTTGCCGGCCTTGCGCCGTTCCTCGACGCCCTCCAGCCCGTGATCGGCCGAGTTGCGCACCATGTGGGTGAGCGGATCCTTGATGAGTTCGAGCACCTGGCGGTCCAGTTCGGTCTCGGCGCCCAGCATCTGCAGATCGATCTTCTTGCCGGTTTCCACCGAGAGGTCGCGCACGATGCGCGGCAGCTTGGCCCAGGCGTTGCCGATCGGCTGCATGCGGGTCTTCATCACCCCTTCCTGCAGGTCGGTGGTGATGTGCGACAGGCGCTGCAGCGGCGCCGAAAATTCGCTGTCGTCGCGGCCGCGCACCATCTGCAGAAGCTGGTTGCGGGTCAGCACCAGTTCGGAAACCAAGGTCATCAGGTTTTCCAGAAGCTCGACATTGACGCGGATGGTCTGGGCGGCGACCGCCGATTCCTTGGCCTCGGCGGCGGCGCCGGCCGGCGCCTTGGCCTCGGTGGTGGCGGGCAGGGTCGAGGGCGAGGCCGGCGTGCTGGCGCCATGCTCCTCATGGTCGGGTTCGGGCGCCGCCTTGGCGGCCGGCTCGGGCTCCGGCTCGGGCTCGGGCATCGGTTCCGGTTCGGCCTTGGGCGGCGGCGCGGCGGCGGCCTTAGGCGGCGGGGGCGGGGCGGCAGCCGGCGCCGCTTTGCCCTCGGCCATGGCGTTGAGCCGCACGATCAGGTCCTGATCGTTGCCCTCGGGCTCGGTCTCGTTCTGCTCGAGATGCGACAGGATCGATTTGATGCGGTCGATCGAGGTGAGAATGAGGGTGACCGCCTCGGCGTTGACCTCAAGCTCGCCGTCGCGGAACTTGCCCAGCACGTTCTCGGCCGAATGCGCCACCTGTTCCAGACGCGGCAGGCCCAGGAAGCCGCAGGTGCCCTTGATGGTGTGCACCAGGCGGAAGATGTTCTGCAGAATCTCGCGATCGTTGGGGTTCTGCTCGAGATTGACCAGGGCAACGTCGAGCGTCGACAGGCTTTCCGAGGTCTCGGTCAGAAATTCGCTGAGAAGGTCATCCATCCTCTGCTCTCCACGATATCAGCCGCCCTTCGAAGGCGGAGCGGTTCCAATTGGAAGGGAATTACCCCTGGAAACCCAACTTCATAACACGCGCGGCAAGCCCGTGGAAAGGCCAACTCATTTCGTCCGATACCTATTTTGGCTGCTCCAGACCGACTCTCAACATGATGTGGTCCTTGGCTTCTTCGATGACAAGATAACCCTTGACGGAATTGGTCAGAAAGCGGACCGCGAGTCCCAGCGCGTTTCTTGGCGAAAGTTCGGCCGGCTCTTCGCCCTTCAGGATCGCCGCTTGGCTGGTTTCAAGCTTTGCGCCCACGCCCCGCGCGCCGACGACGATCGCCTGCGGACCAATCTCGACGGCAAGCTCTCCGCCCCTGGGCAGGCTCTCGGCGGCCATGAGCGCCAGGAGCAAGGCCAACTTGATCTGGGGCCGAGACAAGCCTGCGGTCGGAGCGCGCCACTCAAGGCGCAGGGTTTCGGCCTGACCGTCCAGCGGCGCCAGATGATCCTTGAGCAGCCGACCGGCTTCCTGCGGATCGGCGGGCGCGCCGCCCTCCCAGCCGAAGGCGGCACGGAACAAGCGCAGCCGCCGTGCCAATTGTTGGGCGGTCGCCCCAACCAGGGCGCCGGCTTCGCGCACCGTGTCGGGATCGGGATCGTCGGCCAGAAGCTCGGCGCCGTTGGCAAGCGCGCCCATCGGCCCGGCCAAATCGTGCAACAGCCTGGCGCACAGCAATTCGGACAGGCGAAGGGGATCGACGGTCATCGGCTGTCCTCGATTTCGGTCAGGAAGGCGGCCAGATCGGCCAGTTCGGGCGCGATGGCGCGGGCGGCCTTGGCCTCCATGGCGCGGTAGCGGCCAAGCACATCGAGACCTTCCTCGGTCACCTGGGCGCCGCCGCCGCCCTTGCCGCCGGTGGCGGTGACGACCAGGGGGCGGCGAAAGCTTTGGTTGATGCCTTCGACCAGGACCCAGGCGCGGCGGTACGACATGCCCATGGCGCGGGCGGCGGCCGAGATCGAGCCGGTGCGGGCGATCGCTTCCAAGAGTTCGACCTTGCCCGGTCCCAGGGCCGTGGCGGCGCCGATCAGAAGGCGGATCTGGGGGGTCTTGGACGATCTGGGCATGCGGACTCGTTCTTGTCTTTCGCCATGAAACGGGCGAAGAAGGAGCATGTCAACGCCCGCTTCCAACCGCCCCTACCAGGCGCCGCCGCTTCGGCCGGCGGCGGTGATCGCCGTCAAGGGCGATGCGTTGCGCCCGGCCCAGGATTTCGCGCTCGCCCTCAAGGCGCGCGGCTTTCGGGTGGGCGGGCTCTATCAGGAAACCACCCGCCAAGGCGGCCGCAAGACCGGCATGAGTCTGGTGGGGATCGCCACCGGCCGGCGGGTGTCGATCCACCAGAATCTGGGCCAGGCGGCCAGTTGCACGGTCGACACCCGGGGCATGGCCGAGGCGGCCGAAATCCTGATCGCCGATCGGGCGGCCAGGCCCGATCTGGTCTTCGTCAACAAATTCTCCCAGCTTGAGCGCGAGGGCGGCGGGCTGCGCGCCGAAATGCTGGCCCTGGTGGCCGAGGGCATCCCGCTCCTCACCACCGTGGCGCCCGAGCATCTCGACGCTTGGATCGCCGCCACCGGCGGCCAAAGCGAGCTGGTGCCCTCGGAGCCCGAGGCGCTGTGGCGCTGGTGGGGTCCGGCCAGACTCTATCCCGATCTCGTCCTTGCGGTGGGGCCGGGCAAGGCGCGCCGCGCCGTGGTCGGCTTGAATTGGACGATGGTCGAAGGCCCCGACGGCGTCGGGCTGGCCCGCACCCCCTTGCGCGGCGGCGAGGGCTGCCGGGCGGTGCCCGAGGCAGGCGCGTTCGCGGGTCTCGAACTGGCGCGCATGGCCCAATGGGTCGACGAGGCCGATCCCTTCCGCGCCGCTCTGGGCGTGGCGGCGATCAACGCCGCCCTCAATCGAACCGATCTGGCGGGCGATTCGGAAAACGGGCTCGACGCCTATGCGGGCCTGGCCGGGCCGGTGGCGGTGATTGGGCGTTTTCCGGGCCTTACCGATCGGCTCAAGGACGTGCGTCTGGTCGAGATGGCGCCCGCGCCGGGCGAGTATCCGGCCCAGGCGGCGCCTTGGCTGCTGCCCAATGTCGAGGCCGCCGTCATCACGGCGGCGACGCTGGCCAATCACACGCTCCCCGGCCTGTTGGCGGCGGCGCGCGGGCGACGGGTGGCGCTGGTCGGGCCGGGCACGCCGCTGTCGCCCCGCCTGTTCGAGTACGGCATCGAGATTCTGTCGGGCCTGGTGATCGAAGATGCCGAAGGCCTGGCCCGCACGGTGGCCGAAGGCGGCGCCGCCAAGGCCCTCAAGCGCCACGGCCGTCTGGTGACGCTGCGGCGGCCATGAAAGACCTCCAGTTGTCGCGCCATGCCGAAACGGTGATGGCGGAAAGGGGAATCCAAAGGGAATGGATCGAACGCGTTTTAAGGCAACCGGAATGGACAGAATTTGACCCAAACGATCCGTCTCTCCGACGGGCATATGGGACGATCACGGAATGCGATGACCGAGTCTTGCGTGTGGTGTATACTGCAAACCATGAAAGCCCAAGGGTAATAACAGCCTTCTTTGACCGAAACCGGCGTGGCTTTCTAGGTAAGGACCGAAAATGAGAGTTCGTTTTGATCAAGAGACCGACGCGCTCTACATCCGTCTCGACGAGGCGGCGATCCGCGATTCCGCCGAAGTATCGCCCGGCATCGTTCTCGATTTCGACGCCAAGAACCGTGTGGTCGGTATCGAAGTCCTCGATGTTCGCAAGCGCTTGCCTGATGCCGAACTGAAACGGATGAATTTCGAAGTAGCTTAGGCGGCACCCGATCCAAGCAGCGCCTCGGCCTTGGCGATGTCGTCGGGCGTGTTGACGTTGAGGAACGGATCGATCGGCTTGGCCGGGAAATCGGCCGCGGCGACGCGGTAGCGCTGGGTGAAGCGGTCGATCTTGCGAATGTCCTCCCCGACCAGGGCCTGGCGGAGCGCCTTGGCGATGCCCACCGGCCACAGGCCGATCACCGGATGAAGCTGATGGTCGGATTCGGCGCAGGCCAGGAGCGCGCCTTCGTCTTTGGCCGCCTGGGCCAGACGCGCCACCAGATCGGTGGGCAGGAAGGGGGTGTCGCAGGGCACCGTGACCAGGAAGCAGGCCTGCGGCATGTCGCGTTCCAGCCATTCCAGCCCGGCCAGGATGCCGGCCAGCGGACCGGCGAAGCCGGGCACCGAATCGGCCAGCACCGGCAGGCCGAATTGGGCGAAGCGCTGAGGATCGCCGTTGGCGTTGATCGCCAACCGCTCGACCTGGGGCTTGATGATGGCGATGGTGCGGGCCACCAGGGTTTGGCCGCCGAGTTCGACCAAACCCTTGTCGATGCCGCCCATGCGTCGCCCCAGCCCGCCGGCCAGGATCAGTCCGGCGAAGCCCTTCATGACCCAGGCTCCTCGAGGATCAGGCGCTCGGGCGCCGCCAGCACCAGGAAATTGCGTCCCTTGGCGCGGCCGATCAAAGTCAGGTTGGCCTTGGCGGCCAATTCGACGCCCCAGGCGGTGAAGCCCGAGCAAGACACCAGGATCGGAATGCCCATCCGCACCGTCTTCACCACCATCTCGCTGGTCAGCCTTCCGGTGGTGTAGAGGATTTTTTCCTGGGGCGCGACGCCTTCGAGCGCCATCAGGCCGGCGATCTTGTCGACCGCGTTGTGGCGCCCGACATCCTCCATATAGATGAGCGGCTGGCTTGCGTCGCAGAGCACGCAGCCATGGAGCGCGCCCGCGGTGCGATAGAGGCTGGGGCGGGCGTTGATGTCGCCGATCAGTTCCCGCAGCGTCTTGGCCGAAAGGCGAAAGCCGTCCAAGGCCAGGCGGTGGGCGTCAAAATCCTCCATCAGATCGCCGAAGACGGTGCCCTGGGCGCAGCCCGAGGTCTGGGTCTTTTTCTTCAGCTTCTCCTCGAAATCGGTGCGCCGCTCGGTGCGCACCACCACGGTGTCGATGGCGGCGTCATGGTCGATCGCGGTGATGCGGTCGGTGGGCCGCAGCATCAGTTGGTTCAGAAGGTAGCCCACCGCCAACTCGCGCGGATGGTCGCCGATCGTCATCTGGGTGACGATCTCCTGACCATTGAGGAACAAGGTGAGCGGGCGCTCCTCGGCCACCGCCAGAGATACTTGCCGCCCATCCTGGTCGAGGCCGGCAACCTTGCGCACCAGACGGGAATCCTGGGGATCGGGAAAGAGGGTGGTCTTGCTCATGGCTTGGATCATGGGTTGCGCCCCGCCCGGCGGCAAGGGCTTGGATATCCCTGGGTTCTGTGCGTTTATTTCGAATTTTCCGTTGCGGCAAGAAAAAAACACCTATAAATACATCAAAACGCATGAATGAAATCGTCGATTCCTTCGGTCTGGCCCTGGGCATGGTGCTGCGCCTCGACGCCGCCCTGGTCGAGATCGTTCTTCTGTCGCTCAAGGTGAGCCTGCTTGCCGTCGCCTTGGCGGCGCTGATCGGCCTGCCTTTGGGGGCGGCGCTGGCGTTGGCCCGTTTTCCCGGCCGCCACGCACTGATCGTGCTGGTCAACGCCGCCATGGGCCTGCCGCCGGTGGTGGTGGGGCTGGTGGTCTATCTGATGCTGTCGCGCTCGGGGCCCTTGGGCGTGATGGGGCTGCTCTTCACGCCCACCGCGATGATCGTCGCCCAGATGATCCTGGTCACTCCGATCGTGGCGGCGCTCACCCGCCAGGGCTGCGAGGATCTGTGGGCCGAATATGCCGAACAACTGCGCTCGCTGGGCGTAGGGGGCGTGCGGGCCGCCGCCACCGTGCTTTGGGACGGGCGGCTGGCGTTGGTCACCGCGCTCTTGGCCGGCTTCGGCCGCGCCAGCGCCGAAGTCGGCGCGGTGATGATCGTCGGCGGCAACATCGATCATGTGACGCGGGTGATGACCACGGCGATCGCCTTGGAGACCAGCAAGGGCGATCTCGCCTTGGCCTTGGGTCTGGGTCTGGTGCTGCTGGCGTTGTCGCTTTTGGTCAATGGCGGAGCGCAGTTGGTCAAGGAGGCGATGGCCGAGCGATGAGTGCGCCCAGCATCCTGCCCCTGGCGGTCGCCGACCTCGCCTTCGCGGTCCGGGGCGAAACCCTGCTCGAGGGCGTGAGCTTTCGCCTTGAGGCCGGATCGCGGACCATCGTGCTTGGACCCAACGGGGCGGGGAAAAGCCTGCTGCTTCGGCTCTGCCACGGATTGTTGGCGCCGACGCGGGGCCGGGTGGAATGGGCGGCGCCCGATCCGGCCCGGCGTCAGGCGATGGTCTTCCAGCGCCCGGTCCTGTTGCGCCGTTCGGCCCTGGCCAACGTCACCTACGCCCTGGCGGCGCGGGGCGTTTCCTGGCGGCGGCGCCGCGCCCAAGGGCTCGAGGCTTTGGCCCGCGCCGGTCTGGTCGATCTGGCCGATCGTCCGGCCCGCGTGCTGTCGGGCGGCGAGCAGCAGCGCCTGGCGCTGGCCCGCGCTTGGGCCTTGACGCCCGAGCTGCTGTTTCTCGACGAGCCCACCGCCAGCCTCGATCCCGGGGCGACCCGGGCGGTCGAGCATCTGATCGCCGCCATCGCCGCCGACGGCACCAAGATCGTCATGACCACCCACGATCTCGGCCAGGCCCGGCGCTTGGCCGACGAGGTGCTGTTTCTCGATCGCGGCCGCTTGGTCGAACGGGCCCCGGCCGATCGCTTTTTCGCTGCCCCGGCCAGCCCGGCGGCGCAAGCGTTCCTCAAGGGAGATCTGCCATGGTAAGAGCACTCATGTTCATCGCCGCCCTGCTCGGCCTTAGCGGCGGCGCCGCTTGGGCCCAGGAGACATTCATCACCCTGGCCTCGACCACCTCCACCGAGCAATCGGGCCTGTTCGCCCATCTCCTGCCCCTTTTCAAAGCCGAGACCGGCATTGCCGTGCGGGTGGTGGCGGTGGGCACCGGCCAGGCGCTCCGGTTGGGCGAGAAGGGCGATGCCGACGCGCTTCTGGTCCATGATCGGGCGGGCGAAGACAAATTCGTGGCCGAAGGCTATGGCCTCGATCGGCGCGACGTCATGTACAACGATTTCGTTCTTGTCGGTCCCGCCGCCGATCCGGCCGGCGCGAAGGGCCAAACCAGCGCCAAGGCGGCGCTGCAAAAGATCGCGGCTGCCAAGGCGGCCTTCGCCTCGCGCGGCGACGACAGCGGCACCCATCGTTTGGAATTGCGCCTGTGGAAGGAGGCCGGCATCAACGTCAAACCGGCGTCGGGCCAATGGTATCGGGAAACCGGATCGGGCATGGGGCCGACGCTCAACACCGCGGCCGGGCTTGACGCCTACGCGCTGGCCGATCGCGGAAGCTGGGCCAATTTCGCCAACCGGCGCGGGCTGGCGGTGCTGCTCGAGGGCGATCCGGTGCTCTTCAATCCCTATGGGGCGATTCTCGTCAATCCCGCGCGCCATCCGCACGTCAAAGCCCTTCCGGCTCGAGCCTGGCACGACTGGCTCACCGGACCCAAAGGCCGGGCGGCGATCGGCGCCTTCCGCATCAAGGGCGAGCCGGCCTTCTTCCCCAGCGCGGCTAGGCGCTAGCGGGCCGGTTCCCCTCTGGTCTTGTTGCCCCGAACTCGACAGATTTCACCGCCCGCGATAAGCTGGCGCAATCGCGCATGGGTTGTGGAGGCTTCGATGGGGCGGATCGGGGTTTGGGCGGTGGCGGCGGCGCTGGGAGCGACGGCCTTGCTTTCGCTGCCGGCCGGGGCGGAGATCATCGACTTCAAGACAAGGGGCAAGCTGGCGCATTTGACCCAATATGCCGGCACCAACAATCACCGTGCCATTCTCGACGATCCCTATGTGGCCGAGACGCTCAAGAAGCTGACCGGGGAACATTACGAAAAATTCAATAAATTCGACTTGAGCATCGCCCATGTTGAACTCAGCAGCCCCTTCATAATACTTCGAGGCTCACGATGGATCGACGCCTTTCGGCCGGAGTTTTTCTCGGTGATATTGATTGATTGGGAAAATGGCGCGATTCATGCTGCGATAGATATCGAGGAAGGAATGCAGATTGTTTTTTCGGATCGAAAGTCATTCCGAAATTTGCCGAGCGAGGTTCGATATTTCATTAATCGGTTAGAAGTTTTCGAGGTTTTGGTTCGCCAGCCAAGCGCGCGATTCCGATGGTACGGTCGTTCACACCCGGACCGGTGAGTTTCACCGGCCCGGGTGCGATTTGGTTCGGCGCTATACCCTTCATCGGCGATAGGGAACGTCGGCGAATTGGCGCAGCCGCGTTTCGATCGACATGAAGACCTGCTTGGCCTGGTGGCCGTCATGTTTGGGGTCGGCCTTGCGTGCTAATTCGGGATCAATTTTTTCGAACTGGCTTTTCCAGCCATTCCTCTCTTGATGTTGGAAATAGGCGTCAGTGGCACTGGCACCTCGGCGGTGTGCGGCCGCCATAATGCCGTTTTCGGTGACCTCGAATTTATTTCGAATGCCATCGATCTCCTTTCCTTCTTTTGAGTTGAGGCTGGAAGTTCTAACATACCCCTCCACCTTGGTCATGAACTCGGTCAGGGCCTTTTCTTGAATGGAAGGGTTCTTCAAGAAATCCTGTTCCGACTTGATGCCGTCCTTACCGGTCCACTTCCCCTTGGCGTCCATATAGCCGGCATCCTTGAGCGCCGGCGGTGTCATTTGATAACGCCCCAAGGCATCGCCATTCTTGGCCTCGTAGCCCTGGTTCGGCTTCCCTTCGGATTCATGGCGATGCAATTTCTCGCGGAATTCGGGGTGGATGGGCGAATCATCGCCAGGTTTCGCGGGTACCTGGGATGGTTTGTCCCCGCGCTGTGCGGCCATGCGCAACGGTGCAGGGTTGCCGTCCTCGCCATCGGCATCGTTCTCGCCGTCGGCGTCGTCGAGCGTCAAAAGCGCCTCATCGGCGCCGGCATCACCGATTGGACCGGTGTCGTCGGTGTGGCGGCCATTGGCCTCGGCGACGGTTTCGGGAGTAGGGGTGTCGTCCTCGTCCGGATATCCCTCCCCTCCGCCGATTTGCTCGGCCAGCGCCCGGCGGGCGTCGTCGAGGCTGGGGAAGGAACCCAGCCGCGCCTCGGCCTCGGTTTTCAAGACGCCCAAGGGCGGATCGGGTCGCTCGGGCCCGCCCAGAAAGGCTGCGCGCTGTTCGGGCTCGAGCGCGTTCTTGATGGCGCGGCCATAGGCATCGGCGATCGTGGGATTGATTTCGCCGATCCGCCCCACCAGATCGCGCAGTTCGGCGATCGCCTGCTCGCCGTAATCACCCACCGCCAATTTGGCCAGATTGGGAAAATCGCCCGGATCGCCGATCTGGGCCAGATTGGCGGCAGAACGGCGGTTGGCGGCGAAAGCATCGTCCTCCAGCTCCGGCAGATTTGGTGCCGGGTGGAACTTCAGCGGCGGCGGCCGATCGACCAACAGCCCGCCCTCGCCCAGCCGGTTGTTGGTGTGATGGCGGTCGACTTCGGCGGCGCTGGGGGCGCGAAAGCCGCCCATCTTGGAGGCAAGATCGCCCTTGAGGCTGGCCAGGGTCGGGCCCTTGGGAAGCACCAGCCCGTCCACCTCCAGGCCCTTCTCCTTCTGATAGTCCTTGAGGCCGTCTTCCAAGGGCGTGCCCCACCAGCCGGTGGGGCCGTCGGTGCGGCTGACATCGTAATGGCCGGAATTGCCCAACAGGCTTTCCAGCTTGATCACATCCTCGCGCCGGTTCGGTTGATCGGGGCCCACCGGATCGAGGAAATCGAAGAAATCGGTGTTCCAGTCAGACCCGCCGAACAGGGCGTCCATCCGGCTTTGGCGGTCATCCCAGCCGCCGCCCGGACCGCCCTGCCAGCCGAAGGCGGGCGCAGAACCGCCACCGGATTCGGCGCCGGACATCCAATCGAAGGAGCCCCAGCCCCCGTCGTTCTCGTTGCTCATACAAATCTCCTAAGCTCGTGAAAAGGGAAAGAGAGCATAACGAGGCCATGGCCCCGGGGCGCGGTCAAGGAAAAATATCATATTTAGGAGCCGCCCATGGCGGGGCGGAACAGGGTATGAATAATCGATATTATTGGGTTATGAGGGCGCTTGGCGGGATAACGAAAAGAACATCATATCACCAAGGCGAAGAAAAAGGGAATTTGCTCTGTAGTCTTGTCGAATGTTCTACTTGGCGGAACGAACGTGCCAATTTTGCCCGGCCCTCAGGGTGTTTTGGCTGGGCAAAGAAAGGAAGGCGCCCTGACCGGGACCTAGGCCCAGTCCCAGTCCCAGGCCCAGCTTCCGCTCTCAATTCGCCAATGCCGGCCGGGCCGAGGCGGGCGGCAGACGGGCGAGGAAGCGGGCATATTCCATGTCCTCGACCCGGATGTGCCGCTCCAACCATTCGACCAGATAATCGACCACCTCTTGGCCTTCGCCATGGGCAAGGCGGGCGGCGCACAGGTCGCGCGCCGTCAGGATCTGCTCGGCCTTGAAGGCATGGGTGCGGTGGTGGGTCTCGACGTCCGGATAGCGGTGGGCCAGCAGGAATCGCTCCTCGCGCTCGAAATGGCGCAAGATCGCCTCGAAGAGGGAATCGAAGCCGTCGCGGGCGCCCTTGGTGTCGCCGCGATCGACCGTTTCGGCCAAGCGGTTGAGTTCGCCCAACAGCCGGCGGTGATCCTGATCGATCATCGCCGCCCCCACCGAGAAGGTGTCGTCCCAATCCAGCCGCGCCATGACCGTCCCCTCCGCTTCCCTCGCTGGACGCCATCTTCGAACGCCGGGCGGTCCGACACAGTGACCCCGATCACAGGGGGACGTTGACGGGGCGCGGTCCTGGCCCTATCAACGAGTGACCGTTCGTTCGCATTTATTGGATTACCCATGTCGGATCGCATTGCCCTTGCCCGCGCCTCCAGCGGCTGGCCGTTCCAGGAGGCGGTCAAGCTGTTGGACGAGCGCCTCAAGGGCGAGATTCCGGCCAAGGGCTACGCGCTGTTCGAAACCGGCTATGGGCCGTCGGGCCTGCCGCATATCGGCACTTTCGGCGAGGTGGCGCGCACCACCATGGTGCGCCGGGCTTTCCAGCTTCTGGCGCCGGGGATTCCCACCCGGCTCTTCGCCTTCTCCGACGACATGGACGGGCTGCGCAAGGTGCCCGACAACGTCCCCAATCCGGAGATGATCCGCCCGCATCTGGGCAAGCCGCTCACCGCCATCCCCGATCCCTTCGGCACCCACGAAAGCTTCGGCGCCCACAACAACGCGCGCCTGCGGGCCTTTCTCGATTCCTTTGGCTTCGACTACGAATTCCAAAGCGCCACCGAGTGGTACAAGTCGGGCCGGTTCGACCAGGCGGCCCTGCGCATCCTCGAGCGCTACGACGCGGTGATCGAGGTCATCCTGCCCACCTTGGGGCCGGAGCGGCGCGCCACCTACAGCCCCTTCCTGCCTCTGTGCGCCAAGACCGGCCGGGTGTTGCAGGTGCCGGTGGTCGAACGCAAAGTCGACGCCGGCACCATCGTCTATCAAGACGAGGATGGAAGCCTGGTCGAGGTGCCGGTCACCGGCGGGCGCTGCAAGCTGCAATGGAAGGCCGATTGGGCGATGCGCTGGTACGCGCTGGCGGTCGATTACGAGATGAGCGGCAAGGACCTGATCCCCTCGGTCGAATTGTCGGGGCGCATCTGCAAGGCGCTGGGCGGCCGCCCGCCGCAGAACCTCACCTACGAGCTGTTCCTCGACGATCAGGGGCAGAAAATCTCGAAATCGAAGGGCAACGGGCTGGCGGTCGAGGATTGGCTCAAATACGCGCCGCCGGAAAGCCTGGCCTGGTACATGTTCCAATCGCCCAAGCGCGCCAAGCGGCTGTTCTTCGATGTCATCCCGCGCTGCGTCGACGATTACGTGACGGCGCTGGCCAAATACCCGGCGCAAAGCGAGGCCGAGCAACTGGCCAGCCCGGTCTGGCACATCCATGCCGGCCAGCCGCCGGCCGAGGACACGCCGATCGGCTTTGCCCTTCTGCTCAATCTGGTGTCGGTGGCGCACGCCGAAGACCGCGCCAAGGTCTGGCATTTCATCCGCCGTTACAAACCCGACGCTGGCCCGGAAACCCATCCGCTCTTGGATCGGCTGGTGGGATTCGCGATCGCCTACTACGAGGATTTCGTCAAGCCGGCGAAAATCTATCGTCCGGCCAATGCCGACGAGGCCAAGGCGCTGGCCGATCTGGCCCAGCGCCTGGCGGCGCTACCCGCCCAGGCCGATGCCGAAGCCTTGCAAAACGCCGTCTACGAAACCGGCAAGGCGCACGCCCAAACCTTCCCCGACCTCAAGGCCTGGTTCAAGGCGCTTTACGAAATCCTCTTGGGCCAGGATCAGGGGCCGCGTCTGGGCAGCTTCTTCGCCCTCTACGGCCGTGCCGAAAGCCTGGACTTGGTGACCAAGGCCGCAAGGGGCGAAGCGCTTACCTAAGTCTCAACCGCTCTTTACTTACACGGATGGCGCTGCGCCATGTAGGTGAGGGCGGCGTTGACCGCCTTGCCGTTCAACAACACCGGCTGGGCGTTCACCCAATCGACGAAAGCAACGCCCGATTCATAGGCGCTCACATTGGGCGGATAGCAGAAGATTGGCTTGCGGCCATGGTCGTTGAGATAGGCCTGCGATTCGATCAACGCCTCGAAATAGCCCAGGCATTCGTTGGCGTAGCCGAATTCCTCGGGCGAAAGGGTCTTGCCCTCCGAGACGGCGGGCATCAAGTCGCAGGCGTTGCGCAAATGCCAACCTAAGGATTCCGCTTGCGCGGGGGCCGATAGGGTCAATCCGGCAAGACCGGCGAGCAAGCCCAAGAAAGCCAATCGAATGCGCATGGCGAACCTCCCTGACCGTTGTCTTTAGACTTGATTCAAGTTAGGCCGTTGGTCAAGGGGGGAGCGCGGCCTTTCGCGCCTCTGGGCTAGAATTGGTCGCCGGCCCGTCGCGCCTCTCACCGGCTTGCCCGGCAACCCCGAACGCTTGCCCCCTTCGCCAACCCCTTCGAATCCCGTTGATTTTTCGGTGCGTGAAAAATCTTCTTGACAGGTATCGTGTTTGTTCCTTATTTGTCTGGTGGTATTTCCCTTATTCGATGAGAACGCCATGGCACTCTTCACCTTCGAGGACGAAAGCGATAGGATTGATGCGCAAGGCTCGGATTTCGATTTCGGGCCCAATGTCTTTCAGAACCGGGATTGGTTCACCTTGTTCGAACCGGTGGGAATGGAGGGCCGCAATCGCCGCGACGACACCATCAAGGTGGAATCGCTGTTGGGCAATGCCGGCTATTTCGATCTCGACCGCACCGATGGCCCGACCGGCTATTGGGGCAGCCGGGCCGATCAGGGCTTGCGCGAATTCCAGACCGATCACGGGCTCGATGTCGACGGGCTGATTCTGCCCAAAGGCCCCACCTTGAAGGCCCTGCACGGCAAGGTGGGCGGGTTGCTGCAAGGTTTCCCGGCCCCCACGCCCGACGAAATCGACGATCATCACCAAAGGCTGGGCCTGGACAAGCCGGGGCTGATCCGCTTCGGCCGCCCGGCCCTCAAGCTGCCCCCAGCGCCCGAACTTGATTTCGAAAGCGCGCGCATCAACAGCCGGCTTACCGATCATCTGCTGGGTCTGGGAAATGACGGCGATTTCCCATCCTTCGCCCAGCGCCATATCGAACAGGATGGCGCCCCGGCGATCGCGCAATATCACGATCTCCTGGCTCGCCTGGGCCAACGCGATCGCGGCCGGGCGCACCGCCTGGCCTGGAGCATTCTCGATCGCCTGCCCGAGGATTTGGCCGCCACCTTCGCCGGCGGGGCGATACCCTCCATCGGGCCGCTGGCGATCCGCCAGCAAGACGCGCCCGAAGAAATCTGGCCTGCGGGCGAGGGAACGCTGCTTTACGATCTGCGCGCCTGGGCGGGCCGTTTGCCGCCCACCCCCGACGACGAAGCCGATCCGCCTTCCGCCCGCCCCGACGACGCGGGCGAGATCGGCGAGGGCGAGACCGAGAACGCGGGCGAGAGCCAGGGTGAGGTCAAGACCAAGGACGCCGATCCCGTCGATCCCGAGGCAGCGGTGATGCTTGATGTCCCCTTGGGCTCGAGAGGAGGCCGCACATCCTTTGGGTTGCTTGGCGAGCCCATCGAAGAAGAAATCCCGTGGTACCAAACCCCGCCCTACTATCGGGACCCTGACGTCCGGTTGGTTTTCCGCAACGGGCGGATGGTGTGGGTGAGGAGCCGTTATCCCGATGGCCGAACCGATGGTGGCGCAGGCCCCCTTCAATTCCTGGCGAGCGCGGCCGAAAGCGACCAGCCGACCGCGCCCGAAGGCCAAGCGCCGCAACCGGGCCAATCTTCCGGCCAGACTCCGGGCGCGGGGGGCGAACCCAAACCCGAAGCCGAGGGGGCAAAGCCCGAGCGTCCGCCCACCCGCCAACTCCTGGGCGTCGATCCCGATCACCTCATGCCGCCCGTGGGCGGTGCCGGCGCCATCAACGATCCCAACATCCCAACGCCGATGTCGGAACCGACGACGGAAGAGGCGTTGCGGAAAACCGCCGAAAAAGGCCGGGCGCTGGGCTTAGAATTCGCCGCCGACCTGCTCGAACACTATCTCGACAAATCGGGGAAACCGCTTCAGGTGGGCGCCGATCAGGCGCGCCAATATCCCGGCACGCTCGAAGCCTCGAAGGACGCCGACGCCAATCTCGAACAGGCGTTGATCGATCCAAAGCATGTGCTTGGAAAGCAGATCGCCGAGTTTGTGGCCAGCGACGAACCAAGCCGCACCGTCAAGATCGAAGGAGTAAGAAATGGCCTCGGCAGCGATCCGACAAGCAAGGATTACTGGGCCGTGGGGACGGTGAACGTTTCCGTCGAAGGAGAGGTCACGCTCACCAGAACGTCGGACGGCAACATCAATATCTCCGCCACACTTACCAAACACATGAACGATCGATACGATTTCAACAAGAATGGGGATGGGCTCGCCAATTGGATCAAGGACAAGGTGCCGCTGGTTCCAACCCAGTTTGGCGGCAAAGCCATGACGCGCGAGGAGATCGATCGGTTCGAAAAATCCGGAGGCGCCGCGCCCTTTGATATACGGTCCGCCCCCTGGACCGAGCCATTTCACCTGCGCATTAAAGTCGAGGACCTTTTTAAGGAGTCGGGCAGGGGCGAAGGCCTGCCGATGGTGCCATGAAGGAAGGAGAAATGGGGCCGGTGCCGGTCACAGTCTGGCAGAGGGTGATCGAGCGTTGCCTAAAGATCCTGTTGCCGTTTGGGGGAGGTTGTTTGACCAGCCTGCTCTGGTTGGTGTGCGTCGCTTCCATCCTCTATCTAATTATCTGGACGTGGGAAAGATGGAACATTTACCAGCGTCTTGGCACGGAAATGCGTTTCGGGGCGCCCTGTTTGTACGGGGGAGATGGCAGCTATGGTTACATGAGTCCAGGGGTTCGGCTGACGCCAGAAGCGCGGGCGCTCCTGGCCCAATGGCCGCGAAAACTCTGGCCGATCGGCTATTTCCTTCGCTTCGAAGGCAATCATTTCGTGGCGCCGGCGTTTGTCTATTACGGCTTCCTTGAAGAAATGCTCCAACAAACCGGCGAGGATGTGAAGGAACTAAATAAAATATCGAAGGACCCCCAGACAAATCGAGATAGATGGAGCCAATTTTGTCACGATTATTCCAACATCGCGACCTTTGATGATTGGCGATCCTACTCCCCAACCTACACCGTTATTTTGAGCCGTGACGGGCCGGATCCGAGGATTCCTCTTGCCATATTTCTTCCCAGCAATTTCCGCAAGAAACTGTTCGAAGATCGGATCGATCCCTTCACCGGCCAGCCGCTGCCGCCGCCACCCGACGCGCCGACGGCAAAGTCCGCGCCATGATCTCCGCTTTCGCCAAGAACCACGAGATGGTCCTGCCGACTGGGCTTGGTGGCGGCAAGGCCCTGACGCGCGAGGAGATCGACCGGTTTGAAAAGGCCGGTGGTGCCGCGCCTTTTGAAATACGATCGGCCCCTTGGAAGGAAAAGTTCCACGCCACAATCGATCCAAATTATTCGAACCATCGCATCAATGACGCGCTGAACAATCCCAACAAACGTGGGCTACCCATGGCGCCATGACGATCGGTCAAACCATAAAAAAGGCGGTGATCAAGGGCCAGATTCTCATTCAGGGCTGCCTGACCAAGCTGTTGTTGTTTGGCATCGGTTTCACCGGGATCGTCAGTCTCGTCATCGCCTATTTTATGTATCAAGAAGACCGAGCCTTTTTTCAAAACCTTGGCAAGCCGATGTCTATTGGCCCGCCCTGCGAAGACCGCGTAAACAACAATTTTGGAGCCATGAAACCAAGCGCTCTCACGTTCGAAGCGCAGCAGTTGCTCTCCCTGTGGCCCCGCAAGTTGTGGCCGTTGAGCTATTACTTCCGCGTCGAAGATGGTGTCCTCACCGCTCCTCAATTTGTCTATCAGGCCTTTCGAGAAGAGCTTTTCCATCAAACACGACTCGATATCATGGAGCTTTACCGCCTGGCAGGCCGCGAGCCCGAAATAAATTTTGAAAAGAATTCATGGCAATGCCGGGACTACGCGCGCATCGGCACACGCGACGGCCTTGTAGGGGGCCATTCGGCACCTTGGACGTATTATTCCATCACGCGCGATGATCCGGAAATAATCCGAGCAAAGATTGACCGCTTCCTTCCCAAGGACTTTAAAAGAATCCTGTTCGAAGATCGGATCGATCCCTTCACCGGCCAACCGCTGCCGCCACCACCCGACGCGCCGCCCTGAGGCGGCAAGGTTCAGCCTGCACGAAAATCGGCGCCCCTATTCGCTGGCCGTCACCGCATAGGGCCAGTCGAGGATGCCGCCCTTCAGGCTCACCGCCTCGATGCCGCGCTGGGCCAGCAGCAAGGCGGCCACCAGGCTGCGCTTGCCGGAGCGGCAATAGACGACATGCTTGTCGGCGGGGTCCAGGCGGTTCCAATGGCGGCGCAGACTGACCAGCGGCAGCAGGATGGCGCCGGGGATGTGGCCTTCCTCATGCTCTTCCTCGTAGCGGACATCGACCAGCTTGTGGCCGGCCTCGAGCATCGCCTTGGCCAAGGGCGCCTCGACCTCGCGGATCATCGGGTTCGAGATCAGTTCGCGGAAGTCGGCCCGAGTGAGGCACAGAAGCTGGCCGGCCTCGATCATCCGCACGGTCATGCCGCTGGTCGCCTCGCCCACCAGCGCGTCCTCGCCAAAAGCGTCGCCGGGGCCGATCTCGCCGGTTTTCAGGGGAGCGTCGTCGTAAAGCCCCATCTCCCAGATTTCCGCCCGCCCCGAGACGATCAAATAGAAGGTGTCGTGCGGCGCGCCCTGGCGGCAGATCTCCAGACCGGCGGCGGCGTCGCAACGGCGCATGCGCCGAAAGGCTTCCTCGACGCTTTCCAGGGGCAGGCGGCGGAAGGCCATCGAGCGGCGCACCTGATCGAGCGCCCCGGAATCGAGCCCGGCATCCTCCGAGCGCGCCAACTCGTCCCACGACAAAAGGTAATCCATCGCCCCGCCATCGCCATAGCAGACGAGCGAGTCTTCCAAGGCGTCGATGGCCAGTTCGATGGTGCGCGGCCGCACCGTGTAGGGCCGGTCGCGGGTGTCGGCGGGGGAAAGCTGGGCCTGGCGGGCGCCCGGTCCCGCCACCGCCACCCGGCCCTTCAAGAGCGACAAAAAATGCCAGCCGCCATCGCCCTTGATCGACAGGCTTTCGCCGGCCTTCAAGGGGAACAGCCGCACCGCCTCTTCAAGGCGCACGATGCCGGAATCGGAAAGATGGCAATAGGGGTAGTAAAGCTGGTCCTTGAGCGCCCTCAGCGCATCGGGGCTGTAAATCGCCATGGCGGGCCTTTCGCAGTGCCCTGCGATCCTAGTCCCGGCCTTATATTATAGCAATTGAATATTCAAGGTTCGGTTGGGTTTTCAGGCGTCTTTCTTCTTGCCACCGATCCGGGGTTCTTGGCCGGCCAGCAGGCGGCGGATGTTGGCGTGGTGGCGTGTGATGACGATCGCCGCCAAGAGCAAGGCCAGGATTGCCGGATCGCGTCCGACCAGAAAGAACGCATAGATGGGCGCCAGCGCGAAGGCCAAGAGCGCCGCCAGCGAGGAGATGCGGAACAAGGCGGCGGTGGCCAGCCAGGTGGCGATGGCGGCCAGCCCGACCGGCCAGGCGACGGCCACCAGCACGCCCAGCGAGGTCGCCACTCCCTTGCCGCCCTTGAAACGAAGCCAGACGGGGAAATTGTGGCCGAGCACGGCGGCCAGGCCGGCGATCAGGCCGGCGGTGGGATCGGCCAGCGCCTGGGCAATCAGGGCGGCGATGCCGCCCTTGGCGGCGTCAAGGATGAGGGTTGCGGCGGCCAGGCCCTTGTTGCCGGTGCGCAGCACGTTGGTGGCGCCGATATTGCCCGAGCCGATCTGGCGGATGTCGCCCAGCCCGGCCATTTTGGTCAGCACCAGGCCGAAGGGGATCGAGCCCAACAGATAGCCGCCCAGGGCGGCGAGAATCGGGATCATCCGCCCTGGGCCTCGGCTGCAAAGACGGTGCGGCCATCGATGACGGTGCGCAGACAGCGGCCCTGGACCGGGCGGCCGTCGAAGGGCGAGTTTTTCGATTTCGAGCGGAAACGGTCGGCGACCACTTTCCAGGCGGCATCGGGATCGAACAGCACCAGATCGGCGGGCGCGCCTTTTTTCAGCCGCCCGGCCTGCAGGCCCAGAATGTCGGCCGGCTTGTGGGTGAGCAGGCCCAGCACCTGCAGTAGCGGCAGGGCGCCGTTGTGGTGCAGCTCGAGCGCCACGGCCAGCAGAGTTTCCAAACCGACGCCGCCGAAGGCGGCCTGGGCGAAGGGCAGGCGCTTGGAATCCTGGTCCTGCGGCGCGTGATCCGACGCGATGGCGTCGAGGGTGCCGTCCTTCAACCCCTCGACCACCGCCAGCCGGTCGGCCTCGTCGCGCAACGGGGGCGAGAGCTTGGTGAAGGTCCGCCAATCGCCCACCGCCAACTCGTTCAAGGCGAAGTAGGGCGGCGCGGTGTCGGCGGTGACGCGCAGCCCCTGGCGCTTGGCTTGGCGCACCGCCTCGATCGCCGGCGCGGTCGACAGATGGGCGGCGTGGTAGCGCCCGCCGGTGGCGGCCACCAGCCTGAGATCGCGCTCGAGCAAGATCACCTCGGCCTCGCGCGGAATGCCCGACAGGCCCAGCCGGGTCGCCGTCTCGCCGGCGTTCATGGCGCCGCCTTGGGCCAGCGTCGGTTCCTCGGGATGCTGGACGATAAGAAGATCGAAGGTGGCGGCGTAGGCCAGCGCGCGGCGCATCACCCGGGCGTCGGCGATCGCCTGGACGCCGTCGGTGAAGGCCAGCGCGCCCGCCTGGGCCAGCATGCCCATCTCGGCCAGTTCCTTGCCGGCCAGGCGTTGGGTGGCGGCGGCGTAGGGATAGACCTTGGCGAGTTCGACCTTGCGGGCCCGCCTGGCGACGAACTCGACGCTGGCGACGTCGTCGATCACCGGATCGGTGTTGGGCAGGCAGACCATGCTGGTGATGCCGCCGGCCACGGCGGCCTCGCCCGCCGTCTTGAAGGTTTCCTTGTGCTCCTCGCCCGGCTCGCGCAATTGCACGCGCATGTCGACCAGACCGGGCGCCAGACAGGCGCCCTTGCCGTCGACGATCGGGATGCCGGAAGGAACCCGCCAGCCCGAACTGGCGCGAAAGAGGCTGGGGCCGAAATCGGCGATCGCCTCGTCTTCGGTCAGGAGCGCGCCCAGCCCGTCCAGCCCGCTGGCCGGGTCGAGGAGGCGCACATTGATGTAGGCGACCTTAGACATGGTTGGGCTTGGCCGAGGGCAGGTTGCGGGTGAGCACGACGAGGCAGGCCATGCGCACGGCGACGCCCATCTCGACCTGCTCGCGGATGACGCTGCGTTCGAAGTCGTCGGCGACCTCGGAGTCGATCTCGACGCCGCGGTTCATCGGCCCCGGATGCATGATGAGGGCGTCGGGCTTGGCTTCCTTGAGCTTGTCGTAATCAAGCCCGAAGAAGTGGAAATATTCCCGGATCGAGGGGATGTAGCTGCCCTGCATGCGCTCGTTCTGCACGCGCAGCATCATGACGATGTCGACGTCCTTCAAGCCCGCCGCCATGTCGTGGAAGACTTCGGCGCCCAGCCGCTCGGCCTTGGCGGGCAAGAGCGTCTTGGGCGCCACCAGCCGCACCCGAGCACCCATGGCGTTCAACAGATAGATGTTCGAGCGGGCGACGCGGGAATGGAGCACATCGCCGCAGATGGCGACCAACAGACCCGAGAGCTGGCCCTTGCGCCGACGGATGGTAAGCGCGTCCAACAGCGCCTGGGTCGGATGCTCGTGGGTGCCGTCGCCGCCATTGATGACCGCGCAATTGACCTTGTCGGAAAGCAGCTTGACGGCGCCCGAGTCGGGATGGCGCACGCACAGCACGTCGGCGTGCATGGCGTTCAAGGTCATGGCGGTGTCGATCAGGGTTTCGCCCTTGACGACCGAGCTGGTCGAGACCTGCATGTTGATGACGTCGGCGCCCAGCCGTTTGGCCGCCAGTTCGAACGAGGTGCGGGTGCGCGTCGAGTTCTCGAAGAACAGATTGATGATCGTGCGGCCCTTGAGGGTTTCGCGCTTCTTTTCCGCTTGGCGGTTGTGATCGACGAAACCGTCGGAGAGATCGAGCAGATGGCCGATCTCCAATGGCGTCAACCCCTGGATGCCCAGCAAGTGGCGATGCGGGAACGGGTTGGCGTTCATGGGGGCGGATCATAAATCGAAGCCCGGAATCGGGCAAGGGCGAAGGCGGGACTTTTAGGGCTTCCAGGGATCGAAGATCTCGACGCCCGTGGGGGTGAAATCGTCGGTGTTGCGGGTGACCAGGGTCAGGCGGTGACGAAGCGCCGTCGCGGCAATCAGGCTGTCGATGGCGGGAACCGGGCGTAACACGCGTGCCATCAGCCGTCCCCATTCGTCGGCAACGCCGGAATCAATCGGCAAGACGCGATCGGCGAACCAACCCGGCAGTTCGACTTCAAGCCAGGCGATGATTCGAGAGCGCCGCCGCCCGTCGTTCAGCCGCTCGACACCCTTGCGGATTTCACCAAGCGTCAGCGCGCTAAGGAACAGGGATTCCGGTGGGGTGGATTCGAACCAGCCAACGACCGGGGCCGAAGGCTTCGGCTTGATCAGTTCGGAAAGCGCGCAGGTGTCGATCAGATAACTCACAGATCGATCCGTCGGGCCGGGGATTTGTCGCGCGTAAGGCGCAACGGCGTGGCGAACAGCGGCGAGTCACGAAGAAACTGAACCAGCGAGGGCTTGCGGCCCTTGAGACGTTCGTAATCCGCCATGGACAGCAAGACGGCCCGGGCCTGACCGCGTACGGTAATGGCTTGCGGGCCGGAGGCGGCCGCTTCACGCATCATATCAGCAAAATGGGCCTTGGCGTTCTGGACCGGCCAGCGATGCATGCCATGTCTCCCGTCGAAGTTTCCCGATGAAAATATCGCAAGAGCCGCTGGGTTTCCAGAAAGATTGGCGGGCTCTACTCCATCTCGCGGACCAGGCGGACGCCCACCGTGTAGCTCCATTGCCTGGGGTCCTGGCGGGCCCGCGAGGCCGGGCGCGACAGGGGGGCGTAGTAATACCAGGCGCCGCCCTTGATGACGCGCTGGCAATTGTCGGGACCGGGGCGCGGGCTGCCGTCGGTCGGCGCCTGATTGTGGTTGGGGGCGAAGCAATCGGCGGTCCATTCCCACAGATTGCCGTTCATCTCGTGCAGGCCGTAGGGGTTGGGCGGGAAGGTGCCCACCGGCGCGGCGCGGTCGCCGCCCCAGGGGTCGGCGCCGCAGTCGCGGCAATTGGCGTGGCCGGGCTTCATCGTCTCGCCCCACCAATAGGCGCCGTCGATGCCGCCTCGGGCCGCGTATTCCCATTCCGCCTCGCTGGGCAGGCGGTAGGTCTTGCCGGTCAGTTTCGACAGCCAGGCCAGATATTGGGCGATGTCGGCGATCGCCAGATTGATCACCGGCTGGCGGCCCTTGCCCCAGGCATGGACGTCGGGGTCGCGGCTGCAGGCGCCGGCGGCGCGGCACATCTCCCACTCGTCGAAGGTGAGTTCGTATTTGGCGATGGCGTAAGGTTTGGTAAGGGTGACGGTGTGGACCGGCCGCTCGTTCTCGGCCCAGTTGCCGCCCATCATGAAACTGCCGGGCTTGATGGCGATCATCTCCGGGCATTGCGGGCAGTCGCGGAAGGCCTCGGCGGCGTGGGCGGCGCTGGCGGCCAGAACGGCCAGGAGGGCGAGAAGAAGGTGTCTCATGGATTGGGCTTGGCGATCAGGCGGTAGATCGCGGCGTTGCGCAAGGCGATGTCGGTGGGCAGGTCCTGACGGACCAGGCGTTCGGCGGCACCGGAGTCGCCCCTGAGGGCCAGCAGCATCGCCAGGTTCTGGCGCACCTGGGCGCGGGCGCGCGGATTCTTGGCGGCGCGCTCCAAGGTGGCGATGGCGATCGGCAGGGCGCCGGTGCGGGCCTGGGAGAGCGCCAGATTGTTGAGCACCACCGGATTCTCGGGCGCGATGGCCAGCGCGTGCAAATAGCTTTCCTGGGCTTCGGCGTTCTGGCCCAGATAATCGTGGGCGACGCCCAGCGCCGACCAGGCCTCCCACATCCGCTTGTCCAGCCCCACCAGCCCCTTCAGGGTGACGACGGCCTCGGCCGGCTTGGCGGCGCCGATCTGGTTCTTCGCCATCTCGAAGAGCAGGGCGGTGTGTTTGGGATTGACCTCGACCAGCGGCGTCAGCACCTCAAGCGATTCCTCGCACAAACCGACCAGCCGCAGGCTGCGCGCATAGGGCAGCACCACCGCCAGATCGGTGGGGTTGCGCTCGAAGAGCGAGCGGTAATAGTTGGCGGCCGCCATGTAATCCTGGGCCTGTTCGGCCTCGGCCACCGCTTCCCGGAGGGTGGGATCGATGGCCGACGAGGGCAGCCGGTCGGGATCGACCGCCTCGCAGGCCGCCAGGGCCAGGAGCAGGGTCAGAAGGGGAAGCGGTCGCGTGCGCATCGGCCGATTATGCCAGAAGCGGCGGCCGGCGCCACAGGGAAGGCGAAATTTCCGGCTCGCCAGGGGGCAGGCGGGTTTGCCATAGTGGCGCCCCGATCGCCAAAGCCGGAGCCAAACGATGAGCCTTCTCTTCACGCCCCTGGTGCTGCGCAAGCTGGAAATCCGCAACCGAATTTTCATGGCGCCGATGTGCCAGTACTCGGCCACCGATGGCGTGGCCAGCCCTTGGCACATGGTCCATTACGGCGCCCGGGCGACCGGCGGCGCCGGCCTGGTGATCACCGAGGCGGTGGGGGTGACGGCCGAGGGGCGGATCAGCGCCCACGATCTGGGGCTTTGGAACGACGCCCAGCTCCAGGCCCTGAAGCCGATCGTCGCCTTTATCCGCCAGGAAGGCGCGGTGCCGGCTATCCAGCTTGCCCATGCCGGGCGCAAGGCGTCGGTGGCCGCGCCCTGGGACGGCAATCAGCCCCGTCCGCCCGGCGAGCCCATGGGCTGGCCGACCATCGCTCCCAGCGCGCTGGCCTTCGCCCCCGGCCATCCGGTGCCGCGCGCCATGAGCGAGGCCGAGATCGACGCCGTGGTCGCCGCCTTCGAGGCCGCCGCCAAGCGGGCGCTGGCAGCCGGCTTCCTGGTGGCGCAGATCCACATGGCGCACGGCTATCTGCTGCACGAGTTCCTCTCGCCGCTCTCCAACCGGCGGAGCGACGATTACGGCGGCCCGCTCGCCAACCGGATGCGTCTGCCCCTGCGGGTCGCCAAGGCGGTGCGCGACGCCTGGCCCGCCGAGTGGCCGGTGATGGTGCGCATCTCGGCCACCGATTGGGTCGAGGGCGGCTGGGATCTCGAACAGTCGGTGGCGTTGGCCCAGGCGCTCAAGGAAGCGGGCATCGATATGATCGATTGTTCGAGCGGCGGCAACGTCCCCGACGCCAAGATTCCGGTCGGGCCGGGTTTCCAAACCCCCTTCGCCGCCGCCCTGCGGGCCCGCGCCCACATCCCCACCTCGGCGGTGGGGATGATCACCGAGCCCAGCCAGGCCGAGCATGTGCTGCGCACCGGCCAGGCCGATGCCATCAGCCTGGGCCGCGAGCTGTTGCGCGATCCGAGTTGGCCTTTGCGGGCGGCGCGGGTTCTGGGCGACAAGATCGCCTGGCCCAAGCAGTACGAACGTGCGCGCTAAGGTGATGCAGAGTATCGGCATCACGCTAGCGCTTATCAATCGCCCTCGCCGGGCGCGGCTCTAGGATGAATGCCACGCCGCTTCCGGTCGATTCCGTTCTCGCCGATCTGGTCGGGGCCTTGGCCCAAGGCCGATCGGCGGTGCTGGAGGCGCCGCCCGGTGCGGGCAAGAGCACCCGCGTTCCCCTGGCGCTGTTGAACCAGCCCTGGCTGGGCGAGCGGACCATACTGCTTCTCGAACCGCGCCGGCTGGCCGCCCGGCTGGTGGCGGCGCGATTGGCCGAGGGCAGCGGCCGACCGCTGGGGGCTACGGTGGGCTATCGGGTGCGGCTCGAGCGCAAGGTGTCTCGGGAAACCCGGCTTGAGGTGGTGACCGAGGGCATTCTGACCCGGCGCCTGCAATCCGATCCCGAACTGGCGGGCGTCGGGCTGGTGATCTTCGACGAGTTCCACGAGCGGGCGCTCGACACCGATCTTGGCCTCGCCCTTTGCCTTGAGGTGCAAAAAGCGCTCAGGCCCGATCTTCGGCTCCTGGTCATGTCGGCCACCTTGGATGGCCAGGCGGTGGCGAGGCTTCTGGGTGGCGCGCCCCTGATCCGGGCCCTGGGCCGGCAGTTCCCGGTCGAAATCCGTTATCTGGACAAGACCCCCAAAGGCCGCTTCGAGGACGAGATGGCGGCCTTGATCCGCCGCGCCCTGGCCGAAGAGCCGGGCAGTCTGCTCGCCTTCCTGCCGGGCGAGGGGGAAATCCGCCGGGTGGCCGAGCGGCTGGTCGAACGCGGCCTGCCCGCCGATGCCGAACTGGCGCCGCTCTACGGCCAGCTTTCGCTCGACGAGCAGGAACGCGCTATCAAGCCGGCGGCCCCGGGGCGCCGCAAGATCGTGCTCGCCACCACCATCGCCGAAACCAGCCTGACCATCGAGGGCATCCGGCTGGTGGTCGATGGCGGTGCCAAGAGGGTGGCGCGCTTCGATCCCAATTCCGGCCTCACCCGCCTGGAGACCGTCAAGGTCTCGAAGGCCGCCGCCCAGCAGCGCACCGGCCGCGCCGGCCGGTTGGAGCCGGGCGTCGCCTACCGGCTGTGGACCGAGCCCGAGGATCGGGCGCTGGAGCCTTTCGACGCGCCGGCGATCCGCCAGGCCGATCTTGCCCCCCTGGCGCTCGAACTGGCGCAATGGGGTGAAAGCGATCCCGCCCGGCTGGCCTGGCTTGATCCGCCGCCCGCCGGCGCCTACGCCCAGGCCGTGGGCCTGCTTGGCGATCTCGACGCCTTGGACGAAGCCGGACGGATCACGCAAGAGGGCCGCGCCGTGGCGGCGCTGCCGCTCCATCCGCGTCTGGCCCATATGGTGCGCCGGGGCCAGCAATTGGGGCTGGGCGGGCTGGCCTGCGATCTGGCGGCGCTGCTGTCGGAGCGCGACATCCTAAGCGGGGTGCGCGAGGCCGATCTGCGCTTGCGCCTGGAGCTGATCGCCGATCGGCGGGCCGAACGGCCGGCCGGGGCGTCGGTCCGCCGCGAGGCAATGCAACGCATCAAGGCCCAGGCGCGCGATCTGCGCCGTCAGGCCGGCATCGGCGACGACGAAGGCGGTTCGGCCGAGGAGACGGGCCGCCTGCTCGCTTTCGCCTATCCCGACCGCATCGGCCAGCGGCGCGGCGGTCATGGCGAGTTCCGTCTGGCCAATGGGCGCGGCGCCCGTCTGGCGCCCGAAGACCCCTTGGCGGGGTGCGAGTTTCTGGTCGCCGCCGATCTCGACGGCAAGACGCAAGAGGCCCGCATCTTCCTGGCGGCGCCGATCGACCGCGCCACCTTGGAAAGCGATTTCGCCCCGCACATCAAGACCCAGTCGGCCATCGCCTGGAGCGAACGCGAGCGGGCGGTCTTGTCGCGCCACACCCGCAAGCTGGGCGCCTTGGTGCTGGACGACAAGCCCTTGCCCGATCCCGATCCCCAGGCCCAGGCGCAGGCGATGCTCGACGGGGTGCGCAAGCTGGGTCTGGCGGCCCTGCCCTGGACGCGCGATCTGGAACGCTGGCGGGCGCGTGTAAGCTTCGTCGCCCGGCATTGGCCCGGCCAGGGCTGGCCCGATCTGTCGGACGACGCCCTGCTCGAATCTCTGGACGCCTGGCTGCTGCCCTATCTCTGGGGCGTCACCCGCGCCGCCGATCTGGCGAAAATCGATCTGGCGGCGGCGCTGGGGGCGCGGCTCGACCGCGACCGGGCGCGCCAGCTCGAGCGCTTGGCGCCCAGCCATCTCGACGTGCCCTCGGGCTCGCGTCTGGCGCTCGATTACGGCACGGGCGAAACGCCGGTGCTGGCGGTCAAGCTGCAGGAGATGTTCGGGCAGCGGACCAGCCCGACGCTTCTCGAGGGCGCGGTGCCGATCGCCCTTCATCTTCTCTCGCCGGCCGGGCGGCCCTTGGCGGTGACCGCCGATCTGGCGAGCTTCTGGGCCAACGCCTATCCCCAGGTGCGGGCGGAAATGCGCGGCCGCTATCCCAAGCATCCCTGGCCCGAGGACCCGCTGGCCGCACGGCCCACCCGGCACGCCAAGAGGCGAGGATAGGGATGAGGGCGGGTGGCGTGGGTTGGGCGCCATTTGTGGATAGGGTCCAATCCGGCCCGGACTTGTCCCGCTTTGCGACGCTTTGCGCCCGGTTCGCACCGCCTTGATGCCGATCCTGGCCCGGCCTGCGCCGCTTTGAACAGATTAAACCGTTGATATCGTTCGATTCACCCCCAAATTCGGCCCATTCTTTTAGCATTTTTATGATTAGCGTCTTGAAGATATTGACGAATTTCCGTCATTTTGGGAATCGTTCGCATCAACGGCCCAAATTTTGGCTTAACGCCATGATAAAATGGGCGAAATCGGCGTTTCCGGACCTGTCTTACAGCGGTCGTCGGCCTTTGGGGCCTTGGTTTAGTTCGCATATTGTGCTGATTTACGGAAATATGTCAAGAGAAATTTCGGGCGGCTGCGGAAACTATTGGCAACTTCGGCGGCATTGCCGGGCGGGCAATCGGGCTAAGGCAAACCGCCGAGAACGCGGAGCGCACGGAGAGGAACGCCGCGATGGGGGTGATGACGAAAGGCATTGTCTCAGGATCGATGGGGACACGGATCGACACGGATCAACGCTTGGCGACCTTTGCGGTTTTGGCGCGGGTGGCGATAGTCCTTGCCGGTGCGGGGGGCGGGAAGCGCAGAATGGCCCGCCGATGGGGCGAAGCCCGTGGCGCGGGCTTGCAAGGAACGATCCGATGAAAATTGCCGTCGACATGGACAACACCATCTTCGACGATTTCGGCCGCGCGATCAGGCCGGGCATGCTGACCCTGCTTGGCAAGCTCAAGGACGACGGTCACGAGTTGGTCTTATGGACGAGTTCGTCGCGCCCGCGGGCGCTGCAGATCTTGGCCTGGCACGATTGCGCCCGTTATTTCTCGGCCTTCTATTGCCGCGAGGATTACGATCCCGAGAACCGGGGGGCGATCAAGGATTTGCGGCGGATCGGCGCCGACGCCATCATCGACGACGACCCCAAACATTGCCGGGCGGCCACCGAGGGCGGACGGATCGGAATTTTGGTCGCAAGCTTTCGCGGCGGCGAGAGCGCTTGGGTCGACGATCTCGACGCCGTCTACCAACGCCTTCGCGGCCAGCGCAATTGGTTCGTTCGTCTTTGGAAAAGGCTGGCGCGGTTTTAGGGCGTGGCGTTTTCTTTCTTAGTGGTCACGCCCGGCCATGACGAATGATAGGGGTGGCCTGGTCGATCGGGACACGGATCGACACGGATCGACACGGATGAACGCTTGGCGATCTTTGTGGTCTTGGCGTTTCCCTGTCTTTTTCGTCCCGCCCCCCCTCACCCCCCCGGCAGGCTAAGCGTCACCGTGGTGCCGCGGCCGGGCGCCGAGGCGATTTCCACCGTGCCGCCCATCAGCTCGACGAAGCGTTTGACCAGCACCAGCCCCAGCCCGGCGCCGGGGCGCACGGGGCGGCCCTCGTCCAGGCTTTGTGCCAGGCGGGCCTGTTCGGCCTCGGGAATGCCGATTCCGGTGTCGGCGACCCGAAAGAGCAGGCGGTTGCCCTCGGGTCCCTCCTCGCGCGCCACCGAGAGGCCGATGGTGCCGCCGGCCGGGGTGAACTTCACCGCGTTGCTCAAGAGATTGTAGAGCACCTGCTTCAAGCGCCGCTCGTCGCCGGCCATCCAGCCGATCGCCGAAGGCGCATCGAAATCGAGCGTCAGGCTTTTCGCCTTCACCGCCTCGCGCACCAGCCCCAGCACGGCGGCCAAGAGGGCGTTGATGTCGAAGGTATCCAATTCCAGTGTCATCCGTCCGGCCTCGATGGTCGCCAGATCGACGATGTCGTCGATCAGGGTCTTCAGGCCCTTGGCGGCGCCCAAGACGCCCGCCACGTAATCGGCCTGCTTGGGCGAGAGCGGCCCGTGATCGGCGGTGGCGAGCAGGGCGGCGTGGCCGAGCACGGTTTCCAAGGGGGCGCGCAGCTCGGCCGAGACGTTGGCGATGAATTCGCTTTTCAGATGGTTGGCCGCTTCCAGGGCCTCGCCGCGTTCGCGCAGCGCCCGCTCGACCCTTGCGCTGTCGGTGGCGTCGCTCCAGGCGACCAAAAGGCCGCCATCGGGCAGCGGCAAGGTCGCCTGATCGATGGCGCGGCCGTCGGCCGTTTCGAGCCGCATCGATTCCGCCGCCCGCTCGCCATAGGCGCGTTCCAGACGCTCGCGCCAGGTTGCGAAGCCCGCCTCGGGCAAAAGCGGGCGCAGCCGCTCGAGGAAGGCTTGCAGGCGCGGCGCCCGTTCCAGCTCCTCGGCCGGGATCGCCCACAGCCGGGCCAGCGCCCGGTTGAACAGGCGGAGCGCGCCATCGGGCCCGAACACCGCCACCCCTTCGCGCAGATGGTCGAGGGTCTCGCGGTGCACGGCGATCAGGGTGTTGTAGGAGCGCTCGAGCGCCAGGGTGTCGGTGACGTCCTCGTAAGTGAAGAGGAGGCCGCCGAACGGGTGCGGCGCGATCAGCCGGCGCAGCGCCCGCCCGTCGGGCAGGTGGGCGATGTCCTCGAAGGGCTCGATCAGGCCGGTGAAGCGGCGCAGCTCCTCGTCGCGGTAGAGCGAGAAATCGGCCTGCTCGGGCAGGCGGCGCTCGACCCGGAGCGTTTCCAGAAGCTCGACATAGGTGGGCGCTTGGTCGAGCCAATCCTTCTCAAGCTTCCACAGATCGAGGAAGGCCTGATTGTGGAAGACCAGCCGCGTGTCGGCGCCGAAGATGGCAATCGCGATCGCCAGCCGTTCCAGCACGGCGGCGTGCGCCTCGATGTGGCGGGCCAATTCGGCCTTGGTCTCTTCCAGCCGGGTGGCGTCGAGCGCCAAACCGGCGCTGCCGCCGGTGAGCGGGCTTTCCAGGATTTCGAACAAGCGGCGCGAGCCCTCGACCACCCGATGCCGCGCCAGGCCGCGCGGCTGGCCTTCGCGTTTGGCCTCCTGGGCCAGCGTCGCCGCCTCGGAGACCAGCTCGGCCCCGTCGGCGACCGCGCCGGCCGGCGAGATCGCATCCACCGCCTGGGCGTAGGCGCGGTTGCACCAGGCCAGGCGCAAATCGCCGTCGCGCAGCCAGACCGGCATCGGCAGCGCGTTCAAGAGGCCGCGCAACCGGTCGCGCTCGGCCAGAAGCACGAACATCTCGGCCGAGAGGCGATCGACGGTTTCGGTGTTCTGGGTGATGTCCTCGGCCCACAGCACGTCGGCCAGCACGCGGTCCTGGGCGTCGGCGATCCGCTGGCCGGTGAAGCGGATGCGCCGGCTGCCGTCGGCCAGCGGCATTTCGAAGACAAAGCCCTGGCCGTCGTGGCGCAAATTGGCCGCCGCCTCGGCCAGGGTGGCGCCGTCGAGCGGGCCGAAATGGCGGGGGATGGCGTCGAAGAGAGTGGCGGTGCCGTCGCGCAGCCCCAGCATCACCGCCAAGCGGCGCGAGCAGGTTTCGCCCCCGCCGACGTCCCAGCAATAATAGCCGTTGGGGGCGAAGCCCAGCATCTCGGCCAGCCGCAAGGTGAGGGCGCGGCCTTGCGCCAGACGCTGGTTGATGCGGCCCAACAGCCACGCCAAGGCCGCCGCCCCCGCCAGGGCAAGGACGAGGGCCAGCGTGAGAAGGGCCTCGAAGAGGGTCATGTCCGCCGAAGGGGCTGGGAAGCGAATCGGGGAAAGCCTGCCCGCTGGACGGGGAAAAGACAAGCGGCGCCGTCACATCGCCGCCGGCTTCCTTTCCCCCCGTTGACAGGGCGAAAGCCGCGGCTATGGTGGCGCTTGTCCAATCCAGCCATGCCGTTCGGGGGAGCCTTGCGATGGAAGCCACGATCAATCAAGCCTGGGACAGCCGCGATCAGATCGGCTTTGCCACCAAGGGGCCGGTGCGCGACGCCGTCGAGGCGGCGCTGGACGGGCTCGACAAGGGCGAGCTGCGGGTGGCGGAAAAACAAGGCGAAGCCTGGGTGGTTCATCAGTGGCTGAAGAAGGCGGTGCTGCTGTCCTTCCGCTTGAACGATTCGGCGCCGATCGCCGGCGGGCCGGGCGGCGCGTCCTGGTTCGACAAGGTGCCCTCGAAATTTGCCGCCTGGGACGAGGCCCGCTTTCGCGCCGCCGGCTTTCGCGCCGTGCCGGGCGCCATCGTGCGCCGCTCGGCCTTCATCGCGCCCGGCGTGATCTTGATGCCCAGCTTCGTCAATGTCGGCGCCCGGGTCGATTCGGGAAGCATGATCGACACCTGGGCCACGGTGGGCTCCTGCGCCCAGATCGGCAAGAACGTCCACATTTCGGGCGGCGCCGGCATCGGCGGCGTCTTGGAACCCCTGCAGGCCGGGCCGGTGATCATCGAGGACGATTGCTTCATCGGTGCCCGGGCCGAGGTGGCCGAGGGCGTGGTGGTGGAAAAGGGCGCCGTGCTGTCGATGGGCGTCTATCTGGGCGCCTCGACCCGGATCATCGATCGCGCCAGCGGCGAGGTCTATATGGGCCGGGTGCCGGCCTATTCGGTGGTGGTGTCGGGCGCCCTGCCCGGCAAGACCCTGCCCGACGGTGCGCCCGGCCCCAGCCTTTATTGCGCGGTGATCGTCAAGCGGGTGGACGAGAAGACCCGCTCGAAGGTCTCCATCAACGAACTGTTGCGCGATTGAGCGACCCCGCCCGCCTTGTCGATCCGCTGCCGCTGGCCCAGGCGCTGATCCGCTGCCCGAGCCTTACCCCGCACGACGCCGGCGCGATCGACAAGCTGATCGAGGCCCTCTCGGCGCTGGGCTTTTCCTGCCACGACCTCAGTTTCGGGTCGGTGCGCAACCTCTACGCCCGCCGGGGCGCCGCCAAGCCGGTCTTCGGTTTTGCCGGCCACACCGACGTGGTGCCGCCCGGCCAGGGCTGGAGCATCGATCCCTTCGCCGCCACGGTGATCGACGGCACGCTGTTCGGCCGGGGCGCCGTCGACATGAAGGGCGCCATCGCCGCCTTCGTCGCCGCGGTGGCCCGGCTGGGGCCCGATCATCCGGGCTCGATCGCGCTGCTCATCACCGGCGACGAGGAAGGCCACGCCACCGACGGCACCATCAAGATTCTCGAATGGATGAAGGCCAAGGGGGAAAAGCTCGACGCCTGCCTGGTCGGCGAGCCCACCAGCCCCAAGAAGCTGGGCGAGGCGATGAAGGTGGGGCGGCGCGGCAGCCTCAACGGCCGGCTCACGGTGAAAGGCGCCCAGGGCCACGCCGCCTATCCGCATCTGGCCGACAACCCGCTGCCCCGCCTGGTGCGCATGCTGAAGGCCCTGATCGACGATCCCCTGGACGACGGCAGCGCCCATTTCGAGCCCTCCTCGGTGGCGCTCACCACCATCGACGTCGGCAATCCGGTGACCAACCTGACGCCGGCCCAGGCCGTGGCCGGCTTCAACATCCGCTTCAACGATCGGCACAGCGGCGCCGGGATCGAGCGCCATCTGCGCCAGCTTTTCGACGCGGTCGGCCGCGATTGGGAGCTGGCGGTGGAGATTTCGGGCGAATCCTTTCTCACCCATCCCGGCCCCTTGACCGACGCCGTCGCCGGCGCGGTGCGCGAGGTGCTGGGGCTCGATCCCGAACTGTCGACCTCGGGCGGCACCTCGGACGCCCGCTTCATCAAGGACCATTGCCCGGTGGTCGAGTTCGGTCTGGCCGGCGCCACCATGCACAAGGCCGACGAGCGGGTGACGCTGGCCGATCTCGACCGCCTGGCCGACGTCTACAAGGCGGTGATCGAGCGCGTGCGGACGCCATGATTCGCCGCGAGGAGATCGCCAAGGGCCTGTTCGGCGCCTGGATGATGGCCAGGGGCGATCGGCGCGCCATGGTGCTGTTCGACAACACCATCGACGCGGTGTGGAAGAGCTTCTGGGCGGCGGCCTTGTGCCTGCCCGCCTATCTCGCCATGGTGCTGCTCGATTACCTGCAGCATCCGCCGGGCGGCGGCTTGGGCCGCTTCCTGGCCGCCCAATCGATCGCCTACGTCATCGGCTGGGCCGCCTATCCGCTGTTGATGGTGACGGTGGCCCGCCTGCTCGAGCGCCTGCCCGTCTATCCGCGCTACATCGTGGCCTACAATTGGGCCAATGTGATCACGCTGAACCTCAGCCTGTTGGCGGCGGTGCTGGCCGCCTCGGGCCTGATGCCAAGGGGCGGCGTGGCGCTGGTGCAGCTTCTGGTGCTGGCGGCGATCATCGTCTATGAGGGATTCATCGCCGCCACCCTGTTGGCCCTGCCCCCGTGGCGCGCCGGCCTGGTGGTGGCGATCGACCTTCTGCTCTCCTTCCTGATCAACGGCGTCGCCGAGCGGGTGGCGAGGTGAGGGGGGACGTGGAATATTGTTCGATGGTTTTATTATCATATTGAAAATAAACAAGAAAATATAGAAAAAAGTAATGATGGACTGCACCCCATGGGTGAGACAGCGTAATTAGGGACAGGTTGCGTCAACCACCCCAGCGGGCCGCTGGCCAGCGGCCCGCTGGGGGAACAGGTTTTCCTCGAACTCAACCGGCGGCCGGTAGCCCAGCGCCGAGTG
>JACRPC010000039.1 GCA_016214125.1 Rhodospirillales bacterium | reverse complement strand
TCTCAGGCACGTCAAAGCTCGGACCTTCGACGCCCTCTGGAGAGCCATCGGCGACGTCTGCCAACTCTATTCACCAGAAGAATGCTGGAACTATCTCAAGGCAGCCGGATATGCGTCAGATTAAACGCACGACGCTCTAGAGGACCGAATCGACCCATTCGTAAAGCTTGCTCTTCGGCAAAGCGCCGATCTTGGTCGCCGCCACCTGGCCGTTCTTGAACAGCATCAGGGTGGGAATGCCGCGCACGCCGTATTTCGAAGGGGTGGCCGGGTTTTCGTCGATATTGACTTTGGCCACCGTCACCTTGCCCGAATATTCCTTGGCCAATTCCTCGAGCGCCGGGGCGATCTGGCGGCAAGGCCCGCACCATTCGGCCCAGAAATCGACCAGCACCGGATCGGCGGATTTGAGAACGTCGGCGTCGAAGGAATTATCGGTAACCTGTTTCATGGTCGGGTCCCTATAAAGGTCGGGGCGTGGTTCATCATGCTTTGCTGATAAAGAGTCTAGGGACCGAACGGGGCGCCGTCAAGGTGGGGCAAATCGCCTTACTTTTCACCGGACAGGAGCGACTCGAGGCCCCGGGCGATGGCGAACAGCCGCCCATCCTGGCCGGCGAAACCGGCCAGCATGAGGCCGACCGGCAGCCCGCCCGCCTCGATGGGCGCCGGCAGCGAAATCGCGCAGCCATCGAGGAAATTGATCACCGCCGGATTGCGCAGCATCAAGAGATTGATCCGCCCATAGTCGTCGTCGGACGCCAGCTCGGCGAAGGTGGGCGCGACGATCGGCACCGTCGGCATCACGAGCGCATCGAAGGGGGCGCAACGCTCCCGCACGCGCCGGATGAAATCGGCCCGGGCGGCCAGAAGGTCGAGATAATCGGCGGCGTCTTGGCCGGCCCCCTTCTCGATGCGCACCCGAACGCGCGGATCGTAATCGGTGCCCTTGGCGGCCATCAGCTTGCGGTGCCAGCCATAGGCCTCGGCGGCGGCAAAGCCGCCCTTGGCGTTGATGGTCGCCAACTCCTTCAGCTCGGAAAGAGCAAGGTCGGCGATCCGAACGCCGGCCTTGGACAAGATAGAGCAGCTCTTGGCGAAGGCGGCCGAAACCGATTTGTCCATGCCGTCCAGAACCACCGCTTGCGGCACCGCCAGCCGAAGGCCGGAGAGCGGGAAGGGTTGGGGAGCCAGGGCCTCGTCGCCTGCCGCGACGGCATCGACCAGCGCGCAACAAGAAACGGTTCCCGCCAACACGCCCACCGAATCGAGCGAGGCGGAAAGCGGCAGCACGCCCTGACGCGGCACCCGCGCCGCCGTGGGCTTCCAGCCGACCAAGCCGCAGAGCGCCCCCGGAATCCGGCACGAGCCGCCGGTGTCGGTGCCCAGCCCGGCGGCCGCCATGCCATCGGTGACCGAGACCGCGGCGCCCGAAGACGAGCCGCCCGGTATGCGCCCGGTCTTCCGGTCATGCGGGTTCTTGGGCGTGCCGTAATGGGGGTTGAGGCCCAAGCCCGAATAGGCGAACTCGGTCATGTTGGTGCGGCCCATCACGATGAAGCCGGCCGCTTTCAGCCTGGCCACCGCCAGGGCGTCGGCGGTGGCCGGCGGCCGATCGGCCAGGACCCGCGAACCGGCCAAACTCACCTCGCCCTGAAGGTCGAACAGGTCCTTGATGGAAATCGGAATGCCGGCGAAAGGCGACGGCGCCTGACCCAGCCCACGCAGCCGATCGATCGCTTGGGCCTGGGCGCGCGCCGCCTCGGCATGCACCTTGAGAAAGGTGGCGCCGCCCTCGCCCTTTGGATCGGCGATGCGCGCCAAGCACGCCTCGACCAGGGCCAAGGCGGTAACGCGGCCCTGGGCCAGATCGGCCGCCAGTTGGGCGATCGGCTTCAGCACGGTTCAGGCCGGGTCGTAATAATGGGTTTCCAAGAGCAGGCAGCCGCCGACCGACTTGAACGGCCCGTGATGGACGCCGGGCGGACGGCAGGCGTAAGTGAGCGGCTTGAAGGACTCGCCGCCCTTGCCCTGGGCGTCGTTGCCGACCGTGAGATCGCCCGAGACCAGGAACACCTCTTCCCAATATTCATGGACGAAGGGCGCGGTGGTGAAGACACCCGGCTGGAAGCGCAACAGGCGGGTACGGCTGCCCCGCTTCTTGGCCTCGTCCAGACTGCCCGACAGAATCTTTTGCTGGATGCCGGGCGGATAGCCCTCGGGCACTTCCCAGCCGGCATTCATATCGAGCGGGTGGAATTCCTCGTGCGCCTTGGTGACGGCCATCGCCTTTTTCCCTTCGCTAGCTGAAATCGCGGTGATATTTTAGTATGCGGTGCGGCCCCAATCCTGTCAAGAAAGGCTAGGATGGGCGGCCGCCGACGTCGCGCCAGGGAGGGAGGCCCAAGATGGAACCGATCGAACCCACGCTCGAACCGCTGTTCGCCATGACGCTTACGGTGGCCCCGCCCACCGATGTCGGGCGAACCCCGGTTGGGCACCGCCGGGTGGTGCCGGTCACCGGGGGGCGGATCGACGGGCCGCGCCTGAAGGCAACCGTTCTGCCCGGCGAGGATTGGATCGTCGAGCGCGCCGACGGCGCCTTCGAGATCGATGTTCGGATGCCGATCAAGAGCGACGACGGCGCCATGATCCTGATGCGCTACACCGGCCTGCGCCACGGCCCGCCCGAGGTGCTGGCCAGGCTCGGCCGGGGCGAGCCGGTCGATCCCAAGGACTATTTCCTGCGCATCCTGCTTCGCTTCGAAACGGCGGCGCCCCCCTATGATTGGCTCAACCGCGTGCTGGCGGTGGGTTCAGGGGCGCGCAGCGCCGCCTCGGTGCTCTACCGGGTCTGGGCGATCGGCTAGGTTCGGAGGCTTGATTGTCCTTCCGGCCGCAAGGCGGCGGCGCCGCGCGTGTGGCGAAAGCCAAGCGAGCGGAACGCGAGCGCTTGGGCCGATTGAGGGGCAAATCGAACCTTATAAAAACCGCGCCACGTTGGTGCGGAAAGCCTCGATGTGATCGCGCACCGCCAGGGCGGCGTCGTCGGGGGCGCGGCGCTTGATGGCGTCGAGGATGGCGCGGTGCTGGGCGACCACCGCCCGGTCGTGACCGACATCGCGCAACGAGATGAACCAGAACCGCAGCGAGCGGTCGTGCAGGTTGCGCATGGTGTCGGCCAGAACGCTGTTCTTGCCGGCGCGCGAAAGCGCCAGATGGAATTCGCGGTCGAGCGTCATCTGGGTTTCGATGTCGGCCTCGTCGGCGGCCTTCTTGCCCTGGTCGAGAATCTGCGCCAGGGCGGCGAGATCGTCCTTGTCGGCGCGCATGGCCGCCAGCTTGGCGCAATGGGTTTCGGTGATCAGGCGGACGTCGATGATGTCCATCACCTCGTTCAGGCTGACGCCCCGCACGATCACCCCTTTCCTGGGGATCACCTCGACCATGCCTTCCAGCATCAGGCGGTTGAGCGCCTGATGGACCGGGGTGCGGCCGATGCGCAGCGACTCGCTGATCTGCGCCTCGTTCAAGGCCTCGCCCGGCCGGTAGCGCAGCGTGATGATGTTGTGCTTGATCCGCTCATAGGCCTGGACGAGCAGCGAAGGCGCCGACGCCGGCTTTGGCCGGCGGGTCGGGCGCGGGGTCTTGGCGGCAGCTTTGCCTGTGTTCGGTTTCATGGCTTCAATCGCCAACCTTGTATTCGCGGTCCCGATACTGCTCGGACGGCGCCTGACGCAGCCGGAAGCGCTGGATTTTCCCGGTCACCGTCTTCGGCAAGTCGTCGATGAAATAGAACCACCGGGGATATTTGTACCCGGCCAGGCCGGATTTGCAATGCTGGACCAGGGTGTCGACCATCGCCGGACCGGCCTCGGCCTTGTTGCGCAGCACGACATAGGCGGCCGGCTTGATCAAGCCCTCGGCGTCGGGCTGGCCGATCACCGCGGCCTCGGCGATCTTGGGGTGCGCCAAGAGGCGCGATTCGATCTCCAGGGGCGAGCACCACATGCCGCCCACCTTCAGCATGTCGTCGCCGCGCCCGACATTGGCGTAATAGCCGTCGGCGTCCTTGATGTACATGTCGCCGGTGTTGAGCCATTCGCCGCGCATGGTGCTGGCGGTCTTTTCCGGATTGTTCCAATAGCAGCGGGCGTTCGATTCGCCCTTGACCATCAGGATGCCGACCTCGCCGTCGGCGACCGGGCGCTCGTCGCCGTCGACGATCTTCACCTCGTAGCCGGGCACCGGCTTGCCCGAGGTGCCGGGGCGAATGTCGTTATGCCGGTTGGAGACGAAAATATGCAGAACCTCGGTCGAGCCGATGCCGTCGAGGATCGCCACGCCGGTCTTTTCCTTCCAACGCGTGAAGATCGGCTCGGGCAGGGCCTCGCCCGCCGAGAGGCAGGCGCGGATCGACCGCGTGTCGCGGGCCTGGGAATCGAGCGCCTGCACCATCTGCCCGTAAAGGGTGGGGACGCCGAAAAAGACGGTCGGCTTATGGCGCTCGATCATGGCGAAGGCCATGTCAGCCGAGGGGCGTTCCTCGCAGAGCAGGATGGTCGCCTGGGCCCAGAGCGGAAAGGTCATGCCGCCGCCGAAGCCGTAGGAGAAAAACAGCTTCGAGGCGCAGAAGACCAGATCGTCGGGCTTGATGCCGGCGATGCCCTGGCCGTAGCGTTCCGAGGTGATCACCATGTCGCGATGGACATGGACGACACCCTTGGGTTTGCCGGTCGAGCCCGAGGAGTAAAGCCAGAAGCAGTCCTCGGTGGCGCTGGTTGGCGCGGCCTCCAGCGTCGTGGGCGCGCCGGCCATCCGGCGCTCCAGCTCATCGGTGGACAGAAGGTGGCGCAGCTTGAGGGCGCTCGCCTGGGCGGCTGGCGTCACTTCGCCGGCTTGGGCCGGGCTGTAGATCAGGGCGGCGCCGCCGGAATCCTCGATCGAATATTGATAGTCGGCGGCCTTCATCATGGTGCTCAGGCCCACCGGCACCAGACCAGCCTTCACCGCGCCCCAGAAAACGTAGAAGAACATCGGCGTGTCGCGCACCACCATCAACAGGCGCTCGCCGCGCTTTAGGCCGAGGCCAAGAAAGACCTGGCCGGCGCGCGCCACGTTCTCGGCCAATTGCCGGTAGCTGATGTCGCCCGCCTCGGTGCGCAGCGCCGGCCGGTCGCCGCGGCCTTCCGCGACCGGGCGGTCGATGAAGGGCACCGCAACGTTGAACACCGCCGGAAAGCGAATGGCGTTGGGCGTTCGCGTGCGGTCGATGACGACGGTGTGGGGCGTATCGATCGGATGCATCCAGCCTTCTCCCTTGTGCGCGCCCGGCCGTTTGCGGACGCCTTCCTTCCTCGGACCGGACCCGGTTGACAGGCCCGGCGCGATGCCGTAAACAAGAAATATCACAGTTGCTTCACATGTCGCAAGCCGCACGGAAGGCCAGGCCGGCCGGCGGTCCGGGGAAGGGATCACGCCATGTCAGCTCACGCGGGTGCCGGGAAATATCTGGGCCGGCCGATGGAGCGGGTCGAAGACGCCACCTTGCTGGCCGGCCGCGCCCTGTTCTGCGACGACCAGCCGACGCGGCCGGGCACGATGCACGCCGCCATCCTGCGTTCGCCCCACCCGCACGCCAAAATCCTGGCGATCGACACCCAGGCGGTGCTCAAGCGCAAGGGCGTCAAGGCGGTGCTGACCGGCAAGGACATCCAGGCCGAGACCGATCCCTTCCTGATCGTGCTCAGAAAGCCGATGGATCAATGGGCGCTGGCGGTCGATCGGGTGCGCTTCGTGGGCGAGGCGGTGGCGGTGGTGGTCGCCGAGGATCGCTACATCGCCGAGGACGCGCTTGACGACATCTTGGTTTCCTACGAGCCCTTGCCGGCCGTGATCGGCACCATGGACGCCACCAAGCCCGACGCGCCCTTGGTGCATCCTCTCGTGGGCTCCAACATCCCCTCGACCCGCCATTTCACTTATGGCGATCCCGACAAGGCCTTTGCCGAGGCCGATAAAATCGTCGAACTCACCATCGATTATCCGCGCAATTCGCAAACGCCGCTCGAAGGCTATGTCGTGGTCGCCGACTACCGGCCCGACGAGAAGGTGTTCGACGTGCTCTCGAACTTCCAGGGCCCCTTCACCGTCCATCCGGTGATGTCGAAGGCGCTCCGCTGCAAGGGCCCGCAACTGCGCCTGCGCTCGCCCGCCTATTCCGGCGGCGGCTTCGGCACCAAACAGGCCATGTTCCCCTACATCGTCCTCATGTGTGTGGCTTCGAAGAAGCTGGGGGCGCCGGTCAAGTGGGTCGAGGACCGTTGGGAACACCTGACCGCCGCCATCGCCGCCCCCAACCGGGTGATCAAGGCCCAAGCGGCGGTGAAGAAGGACGGGTTGGTGCTGGGGCTGCGCTACGAGCAGTTCGACGATTACGGCGCCTATCTGCGCCCGCCGATGCCGGGCCCGCTTTACCGCCAGCACGGCATCATGACCGGGGCCTACGACGTCAAGAACATGACCATCACCAACCATGTGGTGATGACCAACAAGACTCCGTCGGGCATGGTGCGCGGCTTCGGCGGCCCGCAGATCTATTATTCGCTCGAGCGGCTGATGCAGCGGGTGGCGGTCGAACTGGGGCTCGATCCCTTGGACGTCATGCGCCGCAACCTGGTGCCGAGGGGCTCGTTCCCCTACCGCGCCGCCGCCGGCGCCCTCATCGAATCGGGCGATTTCCAGACCGCGATCGCCAACGCCGCCGAGGAGGGCGGGCTGGCCGATCTGAAGCGCCGCCGCGACGAGGCGCGCAAGCAGGGCCGCCTCTACGGCATCGGCTACGCCGCCGTGGTCGAGCCGGCGCAGTCGAACATGGGCTATCTCAGCACCATCAACACGGTGGAGGAGCGCCACAAGGCCGGACCCAAGGGCGGCAACGTCGCCTACACCACGGTGTCGGTCGACGCGCTGGGCGGCGTCAGCGTCACCGCCGACAGCCTGCCCCAAGGCCAGGGCCACGCCACCATCTTGGCGCAGATCGTCGCCGACGAATTGGGCCTGCATCCGCACGAGATCACCTGCAACATGGAGCGCGACACCCAGCGCGATCCCTGGTCGATCGCCACCGGCAACTATTCCAGCCGCTTCAGTTCGTCGACCGCCGTGTCGGGCCAGATCGCGGCGCGCAAGATCCGCGACAAGCTGGCGCGCATCGCCGCCCAGAATTTGAACGTGACGCCCGACAAGATCGAATTCGCCAACGGCAAGATCTTCGCCCGCGACAACCCCGACGATTCCATCCGCTTCTCGCGGGTCGCCGGCACGGCGCATTGGTCGCCCAGCGAATTGCCGGACGGCATGCCGCCGGGCTTAAGCGAGATCGGCGTCTGGTCGCCGCCCGAGTTGGAGCCGCCCAACGACGCCGATCAGATCAACACCTCGCTCACCTACGGCTTCGTCTTCGATTTCTGCGGCGTCGAGATCGACCGCGACACCGGCCAGGTGAAGATCGACAAGTACGTCACCATGCACGATTCCGGCAAGCTGCTGAATCCGCTCTTGGCCGACGGTCAGGTCTATGGCGCCTTCGGCTGGGGCGTCGGCTGCGCGCTGCACGAGGAATTCGCCTACGACAAGGATGGCAGCTTCCTGTCGGGCACCTTCGCCGATTACCTCTGCCCCACCGCCTGCGAAGTGCCCGAACCGATCATCCTGCACATGGAAAGCCCGTCGCCGCTGACGCCCTTGGGCGCCAAGGGCATCGGCGAGGGCAATTGCATGAGCACCCCGGTCTGCCTGGCCAACGCGGTGGCCGATGCCACTGGCGCCAAGGATCTGCGCCTGCCCTTGTCGCCCTCCAAGGTGGCGGCGCTCATCCAGGGCGACGAACCGCCGCCGCCCGCCGGACAAGCCAAGGCGGCGTTGCCGCCGATGGCCGGTGGTCGCGGACTGGTGGGCGAAGGTTCGACCCTGGTGCCGGCGGCGCCAGAAGCGGTTTGGCAAACCCTGATCGATCCCAAGTCGTTGGCCAAGGTCATTCCCGGTTGCCACAGCCTTGATCTGGTCGGACCCAACCGCTACCGCGCCGTGGTCTCGCTGGGCGTGGGCGCGGTGCGCGGCCGCTTTGAGGCTAGCGTCGCCCTTTCGGACCTCGAGCCGCCGAAATCGGCGCTGTTGTCGGGCGATCTTCTGGGGCCGCTCGGCACCGCCGCCGGCCAGGGCAAGGTGACCCTGGTGCCCGAAGGCGGCGGCACCCGGGTGTCCTACGCCTATCAGGTCGTGGTCACCGGCAAGGCGGCCTCGATCGGCGGGCGCCTCCTGGATGGCGCCACCCGCTTGGTGGTCAACCAGTTCTTCAAGCGCCTGGTGGCGCAAACCCAGGGCGGCGCGCCGGGCGGCGCCTTGTTCTGGGATGGAATCAAGCGCATGCTGGGGATCGGGTCATGAAGCCAAGCGCCTTCGATTATCAGCGTGTCGCCCGCGTCGAGGAGGCGATCGATCTTCTCGCCCGTCATGGGGAAGACGCCAAGATCCTGGCCGGCGGCCAATCGCTGGTGGCGATGATGAATTACCGCCTGGTCGAGCCCAAGCTGTTGATCGACATCACCGGCATCGAAGGCCTGGCCTCGATCGAGGAGAAAGGCGGTTTCGTCGACGTGGGCGCCGCCGTCACCCAGGCCAGGCTGATGGCCTGGCCCGCTTTGGCCGAACGCTTGCCGCTGCTGGCCAAGGCGATGCCGCATATCGGCCATTTCCAGACGCGCAGCCGCGGCACGGTCTGCGGTTCGATCGCGCACTCCGATCCTTCGAGCGAATTGCCGCTGGTGCTGGCCACCTTGGGCGGCCAGGTGGTGCTGCGCTCGAAACGCGGCAGCCGCACCCTTGCCGCCGACGACTTCCAGACCGGACCACTGTCCACCGCCCGCGAGCCCGACGAGATGGTGGTGGCGGTGCGCTTTCCGGTGCGCCAGGCCGGCGCCGGTTACGCCTTCGACGAAGTGACCCAACGCCAGGGCGACTTCGCCATCTGCTCGGTGGCGGCCGTCGCCACCGCCCAGGAGGTAAGGCTGGGCGTGGGGGGCGTCGCCGGCCGACCGACGGTGACCCGCCTGTCGGGCGCCGCGCTCGCCAATCCGGACGGCGCGCTCAACGCCTTCGCCTGGGAGCTGGGCGGCAGCGACGACATTCACGCGACGGCGCAATACCGCCGTCAACTCGTTCGGCGGATCGGCCGGCGGATCATCGAGGAGGCCCAATCATGCCGGAGTTGAAGACCATCGGGCGGAAATCCATATCCTTCGTCCTCAACGGCAAGCCGGTGGTGGCCGAGGTCGAGCCCCGCATGCTGCTTTCCGATTTCCTGCGCCAGGAATTGGGCCGCACCGACATTCATGTCGGCTGCGAGCACGGCGTCTGCGGGGCCTGCACCATCCGCTTCGACGGTCGTCCGGCCCGTTCCTGCCTGATGTTCGCCGTGCAGGCCGATGGCCATCGCGTCGACACGGTGGAAAGCCTGGCGACCCAGGAGGGCGCGCTCAACGATCTTCAGCGCGCCTTCCGCACCCATCACGGTCTGCAATGCGGCTATTGCACGCCGGGCATCCTGATGTCGGCCGAGGCCTATCTGGAAGGCCATCCCGATCCCAGCGAGGCCGAAGTGCGCGAGATGCTGAGCGGCCATCTGTGCCGCTGCACCGGCTATGTCGGCATGGTCCGCGCCATCCTCGCCACCGCCAAGGCGCGCAAGGACGGCAAGGCAGCCGCCGAATAGCTTTTTGGGTGATGCCAAGGCGGGGCAGGGGCTGCCCCGGCCGGGAACGCGGCTTTTGCGGAAGGTTTGCGCCCAGGCTTCTTTCCTGGTAAGAAGGCGCGGTTTGCGCCGGTTACCGCATTGCGCAAACAAATGAATTGATTACAAAGGGTTTTGGGCGTGGTGAGCGAATCCGCCTCCCCCGTGGGTGAGAGCCTTGGCGCCGCAAGCTCCGGGGTCGGTACGTTGTTGCGTGCCACCCGCCAGCGTCTCAATCAGGACCTGAAGCAGGTGGCTCAGGCGCTGCGCATCCGCCATCCCTATCTGCAGGCGATCGAGGATGGCCGCATCCAGGACCTGCCCGGCCCCACCTATGCGGTGGGCTTCATCCGCTCCTACGCCGATTATCTCGGCCTGGACGGCGAGGAAGTGGTCCGCCGCTACCGCGCCGAAGCCGCCAATCTGGCGGGCCGTCCGGCCCTGTCCTTCCCGACGCCGGCCTCCGAGGGCCGACTGCCGGGCGGGGCGGTGCTGCTCATCGCGCTCTTCTTGGGCGCCCTGATCTATGGCGGCTGGTATTTCTATTCGTCGCAGCACCGGCCGGTGGCGGAAACGGTTCCGGAAGTACCCGATCGCCTGAGCCAGCATTTGCCGCGCGATGGCGGCGCCGGCGCTAAGGACGAGGACAGCAAGGTTTCGCCGATTGCCGCCACCCCGGCCGAGCCGGCGGCCCAACCCGCGCCCGCCGAGGCTCCCGCGGGCTTAAGCGCCATGAGCGGTATGAGCGGCATGGCGCCGATCGTCGGCATGGAAGGCATGGCCGGCGCAACCGGCATGGAGGGCATGGCGGCGACGACGCCGACGACGCCGGCCGCGCCCGCCGCCCCGCCGGCCACCGAAAGAGGGCCGCAAATCTTCGGCCAGAAGGAAGGCGAGGTTCGGGTCGTCTTGCGGGCGCTCGACAAGACCTGGATTCAAATCCGCGACGACAAGGGCAATCCCGTCGCCACCCGCATCCTGATCAAGGGCGATCAGTACCGCCTGCCGGTGAACGTGACCGGCCCCAAGCTGGCCATCGGCAACGCCGGCGGCGTCGAAGTGCTGCTCGACGGCAAGCTGGTCCGGCGCAGCCTGGGCAAATCGGGTTCGGTGCGCAGCGACATCGCGATCGATCCGGACGCGCTTCAGGCCGGCGAAGGCCAGTAGCGACCCATTCCCCATCCTCGCCGGAAAGCCGCCCATGAGCGTCCGCCCCTATCGTCATATCGAACGTCGCCCGAGCCGCCAGGTCATGGTCGGGCCGGTGGCGGTGGGCGGCGGCGCGCCGATCAGCGTGCAGTCGATGACCAACACGCTCACCTCGGACCCCAAGGCGACCATCGATCAGATCCGCACGCTCGAAGAAGCCGGGGTCGACATCGTGCGGGTCTCCTGCCCCGATGTCGAATCGACCGCCGCCCTGAAGGCGATCGTTAGGGCCGCCACGGTGCCGATCGTCGCCGACATTCATTTTCACCATCAGCGCGCCATCGAGGCCGCCCAGGCCGGCGCCGCCTGCCTGCGCTTCAATCCGGGCAACATCGGATCGAAAGAGCGGGTGCGCGAGGTGGTGAAGGCGGCCAAGGATCATGGCTGTTCGATGCGCATCGGCGTCAACGCCGGCAGCCTGGACAAGCATCTCTTGGAGAAATACGGCGAGCCCTGCCCCGAGGCGATGGTGGAAAGCGCCCTTGAGCACATCAAGCATCTGGAGGACGAGGATTTCCACCAGATCAAGATCAGCGTCAAGGCCTCGGACGTTTTCCTGGCGGTGGCGGCCTATCGCGGTTTGGCCAAGGCCTGCGACTATCCGCTTCATCTGGGCATCACCGAGGCCGGCGGCTTTCTGGGCGGCACGGTCAAATCGGCGATCGGCATCGGCCAACTTCTCTGGGAGGGGATCGGCGACACCATCCGCGTCTCGCTGTCGGCCGATCCCGTCGAGGAAGTGCGGGTCGGCTTCGAGATTTTGAAATCGCTCGATCTGCGCCATCGCGGCGTGCGCATCGTCGCCTGCCCAACCTGCGCCCGCCAGGGCTTCGACGTCATCAAGGTGGTGGCCGAGCTGGAAAAGCGGCTGGCCCACATCGCCCAGCCGGTGTCGCTGTCGATCATCGGCTGCGTCGTCAACGGGCCGGGCGAGGCGCGCGAGACCGATGTCGGCATCACCGGCGGCGGCCAGGGCGCCCACATGGTCTATGTCGCCGGTCAGGCCGATCACAAGATCGACGAAGAGCGCATGATCGCCCACGTCGTCGAACTGGTCGAGGCCAAGGCGGCGCAGATGGCCAAAACCAAGAAGGAGGGCTAGACGGTGGCGGGCATGCAGCCGGTGCGGGGTACCCACGATCTTCTGCCCGAGGATTCGGTGCGCCATCGCCATGTCGAGGCGACCGCCTTCGCCATCGCCAACCGGTACGGCTATGGCGAGATCGTGACGCCGATCTTCGAATTCACCGAAGTCTTCACCCGCACCCTGGGCGACACCTCGGACATCGTGACCAAGGAGATGTACACCTTCACCGACAAGGGCGGCGAATCGATCACCCTGCGCCCCGAGGGCACGGCGGGCGTGGCCCGAGCCTTCATCTCGGGCGGTCTGGCCCAGCATTTGCCCTTGAAGCTGTTCTATCGCGGCCCGATGTTCCGTTACGAGCGGCCGCAAAAGGGGCGGCTGCGCCAGTTCCATCAGGTGGGCATCGAATATCTGGGTTCGGACAGTCCCTTGGCCGACGTCGAGGTGATCGCCACCGGCTATCGCTTCCTGGAGGCGCTGGGGTTGGCCGACAAGATCACCCTGGAACTGAATTCGCTGGGCGATGCGGAAAGCCGTGCCGCCTACCGCGAGGTGCTGGTGCGCTACCTCACCGGTCATCTCGACCGGCTATCGCAAGACAGCAAGGCAAGGCTCGAGCGCAACCCGATGCGGGTGCTCGATTCCAAGGACGACGACGACCGCGCCGTCATCGCCCAGGCGCCGCTCTTGGGCGATCATCTGAACGAGGCCTCGCGGGCCTTTTTCGCCGAACTGCAAGCGGGTCTGACGGCGCTTGGCATTCCCTTCGCGGTCAGCCCCAGGCTGGTGCGCGGTCTCGATTATTACTGTCACACCGCCTTCGAATTCACCACCAGCCATCTGGGCAGTCAGGGCACGGTGCTGGCCGGCGGGCGCTATGACGGGCTGATCGCAGAGATGGGCGGGCCGCGCACCCCGGGCATCGGCTGGGCGGCCGGCGTCGAACGGCTTTCCATGCTGGCCGGCGATAAGGCGCCGGCTCTGGCGCGGCCGATCGTCGTCGTTCCCGCCGGCACCTATCCGGTTCTCGAAGCCTTCAAGCTGGCGGATGCGCTGCGCCAGGCCGGGCACAGCGTCGATTGTCCGCCCACCGGCTCGATGAAGAACCGCCTGAAGCGCGCCGACAAGCTGGGCGCAAAGCTGGCGGTGATCATCGGCGACGAAGAACAGGCCCTGGGCGAGGCGATGGTCAAGGACCTCGATTCAGGCCATCAGGAGCGGGTGCCGATGGCCGATTTGCCCCGGCGTCTGGCGCCGCGCGGGTAAGCGAGTGGCCGAGGGGCGCGATCTTGGCGGCTATGTGCTGGTGGGGGCCAACCACCGTTCGGCTCCCTTGTCCGAGCGCGACCTGATGTTCGTCGAGGATGCCCAACAGCCCGTCTTCCTGGCCGAGCTGCGCGAGACGGGCTTTCCCCAGGCGCTTGCCCTGGCGACCTGCGATCGGGTGGAAATTCTGGCCGTCGATGCCAATCCCACCCGGGCCAAACCCCGGCTGCTCGATTGCCTGGCCCGGCGCGCCGGCCTGGACAGCGCGCGCTTGGCGCCCTCGACCTATGCGCTGGAAGGGGTGGCTGCCGTCCGCCATGTCTTTGCCGTGGCCGCGGCGCTCGACAGCCAGACGGTGGGCGAGCCGCAGGTGCTGGGCCAGGTGAAGGCGGCGCATCGTTTTGCCCGCGACGCCGGCCAAAGCGGCCCGGAGCTTGAAGCGCTGATGCAGGCGGCCTTTGCCGGCGCCAAGCGAGTGCGGGCCGAAACCGCGATCGGCGAGCGGCCGGTGTCGATGGCCGCCGCCGCCGTCCAGATGGCGCGCGACCTGCACGGCGATCTCGCCCGCCGCGACGGCCTCATGCTGGGCGACGGCGACATGGGCGCTCTGGTGGCCGAGACGCTCTTGTCGGCGGGGCTGCGCCGCCTGGTCGTCGCCTGCCCGCGCCCCAGCCGGGCCGAGCAGATGGCGCGCGCGCTGAATTGCCACGCCGCGCCCTTCGTCGAGCGCGACGATCTTCTGGCCCAGGCCGATATCGTCATCACGGCCTTGAGCGGCACCCAGGCGGTCGTCGCCGCCGATGCCGTGCAGGCGGCCTTGCGCCGCCGCCGACGCCGTCCCATCTTCCTCGTCGATGCCGGCCTGCCCGGCGACATCGAGCCGGCGGTCGATCGCGTCGAAGGCGCGTTCCTTTACGATCTCGACGATCTCGAACAGGTGGCGATGGCCGGGCGCGCCAGCCGCGAGGCGGCGTCGAATTCCGCCTGGGCGATCGTCGACGAGGAGGTGGCGGCCTTCGCCCGCGGCCGCGCCGAGCGGGCCGCCGTGCCGGCGATCGTGGCGTTGCGCCGCCGTTTCGAGCATGAGCGCGAGCGCGCCCTGGCCGAGGCCGGGACCGACGCCACCCGCGCCACCTGGCTGATGATGAACCGCCTGCTTCACGATCCTTCCGAGGCCCTGAAGGTCAGCGCCGGCAATGCCGGCATCGATTGGAGCGCCGAAGAACGCCTGTTGCGCCGTCTGTTCCGCCTGGACGAAGACGAATCATGAGCCTCGACGAAAAGCTCGATCGCATTCTTTCCCGCCATGATGAACTGAACCATCTCTTGGCGGCCGGCGGCGATTCCCAATCCTACGCCAAGTTGTCGAAGGAGCTGTCCGATCTCACCCCGCTGGTCGAATCGGTGCGCACCTGGCGTCAGACCCAGGCCGATCTGGCCGAGGCCCAGGCGATGATGCAGGAAAGCGATCCCGAGATGAAGGCGATGGCCGAGGAGGAATACTACGCCTTGAAGGCCAAGCTGCCCGAGATCGAGCGGGCGATGAAATTGATGCTGCTGCCCAAGGATGCGGCCGACGACAAGAACGCCATCCTCGAGGTGCGCGCCGGCACCGGCGGCGAGGAAGCCGCCCTGTTCGCCGCCGAGCTGTTTCGCATGTATCAGCGCTACGCGGCGCGCGTGGGCTGGCGCTTCGAGGTGCTGGAAAGCAGCGACACCGGCATCGGCGGCACCAAGGAGGCGATCGGCGCCATCAGCGGCAAGGGCGTCTTTGCAAGGCTCAAGTTCGAATCGGGCGTGCATCGCGTCCAGCGGGTGCCGGTGACCGAAGCGGGCGGGCGCATCCACACTTCGGCCGCCACCGTGGCCGTCTTGCCCGAGGCCGAAGAGGTCGACATCGCCATCCAGGACAAGGATCTGCGCATCGACGTCTTCCGCTCGCAGGGCGCCGGCGGCCAGCACGTCAACACCACCGATTCGGCGGTGCGCATCACCCACATGCCGACCGGCATCGTGGTCGGCTGCCAGGACGAAAAGAGCCAGCACAAGAACAAGGCCAAGGCGATGAAGATCCTGCGCGCCAAGCTCTATGACCGCGAGCGGGAAGCCGCCGAAAGCGAGCGCGCCGCCAGCCGAAAGAGCCAGGTGGGATCGGGCGACCGCTCCGAGCGCATCCGCACCTACAATTTTCCCCAAGGTCGGGTCACCGATCATCGCATCAACCTGACGCTTTACAAGATTGACCGGGTGATCGAAGGCGAATTGGACGAGATCGTCGAGGCTCTGGTCGCCCACGATCAGGCGGCCAAGTTGGCCGAGGCCGAGTGACCGCGCGGGCGGGCGATCTTTTTCGCCGGGCGGTCGGCCAGCTTGCCGCCGCCGGCATCGATCTTCGTGACGCCGCCCAGGACGTCCGCCATCTGCTGGCCGAATGTCTGGAGGTGTCGCCCAGCCGCATTCATGGCGATGCCGCTCTCGCGCTATCGCCCGAGCGGGAGGCCCGCTTCGCCGCCTGGCTCGAGCGGCGCCGGGCGCGCGAGCCGGTGCAGCGCATTCTGGGCAACTGGGAATTCTGGACGCTGGAGCTGGATCTCAACGCCGACACGCTGGTGCCCCGGCCGGACAGCGAAACGCTGGTGCGTGCCGTGCTGGCCGATTGCCCCGACCGGGCGCGGCCGCTTCGCCTTCTCGATCTCGGCACCGGCTCGGGTTGTCTGCTGCTGGCCCTGTTGGCTGAATTGCCCGAGGCCAAGGGTCTGGGCATCGACAAGGCGCCGGGCGCCATCGCGGCGGCCCGCCACAACGCCCAAAGACTGGGCATGGGGAATCGGGCCGAGTTTCGGACCGCCGATTGGCTGGAAGGAATTGCGGACCGCTTCGACGCAATCGTCAGCAATCCGCCCTACATTCCCACCGCCGAGATCGACGATCTGGCGCCGGAAGTCTCGCGCTTCGAGCCCCGCCTGGCCCTTGACGGCGGGCCGGACGGGCTTGCCCCCTACCGCCATCTGGCACCCCGGATCGGCGACCATCTCCTGCCCGGCGGGCGGGTCTATTTCGAGGTCGGCCAAGGGCAGGCCCGCCCGGTCGCCGATCTTCTAAGGGATGCATTTTTCGTGAATATTCAAACGGAACGCGATCTGGGCGGGATCGAACGGCTTGTTCGGGCCGAAAAAGATTGAATTATCCGAAAAAAAACTGTTGGACGGCGCCCAAGGACCGGGTAGGCTTCCTCTCATAGCGATGCGCGGCGTCGAGCCTGGCTCCGGTCAAGCGCATCAACGAGTTCCTCACGGCATAGCGTGTTTGCGCTGCCATCCGCCTAAGCGGAGCGCCGTCCAAACGACTCGAAGCGTGAGGATTGGTTTTCAACAAATGAAGTGACATGAAACCTCCGATGAACAACAAGCGCGTACGCGGCCGCGGGCATGGCGGCCATGGTGGCCATAACGGCAAGAAGCACATCCCCAACCGCAACCAGACCTTCGACAGCAGCGGCCCCGAGGTTCGCATCCGCGGCAACGCCCATCAGGTGCTGGAGAAGTATCTGGCACTGGCCCGCGACGCCACCGCCGCCGGCGATCGCATCGCCGCCGAGAATTATTACCAGCATGCCGAGCATTACTACCGGGTCATCAACAGCATGAACCAGCAATCGGGCCAGCCTTATCGCCGGCCGCCGATGGGCACCCCGGCCGACGATCAGCCGCCGATGGGCGACGAAGGCGAGGGCGAGGACAACCAGATGGCCTCGAACGATCCGCCCGGCACTGGCGAGCAGCCGGAGACGATGCCCGTTTAATTGGCCTCAATCGCCGGGCGGGGCCGTCCGGCCCCTTGGCTTTCGCGCCCATGGGGGCGCGGGGCCTCAACGGCCCAGTCGCGCGCGTCGCGCGCTCCCTTGGTTGGCCTTCGGCACCGGCGAGTTTTAAATTTTCCACGGTCCGTAGGTGCGGGCGGCGCAGAGGCGCTGCACCACCGATGTCTTGCCAGAGCGCTCGACCAGGCCCTGCTCGAAGGCCACGACATGGAGCTGGCCGCGCGCCACCTCCAGCAATTCGCCCGACATCAGGAGATGATCGGGATTGCGCGGCCGGCTGAAAGCCTCCTGGCCGGCGGCGAAGGTCTCGTAGATCAGCACGCCGGTTTCATCCAAGGCCGCCAACAGCTTGGGAAAAAGCGGACGATGAAGATAGTTGGTAACCGCCACGCCGGCAAAGCGTCGCCCGTCGAAAGGCCAGGGCCGTCCGTCCTCCAGATCGGCGGTGACGATTTCGAGCCCGGCCCGTTCCCCCAGCGCCTCGGCGATCCAGGCGGTGTCGCGATCGACGGCGGTTACCGGATGGCCGCGATCGAGAAACAGACGGGCGTTCCGTCCGCCGCCGCAGGCCAGATCAAGGACCGGACCGCCGGCTCGGACCAAAGGCGCGAACCGGGCCAGCCAGGCCGACGGTTCGGTTTGGGCCAAATGGCCCGGCCGGTTGTCGCTTGCCTCATGCATCTTTCCAGATTGCCGAATTTCGCGCGAGCGGGTAAAGGAGAAACATGATCCTTTACGAACTCCAATGTTCGGCGGAACACCGCTTCGAGGCGTGGTTCAAGGACAGCGCCGCCTACGACCGCCAAGCCAAGCGCGGGCTGGTGATCTGTCCGGTTTGCGCCGACACCAAGATCGCCAAGGCGCCGATGGCGCCCCGCATCACCGGCAAGGGCAAGGCCCAGGCCGAGGAAGCCGGCCACATGATGCAGGCGCTGCGCGCCATCCGCGAGACCGTGGAAGCCAATTGCGAACATGTCGGTCCCCGTTTCCCCGAGGAAGCGCGGCGCATCCATTATGGCGAGGCGGAAAAGCGCGGCATCTATGGCGACGCCACCAAGGAAGAGGCCAAGTCCTTAAAGGACGAGGGCATCGAAATCGCCGCTATCCCCTGGCTGCCCCGGCAGGATTCTTAATTCGCGCTTCTCGAGGCTCCGGTGCCCGGGGCCGCTAGGCCGCCCTGGTCCCGACCAGCAAATAATTGACGGCGAGATCGCGGGTGAGCCGCCAGGAATCGGTGAGCGGGTTGTAGGCCATGCCGGCCATTTCCGTCACCTTGACTCCCCCCGCCTCCAGGCCGCGGGCGAATTCGCTGGGCTTGACGAATTTGTTCCAGTCATGGGTGCCGATGGGCAACCAGCGCAGGATCAGCTCGGCTCCCACGATGCCCATCAGATAGGCCTTGGTGGTGCGGTTGACGGTGGCGCCGCCAAAGGTCCCGCCCGGCGCCACCAGTCCGGCCACCGTCTGCAAGAACCGATCGGGCTCGTCGACATGCTCGACGATCTCCATCGCCAGGACGACATCGAAACGCTCCTTGGAACGGATCAAATCCTCGGGCGACCCCTGGCGATAGTCGATCGTCAGCTCCTGGGAACGGGCATGGGCGCGGGCGGCGTCCAGGGTTTCCGCCCCGGCGTCGAGCCCGACCACCTGAAAACCCATTCGAGCCATCGGCTCGGCGATGAGGCCGGCGCCGGTGCCGACATCGAGCAGGCTAAGTCCTTGAAAAGGCATTTCGGCCAAGGGATCGCGGCCAAAATGGGCGGCTAGGCGGGTGACCAGGAAGTCGATCCGGCAGGGGTTCATCTTGTGCAGAGGCTTCATCGGACCCTCGGGGTCCCACCAGCTCTCGGCCAGGGCGGCGAAACGGGCGATTTCCTGAGGGTTGGCGGAGCTGGCGTGCATTGTCTGTTCCGGGTTGGCGGGCTTGCGTTGGCAAAGGACTCGGCGTATTTATACGCGCCCTTCGGGCAACCTGCAAAATCCGGTCTATCGGCTGGCGACACTCCCCCGGTTGGGGAGCGAAGATGGGGATCGTTCGGTCATGGCGCGCATCGTGATGAAATTCGGCGGCACCTCGGTGGGCGATGTCGCCCGCATCCAGAACGTGGCCCGCCGCGTCAAGCGCGAGGCCCAGGCCGGCAACGAGGTGGCGGTGGTCGTCTCGGCGATGTCGGGGGTGACCAACCAGCTCGTTGCCTGGTGCACCGAGATCGCCCCTCTGCACGATGCCCGCGAATACGACACCGTGGTTTCGACCGGCGAGCAGGTGACGATCGGTCTTCTCGCCATTGCGCTTCAGGAACTGGGGGTCGATGCCCGCTCCTGGATGGGTTGGCAGATTCCCATCCATTCCGACGGCGTGCACGGCAAGGCCCGCATCCTGTCGATCGACACCGACGAGATGCTGAAGCGCCTGGCCAAGGGCCAGGTCGCCGTGGTGGCCGGCTTCCAGGGCCTGGGTCCCGACAACCGCGTCACCACCTTGGGCCGCGGCGGTTCCGACACCTCGGCGGTGGCGCTGGCCGCCGCGCTCAAGGCCGACCGCTGCGACATCTACACCGACGTCGACGGGGTCTACACCACCGACCCGCGCATCGTCACCAAGGCGAAAAAGCTCGACAAGATCACCTATGAGGAGATGCTGGAGCTGGCCTCGGTCGGCGCCAAGGTGCTGCAGACCCGCTCGGTCGAGATGGCGATGAAGCACCGGGTGCGGGTCCAGGTGCTGTCCAGCTTCTCCGACGAACCCGGCACACTCGTTTGCGATGAGGATGAGATCGTGGAAAAGGCACTGGTAAGCGGCATCGCCTACAGCCGCGACGAGGCGAAGATCACCCTGGTTGGCGTCGAGGACAAGCCCGGCGTCGCCGCCCGCATCTTCGGCCCCTTGGCCGAGGCGGCCATCAATGTCGACATGATCGTGCAGAACGTTTCGCACGACGGCGCCACCACCGACCTTACCTTCACCGTCGGCAAGGCCGATCTCGAGAAGGCCAAGCAGGTGATCGAGAAGGCGAAGAGCGGTTTCGGCTTCAAGGCGCTGGCCGCCGATTCGAACGTCGTCAAGGTCTCGGTGATCGGGGTCGGCATGCGCAGCCACGCCGGCGTGGCGCTCACCATGTTCAAGACCTTGGCCGAGAAGGGCATCAACATCCAGGTCATCTCGACCTCGGAAATCAAGGTGAGCGTGCTGATCGCCGAAGACTACACCGAACTGGCCCTGCGGGCCCTGCACACCGCCTACGAACTCGATTCCGCTTAAGCCGCCACGGGCGGAGGGGACACATCATGACGGCTGCGGCCCGGACAAGGCTGGACGATCTGTGGGAACGGGGCCGCCGGTTCCTGGGGACCGATCTCGCCATCTTGTGCGGCGCCATGTCGTGGGTGTCCGAGCGCCATCTGGTGGCGGCCATATCGAACGGCGGCGGCTTCGGCGTTCTGGCCTGCGGTTCGATGGGCCCCGATCTTCTGGCGGCCGAGATCATGGCGACCCAGGCGCTGACCCAGAAGCCCTTCGGCGTCAACCTGATCACGCTCCACCCCCAACTCGACCAATTGATCGAGGTCTGCGGCCAGGCCAAGGTGGCGCATGTTGTGCTGGCCGGCGGCCTGCCCAGCGCCGCGTCGATCAAGCGTTTGAAGGATCTGGGCGCCCAGGTGACCTGTTTTGCCCCGGCCCTGGTGCTGGCGAAGAAGCTGGTGCGCAGCGGCGCCGACGCGCTGGTGATCGAAGGCAGCGAGGCCGGCGGTCATATCGGCCCGGTCTCAACCAGCGTGCTGGCCCAGGAAATTCTGCCTCAGGTGCGCGACGTGCCGGTGTTCGTGGCTGGCGGCATCGGGCGGGGCGAGGCGATCCTTTCCTATCTCGAAATGGGCGCCGCCGGCTGCCAATTGGGCACCCGCTTCGTGTGCGCCACCGAATCGATTGCCCATCCCAAATTCAAGCAGGCCTTCCTACGCGCCCAGGCGCGCGACGCCCAGCCCTCGGTGCAGGTCGACGCCGAATTTCCGGTGATTCCGGTGCGGGCGCTGGTCAATCCGGCGACCAAGCGTTTCCAGGAAGTGCAGGCCGAGGTCATTGCCCGCTACCGGGCCGGCCAACTCGACCGCGAGAGCGCCCAGCTCGAGATCGAGCATTTCTGGGCCGGGGCACTGCGCCGTGCCGTCATCGACGGCGACGTCGAGAACGGTTCGCTGATGGCCGGCCAGAGCGTCGGCATGGTGACCCGCGAACAGCCTTCGGCGGAAATCCTTTCGGAACTGGTTGATCAGGCGGTCGCCGCCTTGGCGGCCCGCGACCGGGCGGCCTGATGTCGCCGACGGCGCCCAGCGTGTCGCGCCGGCTGCTCGGCCGGTTGCGCGATGTCATGGCCGGCGGTGGTACCGCCCAGGACCGGCTTGACCGGGTGGTCAAATTGATCGCCGCCGATTTGGTGGCCGAGGTGTGCTCCTGCTACGTCATGCGCGCCGGCGAGGTCCTGGAACTCTTCGCCACCGAGGGTCTGCGCAAGGACGCCGTGCACCGCACGCGCCTGCGGGTGGGCGAGGGGTTGGTGGGCGACATCGCCGCCCACGCGAGGCCTTTGGCCATCGCCGATGCCCAGAACCATCCGAGCTACGTCTACCGGCCGGAAACCGGCGAAGAAATCTACCACTCGCTCCTCGGTGTGCCGATCTTGCGCGGCGGACGCGTGCTGGGCGTGCTTGTCGTGCAGAACCGAAGCCTGCGCCAGTATATCGAAGAAGAGATCGAGACCCTGGAGACGGTCGCCATGGTGCTGGCCGAGCTGGTGGCCGGCGGCAGCCTGATTCCGCGCGAGGAGCAGATTGCCGCCGACGGCAACGCGCTCCTGCCCCTGCGCATCGACGGCGTCAAGCTCAATGGCGGCATCGGCATCGGCTCCGCCGTCCTGCACAAGAGCCGGGTGGTGATCCACCGGCTGGTGGCCGAGGATGCCGAGGTCGAGATGGCAAGGCTCAAGGAAGCTCTGGCGCGCATGCATCGGGCCTTGGATGAGCTCTTGGAATCCCAGGATCTCGTCAAGGGTGGCGAGCATCGCGACGTCATGGAAACCTACCGGATGTTTGCCGAGGACACCGGCTGGATCACCCGCATCGGCGAAGCGATACGGGGCGGGCTCACCGCCGAGGCGGCCGTGCAGAAGGTGCATGACGACACCCGCCACCGCATGACCCAGATCACCGATCCCTATCTGCGCGAGCGCCTGCACGATTTGGAAGACTTGGCCAACCGCCTGCTTCAATATCTGGCCGGCAGGGGCGAAAGCCCGGCCGATCTGCCCGACGACGCCATTCTGTTCGCCCGCTCGCTCGGACCCGCCGAACTGCTCGATTACGACCGCCGGAAGTTGAAGGCCCTGGTGCTGGAAGAGGGTTCGCCCACCATGCATGTGGCGATCATCGCTCGGGCACTCGACATTCCAGTGATCGGCCAGGCCCGCGACGTTTTGGAGCGGGTCGAGCCGCTGGACCCGGTGGTGGTCGATGGCGATGGCGGCACCGTCTACATTCGTCCCGGCGAAGACGTGATGGGCGCCTTTCAGGCCAATCTCAAGCACCGCGCCCAGCGCATCGCCGTCTACGCCACCCAGCGCGACCTGCCGCCGGTGACCCTGGACGGTACCCGCATCGGCCTGTTCGTCAACGCCGGCCTGCCGGCCGATCTGGCCTTTCTTGGCGACAGCGGTGCCGACGGCATCGGCCTTTACCGCACCGAGATTCCCTTCATGGCCCGCTCCGACCTGCCCGATGTCGAGACCCAGGCTCAGCTTTATCGCCAAGTGTTGGACGCGGCGGAGGGCAAGCCGGTGCTGTTCCGTACCCTCGATGTCGGCGGCGACAAGGTGCTGCCCTATTGGCAGGGCGGGGTCGAGGAAAACCCCGCCATGGGCTGGCGCTCGATCCGCATCACGCTCGACCGTCCGGCCGTGATGCGCCAGCAATTGCGGGCGCTGCTGCGCGCTGCCGCCGGGCGCGATCTGTCGGTGATGTTCCCGATGATCGCCGAAGTCGCGGAATTCGAGATGGCGCGCGCCGTGCTCGACATGGAAATCGGCCGCGAGCGGCGCGGCGGCGGCCGCATCCCCAAGAGCATCCGCGTCGGCACCATGATCGAAGTGCCGGCGCTCGCCTATCAAATGGATGCCCTTCTACCCCGAGTCGATTTTCTTTCGGTGGGCAGCAACGATCTGGTCCAGTTCCTCTTCGCCTCGGATCGCGGCAATCCGCGCATCGCCGAGCGCTACGACACGCTGGCGCCCTCGCTGCTCGGCTTCCTTCGCCATCTGGTGCAACGGGCCGACGCCGCCAAGGTACCAATCAGCCTGTGCGGCGAAATGGGCGGCCAGCCCCTGGAGGCGATGGCGCTGATCGGTCTGGGCTTCCGTTCGCTGTCGATGCCGGTTTCGGCGATCGGGCCGGTGCGCGGCATGATCCGCAGCCTAGCCCTGGAGCCGCTGGCCGGATTCGTCCAATCCCTGCTGCTTAATCCCGACCACTCGTTGCGCGACCGGCTCAAGGCCTACGCCGCCGATCACGGCGTCCAGATCGGCTGACCGGAAACGGCGCTAGGCGGCGATCACCGGGGCGAAGCCGCCGCCCTGGGTGCGGAAATTGGTGGTCTGGCCCTGATAGAGCCTAGCCGCCAGCATCAGCACCCGCCCGCCATAGGCATAGGCGCGCAGATCGATCTTCAAGGGCCCGTCGCCGCTCTCGGCGCCGGCCAAACGCGCCGGCGGCGGTACCAAACGTTGGGCGACATAGGCGCCACCCGTTTGCACCTCGTCCCACACGCGGCGGGTCATCTTGTCGCCCCGCCAGGCGGCCTTGCCGGCATGGCCGGCGGCCGGCTTGAAAAACCAATGCTTGCGCTCGGCCCACAGGGTTTCGGCGTTTTCGCCCGTCACCGCGATGGTCTGGGGCACCAAGGCGGCGATCCGTTCGGCCCTTGCGCCTTCGACCCCCAAAGCCGTCAGCGCCCCGGCATCCGACAGGCGGATGAGATTGCGCTTGTCGGCGAACAGCGCGTGCGCCAAGGGATCGGGCGAAACCACCGCCGCCCCGCTTTGCCAGGCCTGGAACAAGGCCCGGTGGCCGGGCTGGGTCAGGGGGAAATCGACCAGACGGTTATAGACCAGATCGATCGCTCGGCCCTCATGGCGAAGCGTTCCGCCTTCGAATTCGAGCGCCGCCGGATCGGCGATCACGGTTTCGATGCCGTGGCGCTCGAACAGCGACTTGAAAAGGAGGAATTCCGGGTAGAGATACTGCTCGGTCGGCGCGTCATCGACGATGGCCACGCGACTGGGGGCGCCGATTCGCCCGTAGCGGCGCATCTCGGAATCAAGGCTGGACAGGAACTCAGCCTCGATCGCCTGGGGATCGACCAGATCGGCCAGCATCGCCTCGGCGGCCTCGCAACAAGCGGCGTGCGCGCGGCGGAGCGCCAGATTGAGCGCACCGCCGCCGGCGTTGGTGTTGATCTCGATCAGATGCGGCCCGTCCTCGTTGACATGAAAATCGTAGCCCATGAACAGCCCGCCGCCCGCGGCCACCGCCGGCCCTTCGGCGGTGCTGGCCGGGGCCTGGGCCAGGGCGGCTTCGCGCCAAGTGGGAAGCGCCGCCACCGCCTCGACATCGGCCACCAGGGCCTGAATGCGCCGCTCGTTGGCGGGGCTTACGAACACCGGCGCCGGGGCAAAGAGGTGCGGGCGGGTTTCCCGAACCCATTGGGTGAAGCCCGACTGGCCCGCCGCCTGGTCAAGCGCGGCCGCCAGCTTCGCCTCGTCCAGCGTGCGATGGCGAAAATCGCGGTTGAGCGTTTGGGCCAGGGTCATCGAAGCGGGGTCCCCAAAAGGAAACCGGGGTCCACGGGACCCCGGCCGCAAGCAGGCTTGCGTTAGGCTGATCCTAGCGGCGGTCGCCGAACAGGCGCAGCAGCATCAGGAACAGGTTGATGAAGTCCATGTACAAGGTGAGCGCGCCCATGATCGCCTTCTTGCCGGCAATCACCTCGCCGTCCGCCTCGACATACATCTCCTTGATCTTCTGGGTGTCGTAAGCGGTCAGGCCGACGAACACCAGGACGCCGATCACCGACAGGGCGAAATCCAAGGCCGAGCTTTGCAAGAACAGATTGACCAAACTGGCCAGGATGATGCCCCAAACACCCATGATCAGGAACGAGCCGATGCCGGTAAGGTCGCGCTTGGTCGTGTAGCCATACAGGCTCATGCCGGCGAAGGTGGCGCCGGTGATAAAGAAAACGCGGGTGATGCTGGCGCCCGTATAGGCGACGAAGATCGAGGCCAGCGACACGCCCATCAGGGCGGCATAGAGCCAGAAGGTCCCTTGCACGGCCTTGAGGCTCATCTTCTCCACGCGGAAGCCCAGGAAGAAGACCAAAGCCAAGGGCGCCAGGATTGCCACCCACATCAAGGGGGTGCCGAAGATGGCGCGCATCAGGGTTTCCGACGAGGCGACCAGCATGGCGACGATGCCCGACAGTGCCAGGCCCGAGGCCATGTAGTTGTAGACCCTGAGCATATAGGCGCGCAGGCCCTGGTCGATGGCGGCCGTTTCGATATGGGCGCCGGCCCCGGTCAGAATGCGGCGGTCGGTGTTGAAAGCCATTTCATCCCTCGATGGTTAAAGGTTTCCCGGTCAATATAGGGAAAAGCCGGCTCCTCTTCAACTTCGGGGGCTGCCGGAGGGTGCCGGGCTCGGCCAAGCCGGGAAATCTTGATAAAATGCCCAGTAATGTACATAATTATGTACAGAAACGGAGGCTTACCATGAATGTTTGCAGTTTTACCGAACTTCGGGCGCATTTGCGTCGGCGGCTCGACGAGCTTCATCAAACCAAAGAGCCGCTCTTGGTGACCCGCCAGAACGCGCCTTCGGCGGTCCTGCTCGACAAGGAGGAATATGACGGGCTGATGGAGACGCTCCATCTGTTGAAGAGTCCGGTCAATGCCCAGCGCCTGATGCGCTCGATCGCTCAGGCCGAGGCCAGCCAGGTCGTCGCCCATCCCCTTGAGGAGCGATGAGGCTTTTGTGGAGCGCCGAGGCCTGGGAGGATTACCTTCATTGGCAGGCGACCGACCAGGGCGTTCTTGACAAGGTCAACGCGCTCGTCAGGGACGCGATGCGAAACCCATTCGCGGGGCTGGGCAAGCCCGAGGCGTTGAAGGGTGCGCTGGCCGGCTGGTGGTCGCGCCGCATCACCGGCGAGCATCGATTGGTTTATCGTGTCACCGGCACGGCCCCCGAGCAGACCCTGGTCATCCTCCAGTGCCGGTATCATTATTGAGCGGTAGAAGAATCGATTATTGAGTAAGATGTTTAATAATAATCTGAAATATTAATTGCGATTTTCTTTATGTCGACAAGCGAGCAACTAAGCTGATTTACAGCATTGACATCAAATAAAACTATATTATGTCCCTCATCACCAAAATTTGATTTATAAACAATGCCGTCGGCGCCTGATTTTTTAAATGTCTCGGCCAGAATTTGGGTGGCGGCATATTCGGCAACTTCGTCGGAAGGGGAAACCGGCTCCGCGAATGCCTTGCTAATTTCCGCCCAAATTGCCTTTTCAATTTCTTCCGGGGCGGGCTCTTCAAAATAAATAGGAAACTCATCCAGGCCTTCGGTGCAAACAACAAGGCGAAGTTCCTTTTCGGTAGTAAACTGCGCCAGGGAGACTATTGATCCGATCCAAGGACGAACCTCGGATACGGCTGTCTCGCGCTTGTTGGCAAGGTAGAGAACAGGAATCCCCTTCGGATTGGCCCGCCCCTCTCGTGCTTTATCAGGTGGCGGCTTCATGCGTTCGGCGTCGTAGGGGCATGGACGGGAATCGTCCAATTCCTTATCAAACCACCAACTGTGTCCAATCTGGGCGCGCCAAAGTTGTTTGTTTGGCGGGAGGCTCTTGATCCGCTTCTCACAGGTTGCCCTTACTTCATCAAGGAACTTCTCAACTTCATCCGAAAAAATGTGGCGGCTTTCCCGCAATACCGAGCGCCGAAACTTCCAGAAGTCGCGGGTGCTTGCAAAGCTCATCGGTTTAAGCCGCAAACATGGTCAAGCCTCAATCGCGCTTGATCAGGGTGCCAGCGCCCGACTCGGTGAAGGTCTCGATCAAGATGGCGTGTTCGACGCGGCCATCCACAATGACGGCAGCCTCGACCCCGTTCTCCACCGCCTGGATGCAGGTTTCCATCTTGGGGATCATGCCGCCCTTGATGGTGCCGTCCTTGATCAGGCCCTTGGCCTGGCCCACCGTGAGTTCCGCGATCAGCTTGCCGCTCTTGTCGAGCACGCCGGCGACATCGGTGAGCATCAGCATGCGCGCCGCGCGCAGCGCGCCGGCGATGGCGCCGGCCGAAGTGTCGGCGTTGATGTTGTAGGTCTCGCCCTTGGGGCCGACGCCGATCGGCGCCACCACCGGGATGATGTCGGAGCTGGCGAAGAATTCCAAGATATGCGGATTGATTTCGGCCGGCTCGCCCACGAATCCGAGATCGAGCACCTTCTCGATCGCCGAATCGGGATCGCGCGTCGTGCGGGTGAGCTTGCGGGCGCGGATGAGGTTGCCGTCCTTGCCCGACAGCCCCACCGCGAAGCCGCCCGCCACATTGATGGCGGTGACCAATTGTTTGTTGATCGAGCCCGACAGCACCATCTCGACGATCTCGACCGTCGCCTGATCGGTAACGCGCAGCCCGTCGACGAAGGCGCTTTGCACCTTGAGGCGATCGAGCATGGAACTGATCTGCGGGCCGCCGCCATGCACCACCACCGGGTTGATGCCGACCTGCTTCAACAGCACCACGTCGCGGGCGAACAGATTGGCCAGATGCTCCTCGCCCATGGCGTGACCGCCATATTTGACGACAAAGGTGGCGCCGGCGAAGCGGCGCATATAGGGCAGCGCCTCGGACAGGGTCTTGGCCTTGTCGTGCCAGACCGAGCGTTCGGGCGGCGGCTGATTGGCTTTGCTCATCGGCTTGTTCCCCAAGATCAGGGCGCACGATAGCAAAGAAGCGGAAATTTACAACAATCCCGCCAATTCGGCCCGAAGGTCGGCGATGCCGGTGCCCTTGTGGGCGCTGGTGGCGTGCAGACGGGGAAAGGCCGCCGGATGGCGGGCCAGTTCGGCCAGCATTTTCTCGCGCAGCGCCGCCAGGGCCTTGACGCCCACCTTGTCGATCTTGGTCAGCACGATCTGGAAGGGCACCGCCGTTTGGTCGAGGAGCGTCATCAAAGCGCGGTCGCTGTCCTTGGTGCCGTGGCGGGCGTCGATCAAGAGCAGCAGGCGCTTCAGGGCCACCCGGCCCCGAAGATAATTGGCGATCAGGCCCTTCCAGCGCTTGACCAGATCCTTGGGCGCTTGGGCATAGCCGTGGCCGGGCATGTCGACCAACGCCAGGCGTTCGTCCAGACGGAAGAAATTAAGGGCCTGGGTGCGGCCGGGCGTATGCGAGGTCCGGGCCAGCCCGTCCTGGCCGGTGAGCGCGTTCAACAGACTCGATTTGCCGACATTCGACCGTCCGGCGAAGGCCAGCTCGGGCAAATCGGGCGGCGGCAAGTCGCCGATCGCCGTCGCCGCCCAAGCAAAGCGGCAGGGGCGGGCGAAGAGAAGGCGACCGGCCTCGATGGCTTCGGGGGAAAACCCCCCCTCTAGCTCGAAACCTTGACGCCCATGCGGCGCATGATCAGCCATTGCTGCGCGATCGAGAGCACATTGTTCCAGGCCCAATAGATCACCAGCCCGGCCGAGAAGTTGGCCAACATGAAGGTGAAGACGAAGGGAAGCACCATGAACACTTTGGCCTGCACCGGATCGGCCGGCTGCGGGTTCAGCTTCTGCTGCAGATACATGGTGACGCCCATGATGAGCGGCCAGACGCCGATCATCAGATAGTCGGGCGGTGTCCAGGGGATGAGGCCGAACAGGTTGAAGACCGTCGTCGGATCGGGGGCCGAAAGGTCCTTGATCCAGCCATAGAAGGGAGCGTGGCGCATTTCGATGGTGACGAACAGCACCTTGTAAAGCGCGAAGAAGATGGGAATCTGGACGACGATCGGCAGGCAGCCGGCCATCGGATTGACCTTCTCGCGCTTGTAAAGCGCCATCATTTCCTGATTGAGCCTTGTGCGGTCGTCGCCGAAGCGCTCCTGCAGCTTCTTCATCTCGGGCTGCAGGCCCTTCATCTTGCTCATCGCCTTGTAGGATTTGTCGGCCAAGGGGTAGAGCACGATCTTGACGCAGATGGTGAGCCCCAGGATCGCCAGGCCGAAATTGCCCAGGAAGGTGTTCAGCACCTGCAGGATGTAGAAGAAGGGCTTGGTCAGGAAATAGAACCAGCCGAAATCGATGGCCAGATCGAAGCGGTCGATGCCCAGCTTGAAGGCGTAGCGGTCGAGCATTTCGACTTGCTTGACGCCGGCGAAGATGTGGGTGGCGTTCTCCGCCGTTTCGCCCGGCGCCAGGCTCTTGGCCTGGGCGTTCAGGATGTCGACCTGATATTTGTCGGTGGTCTGGGCGCGCTGATGCAGGAAGCGGGCGTTGATGGCGGTGCCCTTGGCGGGCGCCAGGGCGGCCAGCCAGTATTTGTCGGTGATGCCGGCCCAGCCGCCGGTCGATTTCATCTTGATGCTGCCGCCCTTGGCCTCGTCGAGGTCGGAATAGGTCGTTTCCTTCAAGGTGCCGTCGAAGACGCCCAAGGGTCCCTCATGCAGGATGTACATGCCCTGCACGGCGGGCTTGCCAGTGCGCGACAGCAGCGCATAGGGAATGAGCGCCACCGGCTTGTCGGTGGTGTTGGTTACCCGGTCGGTGACCTGGAACATGTATTCGGCGTCGATGGCGATCCGCCGTTCGAAGCGCAGCCCCTCGCCATTGTCCCAAGTTAGGGTGATCGGCGTCTCCGGGGTAAGCCGGTCGCGATCGGCCCGCCACAGACTGTCGGCATCGGGCAGCTTGAGCGCGGCGCCTTCGCCCGCCACCCAACCGGTTTCGGCGTGGTAGGGATGTTTGGAGCCGGCGGGCTCGAACAGCCCGATCGGCGGGCTCTTGGGATCGACGGTCTCACGATAAAGGGTGAGAGTGACGTCATCGATGCGGGCGCCCAGAAGGGCGATCGAGCCTTTGAGGGTGGGGGTCTCGATGGTGATTCGACCGACCTCGGCGCGGGCCGCTTGGGCGGGAAGGGGGCTGGCGGGGGCGGATGGCTGGGCGCCCGACTGAGGGGCGGATTCGCTTTTGGCGGCGCCGGGCGCGGGCGCGCTTGCCGGGGCTGGGGCCGCCGGGGCGCTCGTCTCGGCCGGGCTGGGCGGCGTTTGCGAACGCTTGGCGCCAAACAGATATTCGGTTCCCACCAGCACCAGGATGGAAAGCACGATGGCCATCACCAGATTTTTTTGATCGCCCATGAGTAACCCGATTTCCTAATGACCATGCGTGCAGATGGAACGGTGCGGCCGGGGCGGCACCGGATCGAAGCCGTCGCCGCCCCAGGGATGGCAGCGCCCGATCCGCTTCACCGCCAGCCAAGTGCCCCGGAGGGCGCCGTGGGTGGCGATGGCCTCGGCCGCGTAGCAGGAGCAGGTGGGCAGATAGCGGCAGGAAGGCGGCAGGAGCGGCGACAGCAAAAGCTGATAGCCGCGCACCAAGAGCGTGAACAGCCAAGCCAGCGGGCTCATGACGGCTTTCCCGCGGTCGGGCAGGGTTCGGACTCGCAATAAAGGCCCAGTTTCTCCAGCGCCGCCTTCAGATCGGCCAGAAGCTGGGCAAAGGGGCGGCTTACGGTCTCGCTCCGCCCGATCAGCACGTAATCATAACCGGGCCGGGCGTGGGCGAAGAGGCGAGCGGCCGCCTCCTTTAAGCGCCGGCGCGCCCGGTTGCGGGCCACCGCGTTGCCCACCTTGCGCGAGCAGGTGTAGCCGATCCGGAAGGAAGGAGCGGGGCTGGGGTCGGACGAAAGGGCGGAAGGGTTCATGGGGGCGGCCTGAAGGATCAGGCCGCCGGTGGCGGCCTTTTTGCGCGTGGCGGCGACACGCAGATAATCGGCCCGCCGCGTAAGGCGTGCCCCCGGCATCGCCATGACGGATCAGGCGGACAGGCGCTTGCGGCCCTTGGCGCGGCGGTTGGCGATCACGTTGCGGCCGCCGACCGTGGCCATGCGGGCGCGGAAGCCGTGCCGGCGCTTGCGGACAAGCTTGCTGGGTTGATAAGTGCGCTTCACGGTCAGTCTCCCGAAAACAGGCCCGCTCTATACGGGTTTAAGGGGGGGATGTCAACCGGATCGGGCTGGGGGAAGGGCGGGGTCCGGGGAAAGGGCCCCCCATGCGGTGTTGCGGGGATCGACACCCTCAAAGGATGGTATGGGCGGCCAGATACACTCCCAGCATCAAGAGACCAAGAAAGAATATTAATCTGAATTTTTGCGTAGTTAACCGTTGTCTTACGACCTGCCCAAGGAGCATACCAAGGCAGGCGACCGCCGTTGTCCCGATGGCCATGGGTCCCAAAGACCAGTTCAGCGTCGACGTCGAAGCAAGGGCCAAAGCAAGCGCAAGCGTTGATACCGTAAAGGAGAGCCCGAGGGCTTGTACAAAGTCCTCTTTCGAAAAGCCAAGTGCTTGCAAGTAGGGAACGGCGGGCATGACGAAAACCCCGGTTGCCGCCGAGATCAGGCCGGTGGCGGCGCCAACCAATGGCCCAAGCCAGATCTCTTTCCTTGGTTGGAGAGATAAGGGGACCGCGAAAAAGCCACTCAACGCATAAATCGTCAAAGTGATGCCGAGAAGCGTCTTTCCCAAGCGCGCGTCGGCCGTAATCAGCCAGTCTGCGCCCCAGAGGGTGCCGCCGATGACCCCGAGCATGACCGGCCACAAGCGACGAACAACAGACGCCAAATGTCGCCCCATCAGCATTTGCCAGAGATTTGTAATCAGCGCCGGTGCGATCAATATCGCCGCGGCCTCAGCCGGTCGCATAACGAGGGACAGCAACCCCATCGATAGGGTCGGGAGCCCAAGGCCGATCACGCCCTTGACAAGGCCGGCCAGAAGGAAAACTCCTGCCAGGAAGATGGTGATCGAATCCAGCATGGCGCGAGCTTGACAGGTGACGCCGCTCTCCACAATCTTGAGCTTCTAGATTATGCCTTCGGATAATCCGAAGACAAAAAAACGCGGAACCGGCCATGCGCTTTGATCTCGCGGACCTTCATCTCTTTCTTCATGTTTCCGACGCCGGCAGCATCACCCACGGTGCCGAGCGCGCCCACTTGGCCTTGGCCTCGGCGAGCGCGCGCATTCTTGGCATGGAGCAAGCGCTCGGCGTTCCTCTCTTGAAGCGCGGACGCCGCGGCATCAGCCTGACCGCCGCCGGCGGCTGTCTCGCCGACCACGCACGCGTCATCGTCGCCAATGTCCAACGAATGAAGGGGGACCTGGGTGCGTTCGCGCGGGAACAGAGGGGGACGATCCGGCTGTTGTCAAACACAGCGGCGTTGATGGAACACCTGCCCAAGCTTATCGCGTCCTTTCTCGCGCAACACCCGGGCATTGACGTCGAGATCGAGGAGAGGGAAAGCGAGGATATCGTAGCCGCCATAGCTTCGGGAGGCGCTGATATTGGCCTTGCCTCGACTGTCGCGCTTTCCGAGGCGGTCGATTCCTTTCCCTTCCGCGCCGACAGTTTGGTGTTGGTCGTGCCGCGTTCCGATGCCTTGTCCGAACGCCGTCACGTGCGGTTCCAAGATGTTCTTGACCGGGATTTTGTCGGTCTTGCCCGGACAAGCGCTCTTCAACGACATCTCAACCGTCACGCCGCAAGCCACGGCGCTCGGCTTAATTTTCGCATACGTGTCAACAGCTTCGACGACGTCTGCCGGATGGTTGCCGAGAAAGTAGGCCTTGGAATTGTCTCGGAAACGTCGGCGCGACGATGCCGGCGTTCGATGGCGATCCGGGCTTTGCCGATAAGCGAGACTTGGGCGAAGCGCCAACTGGCTATTTGCGTTCGGCGGTACCGCCGCCTTCCCATGCCGGTGCAGCGTCTCGTCGAGCATCTACGCGAATCGTCGGCCGAGTAGAAATTCCGGGTGAACGAAGCCTTTGGAAATGACAGCGTCATCACAGACCGATTGCGCCCGGATCTTTCTGGCCCGTCGGCCATGGTCGCCGGCCCCGCTCCCGGGCGGCAGGGCGATCCGGGCGGCGCGGCCGGATGGGGGCGACTACCCCTTCTTCGGGCGCAGCGCCATGACGCTGCCCAGCTCCTTGGGCAGGGGGAGATCCTTGTGGCTTTCCCACATCTCGGCCAGCAGGCGCTGGCAGTCGTCGGGCATCGGCTCGACCTTGCGCGCCGTCAGATCGACATGCACCGCCAACTGTTCAAGCGTCGCCATCTGGAAGCCCTTGTCGGCGTGCCACATGGTATGGAAATAGTGGATGCGCTTGGCGTCGTAGCCGAGCAACTGGGTGGTGACTCGCACCTCCTCGTTGACCGACAGCTCCTTCTGATAGGTGATGTGCGATTCGACGGCGAAGGTCGATTTGCCGGTGCGCTGGCGATAGGGCTTGCCCAGCCCGATCAGCGGATAGAATTCGTCGGTGCCGTGATCGAAGATCAGCACGAAATAGGCCACGTTCATGTGGCCGTTATAGTCCAACCACTCGGGGCGGACGCGTTCGCGCCAACGGTTGACGGGGGCTTCGAAGGGCATCGCGATCTCCATCGTAAAGATTTTGTGAAATTTCACTATCGGTCCGCTCCCGCCCTGTCAAGGCGATTTGCGCCCGACCCAAGACCGGACGCCCGACCAACAATTTGCCCGAATTGGAAAGACCATCCGCGGCGCCCCAGGTTTTGTTGACATGCGCTGCCGATCCTGTAGCATCTGAAATATCACAATCCGATCACAGGGGGATGGGTTGAGCGGCGCCGTCTTCGCCCAACAATTGGTCAACGGCATCATGCTGGGCGGCATCTACATGCTGATCGCGGTCGCCTTCACCTTGGCGATCGGCGTTCTCAATTTCCTCAATTTCAGCATCCCCGGCATCTTCATGGTGGGCGCCATCGCCACCTGGCGGGCCCTGGAGAATGGCTGGCCCTGGGTGGGCGCCATCGCCGCCGGTCTGCTGGCCGCCGGCGTCGCCTCCTATCTGGTCGAGCGCTTCACCTATCGCTGGATGAGGGGACTCGACCACGAGATCCCCTTGGTCAGCTCGCTGGGATTCCTCATTCTGTTCGAGAATCTGGTGCTGATCGGCTACGGCTCGGACCAGCAGACCTTTCCGGCCCTGATGCCCGACTTCAACATCCGCGTTGCCGGGCTGGTAATCGGCACCGGCCAGTTGATCAGTCTGGTTCTGGCCCTGGTGCTGGTGATAGCTGCCTCGGGTCTTCTCGAGCGCACCCGAATCGGACGCGGCATCCGCGCCGTGGCCGAGAACGCCGACACCGCCACCATCCTGGGCGTCGAGATTCACCGCGTCGTGCCGGCGCTGTTCATCCTCATCGGCCTGCTTTCCGGGGTAAGCGGCATCCTGTTCGCCATGAATTATCTGCAGGTCTCGGCCTTCATGGGCCACGAGATCGGGCTTAAGGGCATCGCCGCCATGGTCATCGGCGGCATGGGCAACATCTGGGGCGCCATTCTGGGCGGCCTGTTGATCGGGCTGATCGAGGTCTTGTCGATCGCCTTCTTCGGCGCCAACCGCGCCGACATCTGCGTCTATGGCGCGCTGCTCCTTCTGCTGGTGGTCCGCCCTGAAGGCTTGCTGGGCGGTTCGGCGATCGTGCGGGAGAAGCTCTAAGATGAGCGGCTACGGCGAAGCCATCCTGGTCATGCTGGCGATCAACATCGTCGTCGCCCTGGCCGGCTATCTGCCCTTGGCCGCCGGCCAGCTCAATCTGGGCATTGCCGGCTTCATGGCGGTGGGCGGCTACACTTCGGCCTATCTCACCAGTGCCTACCATCTGCCGATGGGCGTCGGCATGGCGGCAGGCGCCGCGGCGGCCGGGCTCCTGGGGCTTTTGGTGGCGGTGCCGGTGCTGCGCACCAGCGGCATCTATCTGGCGCTCGCCACCTTCGCCTTGGGCCAGGTGATCCAGGCCGCCTTTCTCAACATCGAGGCGGTGGGCGCCGCCGCCGGCTATCCGGTCAAGCCCTATGCCGGGTTCACGGTCGTGCTCAGCGTCGCCTTCGGGGTTCTGGTGGCGGTGCTGCTGCTGTCGCGCACCCGCTTCGCGCTGCTGCTCACCGCCACCAAGAACGATCCCCTGGTGACCGAACTGTTCGGCGTCGATGTGCGCGCCATTCGGGTGGCCGCCTTTTCGCTGGGCGCCCTGATCGCCGGGATCGGCGGGGCACTTTACGCCCACCACTACAGCTATCTCGAGCCGCAGAATTTCAACATCATGCTCTCGGTCTACATCGCTCTTTATGTGCTGTTGGGCGGCACTCAAACGGTGGCCGGGCCGATCGTCGGCGCCGCCTTTTTCACCCTGTTGCCCGAACTGTTGCGCGCCGGATCGCATTGGCGGTTTGTGATCTTCGCGGTGCTGATCATTCTGGTGATGGCGGTGCGGCCCGAAGGCCTGATCACCGGCGCGCTTGCCCGCCGGCTGCGGTTCGGCAAGAGGCGCGAGGCGGCGTCATGAGCCTCTTGGCGCTGGACGATGTCGGCAAGAATTTCGGCGGCCTGGTGGTGGTGAAGAACCTATCCTTTACCGTCGAGGCCGGCCAGCGGGTGGCGCTGATCGGCCCCAACGGCGCCGGCAAGAGCACGGTCTTCAACCTGATCACCGGCGTCTATCCGCTCACCAGCGGCCGCGTATTGTTCGATGGCGTCGACATCACGCATCTGCCGATGCGTCGACGCATCGGGCTTGGGGTGGCGCGCAGCTTCCAGAACATCCGGCTGATGGGCCATCTGTCGGTGGTCGAGAACATCATGCTGGGCCAGCAGCCGAAGGCGGGCGGGCTGGCGGCGTTGCTCACCCCCTATCGGCTGATGCCGCGCCATCGCTGGATCGAGGAGGCGCGTGCCGCCTTGGACGAGGCCGGCCTTGGCGCCTACGCCGACCTGTCGGTCGATTCGCTGCCCTATGGCGTGCGCAAGCGGGTCGATCTGTTGCGGGCCGTGGTGGCCAATCCCAAGATGCTGCTTCTGGACGAGCCGGCGGCCGGCTTGAACGAGCGCGAGACCGAAGATTTGCACGATGCCCTGATGGCGATCGCCGCCAAGGGGGTGACGCTGGTGGTGGTCGAACACGACATGCATTTCGTCGACCGGCTGTGCGAGCGTGTCGTCGTCATCAATTTCGGCGAGAAGATCGCCGAAGGAACGATGGCCGAGGTGCGGGCCTCGCCCCTGGTGCGCGAGGCCTATCTGGGCGGCGACGCGACCGTGGGGGCCGGCCATGCTTGAGGTCGAGAATCTCACCGTGCGCTACGGGCGCATCACCGCCCTGGCCGAGCTTGATCTCGCGGTGCCCGAGGGGCGCATCGTCACCGTTCTGGGCGCCAACGGCGCCGGCAAGTCGAGCTTGCTCAAGGCGCTGATCGGGCTTACCCCGATCGCCGGCGGCGCCATTCGCTGGAAAGGCGAGGCGATCCACCGCCGGCCGGCCAGCGAGCGCGTCAAGGCCGGGCTGGCCTTGGTGCCCGAGGGGCGGCGCATCCTGGTCTCGATGACGGTCGAGGACAATCTGAAGGTCGGCGCCTATCACCGCGACGATCCGGCCCAGGTGGCGCGCGAGATCGACGCCATCTACCAGCGCTTTCCCAATCTGGCCGAGCGCCGTTTCCAGAAGGCTTCCTGCCTGTCGGGCGGCGAGCAGCAGATGCTGGCGGTCGGCCGCGCCCTGGTGAGCGGTTCGTCGCTCATGATGCTTGACGAGCCCTCGCTGGGCCTAAGCCCCATCATCATCGCCCGCCTGTTCGAGCTCTTGGTCGAACTGAACAAAGGCGGTCTGGCGTTGCTTCTGGTCGAGCAGAACACCAACATGGCCCTTTCGGTGGCGCACGAAGGCCATGTGCTCAAGCTTGGGCGCAAGATCGCCCATGGAACGCCCCAGCAATTGCTGGCGGACGCGCGTCTTCAGGAAGCCTATCTCGGCGGATAACCCATGCCCAACCACAGGAGGAACGCATGAAGAGACTTGGTACCGTGAGTGCGATCGCGCTTTTGGGCGCGCTCGCTTTTGCCCCGGCCGTCCAGGCCGCCAGCGAACTGGTCATCGGTTATTCGATGGCGAAGACCGGCCCCTATGTCAGCCTCGCCAACTCGAACGAGATCGCCGCCGATATGGCGGTCGACGAGATCAATGCCAAGGGCGGCGTCAACGGCCGCAAGATCAAATTGACGAAGTTCGACACCGGCGGCAATCCCAAGGACGCCAGCGCCGCCGTGCGCCGCTTCGCCGTCGACGACAAGGCGTTGGCGATCGTCGGCCCCTTCAGCTCGTCGGAATGCCGGGTGGCCTTCCCCGATGGCGAGCGCATGGGCATCGTGCAGATGAGCATGGCCTCGTCGGCGCCGGGCCTCACCGCCGACATGAGCTACGCCTTCCGCAACACGGTCGACGAGGGCAAGGTGATCTCCGACGTCATGGAGACTTTCGCCCGCAAGAAGATTCCCAGCGCCCGGGCCGCCATTGCCTACGGCACCGACGACGCCGTCTCCAAGGCGATCGGCACCGGCGTGTTGCCCAAGGTGTTCGAGCAGTACAAATCCCAGGTCGTCAGCACCGTCGACTTCTCGGTTAAGGCCTTCGACCTGTCGCCGCAGGCCTCGCAGCTCGTGCAGGCTAAGCCCGAGGTGATCGGTTTCGGCGCGCCCCCGGAAATGGCGATCAAGCTGGCGACCGAGTTGCAACGCCAAGGCCTGAAGGCGCGCATGATCGCCGGCACCACGGTGGCCGATCCCGACCTGCCCAAGCGCATGGCGCCGGCCGGCGAGGGTTTCACCATCGGCACCACCTTCTTCCGTGATTTGAATCCCGCCACCAAGGCCTTCTCGGCCGAGTTCGAGAAGCGGGCCAAGGCCGCCGGCCTGCCGCGCACCGAGCCCAGCCAGATGGATGCCGCCACCTACGACATCGTCCTCATGTATGCCGACGCGCTGGCAAAGACCAAGGCCACCGGCGACGACGCCAACCTGGCCAAGGAGCGCACGGCGATCCGCGACCATCTGGCCAAGCTCAAGAACCATCCGATGCTTGAAGGGCCGATTTCGTTTGGCGCCAACCGGGATTCGATCAAGCCGATCTACATTCTTGAGGCCAAGCAGGCCGCCTGGACGCTGATCGACACCCACGAGCCGAAGTAAGCCAAACCGGAAAACCGCAAGAAAAAGGACCGTCAGCCATGAGCGGTGCGAACCTCACCTTCACACTCGACACCGCGACGGGCCGCACCCGCCGCCCGGTTGCGATCAGCACGCTGGTCGTGGCCGGGTGGACCGGGCGCGACAAGGCGGCGATGGAAAAACACATCGTCGAACTGGAGGCCTTGGGCGTGCCGCGCCCGGCCTCCACACCCCTTTATTACCGCATCGCCGCCAGCCGGCTTTCCACCGACGACGCCATCGAGGCGATGGGTGGCGAATCGAGCGGCGAGGTCGAATTCATCCTGGTGGGACTCGACGGCAAGCTCTGGGTCGGCACCGGCTCGGACCACACCGACCGCAAGGCGGAAACCATCGGCATCACGATGTCGAAACAGATGTGCGAAAAGCCGGTGGCCGCCACGCTTTGGCCGATGGACGAGGTCGCTGGGCACTGGGGCAAGCTGGTGCTGCGCTCCTGGCGGGTCGAAAACGGCGCCCGCACCCTTTACCAGGAGGGGCCGGTGACGACCATGCAAGATCCCCTGGCGCTGATCGCCGGCCTGCCCGAATCGCCCAAGACGTTGCCCGACGGCTGGCTGATGTTCTGCGGCACCTTGGCCGCCAAGGGCGGCATCCGTCCGGCGCCGCGCTTCGAATTCGCGCTGGAAGATCCGGTGCGCGGGCGCACCATCAGCCATGGGTATGACATCGTGTCGTTGCCGATCGCCGAGAATCCAGCGGCCTGACGACCGTGTCGACCTGGCCCTCGAATTCCGGTCCGATCCCGCCCTTCGATCAGCGCGAACAGGCCCACACGCGGGCGGCGATCGGTAAGCTGGGCGAGGTGGTGCAAAAGCGCTGGACCACCGAATCGGTCGATCCCTTCCGCCGCGTCTTCTACCCCGAGAACCGGCCCTACAATTCGCCGTTGCGCTCGCTCCTGTCGGTGGCCGAGGGGCCGGTCAATCCGGCGGCGGCGCCGGTTAAGGAACCGGCCAACATGGTCGCCCACATCAAGGAAGTGGCGAAATTCTTTGGCGCGCATCTGGTGGGCATCTGCGCGCTCGAACCCTGGATGGTCTATTCGCACAAGGGCCTGCGCATCGACGCGCGCAAGAACCGCTTCGGCGAGCCGATCGAGCTCCATCACCGCTTCGCTATTTCGCTCGGCCACGAAATGGATTACGAAAGGCTGCGCTATTCGCCCTCCTTCATCGACGGCGCCGAGGTGGGGGCCGGCTATCTGGAATCGGCCAAGATCGCCACCGCGCTGGCCTGCTACATCCGCGAACTCGGCTATCCGGCAACCGCCCATTTCCATGTCGCCGAGCGCGTCCTGCATGTGCCGATCGCCATCAAGGCGGGCCTAGGCGAGCTGGCGCGCAACAACTGCCTGATCACGCGGGAATTCGGGCCAAGGCTTCGGCTGGCCACCGTCACCACCGATCTGCCCCTGATGGTCGATGCGCCCATCGCCTTCGGCGTGCAGGATTTCTGCACGCTCTGCGACAAATGCGCCAAGCTTTGCCCCTCGCAAAGCATCGCCAAGGGCGACAAGGTGACCGAACGCGGCTACAGCCACTGGCTGGCCGACAACGATTCCTGCATCACCTACTGGAACGCCAATCCCGACAAGTGGAACGATTGCGCGCGCTGCATCACCGTCTGCCCCTGGAACAAGCCGGACCGCTGGTGGTTCCGTCTGGCCGTGCGCCTGGCCGCCAAGGGCGATCTTTGGCGCCGCCTTCTGCTGTGGCTCGACAACCGAATCTTCGACAAGAAATTCCATCTGAGCGCCGGCAAGGGCTGGTTGATGTACCAGCGCCGCACCTCGGCCAAGGATTACGAGAACCATCAGATTCACCCCAGAGCCTGAGGCGGCGAGGCCTTGCATGTCCAAGGAACCGACCCCCAGCATCCAGGCCATTCCCGCCGACTTCCTGCCGCCCGTGGCGCACCGGCCGACGGTGGTTTTCGCCCTGCCGGAACTGAACTATCCCACCCGCCTTAACGCCGCCTTCGAATTTCTCGACCGGCCGATCGCCCAGGGGTGGGGCGAGCGTGTCGTCTATATCGACAAAGGCCGGCGCTGGACCTATCGCGATCTGGCAGGCGACGCCAACCGGCTGGGCAACGCGCTTCTCGGCCTGGGCATCCGACCCGGCGATCGGGTGCTGTTGCGCCTGCCCGATCGGATCGAGCAGGTGGTGGCGATCCTGGCCCTGATAAAGATCGGCGCGGTGGCCGTGCCCACCTTCACCCTTCTGCGCGCTCCCGATCTGGTCTATCGCGCCGCCGACACCGAGGCGGTGGCCGTGATTGCCGACGCCCGCTTCCTCGACGCCATTGAGGAGGCACGGCCGAATTTTACCCATATCCGCCATTTCATCGCCGTGGGCCAAGCCGACCGGCCCGGCTATCGCGATTACCAAAGCCTGGTGGAGGGTGGGCGCGACAGCCTGGCGGCAGCCCCCACCCGGCCCGACGATCTGGCGCTGATCCTTTACACTTCGGGTTCGACCGGGACGCCCAAAGGCTGCATCGAGCAGCACAGCGATCTCTTGGCGATCGCCGACGGCTTTTGCACCTACCTGATGCCGCTTGGCGCGGACGACGTCATTGCCGGCCAACCGCCGATCGCCTTTTCGATGGGCGTCGGCTTTTTCCTGTCCTATCCGCTGCGTTTCGGCGTGCCGGCGGTGTTGATCGAAGACAAACAGCCGGCCCGAATGCTTGACGCCATCGCGCGTTACGGCGTCACCATCTTCGGCGCCGTTCCCACTTTCTTCAACATGATGGCGAAAACGGCGGAAGGCCAAGCCGGGGATTTTCGCACCCTTCGCCAGATGCGCAGCGCCGGCGAGGCCCTGACCCCGGCGATCGCCGAGGCGGTGCGGGCGCGCTTCGGCCAGCCGGTCCGTCCGGCGATGGGCTCGACCGAATCCCTGCACATCATCGCCAGCTACCACCACGACGAGCCGGTGCGGCCGAACTCGTTTGGCCGCGCCGTGCCGGGCTTCGAGATCAAGGTCCGCGATCCGGAAAGCTTCGAGGAAAGGCCGCGCGGCGAACCGGGCATTCTCACCTTTCGCGGTCCCACCGGCACCAAATACTGGCGCAAGCCCGATGTGCAAGCCAAGGCGGTGCGCCAGGGCTGGAGCATCTTGCAAGACATCATGATCATGGACGAGGCCGGCTTTGGCTCCTACATCGGCCGCACCGACGACATGATCGTTTCGGCCGGCTACAACATTGCCCCCACCGAGGTGGAATCGGTGCTGGCCGCCCATCCGGCGGTGCTGGAATGCGCCTGCGTCGGCGCCCCCGATCCCGAAGGCGCGCGCACCCAAATCGTCAAGGCCTGCATCGTGCTGCGCCCCGGCATCGCCGAAAGCCCCGACCTGGCGCGCCAAATCCAGGCTGACTTCAAGGCACGGGCGGCGCCGCACCTTTACCCGCGCGTCATCGAATTCCTGCCCGCTTTGCCCAAGACGCCGACCGGCAAAGTGCGCCGCGCCGATCTGCGCAAGGATTAAATCAAGAGAGACTTAACGAAACGCACCAGCGCGGCCAAGGTCATCTCGGGCTGGTCCTTGTGCGGCGAATGGCGGCAGGCGGGCAGCACCACGACCTCGCAGGAACCGCTTACCTTACCCAGGATGGTTTCGTACTGCTCGGCGGTGCCGTATTCGTCGTTTTCACCCTGCAGCACCATCAACGGCACCCGGATCTCGGGCAGCAGGTCGCAAAGATCGGGCACCAGGAAGTTGGGATCGAGCCAGGCCCGGCTCCAGCCCAGGAAGGCGCCATCGACATTGTCGCCATGATGCTTCTTCAGGCGCTCGCGCAGATCGCCGGTCTCGAAGGCCTTCACCGCCTCGCGGATCGAAATAAGATTGATCTCCTCCATGGTCACATGCGGCGCCATTACCGCGCCCCCCAGCAGGTGCGGATAAGCGCGCCCGCTCATATAGGCCAGCGCGATCGACGCGCCGTCGGAATGACCGATCGGAATGGCGCGGCGGATGTGAAGCGCGTCAAGCAGCGCCGGCAGAACCCTTTGCCCCTCGTCGCGGTGATAGCTAAGCGGGCGGGGAAGGGGAATGGCGGCCGAGCGCCCATAACCCTGGCGGCTGTAGACCAGCGCGCCCAGGCCGGTGGCCGCCGCCAAGCGATCGGGAAAATCGCGCCACAGGCTTACCGAACCCAGCCCCTCATGGAGGAAAACGAGAGTCGGCGTCTCGCCGGGCTGGGGTCCGATCCAGCGATATTCCAGGGAAACGCCATCGACGGCGACGAAACGGCTTTCGTCCATGCTCCCTTCCCTGCCGGCTGACCGAACGGTGATGTTTCAATAACGGTCATACTTGCCCCCGTCAATGCGAGGCCGCCGGCCGGCTTGGCGCCTGATCGAGAAAGCGAATCATGGGCTTTACAGCGGGTTCTGGCTGTATTACGTTTACGTAAACGTAAACATCAGTCAGGCCCGACCGTTCCGCGCGCATTGCCGGAAGCGCTTGCCAAGGCGAGAATGGCGGCCAACGATCCGATGGTTCGCCGCGCGAGGCGCCCAATGGCGGCGCCGGTGCGGTCGCAAAGCGAGGTTCCCGTGCCCGACCAGACTCTTCGCCACGATCCGCTGCCCGAAATTTACAAGCCCATCCATCCGGTGCGCTTCGTCACCGCCACCAGCCTGTTCGACGGCCACGACGCCTCGATCAACATCATCCGGCGCATCTTGCAAGCCACCGGCGCCGAGGTGATCCATTTGGGCCACAACCGCTCGGTCGACGAGATCATTACCGCGGCGATCGAGGAGGATGTGCAAGGCATTGCCGTCAGCTCCTATCAGGGCGGGCATATGGAATATTTCCGCTACATGATCGACGAACTGAAGGAGCGCGGCGCCGGTTCGATCAAGGTGTTCGGCGGCGGCGGCGGGGTGATCGTCCAAGAAGAGATCGACGAGTTGCACGCCTACGGCGTGGCCCGCATCTATTCGCCCTTGGACGGCCAACGGCTGGGCCTTCAGGGCATGATCAACGACATGGTGAAGACCGCCGATTTCGACCAAGGCCAAAGCCTACCGGCCAGCTTCAAGGGCTTGGCCAAGGGCGAGAAGACCGAGCTGGCCCGCCTGATCACCGCCATCGAACTCGGCGTGTTGGCGCCCAAGCGCCTTGACGAATTGCGCAAGCTGGCGCGCGCCAAGGCCAAAGTACCTGTGTTGGGCATCACCGGCACCGGCGGCGCCGGCAAATCCTCGCTCACCGACGAATTAATCCTGCGCTTTCGCCTGTACAGCGGCGAGCCCCGAATCGCGGTTTTGGCGATCGATCCCACCAAACGCCGTTCGGGCGGCGCGCTGCTGGGCGACCGCATCCGCATGAACGCCATCCAGGCGCCCAATGTTTTCATGCGCTCGATCGCCACCCGGCAGGCCGGCAACGAGGTGCCCCCGCACATCGCCGACATGGTGGCGGCCTGCAAGGTGGCCGGTTTCGATCTGGTGATCGTCGAGACGCCGGGCATCGGCCAGGGCGATTCCGGCATCGTGCCCTATGTCGATGTGCCGCTTTATGTGATGACCCCGGAATTCGGTGCCGCCAGCCAGCTCGAAAAAATCGACATGCTCGATTTCGCCGAGGCGGTGGCGATCAACAAGTTCGACCGCAAGGGCGCCCAGGACGCGCTGCGCGACGTGCGCAAGCAGATGCAGCGCAACCGTCAGGCCTTCAAACAGAGCGCCGAGGACATGCCGGTCTTCGGCACCATCGCGGCGCGCTTCAACGATCCGGGCGTCACCGCGCTCTCCCAGGAGATCCTGGCCGCCTTCACCCGCAAGAAGCTGGGCGCCTGGAAATCCAGCCATCCGCCCGTCAAGGACAAGGCCTCGAAGGGCGGGCCGGCCATCGTGCCCGGCAACCGGGTGCGCTATCTGGCCGAAATCGCCGAAACGGTGCGCGATTACCACAAGACCATCGCCAAGCAGGTCAAGCTGGCCCGCGAGCGCCAAGCTTTGCGCGAGGCGATTCGGCTGGCCAAGGGGGCGGGCGAGAAGGCGGCGGTCGACGCCTTGAAGCCGCTGGCCGAGGCCAAGGACCAGGCGCTCGATCCGCGCTGCCGCAAGCTGCTCGACATCTGGCCCAAGGTGAAGGCCAGCTATTCGGGCGACGATTACGTGGTGAAGATCCGCGACCGCGAAATCCGCACCCGCATCACCCACACCACCCTTTCGGGCTCGAAGATTCCCAAGGTGGCGCTGCCGCGCTACGAGGACGAAGGCGAAATCCTGCGCTGGCTGTTGCGCGAGAACGTGCCCGGCAGCTTCCCCTACACCGCCGGCGTCTTCGCCTTCAAGCGCGAGAACGAAGACCCCACCCGCATGTTCGCCGGCGAGGGCGACCCGGCCCGCACCAACCGCCGCTTCAAGCTGTTGTCGGAAGGCCAGCCGGCCACCCGCCTTTCGGTGGCCTTCGATTCCGCCACCCTGTACGGCTTCGATCCCGACCGCCGGCCCGACATCTACGGCAAGATCGGCAACGCCGGCTGTTCGATCGCGACGCTCGACGACATGAAGACCCTGCTGGACGGGTTCGATCTCACCTGTCCCACGACGTCGGTCTCGATGACCATCAATGGCTCGGCGCCGATGGCGCTCGCCATGTTCTTCAACGCCGCCATCGACCAGAATCTGGCCCGCTTCGAAGCCGACAATCACCGGCCGCCCACCGACGAGGAGATCGACAAGATCAGGGCCTGGGTGTTGGAGAACGCGCGCGGCACCGTGCAGGCCGATATCCTGAAGGAAGACCAGGGCCAAAACACCTGCATCTTCTCGACCGAATTCGCGCTGCGGCTGATGGCCGACATTCAGGAATATTTCGTTCAGCACCGGGTGCGGAACTTCTATTCGGTCTCGATCTCGGGCTATCACATCGCCGAGGCCGGCGCCAACCCGATCTCGCAATTGGCCTTCACGCTGGCCAACGGCTTCACCTATGTCGAGACCTATCTGGCGCGCGGCATGAGCGTCGACGAGTTCGCGCCCAACCTGTCCTTCTTCTTCTCGAACGGCATGGACCCCGAATATTCGGTGATGGGAAGGGTGGCTCGTCGCATCTGGTCGACCGCGCTACGCTTCAAATACGGCGCCAACGAGCGTTCGCAGAAGCTCAAATACCACACCCAGACCTCGGGCCGTTCGTTGCACGCTCAGGAAATGCAGTTCAACGACATCCGCACCACCCTGCAAGCCTTGATCGCCACCTACGACAACACCAACAGCCTGCACACCAACGCCTTCGACGAGGCGATCACCACGCCGACCAACGAATCGGTGCGCCGCGCCCTGGCGATCCAACTCATCATCAACCGCGAATGGGGCCTGGCGAAGAACGAGAATCCCAATCAAGGCTCTTTCATCATCGACGAACTCACCGACCTGGTCGAAGAGGCGGTGCTGCAGGAATTCGAGCGCCTGGCCGAGCGTGGCGGTGTCCTGGGCGCCATGGAAACCGGCTATCAACGGGGCAAGATCCAAGACGAGAGCCTGCTCTACGAACAGCGCAAGCATGACGGCACCGATCCGATCATCGGCGTCAACACCTTCTTGAACCCCGAAGCGCCACCGGCCCTGCCGACGCCGGAACTGGCCCGTTCGACCGAGAAGGAAAAGAAGAGCCAGATCAAGCGGCTCGAATCCTTCCAGAAGCGCCATCAGGATTTGGCGCCGATCTGGATCAAGCGCTTGCAAGAGGCGGCGGTCGACAACCGGAACACTTTCGCGGTGCTGATGGAGGCGGTGCGTTGCTGCTCGCTGGGCCAGATCACCAACGCCCTCTTCGAGGTGGGCGGGCGCTACCGGCGAGGAACCTAGCTTTCTTCGCCGGGGGGCTGGCGAACGCCCGCCGGATCGGCGATATATGATTCGTCCGCATCGTTCCTTCGCTGGTCCGCCATGGAAAGCTACCGCCTGTTCAACGAACTGGCCGTCTTCCTGATCGCCACCGTGGTGGTGGTGCCGCTCTTCGAGCGCCTGCGCGCCAGCCCGCTGGTCGGCTACCTGCTGGCCGGCCTTCTCGTCGGCCCCAACATGGCGGCGGTGATCGACGACGCCGGCAATGTCCGCATGCTGGCTGAATTGGGCGTGGTGGTGATGCTGTTCACCATCGGCCTCGAACTCACCGTCGAGCGCCTGCGTCATTTCAAGCCGCGCCTGATGGGGCTGGGGCTGGTGCAAATCGGCCTGACCGGCCTGGCGATCGGCGCCTTCGGCTATCCGGCCAGCGGCAGTCTGGCGGGCGCCCTGGTGCTGGGCGGGGCCTTGGCCTTTTCGTCGACCGCGGTGGTGCTGCAATTGCTGCAAGAGCGCCACGAAATGGCGACCCGGCTGGGGCGCACCTCGCTGGCGGTGCTTCTGTTGCAGGACATGGCGCTGGGCCCGCTTCTGGTGCTGGTGCCGGTGTTGGGCGGCCATGGCGGCAACGTCGGCATGGCGCTCTTGGTGGCGGGCCTGAAGGCCGGTCTGGTGCTGGCGATGATCCTGATCGTCGGCCGGCGTCTGCTCCGCCCGCTCTTTCGCCATGTCGCCAAGGCGCGCGCCCCGGAATTGTTCATGGCCCTGATCCTGGCGGTGATCCTCGCCACCGGCATGGCCTCGGCCTGGGCCGGCCTTTCCATGGCCCTGGGCGCCTTCGCCGCCGGCATGCTCTTGGCGGAAACCGAGCATCGCCACCGCATCGCCGAAACCATCCAGCCTTTCCGCGGCCTTCTGATGGGCCTCTTCTTTCTCTCGGTCGGCATGGCGATCGATCCAAGGCTGGCGGTGGAGCGGGCCGGGCTGGTGCTGGGGCTTGTGGTGGGGCTTCTGTTGGTGAAGGCGGCGATCCTGGTCGTGGCCGCCCGGCTGTTCGGGCTCAACTGGATCACTGCCGCCCGTCTGGGGCTTCTACTGGCCCAAGGCAGCGAATTCGCCTTTGTCCTTCTCGATATGGCGCGGGCCGAGCGGGTGCTGTCGGGCGCCGTCGCCGATCCGGTGTTGCTGGCGGTGGTGTTCAGCATGGCGGTGACGCCGCTCTTGGCCATGCTGGCCGGCTGGCTGTCGCGGCGCTTCGAGCCCCATGCCGCGCCGGGCTTGGATGGCCTGGCGCTGGCGGTCGCCGATCTCGATTATCACGTGGTGATCTCGGGGCTTGGTCGGGTGGGGCGCGGCGTGGCCGAACGCTTCGTGGCGCGCGGCGTACCCTTCGTGGCCTTGGAAACCAGCCGCGCCAAGGTGATCGACGCACGGGTGCATGGCCTGCCGGTCTTCAATCTCGACGCCACCGATCTCGAAGCCCTGTCGGTGGCCGGGGTCGAGCGCGCCCAGGCGGTGGTGGTGGCCCTGGGCGCCGAACAGGGCGCGGCGCATCTGGTGGCGACGCTGCGCTATCTCTTCCCGTCCCTTCGAATTCTGGCCCGCGCCAAGGACGAGGCGCATGGCCGCCTTTTGGTGCGCGCCGGCGCCGACGAGGTGGTGGTCGAGCGCCAGGATGCCGGCGACCGGCTGGCCAGCGCCGTCGCCGTCTCGGTGGATGCTTAATAAATAGGCCCCTCGGGCGCCGGGCGGGGGCCGTCCGGCCCCCTTGGCTTCGGCCGCACGCCGGCTTTGCCGGCCGACCCAATAACGAGCGGCGCAGCGGCCTTGCCGCCGAAGAAATGTTGGTGGCCCCTTAAGGCGCCGGGCGGGGGCTGCGGATGCCCCGCTACGCCACCGCCTTCTTGCGCCGCCAATAGGCCAGGCCCAGCGCGCCCGCGATCACCAAGATCGGCACCAGCCCGATGTTGAGGAACTTAAGCCAAGCGCCCACCCGCTCGATGTCGCGATTGAGATTGTGCTGGACGGCGCGCAGCTCCTTGCGGGTCTTCAGCATCTCGGCGCGGAAGCCGTCGAGCGCCTGCTTTTCCTCGTCGGACAGCGTTTGGGCGGCACCAGGCTTCTCCTTGCCCTTGAGCTCGTCGAGCTTGCGCTGGGTGTCGGTCAGGCGCTTCTGCAGCGCCTGCTCCTCGGCCAGGAAGCGCTCGCCTGCCTGGCGGCGCAGGCGATCGAGCGCCTCGAAGGGTCGTTGGCCGCTTGAGCGACCGCGTAGGCCGATCAGCTCGCCCGAGCCGGTCAGATTGTCGACGGCGTTGACCACGAAATCGCCGTTGCCGGCAAAAGGCACCAGCATGCGCCGGCCCAGGAAATCCTGCTCGCGCACCCAGAAGCGGTCGTCGAGAAAATCGCTGTCGCCGACCAGAATCAGATTGGCCGGCTGGCTCGAGGCGGCCAGATGCGGGCGCTTGGGCGCCTCCTCCTTCGTCGCCTCATCCTTCTTCTCGCCGTCCTTTTTCTCCTCGTCCTTGGGTTTGGGCGGGCCGTCGGGGAAGGCGGTGGCGACCGTGCCGGAGATGCGCACCGCCAGCACCTGGCGCTCGCCGCCCGGCTTCAAAGCGGCGAACACCGCCTCGGGATCGGGACGGAAGCCGATGGCGTCGACGTTCAGAAGCTGGCCCTGATCGGACGAGGTGAGCAGGGGCGTGAAAGTGATCTTGGCGCCTTCCTTCTTGGTGAAGGCGCCCGCCGTGCCCATGTTGAGGTTGCCAAGCCGGGCGGTGACGACATCGTCCTTCGAACGTTGGGCGTCGGTGAGCGTCATCCAGGCCGGATAGGCAACGACGCGCCGGCGCATGCCCGGCAGATCGCCGGTGGAAACCGGCACCGCCAATTCGCGGTCGGCGACGAACTTGCCCTTCTCCATGTCAACGCCCCAGGCCCCCAGCATGGTGAAGGCGCCCGGCGGCAGGCCAATCCCCAAGGGCATCATGCCCATCTCGGGCGAGCCGGTGGCCCATTCGGCCAGCGGATCGACGAAGACCAGAGCCTTGCCGCCCTTCAGCACATACTGATCGATGGCGTAGAGCATCGATTCCGACAACGTCTGCGGCTGGGCGACGATCAGCACGGTGACGTCGTCGTCGATCGCCTGGGCGTCGCCGCGCACGGTCTTGATGTCGAAGAATTGGCGCAACTGCTCCATCACCGCATAGGGGCGCGATTGGCCGCGCATGGCGGCCATCATGCCACCCGGCCCGAATTCAAGCGGCATGTCGCCCACCAGCCCGACGATCGGCTTCTTGGTCTCGGCCAGGCTGTGGACGATGCGGGCCAGATCGTATTCCAAGAAGCGCTCCTTCTCGGTCTCGAAGAAGGGGATCACCTCCTGGCGTCCGCCGGCGTTCTTCGCCACCAGGCCGAAATAGACCTGGCGGCCGCTGGCGATGTCGAGCGAGGCGCCTTGCAGGCCGGCCTTCACCGCCTCGTCCTCGTCGTCCGAAAAGGGCTCGGGATCGACGAACTCAAGCGCGATCTTGCCCTTTGACTGGCGGGCGAATTCGCCCAAGAGATCGCGCACCCGCTGGGCGTAGGTCTTGAGCGCCGGCACGCCGGCGGTCAGCTTGTCGGAGAAGACGAAGCGGAAGGCGAGAGGTTCCTTCACATTGCCCAACAGCGATTTGGTGCCGGGCGACAGGGTGTAGAGCTTTTCGGCGGTCAGATCGACGCGGGCCCCCGATAGGCCCAGTCCGGCCAACAGGTTGACGCCGAGAAAGAGCAGGACGACCAGGGCCAACCCGCCCAAGGAAAGGGAAAGGCGCGTGCTCATGACGGTTACCCCGACTTCTTGGTTTCGATCACCGCCGCGGTGGCGAACAGCCAGACGGCGATCAGACTTAGGAAATAAACGAGGTCGCGCAGATCGATCACCCCGTTGCCGATGGCGCCGAAGCGGGTGAGGAAGCTGAACGAGGCGAGCACGTCGATCAGCATACCGGGCAGCCAGGCCGACAAGGCGTCCATCACCATCGGGAAACCGGCGACCGTGAAAACGAAGCCCACCGCCACCGCCAGCACGAAGGCAATCACCTGATTCTTGGTGGCGGCCGAGACGCAGCCGCCGATCGCCAGATAGCCACCCGCCATCAAAAGGCTGCCGATATAGCCGGCCAAAATGACGCCGTGATCGGGATCGCCCAGATAAGCGACGGTGAACCAGATCGGCAGGGTGAGCAGCAGGGCGATGGCGGCGAAGGCCCAGGCGGCCAGGAATTTTCCCACGACCACGCCGCCCAAGCCGATCGGCAGGGTGAGCAGCAATTCCAGCGTGCCCGAGCGGCGCTCTTCGGCCCACAGCCGCATGGAAATGGCCGGAATGAAGACCAGATAGAGCCAGGGATGGAAAAGGAAGAAGGGCTTGAGATCGGCTTGGCCGCGATCGAGGAAGCCCCCCGGATAGAAGGTGAGCACGCCGGCCAACGCCAGGAAGATGACGATGAAGATCGAGGCCAGCGGGGTGGCGAAATAGGCCGCCAGTTCGCGCCGGAAGACGGCGCCAAGGCCGTGGAAGGTGGTCATGGTTGCGCCTCGTGGGTGGGATGGCCGACCAGGGCGCGGAACAGCGCGTCGAGCTTGCCCGGCTGGGCCAATTGGCCGCCCAGGCGCCAGCCGCCGGCTTCGGGCTGGCCCACGGCCTTGATCTTGCCGTCGGCGATGACGATGGCGCGTGTGCACACCGCCTCGACCTCTTCGAGAATGTGGGTGGAAATGACGATCGCCTTGTCCTTGGCAAGCGTGCGGATCAATTCGCGCACATGATGCTTCTGCACCGGATCGAGCCCGTCGGTGGGTTCGTCCAAGATCAGCACCTCGGGATCGGCCAAGATCGCCTGAGCCAGCCCGACCCGGCGCTTGAAGCCCTTGGAGAGGGTGTCGATCGGCCGGTCGAGGACGACGGCCAATTCAGTGCGGGCGATGGCGGCGTCGATGGCCTTCTGGGCCGCCTCGCCCGCCAGGCCGCGCGCCCGGGCGACGAAATCGAGGAAGCCCCGGGGCGTCATGTCGGGATAGACCGGCGCGCCCTCGGGCAGATAGCCGATGCGCCGCTTGGCGCCGATCGGGTCCTTGGCGACATCGATGCCGCAAACGCGGGCGTGACCGGCGCTGGGCGCCAGGAAGCCGGCGATCATCCGCATGGTGGTGGTCTTGCCGGCGCCGTTGGGGCCAAGAAAGCCCAGCACGGTACCCCGCTCGACCGTAAAGCCGATGCCGTCGACGGCGGTCAGATCGCCGAAGCGCTTGACCAACTGGTCGACCTCGATCATGGCGTTCAAAACCCGTTCTCCCTGCGCGATTGTTCTGGCGGCATTCTCAGTTAATGCATTGACCGGCCATGTCAAGAGGATTGGTTCTAAAGAACCAGGTGCTCGGGTGCGATCTGGGCGCCCTCGCCCGACAGGATCATCGCCCGCTCAAGGATGTTGCGCAGCTCGCGGATGTTGCCCGGCCAGTCATAGGCCAGCAGCCGATCCAGGGCGGATTGGGTCAGATGCTTGCCCACCGGGTGGGAAATCTGGATATGGCCCAGGAAATAGGCGGCCAGTTCGGGGATGTCCTCCTTCCTTTGTCGCAAGGGCGGCAGGTGGACGGTCTGGCCGCCCAGCTTCTCGAGCAAAGCGGGGCGGAAGGTGCCGGCGCGCGCCATCGATTCCAGATCGCGGCTGGTGGCGGCGATGACGCGCAACTGAACCGCCCGGTCGTTCTGGGCGCCGACCCGGCGGTAAAGCCCGGATTCCAGGAGGCGCAACAACGTCTCCTGCGCCTCCGCGTCGACCTCGGCCACCGCGTCCAGGAACAAGGTGCCATCCTCGGCATCGAGGATGAGTCCGGTGCGCGAGGGGCTGCCGGGCGCCTTGGGATCGGGCTCGGCACCGAACAGCGCCGTGAGAAAGTCCCGGCCCAGATGGGCGCTGCCGTCATGAATGACGAAATTGCGTTTGGCCCGGGCGCTTTGGGCATGGATCAAATTGCCGGCCAGCGTCTTGCCGGTGCCGCATTCGCCCCGGATCAAGATCGGCGCGTCCGATTTTGCCAGGGCGGCGATCCGTTGGCGAAGCTCGGTCATGGCCGCGCTCGAGCCGACCAGATTGTGCGGCGTGAGCGCCTCGACCCGGCTTTTGATGAAGAGATGGTCGCGCTTGAGCGCGGCGACCTCAAGCACGCGCGCCACCGCCACCTCAAGCTCGTCGAGATTGATCGGCTTTTCCAGATATTCGGCGGCGCCCCGTTTCATGGCCGCGACCGCATTCTGCACCGAACCATAGGCGGTCAGGATGATCACCGGCTGGCGTTCGGCCAGCTTCGGCAGGATGTCAAGCCCGTCGGCATCGGGCAGGCTGACATCAAGCAGAACCAGATCGACGCTTTCCTCGCTCAGGCGGCGCTCGGCCTCGGTCCATCGCCGGGCCCCCTTGGCGCTGTGGCCGGCCCGGTTCAGCCCGTCGCACAGAAGTTTGTTGAGGACCGAATCGTCCTCGATTACCAGGATGCGCCGGTTCATGCCGGATTGCCCTCCACGGCGGTGGCGGCCGAGGGCAGGACGATGGTGAAGCGGGCGCCTTGGCCGGGCGCGCTTTCGACCGCGATCGAGCCACCCAGGCTTTCGACGATGCCCTTGGTGATCGAAAGCCCCAGCCCGGTCCCGTTGACGCCATCGGCGCGATGGCTGAAGAAGGGTTCGAACACGCGGCGCAGATGTGCCGGCGCTATGCCGATGCCGGTGTCGGCGACGATCAGGCGCACGCGGCCCTCGCTCTCCTTGGTCGAAAGGGTGAGCTTACCGCCCCGAGGCATGGCGTGAAAGGAATTCTGCGCCAGATTAAGCACGACCATGCGCAGATCGGCCTCGGTGGCCAAGATGCGCGGCTGGGTGGGGTCGAGGTCGAAGATGACGGCAACGCCGGATTCCTCGGCTTCGAAGGCCAAGAGGGACAAGGTCTCGGTGATTGCCTTGTTGAGGTCGATCAGATGGCGGGCTTCGCCTGGCACCATGCTAAGCCGCAACAGCCGGTTGGTGACGTCGATGCACTTGTCGATCTCGCCGTCGACCAAGGTGAGATAGTCGCGGAAGGTGGCGATGCCGGGCGGCGCGTCCGGAGCGGCGGCGGCGCGCAGCAGGCTTTGCAAGGCGAGCCGGATGGAGGCCAGGGGATTGCGGATTTCGTGGGCGACGCCGGTGGCAAGCTGGCCAACCGCCGAAAGCTTCTGTTCGTGCGAGAAGCGAATCTCGCGTGCCAGGTCGCGGCAGGATTCCACCACCAGGCGCCGGGCCTTGCCGTCGAGCGTCAATTCGAGTGGCGCCGCCACCACCTCGGCCTCGATCACCGTACCGTCGGGGCGGTGGAATTCCTGAACCGATTTCACCGGTTGGCCGGTGCGCCGGATCGCCTCGATCGGACAGGCGATCAGGGTGGGCGGACAAGGGGCGTCGCGGTTGGCCGAGGATTGGTGGCAGGTCTTGCCGACATCGTCGTCGGGCCCGGCGCCGACCAGCAGGCCATAGGCGCGGTTGGCCAGCATGATCGTCCAAGCCTCGTCGATCACCCGGATGCCATCGGGTGTCGCGTCAATCAGGGCCTGGAGAAAAGCCTTCTGGTCGCGAATTTCCGCCATGCGGCCGCGCAGCGAATCGACCATGCCGTTGAAGGTTTCGGCCATGAGGGCGAATTCGTCCTCGCCTTCGACCGCCACCCTGACGCCAAGATCGCCTGCCGCCAAGGCCGAACTGGCGCGATGCAGTCCGCCGATCGGACGCAGCACCAGCCGGCGCACCAGAAGCCAGACGCCCAACATCAAGGCGACAAGAAGGGCGCCGCCGGCGGCGACGAAGACCAACACCGTGGCGCGCGCCGATTGGCGAATCGGGCGGGCGTCGTAATCGACAATAAGGACGCCGTTGACCGGGCTGGTCGCCACCGGCCCGTGGCATTGGGTGCAGGGCTCCTTGTTGCGCACCGGATTGACGCTGCGCAGAACCTCGCGCCCGAGCTCGTCCTTGATGAAGACGGTGCGCCCGACGATCTCGCCCTTGGCGTTGTGGCAGCCCTGGCAACCGGGATGGGTGGCGCGATCGAGGCGCTCGCCCAGCGACTCGCTGCGCGAGGCAAAGCGGACCTCGCCCTTGGGATTGACGATGGTAACGCCCAAAATGCCGTCCTGGCGGCCCAGGCGCTCCACCACCTCCATCAGGCCGGGCAGGTCGCGCTTCAGCATGGCGTTCTCCAAGGTCGCCTGCAAAAGCCGGTTGACCTGGTCCGAGGCTTGGGCGCGCTCCTCGGCCAATTTGCCGCTGTAGAGGCTGATGAAGACGATCAGCAGCGCCAGCGAGGCCGCCGCCATGCCCCCGGCCAAGGCCAGGGCGAAGGTACGGCCAAGCGGCCGACGCACCGGAATGTCGCGCACGGAATTCATGCGCCCGATATAGCGGGAATCGCCGCGAACGTCACCCGCTGACTTTGCCCTTCGGATGGGCAACGAAGACGATCGAGGGGTTGGTGAGCGCCGGATCGGCCATGTCCTTGACGCGATCGACCACCGATTCACCGGGGCCGAGCGCCGGGGTCGGCCATTGGCCCGCTTTGAGCTTGTCGATCGGACCGATGTCGAGGACGCGCATCATGCAGGCCATGACACAATAGGGCTTACGGCCGGCCTGCAATTCGTCGATGCACATATTGCATTTCTTGATGATCTGGGCCTCGGGGTCCCATTGCGGCGCACCATAGGGACAGGCGGCCTCGCAGCGTCGGCAGCCGATGCAGGCGGTGGAATCGATATCGACCACGCCGTTGTCGGCCCGCTTGGAAAGCGCCCCGGTCGGGCAGGTGGGCACGCAGGCCGGATCGGCGCAGTGGTTGCACGCCATATTGACTTTGTAGGCGAAGACGTCGGGATAACGTCCGCCCTCGACATAGAGCACGCGGCGGAAACGCGGTCCGGGCGGCAGGCCGTTCTTGTCCTTGCAGGCGATCTCGCAGGCCCGGCAGCCGATGCAATCGACGTTGTGGTGAACGAAGCCCAACTGGGTCTTCGGCACCACGGGCGTGTAGGTGGCGGCCTTCTTGGCGGCGGCGGCTAGGGCCTCGCGGGTCTTGAGCTTGTCGGGCTTGGTTTGGGATTCAGCCATTCGTTCCCCCTAACCCCGCCGATCGCGGCGCCAGCGCGCCGATCGCGCCGCCGCCGTTTGATCCCAGCCTGGCCGGTGCTCAAGATCGGTCTTGCGGATCGCCACCAAGATGGTGTTGTAGGCGAAGGCGCCGGCCGGACTGGGTTCGTCCTTGGTGAGCACGTCGGCGTTGCCCGAGCGATCGACGCCGTCCTTGTCGAGATCGAGCCAGGCGCCTTCGTGCAGCACCGCGACGCCGGGCATGCAGCGCTCGGTGACGTAGGCGGGCACGATGGTGCGGCCGCGCGGGTTCCAGACCTCGACGGTGTCGCCGGTCCTGATGCCCAGCCTTGCCGCATCGGCGGCGTTGAGCGTCACTTCTTGGTCGAACGTCTCGCGCAGCCAGGGGATGTTGTTGAAGATCGAATGGGTGCGCCAGCGCGGATGCGGCGTGATCAGATGGAAGGGAAAAACCTTGGCCAGCGGATGGTTGAGCGATTCCCAAGGTTCGATCCATTTCGGAATCGCCGGAATCGGGTAGCCGTACTGGGTCTTTGTCCAGTCGGTGACTTTGGCCAAGGTGGTCGAGAAGATCTCGATCTTGCCCGAGGGGGTCTCGAACGGCTCGCCCTTCTCGATCTGATCGCGGAAGGCCACCCAGGGCCGCTCGAAGCGGAATTTGTAGACGCCGCGGCGCTTGAATTCCTCCCAGCCCAGCTTGACGCCCTGATGCTTGCGCACCGAACTGTTCCACCAGACCTTGAGATAGGCCTCGTCGGTGGCGTCGTTGTGCTGGAAGTAATCGCGCTGGGCGCGCGGGTTGTAGGCCTCGCCGAATCCCAGCCGGAAGGCCAGTTCGGTGAAGATCTGGAAGTCGGTTTTGCTCTCGCCCAGAGGCTCGATCACCTTCGGGCGGTGGATGTAGTAGTGCCCCTTGTACCAGGGCAGCGCCACGTCGTGGCGTTCGAAATGGGTGCAGGCGGGCAGCAGCACGTCGGCGAACAGGCCCGACGGTGTGATGGTGGCGTCCTGGCAGACCACGAAGTCGAGCTTTTTGATCGCCGCCACTTCCTTGTTGATGTTGGTGAGTTGGTTGAACCAATTCGAGCCGTGCCACCAGAGGGCGCGGATGTCGGGGATGGTGCCGTCCTGCTCGTCGTCGCGCGGCCAGCAGCCGATCTCTTCCCGCGTCACGTTGGGGTAGTTGAGCACGCAATGCGCCCAGCGATCCGATTTGATCGAGGCGTACCAGATGTTGGCATTGTCGTCATAGGGATAGGCGATGCCCTGGGCGTGCCAGCCCTTGCCCACGCCTTCGGCCGAGCCGCCCAAGATGCCGATGTTGCCGGTGATGGCTTGCAGCGCGGCGGCCATGCGGTTGTACTGCTCGCCATAGGCGGCGCGGCCCGGTCCCCACGAGGCCTTGAGCGCGGCCGGCTTGGTGGTGGCGTAAAGGCGGGCGAGTTTGCGGATGTCGTCGATCGGCACGCCGGTGATCGGATGGGCCCATTCGGCCGTCTTCGGCTGGCCGTCGCGTTTGCCCAGGATGTAATCCTTGAAACTTTCCTGATCCTTGGCCCAGTCGGGCATGGTGCCGGCATCGACGCCCTGGCAGAAGCGGTCGATGAAGGCCTGATCCTGCCAGTTGTTGGCGAAGACCTCGTGGCAGAGCGCGGCCAGCAGCGCCGCGTCGGTGCCGGGCTTGATCGGAATCCACCAGGCGTCGAAGGATTGGGCGGAATCGGTGTGTTGCGGATCGACCAGCACGAACTTGCAGCCGCGCTGCTTGGCCATGCGCATGTACCAGACCGTGTTGCCGCCATGGAAGGTGTAGGCGGGATTCCAGCCCCACATGACGATCAGCTTGGAATGGGCGAAGGCGTCGTCTTCGTTGCCGTCTTCAATGGTGCCGAAGGTGATGCGCGAGGAAAAGGTGGTGCCCTGATAGGAGGGCACCGACCAAGACGAGGTGCGGCAGCCGAACAGGCCCAGGAAGCGGGCCAAGAGGCCCTCGATCTGATCGGATTTGTGCAGCACGCCATAGGAGGCGCCGGCATAAGCCTGGTCGAGAATGGCCGTGGGGCCGTATTTGGCCTTGAGATCGACCATCTTTTCGGCCACCAGATCGAGCGCGGCGTTCCAGGAGGCGCGTTTGAACTGACCGTCACCCCGGGCGCCGACCCGCACCATCGGGTAAAGAAGCCTTTCCGGCGAATAGAGCCGGGAGCGATAAGAGCGGCCGCGCAGGCAGGCGCGCAATTGCGGCACCGCCTCGGTGTCGGTGCCGTAGGGGGCGCCCTCGTAGCGGCCATCGTCGGTGGACAGCCGAACGATGACGTCGCCCTTCTTGTGCGCCACCAGCATGTGGCGGGAGCCGCAATTGTGAGCGCAGCTCGTAACCACGGTCTTCAGTTGGTTGTCGGTGGGGTAGGGCTCGTAAGCGAAGGCTCCGGCCGGGCGCGGCAAAGCGGAAAGACCCGCCAGCCCGGCCATACCCTTGAGCAGGCCCCGGCGCGAGGGGTTAAGGAGCGAGGATGCCGCGAAGGGGCGCTCGATGTGATTCATGTCAGGGCCGCCGGTAACGAGGATCGGATTGGTTGGGCCGGTTCTTCGCCCAGTCGGGCACCTCCGGGTCCATGCCGGGCCAGGGCGTGCGCGGATAGGGATAGGAAATCCGATACCAAGCCCGGCCGCCATGGCAGCCGTAGCAGACATCGGAGCTTTTCTTCGCCCGCTCCTCGATCGCCTCGGGTCTCAAATAAGTCACCCGATGGCGCTGGGTGCGGAATTGCTCTTCATGACAGGTGAGGCAGCCATTGGCGACGCCTTCGGGCTCGAGATCGGCGCGCATCGCCGCCCAACTCTCGGGCAGGCCCATCGACTCGTTGGGGAAGGCGCCATGGCACATCAGGCAGGTGGTTTCCGCATTGACCTGCTTGCGCAGCGTGAAGGGTTTGGGCGTGCCGGCCGGTAGCGGCGGCACCGCCGATTCCTCGCGCGGATCATGGCCCTGGTGGCAGAAGGCACAGGTGAGATCCATCACCTGGCGGGCGAAATCGCTGGTCAGGTGGCGGCGATGGAAGCTGTCTTGCGCGCCTTGATAGGTGTCGAACTGCTGGTACCAGGCCTTTGTCTTTTCGGCCGGCACGCCCTTGGGCGAGCGAACGAGCGGTCGGTCGTCGAAAACCTCTTTGTGGCAGGCCAAACACTCGGCGTCGGTCGCTTTTGTCGCTGCCGGCGCCGCGTGCAGGGGTGCCCAGACGTCGCGCTGATAATCGGCCCTGGCCAAGCCCGCGCCGCCGACGACGAAGGCCAATCCCACCACCAACAGCTTGAACGTGCCGCGCATGCCCCGATCCCGCCTGCTCGTTTCATGTCATCTCGTGGCCGGTTACGGGGAGCGGCCAAGGCCGCTCCCCAACCGTAGGCGAAGGCGTGACCTACTTCTTTTCTCCAGACATGCCGCCCATGCCGGACATGCCCTTCTGACCGGCCATGCCTTTCTCGGCGCCCATGCCCTTCTGGCCGGCCATGCCCGACATGCCTTTTTCACCGGCCATGCCTTTTTGGCCGGCCATGCCCGACATGCCTTTCTCGGCACCCATGCCTTTCTGGCCCGACATGCCCGACATGCCTTTCTGCCCAGCCATGCCTTTCTCGGCGCCCATGCCCTGCTGGCCCTGGGCCAAGGCGGGAACGGCATAAAGCGCGGCCGCGACCAAGGCCAGGCCGAGGGTCTTCTTCATATGCTTCATTCGAAACTCTCCTCTGTCCATTGTTGATTCGGTTGGTACGCCCATTCGGGTCTTGATGGGGCGGAACCATTCCGCCGGATCGTCCCATCGCGTTTCGGCGAGGGGTAAAAACTCATCGCTTGCGATCGCCGCCCGATGGCGCGGGCTTCGGTTCGCTGGGCTTGTGGTAACCGTTGATATCGTAGGGCGCCGGCATGCCGGGGCGGGTGAGCGGCGTGTACCAGCCGCCCTGCGCCTTGAGTGCGGGCGCAACGGTCTTGGCGACAGGTTCGGGAGGGGCGGCTTGAGCTTGGGTGACGAAAATGATTGTCAAATAAGCAACCATCAGCGCGGCGCAGCAATGCGTCGAAACCATTTTCGATGTGCCCCCCATCCCCCGATGTAGCTCGTGCCACTTACGGAATTAAGCCTGCCCGTCTTGTGGCCGATATTATACCTACTATAATTGTGGCTGTCTCGTTTAAGCCCTCATTTTGCACATGAAAATATTGCATGTCGGAGCTGTAAAATTAGCGTTTGTGATGGCGAAATCCCAATTCCTTCCTGTTGCAAACCGATTGATTCTTCGACAGAATTAAACAATCACAACCAGTTCGAACATCAGAGGGGGAGATGATGGTCCGAGCGATTTCGTCCGCACGGTTCGCCCATTTGGCCGGTACGCTGATTCTAGCCTTGGCGGCAAAGGTCGCCTGGGCGCAGGAGACTCCGGTCAATTACGGGGTGGCGATTTTCGGCTCGAGCGACGCCGGCATCTTCATCGCCGACAAGAAGGGCTATTTCAAGGCCGAGGGCATCAAGCTCAACATCATCCCCTTCGATTCGGCGGCCAAGATGATCGCGCCCTTGGGCGCCGGCCATCTCGACGTGGCGGGCGGCGCCATCTCGGCCGGCCTGTTCAACGCCACGGCGCGCGGCGTCAACATCAAGATCGTTGCCGACAAGGGCTCGACACCGCCCGGGCACGGCTACTCGCCCTTCATGGTGCGCGCCGATCTGATCGCCAGCGGCAAGGTGAAGACGGCCAAGGATTTGAAGGGCCTCAAGGTGGCGATGGTGGCGCCCGGCATCAGCCCCACCGGCATCTTGAACGAGGTGTTGAAATCGGGTGGCCTCAATTACAAGGATGTCGAGGTCACCTACATGGCCTATCCGCAGCATGTGATCGCCTATCAGAACAAGGCGATCGACGCCAGCGTGACCACCGAGCCCAACGCCACGGTGATCGAGAACGAGAAGTCGGCGGTGCGCTTCATCAAGGACGACGAGATCTATCCCTACCACCAGATCGCCGTCATCATTTACGGCGAGCATTTCATCAAGAAGGATGGCGAGGTGGCGCGCAAATTCATGCGCGCCTACATCAAGGGCGTGCGCGACTACAACCAGGGCCTCAAGGACGGCAAGCTTTCCACCGGCAACGCCGAGGAGACCATCGCCATCTTGTCGGAATACACGCCGATCAAGGACGCCAAGGTTCACCGCTCGGTGGTGAGCCACAGTTACGATCCCGATGGCCGGGTCAATGTCGACAGCCTGAAGAAGGACTTCGCCTTTTTCAAGGAGATGGGCTGGATCGAGGGCGACACCAGCGTCGATCGGGTGGTCGACAACAGCTTTGTCGATTGGGCGATTCAGTCGCTGGGCAAAGCGCCTCGAAAGTAACGGCCGGCGGGCGGCGGGATCGGCGCGTGCCGTGATCGGATAACGGCATGGCGACGACCGCAGCCCAACCCGCCTATCGCCGTCTGCTCGAAACCGGCGAATTGGCCGAGCGCGCCCGTTTGGCCCTGGCGCGCTTGGCCGATTGCGATCTCTGCGCCCGTTATTGTCGGGTCGATCGCCGCCAGGGGATCGCCGGTGCCGTCTGCCGCACCGGGCGCCTGGCGGTGGTCAGTTCGCACGGTCCCCATCACGGCGAGGAATCCTGTCTGTCGGGCTGGCAAGGCTCGGGCACCATCTTCTTTTCCTGGTGCAATCTGCGTTGCCTCTATTGCCAGAATTCCGACATCAGTTGGGAAGGCGAGGGTCGTCCGGTCGCGGCCGAGGAATTGGCCGCCCTGATGCTCGATCTCGAGCGCCAGGGCTGTCACAACATCAATCTGGTCAGCCCCAGCCATGTCGTTGCCCAGTTTCTGGAGGCGTTGGTGTTGGCGGCCGACCACGGTCTTCGCCTGCCGATCGTCTACAACAGCGGCGGCTATGACAGCCCTCAGGCGCTCGCGTTGCTCGACGGCGTGATCGACATCTACATGCCCGATCTCAAATACGACGACGAAGCCGTGGCCCGCCGGCTGTCCAAGGTGCCCGACTACGTCGCCGTCAACCGCGCGGCGATCCGCGAGATGCACCGCCAAGTGGGCGATCTGGTGATCGACGCTAAGGGCTTGGCGCGCCGAGGGCTCCTGGTGCGCCATCTGGTGTTGCCGGGTGGCCTGGCCGGCACGCAAGGCGCGATGGAATTCTTGGCCCGCGCGATTTCGCCCCAAACCTATGTCAACATCATGGGTCAGTATCGGCCCTGCTATCGCGCCCACGAAATCGACGACATCGACCGCCGGCCGAGCATGGCGGAACTCGCCGACGCCGTGCGGGCGGCGCAGGCCGCCGGCCTTCAGCGCTTGGATGGATTGGGCGCCAGGATGGCGTAGAGATTGGCGCCCCAATAGTCGGGCGGGGTCAAGAGCGCCCAAGATAGAATGCGGTGGACCAGCGCGTCGGTGAAACGTCGGCGCCGGTTGCCCTGCTTCTGGTCGTAGACCGCTTCCAGCCGGTAATCGGCAGCGATCGCCAATTGACCAAGGCTTAAGGGCGTGTAGGCGGCGCGATGGGTGAGATCGCCCCACTGGTATTGGCTTCCCCAGGGCGAGGCGGCGTTGGGCACCTTGACCACCAGCTTGGCCCCGGGCGCCATCCGCGCCTTCAAGCCTTCGAGCAGCGCCAGGGCGCGTTCGGCGTCGAAATGCTCCAGGACATCGAGCATGACGACCCGGTCGTAGTGCGGGCCATCGGCTTCCTCGATCAGGGCGGCAAGATCGGCGCAGCGGAAATGCGGGCGCGCCGATTGCGGGATGTGGTCGGCCAGATTGGGGTCGTGATCGACTCCCAGGAAATCGTCCACGCCCTTGGCGGCCAGATAGGCCAGGAACATCCCGGTGCCGCAGCCCAGTTCCAGCACCCGATGCCCAGCTTGGAACTGGGCCGGCCGCCAGATTTCGGCGTCGAAGCGCCCGATCGCCTTCTTGGTCAGGATCGGCGTTTGGTAGCCCTTGTGGCGGGCGTAGCTGGCGTAGAAGCCCTGTCCCACCCGGCGCCTACTTGCACATGGTGGGCAGGCGGTCGATCACCCCGCCCTTGCCGGTGTTGGCCTCGCCCATCTTCACCGTCTTGAACGAACCCTTGGGGAAATGCTTCTCGGCCAAGGCGGTGAGCCGCTTGTTCATCATCACCGGATCGATGACGTTGCGCTTGGTTACCGCCGGCGGATTGGCTCGCGCGTCGGTGATCACCGCGTCGATGAAATAGGGCACCTTATAGCAGGCGGTGGCCAGGGGATCGCGCGACGTCAGGGTAATGGTGACGCCGATCGGCCGATACTCGACCTTCTCCAGCCCCTGGACGGCGATGGTGATCGACTGGATGTCGATGTCCGGCGTCATCGAGGCCAGATCTTTCTTCTTCTCCTCCTCCTTCTTCTTTTCGGCCGCGGCCAGGGCCGGAGCGGAAAGGAGCGGGGGCAGAAGTACCGCCAGGGCGACGGCAAGAACGATGGGGCGAAGAATGGTGCGCATGGGATGGTCCTCCCTTTCCTCTCACTTAGCCGAGCGGGGGGGCGGAATCAATCCTTCGCGCCTGGAAAAATTCGCGCAACAGTGTGGCCGCCGCGCTTTCGCGCACGCCCCCCACCCATTCCGGGCGATGGTGGCAGGTGGGCTGGTCGAAGATGCGCGGCCCATGCTCGACCCCGCCGCCCTTGGGATCGTAGGCGGCAAAGACCAGACGGCCAAGATGGGCCAGGGCGATCGCCTGGGCGCACATCGGGCAGGGCTCCAAGGTCACGTAGAGGGCGCAGCCGTCCAGCCGGGGCCGCCCCAGGCCTTTGGCGGCTTCGCGGATCGCCAGGATTTCCGCATGCGCGGTGGGATCGGCCAATTCGAGCGGCCGGTTGCCGGCTCGGGCCAGCACCCGGCCCTGGGGATCGACCAGAACCGCGCCCACCGGCACCTCGTCGCGGGCCGCCGCCGCCCGGGCTTCCGCCAGCGCCATGTCCATGAAGGAGGGCTCGTCCATCCGCCGACCTTGACGCCGCCCGCTCTTCGCGTCAACAGTGCGGCCATGAACACCCGTCCCGTCATCGGCATCACCTTGGACAGCGAGGAGCCGGGCGGCTATTCCAAGCTGCCCTGGTACGCGCTGCGCAAGAACTACGCCGAATGCGTGGCGGCGGCGGGCGGTTTGCCGCTGCTCTTGCCGCACGAGCCCGAACTGGTCGGCGACTATCTGGCGCGGATCGACGGGCTCCTGATCACCGGCGGCGCCTTCGATGTCGATCCGGCCCTGTTCGGTGCCCCCGAGCGCCACGCCACCGTCACCTTGAAGGCGAAGCGCACCCAATTCGAACTGGCCATCATCCGAGGCGCGCTGGAGAAGGACCGCCCGGTCTTCGGCATCTGCGGCGGCCAGCAGGTGCTGAACGTCGCCTTGGGCGGCACGCTCATCCAGCATATTCCCGACCGGGTGGCGAACGCGCTCGCCCACGAGCAGCCCAACCCGCGCACCGAAGCCGGCCACACCGTCAAGCTGCTGGCCGGCAGCCGGTTGGCCGCCATCGCCGGTCTTGCCGAGATTCCGGTCAACAGCGCCCATCATCAGGCGGTGGACCGGGTGGCGCCCGGCCTGATCGCCGATGCCTGGGCCTCCGACGGGGTGATCGAAGGCATCGAACATCCCCAGAAGCGATTCCTGATCGGCGTCCAGTGGCATCCGGAATATCGGATCAGCCCCGCCGACACCCGCCTGTTCGACGCCTTCGTCCAGGCCTGTCGGCCATGAGCGAAACCGAGCGCATCGCCAAACGGCTGGCCCGCGCCGGCCTTTGCTCGCGCCGCGAGGCGGAAGCCTGGATCGCCGAAGGCCGGGTGGCGGTGAATGGCGAGGTCCTGGCCTCGCCGGCCCGCAATGTCGGCCCCGAGGACAAGATCGCGGTCGACGGCAAATTGATCGGCGCCGCCCAGACGACAAGGCTGTGGCGCTATCACAAGCCCTCCGGGCTGGTCACCACGCACCGCGATCCCGAGGGGCGGCCCACCGTCTTTGCCGCCCTGCCGGCTGAACTGGGCCGGGTGATTTCGGTCGGAAGGCTCGATCTTACCTCGGAAGGGCTGTTGCTGCTCACCAACGACGGCGCGCTGGCGCGAAGACTGGAATTGCCCGCCACCGGCTGGACCCGGCGCTATCGGGTGAGGGTGCATGGCTCGGTCGACGCCAAGCGTTTGGCCGAACTGGCCAAGGGCATCACGGTCGCCGGCATATCCTATGGCCCGATCCAGGCGGCCGTCGAACGCGTCCAGGGCGCCAACGCCTGGCTCACCGTCGCGCTTAAGGAAGGCAAGAACCGCGAGATCCGCCGGGTGATGGAGCATCTGGGCCTTTCGGTCACGCGGCTGATCCGCACCGCCTACGGCCCCTTCCAATTGGGGGCGCTGGAGAAAGGCCGGGTCGAGCCGGTGCCGGCCAAGGTGCTGCGCGAGCAGTTGGGCACGCCCACGGAGGTGCCGCGTGCGCGTCATCGCCGGCCGTCTTAAGGGCCGCCTGTTGACAGCCCCCCAGGGCCGGCTGGTCCGGCCCACCGCGGATCGGGCGCGTGAGACCCTGTTCAACATCCTGGCGCATGGCCGTTTTTCCGATTTCGCCCTCGAAGGCGCGGTGGTGCTCGACGCCTTTGCCGGCGCCGGCACATTGGGCTTCGAGGCCCTGTCGCGCGGCGCGGCGCGCCTGCATTTTCTCGACAGCGACCGGGCGGCGGTGAAGGCGGTCGAGGCCAATGCCAGCCGGTTGGGCGTCGAGGACGCGATCGAGACCCATGCCGCCGACGCCACCAAGCCGCCCGCCGCGCCCGAGCCTTGCGATTTCGCCCTTCTCGACCCACCTTATGAGAGCGGGCTGGCGGCGCCGGCGCTGGTGGCGCTCGATCGGATGCGCTGGCTGAAGCCCAAGGCGCTGGCGGTGATCGAGTTGGGCGCCAAGGAAGCCTTCGCTCCGCCGGCCGGCTTTGCGATTGTGCACGAACGGGCGGTCGGTGCCGCCCGTTTTGTCTTTCTTGAGAAGGCCGGTCGATAATGCGCACACTCTTTTTCCTTTTCCTTCTTGCCAGCCCCGCCTTTGCCCAGGCGCCCCCCGGCCATCCCTCGGCCGACGAGGCGGGCCGAATGATGCGCCTGCCCGAAAACGCCCAACTTCGCTATAGTGGTCATGTGCTGGAAGCCATCGACAGCAATGCCTTCACCTACATCCGCATCGCCAGCGACGAAGGCGAGCGCTGGCTGTCGGCGCCCCAGATTGCGCTGGCGCCCGGCACCCTGATTCGCTTCGGCGAGGGCCGGGTCTTTCACGATTTTTACAGCCGCAAGCAAAAGCGCCGTTTTTCCTCCATCACCTTCGTCGACCGGGTTGAAATCCTGAGTCGCCCCAAGTGAGCGAAGCCAAGGCCAAACAGGCGATCGACAAGGCGGCGCAAGCCCAGCGCCAAGCCACCCGCAAGGCCCTGGCGAAAGGCGCCGACGCGCCGAAGGTGCTTGAGCTGGCCCGCCAGACTCTGGTTCGGGCCGAGCGCGTCATCGCCCAGGTTCTCGCCCTCATGCCGGCGCCCCGGCCCATCGCCTGCACGGCCGGCTGCCCCTATTGCTGCCATGTGCGGGTGACGGTGGCGGCGCCGGAACTGTTTCTGATCGCCGATTATCTGCGGCGAAGCTGGGGCGCCCAGGCGCGCGGCCTGCTCAAGCGCCGGCTGGCCAACATCGTGTCGGCCACCCGCAACCGACCCGAAGAGATCCGCAACGCGCTCCGCCTGCCCTGCGCGCTGCTCGATGGCGAGGGGCGCTGCTCCATCCATTCGGTGCGCCCGCTGTCCTGCCGGGCCGTGGTCTCGGTCGATGTCCAAGCCTGCCGGGTGGCGCATGCCCGGCGCATGCAGGGCGCGGTGCCCCAGCACGCCTATCAGGCCTTGGCGGCCGATGGAATCGGCTACGCGCTTTACGCCGGTCTGGCCGACCGGGGTTATCCGATCGAGAACATCGATTTGGCCGAGGGACTGTTGCGGGTGATCGAGGATGAGGGCGCGCTGGCGCGCTGGCTGGCCCAAGAGCCGATCTTCGGCTAAGACGGAGGCATGAAGGCCCCGCCATCGACCATCCTGCTGCCCGACGCGCCGGCCCTGGTCGTGGGACCGGGCGAGGCGGTGTTCGTCGATGCCGAAGGGGTGATCGAAACCTTGGCGCCCGCCAAGGCGCGCGCCCGGGCCCGGGCGGAAAAGCCGATCCTCTGCCACGCGCCTCAAGTGGCGCGGCGCCTAGGTACCGGCAGCCTGCCGGCCCACGATCTTCTCGAACTCTTCGCCTTTGTCCGCCCAGCCCGTAGCGCGCCGCCCTCGGGGCGCGGCTTGGCCCGCATCCTGGGCTTGCCGGAGCCAGCCGACCGCACCGAGGAAGCGGCCCTGTTGTTTGTCATCGCCCGTACGCTGCTTGAGGAACTAACGCAGCTCGATCCCCGTGCCCAGGCCGTCGCCAAGGGGGTGGCGCTGGCGCTGGCTGCCGCCGGCTGGAGCTGGGGCGAAGGCGTCTTGGCCGCCTTGGGTCATGCGGGCGCGCTGCCGCATCGCGCTCAGGCGCAGCAGGGGCTGAAGGTTTGGGAGCGCCTGCCGGAATGGTCGGAACACGCCCCCTTGGCGCCGCCAGGCTCGATCCCGGTCGCCGCTTCGGATGCCCGCTTGCGGCTGGCGGCCCTGCTGGGCGCCGACGCCGAGGACCGCCCGCAGCAGGGCGACTACGCCTCAGCCGCCTGCGAGGCCTTCCAGCCGCGCCCGGCGCCCGACTGCCCGCGTCTGGTGCTGGCCGAGGCCGGCACCGGCGTCGGCAAGACTTTGGGTTATATCGCGCCGGCCAGCCTGTGGGCCGAGGCCAATGAGGGCGCGGTGTGGATCAGCACCTTCACCCGCAATCTCCAACGCCAGATCGACGGCGAATTGGATCGCCTTTATCCCGATCCGACCGAAAAGGCGCGCCGGGTGGTGGTGCGCAAGGGCCGCGAGAATTATCTGTGCCTGCTCAATCTCGAAGAAGCGGTGCAAGGTCTGGCGACAAGGCCCGACGAGGCGCTGGCGGTGGGCCTGGTGGCGCGCTGGGCCCTGGCCAGCCGCGACGGCGACCTGATGGGCGGCGATCTGCCCGGCTGGCTGCCCGATCTGGTCGGCCGGGGGCGCGTCCAGGCGCTGGCCGATCGGCGCGGCGAATGCATCTTTTCCGCCTGCACGCATGTCAACAAATGCTTCATCGAACGCTCGATCCGCCGCGCCCGACGGGCCCGGCTGGTGATTGCCAACCATGCCCTGGTGATGGCGCAGGCGGCGCTGGGCGGGCTTGACGACGACACCGTGCCGGCCCGGCTGGTGTTCGACGAAGGCCATCATCTGTTCGACGCCGCCGACGGCGCCTTTTCCGCCCATCTTGCGGCCGGCGAGATGGTGGAGCTGCGCCGCTGGCTGTTGGGGGCCGAGGAGGGCAGCCGCTCGCGCGCCCGGGGCCTCAAGCGCCGGGCCGAAGGGCTTTACGAAGCCGATCCCCAAGCGACCGAGGCCCTGGAATCGGCCTTGCGGGCGGCGCGCAATCTGGTGGCGCCCGGCTGGACGGCCAGGCTTTCGGGCGGCACGCCGCAAGGGGTGGGCGAGCGTTATCTGGCCCCGGTGCGCGATCAGGTGCGGGCGCGCTCCGCCCGCCACGATTACAGCCTGGAGACCGAGGTCCGTCCGCCGGAGCCGGGCCTGATCGAGGCGGCGGCGGCCCTGGAAATCGCCTTGGCGCGCCTGGAAGAGGGGTTGAAGGCGCTGCGCGGCCGCTTTCAGGCCAAACTCGACGCCGAGGCCGACGATCTCGACAGCGCGCTGCGTAACCGGCTGGATGGTCTGGCGCGCGGCATCGAGCGGCGCGGTCTGGTGCCGGTTGCCGCTTGGCGCCGCATGCTGACGGATTTGGCCGGCGCCGCCGATCCGCTGTTCGTCGATTGGTTCTTCATCGAGCGCCAAGATGGGCGCGAGATCGATGTCGGCCACGCCCGGGCCTGGGTCGATCCGACCCTGCCTTTCGCGCGGGCCGTGCTGGCGCCGGCGCATGGCGCGCTCATCACCTCGGCCACCTTGCGTGACGGCACCGGCGACGCCGAAGCCGATTGGCGGGCCGCCGAGGCGCGCACCGGTACCGTCCATCTGCCGCTGCCGGCGGTGCGGGCCGCCATGCCCTCGCCCTACGATTATCCCAACCGCACCCGGGTCTTCATCGTCACCGATGTGCGCAAGGATGATCTCGACCAGGTGGCGGCCGCCTACCGCGAATTGTTCAAGGCGGCGGGCGGCGGCGCGCTTGGCCTGTTCACCGCCATCGTTCGCCTGCGCGAGGTGCAAAAGCGCATCGTCCAGCCGCTTGATGAGGCGGGCCTGCCGCTCTTGGCCCAGCATGTCGATGGGTTGGACAACGCCACCCTGGTCGATCTCTTTCGGGCCGAGGAGCATTCCTGTCTTCTGGGCACCGATGCGCTGCGCGACGGCGTCGATGTGCCGGGACGGGCGTTGCGCCTGCTGGTTTTCGACCGGGTGCCTTGGCCGCGCCCCGACATCTTGCACAAGGCGCGCCGGCCGGCCTTCGGCGGCAAGGCCCATGACGACCGCATCGCCAGGCTTCGGCTCAAGCAGGCCTTCGGCCGCCTGATCCGCACCGCCGCCGATCACGGCGTCTTCGTGCTCTTGGACCCCATGATGCCGTCCCGTCTGTTCGGCGCCTTCCCCGAGGGGGTCCTGCCAAGGCGGGTCGGGCTGGCGGACGCGGTCAAGGAAACGCGGGCGTTTCTGAATTCCTGATTGAGGCCGCAAGGCGGCCTCGCCGCGCGTGCGGCGGGAGCCTAGCGAGCGGAAGCGAGCGCCCGGCGATTGAGGGCCGATTTAAAGCGGCACCCAGGAATGCTCGCGGGTGTAATGGAGATAACCGACGCTGGCGCCGGCCCTCAGGCCCACGCCGGTGCGGATGGGCGCCAGGATGATGGCGCCGCTCTGCTGATAGTTCACCCCCACTCCGGCCACCAGATAGAAGCTGCCATCGACGCCGGGGAAGCGTTGGAATAGCTGGTCGTTGCTGTCCAGCTTGTAGATCAGGGTGAAGACCTTCGAGGCATTGCCGCCCAGGTCCCAGCCGATCGAGGGGCCCTGCCAATAGACCTTGCGGCCCTTGCCCTTCTTGCGCACAAGCTGGCCCTCGCCGTAGCGGAGCCCGATGCCGATGGCGCCGCTGGCTTCCGAGCCGGCGATGTAGGCGTTGGGGCGGCCCTTGTCTTCGAAAACCTTCTGGATCGCCTCGGCCAGGCCCTTGGTGGTGGACCCGAAGAAACCCTCGGCCTTGGCCAGGATTTCGTTTTGCGAGAAGGTTTCCGAATCCTCCTTCGCCTTGGCGTCCTTGGGCTTGTCGTCTTTCGCCGACTCGGATTTGGGCTTGTCCTTTTTGGCCGGTGCCTCGGCGCTTTGGGCCCCAAGGGGCCACAGAAGCAGTCCGGCCGTCGAGGCCATCAGGAAGCGGCGGCGGTTCATGTCGATCATGCGGAAAGGATAACCTATCCGTTGGCTTGGCGCCACTCGGGATGGGGCGCGCAGGCGAGGCGGGCGAAGTCGTCGGCCGACAGCGGTTTCGAGACCAGATAGCCCTGGATCTCGTCGACGGCGTGGCGGCGCAGGAAGTCCATCTGCTCGGTCGTTTCCACGCCCTCGGCGCCCACCGTCACGCCCAGCGAATGGCCGAGATTGACGATCGCCTTGATGATGTTGCCCGACTGGCTGCCGATTTCCTCGACGAACGAGCGGTCGATCTTGAGTTTGGAAAGCGGGAAGCGGCGCAGATCGGCCAGGGACAACCGCCCGGTGCCGAAATCGTCGAGCGCCACGCCCACGCCCATCGCCATCAGCTTTTCCAAGGCCTGGGCGGCGGTCTGCATGTCGCGCAACGCCACGCCCTCGGTGATGTCGAGCTTGAGCAGGTGGGGCGCCAGCCCGGTTTCCGCCAGCACCTGTTCGACCATGCCGACCGGATCGTTGCTGCGGAATTGGGCGAGCGACAAATTGACCGCCACCGGCAAATCGCCCAGCCCCAGCTCCTGCCAGAGCTTGGCTTGGCGGCAGGCCTCGCGCAGCACCCAGCGGCCCAAGGGTACGATCAGATCGCTGCGCTCGGCCAAGGGGATGAATTCGTTGGGACCGATCGGCCCCCGCTCCTTGTGATCCCAGCGCAGCAACGCCTCGGCGCCGATCACCCTGCCGCTCTTCGCCTCGACAAAGGGCAGATAGGCCAGCGTGAGTTCGTTCAAGGTAATCGCCGTGCGCAGATCCTGTTCCAGACGCTTGCGCGCCAAGGCCTCGTCGTCCATGGCACGAATGAAGAAATGCCAGGCGTTGCGGCCCGCGGCCTTCGAGCGGTAGAGCGCCAGGTCGGCGTTTTTCAAGAGCTGATCGAGATTGTCGCTGTCGTTGGGAAAGAGGGTGATGCCAATGCTGGTGCTGGTGACCACGTCGTGGCCGTCCAGTCGGTAGGGATTGGCGACGGTTCGTACCAGGGCATCGGCGACCCGGCTGGCGCCGTCGGCCTGGTCAAGCCCGGTCAGGATGACGGCGAACTCGTCGCCGCCCAGCCTTGCCACCGTATCGGATTCGCGCAGCTCCTGGCGCAAACGATCGGCCACCGCTTGCAAAAGGAGATCGCCGATATTGTGGCCCAGCGTGTCATTGATGTCCTTGAACTTGTCGAGATCGAGGAAGAGAAGCCCTACCAAGCTGCCCGAGCGGCGCGCCTGGGCGATCGCCTGGGCCAAGCGCTCGCGGAACAGGGCGCGGTTGGGCAGGCCGGTCAGGCCGTCATGGTGGGCGAGATGAAGGATCTTCTCCTGGCTTTGCTTGCGCTCGGTGACGTCGCGGCCCACCACCACCAAACCCTTGCGGGCGCCGTCGGCGTAATAGAGCGGCACCTTGACCAGATCGAAGACGCGCTCCCGCCCCTGGGGATCGATCAGGATCTCCTCGATCGGCATCGGCCGGCCCAGGCTCCAGGCCTGTTCGTCGCCGTCCAGGCAACGCTGATAGACGTCCGCCAGATGAGGCACCTTGAGCGCCAGATCGCGGTTGGTGCGACCGTAGTAATCGATGCCGCGCAAGCCCATTAGGCCGACCATGACCGCGTTCGCCATCAGCCAGCGGCCCTCGCCGTCCTTGAGGCAGACCAGATCGGGGATGGAATCCATCAGAGTCGAGAACCATTCCGGCTGGGCGTTGAGCGACCCGTTGGCGACACGCGGCTCGCCGATCTCGGTCAGGCGCACCAAGCGGCGGTTGGCGTCGATGCGCTCGTCGGCGATCTCGATCGTCAACACCCGGCCGGATGGCCGACGATAGACGGTGCCAAGATTGGCGGCGGACGTTAGGCCCTCGAGATCGGGAAGGAAATCGACCAGCGCGCGACCGATCAGTTCGTCATCCGGTCGGTCGAGCAGGAGGAGGGCCTTGGGCGTCACGGCCTCGATCCGGCCTTCGCCATCAAGCGCCAGAATCGCTTCCCGGCTGCCCTCGACAAGAAGGTCGAGAACGGCAAGCAACTCCTTCTTGGGCAGCCCGGCCAGCCAATCCTTCATGCGTTTCCTCGAAACGACGACATACCTAGCCCGCGACGACACCGGCCTTAGAGGGTTGCCGCATATTATATTTTGCTTATTTGCCTTGAGGAGCAGACTAGCGCCTCTTCGGTTGTCTCGCAACCTATAGGCGCAGAGCTTTGAGATTCCACCAAGAAATTCTGGATAATCGCCTTAAATCGCCTTAAGACGTGAACTGCTCGGCGAGAATCCGCTCTTCCAGATCGTGTTCGGGATCGAAGAGCAGGCACAGATTGAGCGAGCGGTCCTCGCGCACCGTGACCTTGGCGACGTCGCGCACTTCGGTGAAATCGGCGACCGCGCTGACCGGGCGTTTGGATTCTTCCAGAATCTCGAAATCGACCGTTGCGTCGTGGGGCAAGAGGGCGCCCCGCCAGCGCCTCGGGCGAAAGGCGCTGATCGGCGTCAGGGCCAGCAGGGCGGCGCCCATCGGCAGAATTGGGCCGTGAGCCGAGAGGTTGTAGGCGGTGCTGCCGGCCGGGGTGGCGACCAGAATGCCGTCGCAGATCAGTTCGGCCAGCCGCACCACCCCGTCGACCAGAATGCGGATCTTCGCCGCCTGGCGGGTCTCGCGCAGCAACGAGACCTCGTTGATGGCGACCGCCTCTTGGACGCGCCCGTCGAGGCTGCGGGCGGTCATGCGCAGCGGATGGAGCGTGACCTGTTGGGCCGCTTCCAGGCGCTCGGGAAGGCGGGTTTCGTCGTAGCCGTTCATGAGAAAGCCGACGCTGCCGCAATTCATGCCGTAGATGGGCGTGGCGCGCGGCAGGGCACGGTGCAAGGTTTCCAGCATGAAGCCGTCGCCGCCCAGCGCCACCACGACATCGGCGCCGTCCGGCGCGACGTTCGGGTAGAGCGCGCACAGACGCCGGCGCGCCGCTTGCGCGGTTTCGTTTTCGGCGGCGACGAAGGCGAGCGTTCGGAATTTCATGGGGGCCGAGTATACACGCCCGCCCAAAAGCGACAACGCCCGCCGGGCGGCCGGCGGGCGTGAAAAGGGCCGGGATGCGGGCCGCTCTACTTGATCTTGGCTTCCTTGAAGGGCACGTGCTTGCGCACCACCGGATCGTACTTCTTGAGTTCGAGCTTTTCGGTCGTCGTGCGCGGATTCTTCTTGGCGACGTAGAAATAGCCGGTGTCAGCGGTGCTGACCAGCTTGATGAGAACGGTGGCGGGCTTGGCCATCGAAAGTCTCCACGAAAGGCTCGGGGTCGATCCCGGGCCGCGAACATAGCGCGAAACGCAGCCCTGTCAAGGCCGGATTGAGGTCGATCCGGTCAAGGTTAGGGCCTTGGCGTACAGGCCGGGCTCCAAGATCAGGCGCTTGGCGATCTCTTCGTCGAAGGCGCCCGCCCGCTCCTCGCCCGGGCAGGCCTCGCGCAGGGGGCGAAGCCGTTGTGGCGTGGCGTTGGCGCCCATGGTCCGCCAAAGCGCCAGCACCCGTGCCGCCGCCCCGTCGCCGGCCAGCAGGGGGGCAAGGCCGCCCCGATTGCCGGCCTGGGCGCTGGTGCAGATGGTGGGCAACACCCCCAACCCATGCAGGGTGTAACCCGAGGGCGCGTGATAGCGCGACCAGGTGAGCGTGATCTCGGCGCCGTTGGGCAGATCGACGATGGTCTGCACCAGGCCTTTGCCATAGCTGTTGGTGCCCACCAGAACAGCGCGGCCGCGATCTTGAAGCGCGGCGGCGACGATTTCGGCCGCCGAGGCCGAGCGGCCGTCGATCAGCACCGCTAAGGGCAGGCCGGGCGCCGCGTCGTCCTCGGTGGCGTCGTGATTCTGGCTGGCCTGGGGATGGCGGCCGCGGGTGGCGACGATGCGGCCCTGGGTGAGGAACAGGTCGGCCAGCGCCACCGCTTGGTCCAAGCGCCCGCCCGGATTGCCGCGCAGATCAAGGATCACGCCGCGCGGGGCGGTCTTGCGCGCCTGGGCCAGCTTGTCGGCCGCCAGGGCGGCGGTGCCCTGGTTGAAGCCGGACACCCGAAGCAACAGCAGGTCCTCGCGCCGCTCCGCGACCACGGTGGGTGGCACGACCAGGGCGCGTTCAAGCGCCAGGCTCTCTTCGCGCCCGTCCTGGTCGCGCAAGAGATCGAGGCGGACGGTGCTGCCGACCGCGCCCGCCAGCCGGCGGGCGATGTCCGCCTCGTCCAAGGGGTCGATTTCGATGCCGTCGATGCGCCGGATGAGGTCGTTGGCGCGCAGCCCCGCCCGCGCTGCCGGCGATTCCAGAACCACCAAGGTGATCTCCGCGCCGCCGCTCATCTTGCGGAAATGAATGCCGATCTCGCCCTGGCCGTCGCGCTGGGTACGCAGGCGCCGGGTTTCTTCGGCGCCGGCGTAGCGGGAAAAGACGTCGAGCCGGGCCAAGGCGGCGTCGAACACCGCCTCGTACAGCTTTTCCGGCGAGGCGGCGCGCACCGCCTCCGAAACCTCGCGCGCCGCCAGAATCGCGCGGACCGCCAATCTGGCCCAGCCGCGGGCATCGGTCTCGGCGGGGCGGCGAATCTCTTCGGTTCGGACCTCGCCAAAGGTCATGCGGACCAAGCCGTCGGCGGCGGTGAGCGCCAGCTCGGGATCGATGGAGGCCAGGCCACCCACGCCCTCAAGCGCGATCGGCGCCAGCGCCACCTCGTCGATGTAGCGCTCGCCGATCGCCGAAAAGCCGGCGGCGAACACCGCTTCCGCCTCGAGGGCGGGAAAAGTGGAATCGCCGTTGAGCGGCGCCTCCGGCCGATCCTCGGCACAGCCGAGCAGGATGAAGAGCGCTACCATCGCGCCCCATCGCCGCCATACGGTTCCCTGCGTCTTTGCCATCGTGTCCGCATTATCGGGCCGTCCCGGGCGAAGGTACAGGGGTGATAAGGAAGGAGGCTATGACGGTTTCCGGTCTTGTCGGCCGGGTTGCCACCTGATACAAGCCCCCAAAAGACCATCGATAAATCCTGCGGGTTGACGGCACGAAGGAGACACGAGAACCCGATACGCGAAGCCGACCATGAACATTAAGACCAAATCGGTTCTGTCGCATCTGGCGGCCGCCCTGGCGGCCATTGTTCTGGTGCTTCTGCTGTCGTTCCAGTTGATTAAGCAGACCCTGCAGACAGTGGTAAGCGATCAGCTTGAGGCCCATTCCGCCGAGGCGATGAACAATCTGATGACCCGCCTGGGCGAGGCGGCGCTCGATTTTACCTCCTGGGCGACGCTGTTCAGCATGCAAGACGTGCTGATTGACGACCATGACCGCGCCATCCAGGCCGAAATCCAGAAACTCATCACCCACTTTACCCATTTTTCCGATCTCTACGTCCTCAATGAGAAGGGCCAGGTGGTGGCAACCACCACCGCCAAGATTGCCCGTGGCACCGCGTTTGCCGATCAACCGATATTCACCGACCCGATGGCGGGTCGGTCCTATCAGGGACGGGTCGAGGACCATCCCCAGATCGGCCGGCGGGGCATCACCTTGGCGCAGCCGATCCGCGCCGCCTATGATCCCGATGTGATCATCGGCGTTCTGGTCGGCCTGATCGAATGGCAGAATTTCCGCGACCAGCTTTCGCAGGCGACGATTCTGGGCGAGCTGCAAAGCGAGAAGATGGGATTGGTGTTGGTCGACGCCGCGACCCGGGCGCCGCTTTACGGCGAGGCCTTCTTCGAACCCCGCCATCCCGGCCACGATTTCGTCGAAACCCACGCCCGGGGCAGCCCCCATCCCTTTGAACTGGGCGGACGCGCCTTCCTGCACGGCACCACGGCTTCTTGGGAGCAGGGGCGTCTGGCCGATCCGCGCTGGCAGCTCCATGCCGTTGCCGAATCCGATGTTGCCTATCGGCCGATCACCCTTCTGCGCAACAAGATCGCTCTGTTCGGTCTTGGCATCACCCTGCTCGTCAGTCTGGCCGGCTTTTGGGCGGCCAGCCATCTGATTCGCCCGATCGTCGCCATCACCGAGGCGCTGCGCCACGTCGCCCAGGGCGACATCGGCTTTCGCTTGGCGCTCAAGAAGCGCAACGACGAAATCGGCGAGATGGCCGACATGCTCCAGGTCTTCAAGGATCATGTCGTCGCCATGGAACGTCTGGCGGTGGAAAAGGCCGAGGCCGAGGCCAAGAGCCGCGAGCTGCTGACCGACGCCATCGAAGCCTTGGTGCAGCCGGTGGCGGTGTGGGACGGGGCGGATCGCTATGTTTACGGCAATTCGAAATACGCCACCCTGATCGGCACCACGGCGAACACGCAAACCTTTCTCCAGCCTGGTACCGATTTCGAACAGTTCCTGCGCGGGATCGCCCAAGAAGGGCATTACTCCGGCAGCGCGGCCGAAATCGACGCGTTCCTCGCCCGCCGTCTGGCCTATCACCGTCGGGCGGAAGGGACGATGGACATCGAAATGGCAAGCGGGCCGGTGCTGCGGGTGGCCGAGCGGCGAACCCAGGCCGGCGGCACCGTTTCCACCTATTTCGACATCACCGAATTCAAGCGCCGCGCCGAGGCGATGGACGTGCTCATCAGCCCCGAGACAAGGGGTTTGAGCTTTGCCGAGAAGGCGGCGCAGGCGATCGCCGTCGGCCTCGATTTCCGCATGGCGGGCATCGGTCTGCTGGCCGAGGACGGCATCACCGTCCGGGTGCTGGCGGTTTGGCACGATGGCGGATTCCGGGTCCCCTTCGGCTACCGCCTGCCCGGAACGCCTTGCGAGGCGGTGTTCCAGGACCGCCGCTTCTGCTTTCACGACCATGGCGTCGCCCAGCAATTTCCCGAGGACAAGGCGTTGGTTGACATGGGCGCCGAAGCCTATGTCGGCGTGCCCTTCTTCGATCATGACGGCCACCTGATCGGTCACATGTTTGCCGTGCATGACCGGCCGGTGGAACTGTCCGAGGAGTGGCGGCAACTTCTGTTCATGATCGGTCGCTGGATCGAGGCCGAATACGAGCGCGAGCGGGTCGAGGATTCGCGGCGCAAGCTGTTCCGCGCCGTCGAGCAAAGTCCGGTCTCGGTGATGATCACCGATCCCCAAGGTCGCATCGAATACGTCAATCCCAAATTCCTGACCCTTTCCGGCTATGCGGAAAACGAAGTGCTCGGCCAATCGCCCCGCTTATTGAAGTCGGGCAAGATGCCGATCGAGGTCTATCAAGACCTGTGGGAAACCATCCGCCAAGGCCAGGAATGGCAAGGCGAGCTTCTCAACCGCAAGAAGGACGGCACGCTCTTCTGGGAATCGGTGGTGGTGAGCCCGGTGCGCGGCCCCGATGGGCGGGTGACCAATTACGTTGCCGTGAAGGAAGACATCACGCTCTTCAAGAAATACCAGGAGCGCCTGGTCTATCAGGCCCAATACGACCATTTGACCGATCTGCCCAATCGCCGCTTGGCGCTCGATCGGCTCGACAAAGCCCTAAAGGAGGTGGCCGGCAAAGGTGGCCGGGTGGCGGTGCTGTTCATCGACCTCGACCGCTTCAAGAACGTCAACGACACGTTGGGTCATGCCGTGGGCGACATGGTGCTGCGCCAGGCGGCCTCGCGCCTGTCGATGTCGATTTCGACGGCCGAAACCCTGGCCCGGCTGGGCGGCGACGAATTTCTGCTGATCCTGCCCGGCGTGCGCGAGATCGACGAGGTCGAGCGGGTCGCCACCCGCATCGTCAACAGTTTTACCGAGCCCTTTTTCCACGCCAACCGCGAAATCTACCTTACCGCCAGCGTCGGCATCACCTTGGCGCCCGAACACGGCACCGATCCCCATCTCCTGTTGCAGAACGCCGATGCCGCCATGTATTTCGCCAAGGCCGGCGGGCGCAGCAAATGGCACCTGTTCACGCCCGATCTGCTGCAATCGACCATCCGCCGCGTCGAAGTCGAGAACGCCCTGCGCCACGCGCTTGAGCGCGAGGAATTCACCCTTCACTACCAGCCTCTGATCGAAGCCCGCACCGGCGAATTGATCGGCGCCGAGGCCCTGATCCGCTGGTCGAGTTCGGACCTGGGGGCGGTGCCGCCCGACCATTTCATCGCCATCGCCGAGGAAACCAACCTGATCCTGTCGATCGGCGCCTGGGTGCTCGATACGGCGGCCAGAACGATCGGCGGCTGGAGCAAGACCCTGGGCCGTCCGCTCGTCATCGCCATCAACGTCGCCGCCAACCAGTTCCGCGGCCTGGGTCTGGTCGACGAGGTGCAGGCCATTCTCGATCGCTACGCTCTGGCGCCCGAGCAGCTCGAACTGGAGATCACCGAACGGCTGATCATGGACGACAGCCAGGACAGCCGGCGCACGCTCGACGCGCTGCGCGCTCTGGGCGTACGCTTGTCGATCGACGATTTCGGCACCGGCTATTCCTCGTTCAGCTATCTAAGCCGCTTCCCGCTCGACACCCTGAAGATCGACCGCTCGTTCGTCGCCGGCATCGAGGACGATGCCAGCGCCGCCACGCTCACCCGGGCGATCATCGCCATGGCGCACGGTCTGGGGCTCGAGGTCGTGGCGGAAGGAATCGAAGCCGAGGGCCAGCGCCGCTTCCTGGTCGCCGAAGGTTGCGATTTCCTCCAGGGCTATTTCTTCTCCCGGCCGCTGTCGGCCGAGGTCTTTCACGACACCTTCATTCGGCCCCGCGTCCGGGCTTAGGGCTGTCGCCGAGGGCGCGCCAACCGATGTCGCGCCGGCAGAACCCGTCGGGCCAATCGATCGCGTCCACCGCCTGATAGGCCAAGGCCTGCGCCCGGGCGACCGTGGGAGCGCGGGCGGTGATCCCCAGCACCCGCCCGCCCTGGGCGGTGAGGGTGCCGTTCGTGGCCTCGGTGCCGGCATGGAAGACCGTGACGCCCTTCACCGCCGCCGCCTTGTCTAGGCCGCGGATTTCGCTACCCTTGGCGTAGGGACCGGGATAGCCCCTGGCGGCCATCACCACCACCAGGGCGGCGTCGGGCCTCCAGGTGACGGCGACGGAATCCAGGCGGCCTTCGGCGGCGGCCGCGAGGATCGGCAGAAGGTCGCTGTCCAAACGGGCCATCAGCACTTGGCATTCGGGATCGCCGAAGCGGACGTTGAATTCGAGAAGCTTGGGACCGTTCTTGTCGATCATCAGGCCGGCGAACAGCACCCCGGTGAAGGGGCGGCCGGCCTCGGCCATGCCGCGCACCGCCGGCAGGATGATCCGGCGCATGATCTGCGATTCCATCGCCGGGGTGACGATGGGCGCCGGCGAATAGGCGCCCATGCCGCCGGTGTTGGGACCGGTGTCGCCATCGCCCACCGCCTTGTGATCCTGGGCGGCGACCAGGGGAAGGGCGGTGGTGCCGTCGACCAGGGCGAAGAAGCTTGCCTCCTCGCCGGACAGGAATTCTTCGATGACGATCTCGGCGCCGGCGGTGCCGAACTCGCGCTTCACCATCATCGCCTCGATGGCGGCCAAAGCCTCATCGACGGTATGGGCGATTACCACGCCCTTGCCGGCCGCTAGCCCATCGGCCTTTACGACCATCGGCGCGCCTTGGTCGCGCACGAAGGCCAATGCCGCCTTGGCGCTGGAAAAGCGCCGGTACCAGGCGGTGGGAATGCCCATCTGCGCCGCCAGGTCCTTCATGAAACCCTTCGAGCCCTCCAGCACGGCGGCCGCCGCCGAGGGGCCGAAGGCTTTGACGCCGGCCTCGCGCAGCCGATCCGCCAATCCCATCGTCAGAGGTGCCTCGGGTCCCACCACCACCAGATCGATCGCCTGGGCTTTGGCGAATTCGACCAGGGCGGCGATGTCCTCGACGCCGATCGGCACCCGTTCCGCCTCGGCGGCGATGCCGGCGTTGCCGGGCGCGCAATAGAGTTTGGTCAGCAAGGGCGATTGCTTGAGCTTCCAGCACAGGCTGTGTTCGCGCCCGCCCGATCCCACCACCAGCACCCGCATGATTCACTTTCCCTGGTTGTTCCCGCCCCGGCTCTTGTATCATAGGGGCCGCATGAGCGAACAGTCCCGCCCCAACCTGCCCGAATTCACGGTGAGCGAAATCTCGCTCGCCCTCAAACGCACGGTCGAAGAGGCCTATGCGCTGGTGCGCGTGCGGGGCGAAATCTCGGGCTTCAAGCGCCACGGTTCGGGCCATCTCTATTTTGCCCTCAAGGACGCCGATTCGGTTCTCGACGCCGTCTGCTGGAAGGGTACCGCAGCCCGCCTGGCCGCCAAGCCCGAGGATGGGCTGGAGATGGTCTGCACCGGCCGCCTCACCACCTATGCCGGGCGCTCGAAATACCAGCTTGTTGTCGAGGCGATGGAGTTGGCCGGGCAGGGCGCGCTCCTGAAGCTGCTTGAGGAGCGCAAGAAGAAATTGGCCGCCGAGGGCCTGTTCGATGGGGTGCGCAAGAAGGCATTGCCCTTCCTGCCCCGGGTGATCGGCATCGTTACCTCGCCCACCGGGGCGGTGATCCGCGACATCCTGCACCGCTTGGCCGACCGTTTTCCCCGCCATGTTCTGGTCTGGGGAGTGGCGGTGCAGGGTGAGGGCGCCGCCGAGCAGATCGCCCGGGCGATCGACGGTTTCAACGCCCTGGCATCCGGCGGGCCGGTGCCGCGCCCGGATCTGCTGATCGTGGCACGCGGTGGCGGCTCGATCGAGGATCTTTGGGCCTTCAATGAGGAGATTGTGGTCCGCGCCGCGGCGCGTTCGGCCATTCCGCTGATTTCGGCGGTCGGCCACGAGACCGACACCACTCTGATCGATTTTGCCGCCGATGTTCGGGCGCCCACGCCCACCGCCGCCGCTGAGATGGCGGTGCCGGTGCGCCACGATCTTTTAGCCCGGGTGCAGGAAAAGGGCGCTCGCCTCACCGGCGCCATCGGCCGGCGGATCGGCGAGGAAACCCGCCATCTCGACGCGCTGGGGCGTGGCCTGCCAAGGCCCGAACGCCTGGTCGAGGAGGCGGCGCAGAAGCTCGACGAACGAAGCGAGCGCCTGATCCAGGCCACTCAAGGCTTTTTGCGCGAGCGAGGGAGTCGCTTGGCGGCGTTGGCCGGCGGCCTGCGTTCGCCCCGCGAGGTGATCGCCCTCAAGGAGCGGTGCCTGGAACGCCCGGCCCTGACGCTTGGCCACGCCACCACCCGCCTGTTGGCCGATCGCCAGGCGCGGCTGGAGCGAATCGCGGCGATGCTGGAGATGCTTTCCCACCAATCGGTGCTGGCGCGCGGCTACGCCTTGGTGCAGGACGATTCGGGCCATGTGGTTTCCAAGGCCGCCGACGCCCAAGCCGGCGCGCGCTGGCAGGTGAGCTTTCACGATGGTTCGGTGGCGGTCCAGGTCGGGGCGGGGACCAAGCCGCGCAAATCCGCCAGCGGATCGGGCCAGCAAGGATCGCTCTTGTGAGATTGGCGGCGTTGATTCTTGTCCTGCTGGCGGCGGGGCCGGCCTGGGCCGAGACCATGTTTTCCGGCTCCTTCACCCAGGGCGGGTTGGTGATCGGCCACAGCCTTCCCGGAGCCCAGGTGACTCTCGACGGCCAAAAGGTGCCGGTCGCCGCCGATGGCCGTTTTCTGCTGGGCTTCGGGCGTGAGGCCAGGCCGGAAGCGGTTCTGCGGGTGGAATCGCCGGCCCAGCCGCCCGAGACCTTTCGCTTGGCGGTAACGGCGCGCCGCTGGGATATCCAGCGCATCGACGGCTTGCCGGAAAAGAAAGTCACCCCCGATCCGCAGACTTTGGAGCGCATCAAGGAGGAAAACGCCCGTCTGGCGGCGGCCCGCGCCCAGACCACGCCCCTGGCCGGCTTCGCCTCGGGATTCATCTTGCCGGCCGAGGGCCGGGTGAGCGGCATTTTCGGCAGCCAGCGGATTCTCAACGGCCAGCCGCGCGCCCCGCATGTCGGGCTCGACATTGCCGGGCCGGTGGGCGCGCCGGTCTGGGCAGCGGCCGATGGCGTGGTCTCGTTGGTTGAACCTGACCTCTTTTTTACGGGCCAAACGGTGATGATCGATCACGGTCTTGGCCTGTCCAGCCTTTACGCCCACCTGAGCGCCATCCGAGTCCAGCCGGGCCAGACAGTGAAGAAGGGCGATCCGATCGGCGCCATCGGCGCCTCGGGCCGCGCCACCGGCGCCCATCTCCATTGGGGGCTGGCCTGGTTCGAGGTCCGGCTCGATCCGGAATTGGCGCTTGCCCTCAAGCCTTGAAACCCGAGGCGGGGCCGCGTAGGGTTTCCCGGCCCACCCGCAAAGGAGATTGCCGCATGGCTAAGCCGATCGTCTATGGACCCGCCTTCAGCACCTATTGCCGCACCGTGCGTCTGGCGCTTGAAGAGAAGGGCTGCGACTACGACATGGCCGACATCAGCACGCCCGCCACCGACAAGGAGGGCAAGAAGGCGATGCACGCCAAGCGCCATCCCTTCATCAAGGTGCCGGCCTTCGAGTATGACGGCTTCGAGCTCTATGAGACCGACGCCATCATCCGTTACATCGATCAGGTTCTGCCCGGTCCCAAGCTGGTGCCGGCCGAGCCCAAGGCCCAGGCGCGGATGAACCAGATCATCGGTATCGTCGACAGCTACGCCAACGACGCCATGATCGGCAAGATCGCGGTCGAGCGCGTCTTCAAGCCCAAGCGCGGCGGCCAGACCGACGAGGCGGTGGTGGCTGCCGCCATCCCGCGCGCCAAGACTTGTCTGGCCGAGATCGAACGCCTGGCCGGCGGCGGCCAATTCCTGGTGGGCGATTCCGTCACCTTGGCCGATTGCCTGTTTGCGCCGATCCTCAACTACCTTCTGCTGACGCCCGAGGGGCCGGGCCTGTTGGAGTCGCACGCCTGGCTCAAGGGCTGGTGGGAGCGGATGAAGGCGCGTCCCAGCATGGCCAAGACCGGCTAGACGATGAACGGAGCCGCCCGCTTCGCCCGTCGCCTCGAACGGGCGATCGAGAGCATTCTCTTTGCCAGCCGCTGGCTTCTGGTGCCCTTTTATCTCGGGCTGGCGGCGATTCTGATCGCGCTTGGCCTGGGCTTCTTCGTCGAGGCATGGCACCTGTTTGCCCGCCTGTTCACCGACGGCGAAAGCGCGCTCATCCTGGGCGCGCTCAGCCTGATCGACATCGTGCTGGTCGGCAATCTCATCGTCATGGTGATCCTAAGCGGCTACGAGAATTTCGTCTCCACCATCGAGACGGCGAAAACGGGCGACAGCCCGGCCTGGATGGGCAAGGTCGATGCCGGCACCTTGAAGCTCAAGGTGGCGGCCTCGATCGTCGCCATCTCGTCGATCCACCTTCTGAAGGCCTTCATGAATGTCGAGGATATCGGCAACGACAAGCTCGTGCTCATGATGGCGATCCATATGGTCTTCGTCATCTCGGCGCTGCTTCTGGGCTGGCTCGACAAAATCGCCTTTGCCGCCCATCGCGACCATTGAGATGAGTTCCGCCCCGACCACCGAGCCGCGCGGCGGGGCCTGGATCGTGCTCGGCGCTCTGCCGCTCGCGTTTCTGGTGCTGACGCTGATTTTTCGCTATCACGCCCTGCCCTTCTGGCTGTGGTTCAACGTCGATCCCTCCTATTTCTATCTCTTGAACGGCCTGACCATCTTGAATGGCGAAACGCCGGCCGACGTCTTTCATCCCGGCACGCCGGTGCAAAGCCTGGTGGCGCTGGTCATCGGGCTCTCGCATCCGTTCACCGCCGGCGCCGGCATCAACGCCCTGGTGCTGGCCGATCCCGAACGCTATCTGAAGATCGCCAGCACGGTGATCGTCTGGCTCGATGGCGCGGCGCTCTATCTGCTGGGGCTGGCGGCCTTCGCCGCCTTTGGCAGCCTGCTTCCGGCCCTGGTGGCGCAGACGGCGCCCTTCGCCACCTTGTTCCTGATCAAACACGCCTATCAGGTTAAGCCCGAGCCCCTGCTGCTTCTGGCCGCCACTCTGATGGCGGCGCTCATGCTGGCGGCGGCGCGTCAGGGCATCGCCGCCAAGCCCAAGCGCTACACGCTGGGTTTCGCCGCCTGCGCCGGTTTGGGCATTGCCGCCAAACTTCACTTCCTGCCGATCGCGCTGGCGCCACTCTTTCTGCTCGCTCGGCCGCGCTGGGTTGCGCTTTATGGCGTGGCGGTGGTCGGCTTCTTTCTGATCTTCGTCGCGCCGGCCTTGGCCAATTGGTCGGTCTCGGTCGCCTATTTCGCCAAGATGGCGGTGGGCAGCGGCGCCTACGGTTCGGGCGAGGCCAGCTTTGTTGCCTGGTCGAAATACCCCGCCAATCTGGCCAAGGTCTTCGCCGGCAAACCGGTGTTCGACGTCGTGCTGCTGTTGGCCTTGGGCGCTCTCGTCTGGCAGATGCGGCGCGTGCGCCGGGGAATCGATCGCTGGACGCCTGCCTGGGCGGCGCTGGCCGGCCTCACCTTGGCCCAGATCGCCCAGGCGCTCTTGGTGGCCAAATATCCGATCGCCTATTACATGATTCCGGCGGTGGCGTTGACCGGCGCCCAGGCGGCCCTGGTGCTGGTGCTGGGCGAACGGCTGTCGGGCTGGTGGCCGCATTGGCGCCAAACCTGGATCGTTCTCTTGGTGGCGGTGGCGGGCCTGCGGATTCTGTCCTTCATTCAAGATTTGAGCGAGCGGGCCGATTGGAAACGCAACGCACGCGCCATCGACATGCAGTCCTATGCCGCCTGCGCCAAGGTCTATTTCGATTTTGCCTCCAACCCATCCTACGCGCTCTTCATGGGCGACATGATGGCCGGCTGGCGCTGGGGATCGGCCCTGAAGGCCCAGGCCAAGAGCGCCGACGAATATTTCATGAATTTCTTCACCGGCCATCTCAAACGCTGGGACGAGCGGGTGGAATTGGCCGATGTCGTCGCGCGTTATCCTTGCGTGGTGTTCCGGGGCGTTTGGCAGCGGGAGATGCGCAACGAAATCGGCAAGCTTGCGGGCAACCGCCAGCCCGACGCCGCCTGCGGCCGGCCCGAACAGGAATATCTGCTGGTGCTGAACGGAAGCTGCGTCAATCCGGCCAGCGGCGGTGCAGCCACAGCCACTGGGCGGGGTTTTGGCGGACCCAACCCTCGATGATTCGATTGACTTCGGTCATCGCCGCCAACAGATCGGCTTCGGTGTCGCCGGTCGTGGGGAAGGTGAAGGGGGGCGTAAAGAACGCCTCGAAACGGGCGCCTTTCTTGCGCACCATCTGACAGCCGACCAGCGGACAGCCGAAGCGAATCGCCAGACGGGCCAGGGCGGCGGCGGTCATCGCCGGCCGGCCGAAAAAGGGCACGGGAATGCCGTCGTTCATTTTCTGATCGACCAGCAGGCCGATATGGCCGCCCTCGCGCATTTCGGCAATCAATTGCCGGCCGCCGTCGGCGCCCTTCGGCACCAGCTTGCCTAAGATGTTTTTCCGTCCGGCGCGGAAGATCCATTCCACCAAGGGATTGTTGGCGGCGCGGTAGATGCGCATCAGAGGCAGCCCGCGCTCCGTGGTGATGCAGGAACAGATTTCCCAATTGGCAAGATGGGCGGCAAAGAAGATGCCGGGCTGGCCGTCGTCGCGCAGGGCGTCGACATGCTCAAGGCCGTGATAGACGATGCGGCCGTCGGCGCCGCTGAAATCGATGTCGTCGAGATGCGGATACTCGCCGATGGTGCGGCCCAGATTGTCCCACATCGCCTTGACCAGCGCCTCGATCTCGGCCGGGCCTTTTTCGGGAAAGGCGGCCCGCAGATTCCCACGCGCCCGGTTGCTGAGCGGAATCCAGGGGCCGAAGCTGCGCCCGAACCAGCCGCCCAAGGCCGAAGCGGCATCGGTCGGCAGGATTGTCAGCAGGCCATAGAGCAAGGCGGCGCCCAGCCCCTCCAGAGGATAGCCAAGATAGCGGCGCAGGAATTTACGCATGGCCAAGCGCGCGATCCAGCAGGCGGTCGAGCGCCGTTTCGTCGGCCCATTCCGCCTCGATCGGCACCACCGTCACCCGGGCGCGCAGATCGACGGGCAGGCGCACCGCGTCTTTGGCGGTGGTGACGACGGCGGCGTTGAGCCGGGCCGCTTCGGCCAGGATCGGCTCGATGTCGTCGCGCTGATAGGGATAGTGGTCGCCAAAAGCGTGGCGGGCGGCGATGTGGCAACCGAGGCCGGCCAGGGTATCGAAGAACTTTTCCGGCCGGCCGATGCCGGCAAAGGCGACGACCGCCCGGCCGGCCAGTTCGCGGGCACCTTCGCCGGGAACCAGACGGGCCGCCAACACCGGCAAGGTCAGCGTTGCCGTCACCTGGCGTCGGTCGGCGTCAAGCAGAATGACGGCGTCGGCCCGTGCCAGGCCCTCGGCGATCGGCTCGCGCAACGGGCCGGCGGGAATCGGACGGCGATTGCCGAAGCCGACACCGCCATCGACCACCACCAGCGACAAGGTCTTGGCAAGCGTCGGGTTCTGATGGCCATCATCAAGCACCAGCACCTGGGCGCCCGCCGCCACCGCCACCCTGGCACCGGCCGCGCGATCCCGAGCGATCCAGGTGGGAAAGGATCGGGCGTGCAAAAGCGCCTCGTCGCCCACGTTCTGGGCCGTGTGCTGGGTGGGATCGACGCGCAAGGGGCCGGCCTCGGTGCCGCCATAACCGCGCAGCAAAATATGGACCGTCATGCCGCGCGCCACCAGCCGGTCGGCGATCGCCTGGGCGACCGGCGTCTTGCCGGCGCCACCCGCCACCAGATTGCCGACGCAGATCACCGGACGGCCGCAATCGAACGGCGTCGCCAAAGCGCGCCGCAGCGCCGTGCCCTGGCCGTAGAGCCAGCCCAAGGGGGCCAGGATCATCGCCAGCGGTCCGTCGGAAAACCAATAATCAGGGGCGCGCATCGAGCCTCGCAAGATCGGGGGCCAGGCGTTCGATCAGGCGGTCGAGCACGTCGGCTTCGGCCCGAGCGATCCCAATTCCGATCGCGCCCATCTTGGCGCGTTCCGGCGCATCGGCCAAGAGGCGGCGCAGCTTCACGACCAAATCGTTCTCGTCGGCCACGGCCTGGGCAGCGCCGGCCTCTTCCAGGCGGGCGGCGATGGTCTTGAAATTGTCCATGCGCGGCCCCCAGAGCAGCGCGCAGCCAAGTCTGGCCGCCTCCAGCGGATTTTGCCCGCCCGCCGCCGTCAGGGTCTTGCCGATCAGGACCAGCGGCGCCAGGCGATAGAACAGGCCCAACTCTCCCATCGTGTCGGCCAGATATAGATCGGTGTCGGGTGCGATCGGCTGGTCGGCACCGCGCCGCGCCACCACCATCCCGGACGCGGCCAATTCCTGGGCGATCGCCGGGCCGCGTGCCGGGTGGCGCGGAACGACAAGGGTGAGCAGACCGGGAATCTCGGCTTTCAGGCGGGCCTGAACGCGGGCGGCCAAAGCTTCCTCGCCGGCATGGGTGCTGGCCGCCAGCCAAAGCGGCCGGCCGCCAATCTCGGCTTGGAGCCGGGCCAGCCCGCTCTCGTCGACCGGCAGGGGCAGCGCGGCGTATTTGAGATTGCCGACGCAGCCGGTGTGGCGCGCCCCCAAGAGGGCCAGGCGGCGCGCATCCTCCTCGCTTTGGCCGAGCGCCCAAGCGAAGCAGCCGAGCAAGGTGCGAACGGCGCCCGGCATCCGTCGCCAGGAAGCCAGCGAGCGATCGGACACCCGCCCGTTGATCAGCGCCATGGGGATGCGCCGGGCTGCCGTTTCCAGCATCAAATTGGGCCAGAATTCCGATTCCAGCCACAGCGCGAGATCGGGCCGCCAATAGTCGAGAAACCGACGCACCCAAGGCAGGCGATCAACCGGCACATATTGGTGAAAGGCGTTGGCGGGCAGACGCTCGGCCAGAAGCGCCGCCGAGGTGACGGTGCCGGTGGTGACGAGGATGGCGGCGCGCGCGGCCAAACGCTCGACCAAGGGCAGGGCCGACAAGGCCTCGCCCACCGAAGCGCCATGAATCCAGATCAGCGGTCCGGCGGGACGGGGGTGGGCGGCGATGCCCCGGCGCTCGGGAAAACGGGCGCCATCTTCCTTACCCCGCCGTCGGCGTTGGGCGAGATAGAGATCGACAAGCGGCGCCAGGCCCTGGGTGGCGGCGCGGTACAGCCCCAGCATCATGACGGGCTCGCGGCGGGCATCGGAGCGGGCTCGACCGGGCCGATGCCCATGCGGGCGTCGGCCTCGCCGGTGATGGCGTTCAAGCGGTGCTCGATTTCGGCGCGCAGCGCTTCCTGCTCGTCTTCGGACGCGTCGCGGGGCACGGCGATCGGCCGGCCCCAGATGAAGAGGCCGCGCCCGAAGGGAAGCGGCACCAGGAAACGGTCCCAGGTACCGAGAATCTTACCCGGCCCGGTGGCGTAGGTGAGCGGGATGACCACCGCCCCCGAGGCCCGGGCCAGCCCGACCACCCCCATGGTGGCGCGCATGCGCGGACCCTTGGGGCCGTCGGGGGTGATGCCGATGGTCTGGCCGTCCTTCAAGGTCTTCAAGAGGGCGCGCAAGGCGGGGCCGGCGCCGCGCGTGGTCGAGCCGGCGATGGTGCTGATGCCGAAATGGGCCACGGTGTCGGCGATCAGCTTGCCGTCGCGGTGCTGCGAGATCAGCATGCGGAACGGCCGCTTGGCGCCCGGCTGGGGATGGGTCCAGGCGTAGGGCATCATGAGAAGGCGCGCATGCCAGAAGGCGACGATGAAGGGCCGGTTCTCCGCCCAGCATTGCTTGGGATGTTCCTCACCCTCGATCGTCCAGCGCCCGGTTGCCCAAACCAAGCGCATATACTGCGCCGCCAGCCAGCACAGCGTGGCGCGGATTCCGGCGCCGGCGGTCAGCCGTTTGACAAGCCGCTTGGGGGTGATCACGCCGGCACCGCCATGTCGGAGGCCTGGGTGGACTGAAGCTCGGACAGGCGGGCGTACAAGCCGCCCTGGGCGATCAATTGGGCATGGGTGCCCGATTCGACCACCCGGCCGGACTCGATCACGTAAATGAGATCGGCCTTGGCCACCGTGGAAAGCCGATGGGCGATGACCAGCGTCGTTCGCCCCCGCATCAGGAATTCCAACGCCGCCTGCACGGCGCGCTCCGATTCGGTGTCGAGCGCGCTGGTTGCCTCGTCCAAGAGCAAGATCGGCGCGTTGCGCAGCATGGCGCGGGCGATCGCCAGACGCTGACGCTGGCCGCCCGAAAGGTTGACGCCGTGCTCGCCCACCATGGTGTCGTAGCCTTGCGGCAAACCTAAGATGAACTCATGCGCGGCGGCGTGGCGAGCGGCGTCCTCGATTTCGGCTTCGCTGGCCTCGGCCCGGCCATAGGCGATGTTGGCGCGCACCGTGTCGTCGAACAGCACGATTTCCTGGCTGACCAGGGCGATCGAGCGGCGCACCGATTCCAGCGACACGGCGCGCACGTCCTGGCCGTCGATGGTCACCCGGCCGGCGCTGGGGTCGTAGAAGCGGGGAATGAGGTTGAGCAAGGTCGATTTGCCGGCGCCCGAGGGACCGACCAGCGCCACGGTCTTGCCGGCCGGCACGGCGATGGTGATGCCGCTCAAGGCCGGTTGATCGGGCTGGTAGGCGAAATCGACGCCTTCGAAGGCGATGGCGCCGCCCGAAACCGCCAGCTTGGGCGCATCGGGAGCGTCGACGATTTCGGGCTTGGTGTCGAGAACGGCGAACACCCGCTGCGCCGCCGACAGCCCTTCCTGAAGATTGGCGTTCAAATTCGCCAGAGCCTTCATCGGCTGGTAGGCCATGAGGAGCGCGGTGATGAAGGAGAAGAAGGCGCCGGCCGTGGTCTGGCCCTCGATGACGCGGGCGCCGCCATAGACGATGACCACCGTCACCGCCACGCCGCCCAAGGTTTCCATGATCGGGCTCGACCAGGCCCGGGTGCGCGAGGCCTTGTAGTTGAGCTTAAACACCTTCTCGGTGATGTCGGAAAACCGCCCCAATTCGTAAAGCGCCATGCCATAGGCCTTCACCACCCGAATGCCTTGGAAGCACTGGTTCAAGAGGGTGGTGAAGAGGCCCCATTCCTCCTGGGTATTGGCGGTGACGCGCCGGATGCGCCGGCCCAGCCGCACGATCGGCAGCACGGTCAAGGGGAAGACGAAGAAGGACACGGCGGCCAGGAAGAAATCCTGATAGAACATCACCCCGATCAGAAAGACGATCGAGAGCGAATCCTTGCCCACGCTCACCAACGCGTTCGACACCGCGGCGCGGATCAGATTGACGTCGTTGGTGAAGCGGGAAATCAGCCGCCCGGCGGCGTGGGCGTGGAAATAAGCGAGGTCCATGGTCAGCAGATGGCGGAACAGGCGAATCTGCATGTCGGCGATGATGCGCAGCCCGACGAAGCTCATCAGCGCCGATTGGGCGTAGCTGGCTAAGCCCTTGACGGCGGCGGTGCCGACCACGGCGGCGCCCACCGGCCACAACAGGTCGGGGCGGCGCTCGATGAAGACCTTGTTGACCACCGGGTCCATCAGCCAGGCCGACAGCGCGGTGGCCGCCGCCGTTACGCCCATGAAAAAGATGGCGGCCAGGATGCGCCCGAAATAGGGGCGCACGCCCTCGCGCGCCAAACGGGCGACCAGGAGTCCGGTGGAATGGTCGAGAACCAATTTCCGCTTTTTCGACAAGGATCAATGGCCGGAAGTTGCAGATCGGCGGGACCCTAGCATAGGCCGGCTCCGGGGCCAAGATTCACGCGCCGGCCACCGTGAGGCCATCGATGCGCACGGTCGGGCTGTCGATGCCGAACAGGAAGCTGAGATCGTTGGCCGGCACCAGGTTTTGGAACATGTCCTTGAGGTTGCCGGCCACTGTGACCTCGCTGACCGGAAAGGCGATCTGGCCGTTCTCGATCCAGAAGCCGGCGGCGCCCCGGCTGTAATCGCCGGTCAGCATGTTGGTGCCCATGCCGAAGAGATCGGTGACGTAAAAGCCGGTCTTGATGTCGGCGATCAGCGTCTCGGGCGGGGTGGCGCCCGGCATGAGGAAAAGGTTGCTGGCGCCGGGTCCGGGTGGAGCCGAAACGCCGCGCGCCGCATGGCCGGTCGATTCCATCCCAAGCTGGCGGGCCGAGCGCAGATCGAGCAGCCACGAGGCCAGCCGCCCATCCTCGACCAGCGCCCGCTCGCGCGACGCGATGCCCTCGCCATCGGCGGCGTGCGAACGCAGGCCGCGCGGGCGAAGCGGATCGTCGATGATGGTGACGCCCTTGGCGAACACCGCGGTTCCCAGACGGTCCTTGAGAAAGCTGGTGCCGCGCGCCACCGCGGCGCCGTTGACGGCGCCGGCGAAATGGCCGATCAGGCTGCGCGCCTTGCGGGGCGAAAAGACCACCGGCACCTTCTGGGTCGGCATCTTGCGCGGGTTGAGCCGGGCCACGGTGCGCCGGCCGGCACGGGTTCCGGTGAGTTCGGGTGCCGGCAGATCGGACCCATGGGTGGCCACCGCGTGATCGTAATCGCGCTCCATGGCCGTGCCCTCGCCCGCCACCACCGCCACCGATTGGGAAAAGCCGGTGCTGGCGTGAAGGCGCGCCATGCCGTTGGTGCCGACGATCACCATGCGGCTGCGGCTCCAGCCGGCCTGGGCGCCCTCGGAATTGGTGATGCCCTCGACCGCACGGGCGGCCTCCTCGCAGGCCCGTGCGCGGGCGATCAGCGAATCGGGGCTGGGCTCCTGAGGATCGACGAGATCGAGATCGGGATTGCCCAGGCACAAGGCGTCGGGATCGGCCAGGCCGCACCAGGGGTCCTCGGGAACCGTTTTGGCCATCGCCACCGCGCGTTCGGCCAAGGCGTCGAGCGCCGCCGGGGAAAGGTCGGAGGTGGAGACGATCGCCTGACGCTTCCCCAGGAAGGCGCGCAACCCGACCTCGATGGTTTCTGCGCGGTCGAGTTGCTCCAGGGCGCCCATCCGCCATTGCGCCGACAGCGACAGCGATTCCGACCAGACGGCGTCGGCGGCGTCGGCGCCCTTGGCGCGGGCTAGGCGGACGAGTTTGGCGGCCAGATCAAGCGGGTCCATGCGTGCTCCTCGAATTTCGGCGGCTAGTGGTCTGACGCATTCATAGGATTCCCGACGGGATTGATCCGTGCGAATCTGGGCGGATGCGAACAGGTATCATGGTGAATGTTTCCGCCTTGGACCGCCGTCGATTGGAGGCGGTTGTTGGCGATCGCAACTCTC
>JACRPC010000036.1 GCA_016214125.1 Rhodospirillales bacterium | reverse complement strand
TCTCAGGCACGTCAAAGCTCGGACCTTCGACGCCCTCTGGAGAGCCATCGGCGACGTCTGCCAACTCTATTCACCAGAAGAATGCTGGAACTATCTCAAGGCAGCCGGATATGCGTCAGATTAAACGCACGACGCTCTAGGGGCGGCCGGGCTGGCCGATCCGTCATGGCGGATGCCGGCGGCCGGCGACAACGATCTTAGTGCCGCTCTAAGCCAAAGGCAGGGTGAAGGAAAAGACCGCGCCCTGGCCCTCTTCGGACTCGACCCAGATGCGCCCATGATGGCGCTCGACGATCCGTCGGCATAGGGCCAAGCCAATCCCGGTGCCGGGATATTTCTGCGGCGCGTTCAGATGGCGGAAGAGTTCGAAAATCCGCCCGTGATATTGCGGCGCGATGCCGATGCCATTATCCTTGACCGAAAGGGTCGCCTCGGTCCCTCGGACCGTCGCCGAGATTTTGACAATCGGCTTTTGCACGGGCCGAACGAATTTGATGGCGTTCGAAATCAGGTGCAGCCAAAGCTGCAACAACTGGATCGGATCGCCCATCACCGCGGGAAGCGGGCCGATGCTCAGCTCGGCGCCGGAACGTTCCAGCTTTTCCTTCAGATGGAGCAGGGCGTCCTTTGCGACCGCATTCAGATCGACGGCGGCGAATTCGCCGATGGTGGGGGTGATGCGGGCGTAATCGAACAGTCCCTGCACCAGATGGTACATGTGCCAGGCGCCGTTGATGATGGTGTTGGCGTACTCCAAGCCCTGGCCCGACAGCCGATCGCCTTCGCCGCGGACGAGGAGCTGCGTATAGGAGACCAGAGTGCGCACCGGCTCTTGCAGGTCGTGCGCAACGATATGGGCAAACCGCTCGAGTTCGGCATTCGAATGGATCAGACTGTCCAAGCTGGCCTTCAGGGCTGCCTGCGCTTTCTGTTGCTCCTGCTCCATCCGCACGCGATCGTCGATGTCGGTAAGCGCGACGCGCAGTTTCGGACTGGCCTGGGCGAAAATGCGCCGGCAATCGATTCGAACGTGACGGAACGAGCCGTCGCCGGCGATAAAGGCCAATTCCAGGCCGGGCGAATCGTCGCCCTCCTGGCTGGCCTGGAGATGGCGATGCCAGCGATCGCGATCCTCAAGCGCTACCAAATCGGCAAAACGTCGCCGCAGAATTGCCTTCCGATCCGAGCCAAGAAGGCGGGCGCCGGCAAGGTTGATGGTCTCGATCCGCCCATCGGCGGCCAGGACGAGGTAGCCGACGGGGGCGAAATCGTAGAGATCGACGTAGCGGTCGCGCGATTCCTCAAGCGCCGCCTGGGCGTGGCGCAGCTCCTCGTTCTGCATCTCCAGTTCGATCTGGTGAACGTGCAGTTCGTGCAGAAGCTTGTCGGGCACTTCAGCCGCGGCATTTGGGCGCGGCTGCTCAAGCAGCCGGACTTCCGCTTCGGCTCGATAGTGTGCCTCCGTCTCGACCGCGAGGTTGTGCTTGTTGCTCATTGGGGCGCTTTCAGAAGGCCGCCCGCCTTCTCAGGGGTACAAGGCCATCATACTCTCATTAGTCTAGGAATAATGATAATTTCATCCGCCCAAGCGTCGACGATCCGCCTCAAACGTCGATCGACAGCAATATCAAGCGCCTGCCGCCAGCGGGATTTTCGATCGGCCGCGCGTTGAGAACCATCCTTGGCCCGCTACCGGCCGGCTCGATCACGTAATTCTCAATGGGCCGGTTGCTTTGCACCACCTCTCCCAGCACATGGGCGAAGGCGGGAACGTCCCACTGGCCGACGCCAAGATCGCGAAGGGAACGGCCGACGGCATCCTGGGGCGAAAGCTGGAAGCGTCGGTAGAAGGAGCGGCTGGCGGATACCACCACCAGCGAATCGTCGAGCACCAGAAGGGACTCGCGCACCGTATCGACGATGCCTTCCGCCAGCTCCCGCGCCTCCTGCATGCGCGCTTCCGCCTCGACGCGCTTGGTGATGTCGGTGAAGGACAGCACCAAGCCTTCGATCACATTGTCCATGGTGCGGTAGGGCTGGATGCGCACCAGATACCAAACGCCGTCGGCGGTTTCCATCTCGCGCTCGCAGGGCACCAGGGAATCGAGTACCGCCTGGGCGTCGGCCAACAAATCGCCGCCGCGAAGATCGGATTTGATATCGCCCAAGGGCCGCCCGACATCGGAGCCGACCAGGCGATAGACGCGGGTGGCGTCGCGCGAGAAGCGGCGGATGATCAATTGCTCGTCGAGAAAGATGGTGCCGACATTGATGTTGTCGAGCAGGTTCTTCATGTCGTTCTGGATGTCGGTGAGCTGCTCGATCTTCGATTGCAGCTCGGCGTTGACGGTCACCAATTCCTCGTTGACGGATTGCAGCTCTTCCTTCGAGGTCTCCAACTCCTCGTTGGTCGATTGCAATTCCTCGTTGGTCGATTGCAGCTCCTCGTTGGTCGATTTGAGTTCTTCGTTCGAGGTCTGTTGCGATTCGATGATCGCCTGGAGGTTGGCCTTGGCGTGCGCCAATTCGCGCTCGAACTCCTCGCTGCGCTTGGCCGCGGCGCTGACCGCGCCCCCCTTGCCCCGCCGCGGCTTCTTTGCCGCCGGGGCAACGACCTCCTGAAAGCTGATCAGCAGCAGACCGGGGCCAAGTTCGGGCTCCGAGACCGGGCGCACATCGAGGCTGACGACGAGGGGCGCCCCGTCGCTTAACACCGGCACTTCCCGGCCCAGGGTTGGGACGCCGAGGCTGGCCGCCGATTGAAGGGCGTTGCGCAGTTCCGATTGCAGCCCCTCGCGCGCCATCTCGACCACGTTAAGCGTGGCATGACCGGGGGCCGGGCGCAGATAGCGGCCGGTCTCCCCATGCACATAAAGAATGGCTCCGCTAAGATCGGTCAGCACCGAAGCCGGGGAAAAGAATTTCAGCACCTCCTTGCGCACCAGGTCGGCGATATCGGGTTCCTTGGCCATGAGGATCGATTCCTTTGCGGCTTTGCTGGTTCCCGTTGCCGTCCAGGACAGGCCGGCGGCCATGATGGAGCGGGTCGAGGCGTTGGAATGAACGGCTTGGTAGAGCTTCCATTTGCGATGAAGCGGCGTGAACAGATCGGTGTGCACGCCAACGCTTTCCGAGGGCGAAAGGAACAGCACCCCGCCCGGGCGAAGCGCGTAGTGCAAGGCCGGAATCAGGCGGTTCTGCAACTCGGTTTCCAGATAGATCATCAGATTGCGGCAACTGACGAGGTCCATCTTGGTGAAGGGCGGGTCCTTGATGACGTTTTGGACGGCGAAAACCACCATCTCGCGGATGTCCTTCTTGATCCGATAGCCGGCGCCGTCCTTGACGAAGAAGCGGCGCAACCGCTCGGGCGAAACATCCTGGGCGATGTTGGGCGGATAGATTCCCGCCCGCGCCGTGGCGATGGCGTCCTCGTCGAGATCGGTGCTGTAGATCTGGATCGGAAAGTCCTGGCGGGTCTCGTCGAGATAGTCGCGCACGGTCATGGCGATGGAATAGGCTTCCTCGCCGGTGGCGCCGCCGGCAACCCAGACGCGAAACACCGATCCCTCCGGGCGGGAGTCGAACAAGCGGGGCAGGATTTCGTCCTTGAGGACCGCGAAGGCCTCGGGATCGCGGAAAAAGCTGGTGACGTTGATCAGCAGCTCCTTGAACAGGGCTTTGACTTCCTCGGGATGCTCGGTCAAGAGCCGGCTATAGAGATCGAGGCTTTCCAACCCCGCCAGCGCCATGCGGCGCTCGACCCGACGGGTGATGGTGCTTTTCTTGTACAGAGCGAAATCGTGGCCGGTAACCGAACGCAGCCGCATCAGGATCTTGCGCAAGCCGCTGTCGGCGGTCTCGTCGGGCGGCGCGGCCGTCCGGCGGGCCGGCGGGCGCGCGCCGGCCAACAACACCTCGGCCATGCGCTCCACCGGCAAAACATGGGTGGCGTAGCCGGCCCGAATCGCGCTTGTGGGCATGCCGTCGTATTTGGCGGTGGAAGGGTCCTGGACCAGGCAAAGGCCGCCGGCACCATAGATGGCGCGCAGGCCCAAAGTGCCGTCGGTGCCGGTGCCCGAAAGAATGATGCCGATCGCCTGTTCGCCCCGATCCTCGGCCAACGAGCGCAGAAAGGTATCGACCGGCATGCGATGGCCGCGCGGCTGATCGGGGGCGCTGAGCTGGAGCACGCCATGGTAAAGCGCAATGTCGCGGTTGGGGGGGATGATGTAGACCCGGTTGGCCTCGACCGCCATCTGGTCTTCGGCTTCCACCACCGGCATCGGCGTGGCGCGCTGCAGAATTTCGCCCAGGATGCTGGGGTGATTGGGGTCGAGATGCTGCACGAGAACGAAGGCCATGCCGCTGTCGGGCGGAACCTTGCTGAAGAACTGCTCGAAGGCCTCCAGCCCGCCCGCCGAGGCGCCCAGGCCGACGATGGCAAGGTCGGGCGGATGGGCGAGGCGGTCGGGCGGCGTTGCCATTGGGCCGGGAACCTTCTTCGTCACGGTGGCGCTCTCTTTCGGCCAGAATCATCCGGGTTTGCGATGGGGGTTGATCGATTGCCCTAGGCCCCGACGGGCCCCAACTGTCGCGCAGACCGGGTTGGTAAGCAAGATGCCGGCTCGGGCCCGGGCTTAGGCCATTTTCGGCAGGTAAACGGATACCGTGGTTCCGCGGCCCAGGGCGCTTTCCAGTGCCAGGCTGCCGCCATGCAATTCGATCAAGGCGCGGGTCAAGGGTAGACCCAATCCGGTACCCTCGTGCATGCGGTTCAAGCCGCCATCGACCTGGCCGAAGGGCTGCATCGCCTTGGCCAGCCCCGCCTCGTCCATGCCGACGCCGGTATCGGCAATCTGAAACACCAGGCCGCCGTCGGGATTCGACGCAAAGGCCTTAAGGGTGACGGAACCGCCCGAGGGCGTGAATTTCACCGCATTGGTAAGCAAGTTGAGAAGAACCTGCTTCAGGCGCCGCGGATCGGCCATTACGGGCCGCAGCTCGGTTTCGAGGTCGACGCGCAGCGCCACGCCGCCAAGCCGGGCGCAGTCGCGCACCAAGGTGAGGACCGAATTGACCAGGGAGTCGATCTTCACCGCCTCCTTCTCGATCGTCGCCTTCCCGGCCTCGATTGCCGAGATGTCGAGGATGTCGTTGATGATTTCCAACAGGTGCAGCCCGGAGGCGACGATGTCGGTGGTGTAGCTCCGGTACTTCTCGACGCCGATCGGGCCAAGGATTTCGTGGCGCATCATGTCGGCAAAGCCGATGATGGCGTTCAAGGGCGTGCGCAACTCGTGGCTGACATTGGCCAGCATTTCGGATTTGGCGCGGTTGGCCTGCTCGGCGATCTCCTTTTGCTTGGACAATTCGCCCGCCATGGTGACCAGGGAATCGGCCTGGGCGGTGGCCCGGCTTCGCGCCCGCTCGACCTCGCCGACGTAATGGAGAAGCTGCCGCTTGGTCTCCTCGACCTGGCCCTCCAAGCGTTTGCGCTCGGTGATGTCCTCGTGGGTCATGACGAAATGGCTGACCGTGCCGTCGTCGTCCCTGATCGGCGAAATGGTCACATGCGCCCAGAAGCGGCTGCCGTCCTTGCGCCGATCCATCAGATCGGCCCGCCATCGGCCACCGGCGCGGATCGTTCGCCACATCGCTTCGTAGACCGAGCGTGGCGTCTCGCTCGATTTGAGAATGCCGGGGCTGGAGCCGACCGCCTCCGCCCAGGAATAACCGGTCAGCTCGGTGAATCGCTGGTTGACGTAGGTGATGGTCCCGGCGGCGTCGGCGATCAGGATGGCATCGACATTCTGGTTAATGGCCTTGGAGAGCAGGGCAAGCTGTCCGCGCGTCCGCACCAATTCGGAAATGTCGGTAAAGACGAGATTCCAGACCTCGACGGGGCGGCGGGCGTTGCCCACCGCTCGCCCCACCGCATGCACGATGAGGGCCGCGCCATCCAAACGAACGAAGGTGAAGTCATGGCTTTGCTGCTGGGCCTTGTCGCACACGGCGCGGCGAAATTTGTAGAAGGCGTCCTGATCGCCGGGCGCAACGAAACGGGACAGCTTGGTTCCCAGCAGGGAATCGCGCCCGACCCCCAACATCGCCGCTGCGGTTTGGTTCGCCTTACGGACCAGGCCGTCCGGCGCCAAGGTCAGGTAGCCGGCGGGTGCGGAATCATAAAGGCCGGAATATTCGTCATACAGATGCTCAAGCCGAACCTGGGATTCTTGCAATTCTTCGTTCTGCAATTCCAGTTCGACTTGATGAACGCGCAGCTCCTGGACCAGCTCGGGGTTCACGGCCGAAGGCAAATTCTTCTTGCCGCCCTTTTTTAGCCGGGCTTCCGCCGCCTGCCGCAATCGCTGATTTCCGGGCGGCTTCCTGACCATGCGCCTCCCCCAACATTGGAATAATAAAATAGAGCAATATTTGAAATTAATCCAGCCGCCGTTCAAAATAATAATAAAGTTAAACAGTCGCACTTCTTAGAGCGCGCTTTTTTGGTTAATATCCGCCGGTGCCGCCCAACCGGCGGCACCGATCCTTACAACAGATGCTGGCCGCCGGTGACGAAGATTTCGGTGCCGGTGACATAGGCGAAATCCTCGGTACACAGGCGATAGACGACGCCGGCGACGTCCTCGGTGGTGCCCATGCGCTCCAAGGGAATGCGCGGAATGAAGGCCTCGTATTCGGCGCTGATCATCTCGGTCTTGATTTCTCCCGGCGCCACCGCGTTCACCCGCACGCCCAACTGGGCGAACTCGGCCGCCATCTCGCGGGTCAGTCCCGACAGCGCCGCCTTCGAGGTCGAATAGGCCGAGCCGGCGAAGGGATGCACGTAATGGCCGGCGATCGAGGTGATGTTGACGATGGCGCCCTTGCCGCGATGGAGCGCGCCGGCAAAGCCGCGCGCCAGCTTCAGGGGGGCGAAGAAATTGAGTTCGAACACGGCGCGCCAGCCGTCGAGGGCGCCGTTGAGCACGCCCAGGCGTTCCTGGTAGGACGTCTTCGGCGACACGCCGGCGTTGTTGACCAGGGCGTGCAGGGGCTGGCCGTCCAGGATGGCGTTGGCGGTTTCGACGAAACGGTCGACCGCCTCGGGCTGGCTGAGGTCGGTGGGGATGTGGTGGGTCCAGTTAGGATCGCGCCGGCAATGTTCGGGAATGTCCTGGCGGGCGCAGGAAATCACCCGCCAGCCCTCTTTCATGAAGCGGATGACGGTGGCGTGACCGATGCCCTGGCTGGCGCCGGTGAGGATAACGGTCGGCCGGGACTCGGTCATGTCGGCATCACGCCCCAATCACAGCGCGCGCGCCAGGCCCGGATGCTCGGCCAGGAACTGGTGCAGGGCGTGCCGGACTTGGGAGGCGCGCCGAAAATCGCCGGCCAGCGCCGCCTCGCGTGCCTCCTCGACCAGCATGGCGGCCAGCCGCGCGCAGCCATTGTGGCAGCCGACCATATCCTCGGCCAGCTCGGCCGCCAGGATCAGCGACAGATGCTCGTGATGGGCGATCGCTTCGAGCTGTTCGTCGGTCAGGCCGCTGAAGGCGATGCAATCGTTCAAGGTCAACATGATGCACCTCCTGGTTCAGGCCCGCTAGTGAGCCAGCAACACCGGAATGGACGCGTGTTCGAGAACATGGCGGGTGACGCCGCCCCAGATAAGCTGGCGCCAACGGCTGTGGGTGTAGGCGCCCATCACCAGACAATCGGCCTCGGCCTTGGCGGTGGCCGCCAGCAGCGCGGCGCCCACCGAATCGCCCGAGGCGTCGAGATTGCGAACTTCCGCCGCGATGCCGTGCCAAGCCAGATGGGCGGCCAGATCGGCGGCCGCCAGACCGGCCGGCCCTTCCTCGGCGACCGAAAGGATGGTTACTTGGGCGCGGGCCAGAAGGGGCATCGCCGCGCCCACCGCCCGGGCCGATTCGGCGCTGCCGTTCCAGGCGATGGCGATCTTTCGCCCGACGCTGGCCGGCGGTTTGGCGGGCGCCACCAGAACCGGCCGTCCGGTCTCCAACAGCGCCGCGTTCAAGGTGGCGGCGGCGGTGGGATCGTCCTCGCCCTCGGCGCGACCGACCACGATCAGATCGGCGACGCGGCCCAGGCGGGCCACGACATCTTCCTCGTTGCCGACCGCCACCGTCCATTCGGCGGTGATTTCCTTGGCGCCCGACGGCGCCTGCTGGCGGCGAATGCGGAAGCGCTCGCCATATTCCTCGAACAAGGCCTTGGCGCGGGCCTCGCGTTCCTTGGCTTCCTTCTCGGCCACCGCCATCATCTCCTCGACCATGGCGCCCGACATGCCTTCGCCGACCATCGGGATCGCCAAGCTGGGATCGTTGCGGGCGTGCAGCACGCGCACATGGGCGGCCTGGTCGCGGCCGATCTGCAGCGCGCAATCAAGCGCGGCGCGTCCGCCGTCATTGTCGCCGACCACGGCCAAGAGGATTTTCCATCCGTTCATAGTACCCTCCATCGTTTCAATATGATGCGCCGGAAGCCGCCGTTTGAGAACCCCTGATAATTTTGCGGGTCGCCTATGAAATCATGACAGGCCAAGCCGGCGAAGCGCCGTCTGCTCGGTTTCCGCCCGGGGACCGGAGGAATCCAGACGCGGCCATTCGAGGGTGCCGAGGTCGTAGGATTTCTGGAGTTCGAGCACTTCCAAAGTGGCGTCGGAGGCGTTGCGGACCCGCTTGGCGATTCGCTCCGCCATCACCTCGGGCGGCGCCTCGACCCAGAGGCCTTGGAAAGGCACATCCGCTTCGGCGGCGATGCGGGCCAGTTCCGCCCGCTGCTCGGGGCGGGCGAAGACGGCGTCGGCGACCACCGAATGGCCGGCGGCCAGCGCCGCTCGGATCTGGGCGAACAGGCTTTCGAAGGTGCGCACCGTCATGGCGGCGCCATAGGCGCTTTCGGGCAGACGGGTGAACATGTCGACGCCGGCCAGCCGCTTGCGGATGACGTCGGAGCGCAGCACCACCGCGCCGGGCGCCGCGCCCAGGCGGGGCGCGATGGCGCGCGCCAGGCGCGACTTGCCGCTGCCCGACAGGCCGCCCACCGCGACCAGCCGGGGCGGCGGCGGATCGAGATAGGCCAAGGCGCGGTCGAGATAGGCGGTGGCTTCGGCCATCGCCCGGGCGCGCGCCGGGGCCTCGTCGATCGCCTGGGCGGTGGTGGCGCCGACATGGGCGCGGATGGCGGCGCGCAGGGAGAGGAACAGGGGCAGGGCGGCAAACGGGCCATCGCCGCCCTCCAAATGCTCGTCGGCGAAAGCGAGATAGTGATTGAGGACCAGATTGGCGGCATCGCGCCGGCCGCGATGATCGAGGTCCATGAGCAGGAAGGCCAGATCGTAGGCGATGTCGATGCAGGCGAAGGCGTCGTTGAATTCGATGGCGTCGAACAGGGTCGGCCGATCCTCGATCAGGCAGATGTTGCGCAGATGGAGATCGCCATGCACGCGCCGCACCAGGCCGCCCAGGCGTCGGCGTTCCAGCAGGGCGGCGCCGCGATCGAGCCACGCCCGCTGGCGCCCAGCCAGTTCGAGGGTGCGCTGGCGATCGAGCGCCGTGGCGGCGAAGGTGCGGTCGTCGCCCTCGATCACCTGCGCTAGCCCCTCGGCGCCGCCGAAGGCGGGGGTGCGTTCGGCCGCACGATGGAAGGTGGCGATCGCCTCGGCCAAGGCATGCAGACGTTCCGACGTAAGCTCGCCCGTCTCGATCAGGCGGTCGAACAGGGTGTTCTGGTCGAAGCGGCGCATAACGACCAGCCAGTCGACGATCGCGCCCTCGCCGTCGATCGCCGATCGGCCGTCGGCGGCGCGGGTGACCGGCGCCACCGCTTGATAGAGCGTGGGTGCGGTGCGCCGGTTGACCGCCAATTCCGCCCGGCAGGCCGCCTCGCGCGCCGCCAAACTCGAGAAGTCAAGAAAGGGCAGCCGAACCGCCCGTTTCAGCTTGTAGGCGCTGGGGCCGGCCAGGAAGACGAAGGAGATGTGGGTGTCGATGCGCTCGACACTTTCGCCCGCGTCCAGCCCGTGGCTTTGGGGTCGGGCGAGAAAGGCGACCGTCGCTTGCTGCTCGTCGGGGATCATCCCTTGAAGCGGTCCTTGCGGGCGCGGATTTCCGCAAAGACCTGGGCGGGCGGCGCGCCGGCAAGCCCGACGGCCTGGGCGACATCGGCGCGATCGGCGCGCAGGAACGGATTGGTCTCGCAGTCGAGATCGAGACGGAAGGGCACACTGGGCAAGCGCTTGGCGACCAGGGCCGCGGTGTCGGCAAGGCGGGCGTCCAGTCGCGGATTGGCGCCCTCGATGGTGCGGGCGAAGCGGCCGTTGGCCGCCGTGTATTCGTGCGCGCAATAGACCAGGGTTTCGCCGGGCAACGCCTTGAGGCGGGACAGCGAATCCCACATCTGGGCGGCGGTGCCCTCGAACAGCCGGCCGCAGCCCATGCCGAACAACGTGTCGCCGGGAAAGAGGATGCGCGCATCCTCCAGCCAATAGGCCAGATGGTTGGCGGTGTGGCCGGGGACCGCCAGCACCCGAATTTTCTGCCCGAGCAGATCGAGCGTGTCCCCGTCCGCCACGCCCTGGTCGAGATGGGGCAGGCGGTGCGCGTCGGCCTTGGCGCCGATGACCCGCAGACCATGAGCCTGGCGCAGCGCTTCGACCCCCTCGACGTGATCGGGATGGTGATGGGTGATGAGAATGGCCATCGCCCTGAGCTTCAGGCGGGCAAGGGTGGCGCCGACCGATTCCGCTTCGCCGGGATCGACGATCACGGCCTCGCTGGTGGCCTCGTCGATCAGCAAATGGACATAATTGTCGTTGAACACCAGAACCGATTGGACGCGCATGGCCGTTTCCTCCCAACCGCAACCGTCAAGGGGTGACAGGCGACGAGGAATTCGTCAACCCCGCGAATCCCGTATCGCCAGGCCAGGCCGGATCGGCTATGACACGGGAATCGGGAAAGGAGGGGATCGGTGACGAAGTGGCTTGAGGGTTGGCGGCCCTATCTGTGGCTGGTGCTGCTGGGCCTGGCGGTGCTGGTGCCGGGCCAGGCGACGCTGCCGCCCTTGGACCGCGACGAATCCCGTTTCGCCCAGGCGACCCGCCAGATGCTGGAAACCGGCGATTACGTCCGCATTTATTTCCTCGATCAGCCGCGCCACAAGAAGCCGGTGGGTATTCACTGGCTGCAGGCGGCTTCGGTCCAGGCCTTCTCGACGCCCGACAGTCGGGCGATCTGGCCCTACCGTCTGCCGTCCCTGTTGGCGGTGCTGGTCGCTATGCTGGCCACCTTTCATGTCGGCGCCCGTCTCTTCGATCGCCCCACCGCCTTCCTGGGGGCGGCGCTGCTGGGCGGCTCGGTGATGCTGGCGCTCGAGGGCCATCAGGCGAAAACCGACGCCGTGCTTTTGGCCTGCACGGTGCTGGCCCAGGGGGCCTTGGCGCGGTTCTATGTCCATGGGCGCGGGCGAGGCGGTCCGCCTCCCGGCCTTGGCCTGGCGCTGCTGTTCTGGCTGGCCCAAGGGGTGGGAATGCTGGTCAAGGGCCCGATCCTGCCCCTGATCAGTTTGCTCACCTTGGGCGCCCTGGCGATCGCCGATCGCGGCCTGGGCTGGTTCCGGGCGCTGCGGCCCCTGATGGGCATCCCACTCGCCGCGGCCGTGGTGGCGCCCTGGCTGATGGCGGTGAGCGGCGCGACCCAGGGCGGATTCGTATCCGAGGCGGTAAAGTCCGATCTGTTGCCCAAGCTTCTGGGCGCCCAGGAATCGCATGGTGGCTTTCCCGGCTATTATCTGGTTCTGGCGGTTCTGTTCCTCTGGCCGGGCTCGCTGGTCTTGTGGCCGGCCTTGCGCCGCGCCTGGCAGGAGCGGGTGGCGCCGCCAACCCGCTTCCTGATCGCCTGGGCGGCCCCGGCCTGGATCGTCTTCGAACTGGTGCCGACCAAGCTGCCGCATTACGTTTCGCCGCTCTATCCGGCCCTGGCGCTTTTGCTGGCCGCCTACGCGGTCAGGGCGCCCTCGCCCGGCCGCTTGGGCAAGGCCTGGATCGTCGGCTGGGCGGGGCTGGGAATCGCCTTGGGTTTGGCGGTCGTGCTGGCTTCGCTCAAGCTGGGCGGCGGTTTGAGCGGTTGGGCGCTGCTGGCCGGGTTCGCCGCCTTTGCGGCGGCGTTTCTGGGGGCGCGCGCGGCCTGGAGGGGCCCCGCCGATCTGGGCTTGGGTCCGGTCGTCATCGCCGGCGCCGTTTTTCTGGCCGCCAGCTTGGGCGGCGTGGCGCCCAGTCTGGCCGATCTCGATCTCAGCCGGCGGGTGGCGGCGGCGGTGCGGAGCGCCAACAGCCCGCATCCGGTGGCGGCCGCCGGCTATCACGAGCCCAGCCTGGTCTTTCTTCTGGGCAGCCGGACCAAACTGGTGGACGGGGCCGGCGCCGCGGCCCATATTCGATCGCAACCCGGCGCGCTGGCGGTGGTGGGCGATCGCAATCTCGCCGCCTTCCAAGCGGCGTTGGGGAGTGACGCGGCGCAGGAGATCGCCGCCGTTTCGGGATTGAACTATTCGCGCGGCCAGCGCGTTACCTTGCGGATCTACCAAACCAAGCCATGACGACCCCATTGCGCCATCGACTTAAACCCGCCGCCCGCCGACTTTGGCTGTGGTCGAGGGATTGGCCGCTGCTGGCGTCCTTTGTCGTCGTGCTGGTCTTCTGCGCCATCGCCATGCTGGCGATCGACCGCCCGCTCGCCCTGGCGCTGAAGGCCCATGTCGGGCCGCAATTGGAAGGCTTCTTCAAGACCATCACCGTTCTGGGCGACGCCTCGGGCTACATCGTGGTCGGGCTGGTGGCGATGCTGGTCTTGCGCGCGCTCGCCAATCTGTCGGTGAGCGAGGAGCATTTCACCCGCTACCGAAGGCTGGGCCGCGTGGCCTTGTTCTTCCTGGCCGCCATGCTGGGCTCGGGGGCGCTGGTCAGCGTCTTGAAGTTTTCCATCGGCCGGCTGCGGCCGCGCTATTTGTTCGAAAGCGGGCTTTACGGCTTTCAGCCCTTCAACGCCGAATGGGCGATGAATTCCTTTCCTTCGGGCCATTCGCAGGCGATTTTCGCCGCCATGACGGCGCTCTATTTCATCTACCCGCGCTACGATGTGGCCTATTTCGCCCTGGCCATCCTGATCGCCATGAGCCGCGTGGTGACCAGCGTTCATTATCTAAGCGACACCGTGATGGGCGCCTGGTTGGCGGTGGCGGTGGTGATCCTGATCCGCCGCCTGTTCTGGGCGCGCGGCATCGACGTCCAGGTCAAGCTGGCGCGCGATCGGCAACTGGTTTGATCCAACCGAAGGGCTGGTTGTCACGCCTGGCCTTGCAGCCGGTCGGATCGCAGCACATGGCCAATTCTTGACGATGATTAATTTATCGGGGAAATCCCCGGATTGACGGCCTGACCGGCCGGTCATATGACTTAGAAGTAATCAAAACAAGCATTGAACGCCATGAACCCGCTGGTCCGCAATCTGATCTACCGCTATCTGGCCGTCATGGCCTTCCTCCTGCTCATGGTGGTGGTCAGTCGCCTGCTTCTGGACCGGGTTCTTTCCATCGAGCAGACCAGCTCGGCCGAAGCCAATGTCGCCGGCCAACAACGCATGCTGTTGCACCGAATCAGCCTGTTCGGCATGGAGCTGGACCGGCTGGAGGAAGGGCCACTGCGCGTCAAGGTGCGCGCCGAGGTCGAACGCGCCATCCAGCGCATGGAGGCCAACCACCGGGCGCTGATCGAAGGCGATCCGGAACGCACCATCCTGCCCTTGCGCACCGATTCGATGCGGGCGCTCTATTACGGCCCAACGGCCCAGATCGACCGCGATCTCAAGGCGACGCTTGAGCGGGCGCGCGACTTGTTGGCCGAGCATGGGCCCAGCGCCCCCGCCCAGGCCCAATTCCACGATCACCGGGCCGACTTTTTTCTCTTGGTCAACGATCCGCTGTTCGAGGTGCTTGACCGCGCGGTCAGCCAATATGCCCGGGACAGCGCCGAGCAGATCGCCCATCTGCGACGCTACAACTACCTGATGATCGGTTTCTTCATCATCGGTCTGGCGACCATCAGCTTCTGGGTGTTTTGGCCGGTGGTGCGCCGGCTCGATCGTATGATTCACGAAATCACCGAAGCCCATGCCCGCCAGGCCGAGGCCGAAAAGGGACGGCGCAAGCTTTCCTACGCCGTCGAGCAGGCGCCGGTTTCGGTGGTGATCACCGACTCCCAGGGCCGGATCGAGTATGTCAACGCCAAGTTCACCGAGGCCAGCGGATACACACTCGACGAGGCCATTGGGCATAATCCCCGCATCTTGAAATCGGACGAAACCGACCGCCAGGTTCATGCCGACATGTGGCGGACCATCACCGCCGGCCGCACGTGGCAGGGCGAGCTGAAGAATCGGCGCAAGGATGGCCAGAGTTTCTGGGAGCATGTGTCGATTTCGCCTTTGCGCGACGCGAACGGCGCGATCGTCAATTACATCGGCCTTAAGGAAGACATCAGCCAGCGCAAGGCCTTCGAAGAGGAATTGCGGGAGAAGGATCGGCAATTGTCGGTGGCGCTTGCCAGCATGGCCGGCGGGTTGTTCATGACCGATCGCGACCTGCGCATCCTGGTCTTCAACGACAAGGTCGAGGACTATCTGATGCTGCCCAAGGGGCTGCTCTATCCCGGCCTTTCGCTGGCCGAGGCGCTGCGGGTGCGCGCCCTGCGCGGCGATTACGGATCGGGCGATCCCGAGGAGCGCCTGGCCGAGCGGCTGGCCGGCTATCGCGATTTGACCCAGCCGATGGTCTACGAGGACAGTCTGCCCGACGGCCGGGTCATCGAGGTGGTGCGGGTGCCCACCGGCGATGGCGGGGTGGTGACCGCCTTCACCGACATCAGCCGGCGCAAACGGGCCGAACGCGATTTGACTCAGGCGGTGGAGATGGCGGAACAGGCCAGTCTGGCGAAATCCGAGTTCCTGTCGCGCATGAGCCACGAATTGCGCACCCCGATGAACGCCATTCTGGGCTTCTCGCAGTTGCTGGACATGAACGTCAAAGAGCCGCTTACCCCCAAGCAAAAGGGCTGGGTGGCGCAGATCGAAAAGGCCGGCCAGCATCTCTTGGAGCTGGCCAACGATGTCCTCGACCTGGCCAAGGTGGAGGCCGGGCGCATCAGCCTGTCGTTGGAGCCGATCGCCGTCGATTCGGTGATCGAGGAATGTCGGCACCTGGTGACCAATCAGGCGCAGGCCATGGGTCTGACCTTGACGGTGGCCGTGCCGGCCGGATTGGCGGTGCGGGCCGATCGGGTGCGCCTGAAGCAGGTGCTGCTCAATCTTCTGTCGAACGCCGTCAAGTACAATCGTCCGAACGGCCGCGTCACCTTGGCCGGCGAGCCCTTGCCCGACGGGCGTTTGCGCCTATCGGTGCAAGACACCGGCCTCGGCATCCCGCTCGATCACCAGGCGAATATTTTTCAACCCTTCAATCGCCTGGGAGCCGAAAACTCGGCCATCCAGGGAACCGGCATCGGTCTGGCCATCGTCAAGCGTTTGGTCGAGGCGATGGACGGTCGGATCGGCTTTACCAGCACGCCCGAAATCGGCACCACCTTCTGGATCGAGCTGGACGTCGTCCAGGCCGCCGCCCTGGCGCCGGGCGATCGGCCGACCGAATCCCGGACCCCGGCCGCGCCTTCGGTCGCCCTTCAGGGCTCGGTTCTCTACATCGAGGACAACCCGGCCAATGTGAATCTGATCCAATCGGTGTTTGCCGACCATCCCGGCATCGCGCTGACCATCGCCACCAGCGGCGACGACGGCCTGTGGGAAGCGCATCGCCTACGCCCCGACGTGATTCTTTCCGACATCAATCTGCCGGGCATGAGCGGCTACGATATTCTGAAGGCCTTGCGCGCCGATCCGGAAACCCGCGCCATTCCGCTGATCGCCATCAGCGCCGCCGCCATGCCCAGCGACATCAAGAAGGGCTTGGAAGCCGGCTTCCAAGCCTATCTCACCAAACCGATCGATGTCGCCAAGCTGCTGACGGTGCTGGCCCGCATCCTTGCGAAGACCGCGTAGCGGCTATTTCGACTTCATCACCCAGACGCCGTCCCAACCGGGTCCGGGCGGCTCGTCTTTGAGGTGCTGGCAGCGCTCGATATACATCTTCGCGCAGTAATCGTTGGGGTGCAGCTTCAAAGCCTCGCGGAAGGCCTTCTCCGCCTCGTCGATCTGGCCTTTGCGGTAAAGCTCGACGCCAAAGGAAAAATGGCCCAGCACCTCCATCATGTGCGGGAAGGTCTGATCGGTATGGAAATCGAGCACCTCGAAGACCTCGACCGGCTTGGTCTTGCCCTTCACCACCACCTTGTCGACCGCCCGCATCCGGTAGGTGCTCTTCAGCCGCGCCTTGGTGAATTCGCTGATCAGGATGCGGGCGCCATATTGCTTGGTCGCCGATTCCAGGCGCGAGGCCAGATTGACGCCGTCGCCGATCACCGTATAGTCCATGCGCTTCGGGCTGCCGATGTTGCCCGAAACGATCGAATCGGTGTTGAGCCCGATGCCCATGTCGACCGGCTTCTTGCCCTCGCTGGCCCGGCGCTCGTTGTATCTGGCCAGGCCGTTCATCATGGCGATGGCGGCGCGCACGCCGCGGTCCTCGTCGTCGTCGTGCGGCAAAGGCGTGCCGAACACCGCCATGATGGCGTCGCCGATGAACTTGTCGAGCATCCCGCCTTCGTTTGTGATGCAATCGACCATGACGGTGAAGTATTCGTTCAACAGGCTCACCGTGCCCTGCGGCCCCAGCTCTTCGGTGAGCGTGGTGAAGCTGCGGATGTCCGAGAACAGCACGGTGGCGATGCTCGATTGGCCGCCCATGATCGCCTCGCCGCCGGCCAAGAGCTTGTCGGCCAGCGTCGGGTCCATGTAGCGCGACATGGTCGATTTCATCCGCTTCTCGGACGAGATGTCTTCGACCATCACCAGGCTGCCCAGCTTCTTGCCGGTGGTGCTGGCCAAGGGCAGCACGGTGACGTTGGTTGAAACCTTCTCGCCCTCGATGACCAGTTCGGCGTCCATGATGACGTCGCCATGGCCCTGGGCCTCGGTCGCCTGGATCTTCTCCATCACCCAGGCGTTGTCCTCGACGAAAAAATCCTTGGCCGGGCGGTTGAGGATCTCGGCCGGATCGACTTTGAGGATGCGCAGGCCGGCGGCGTTGCAGGTGACGATCTTGCCGTCCTCGTTGAGCGTGATGACGCCGTTGGTCATCGATTCCAGGATCGATTCGTTGTAGTTCTTGATGTTCTGAACGTCGTCGAACAGCTTGGCGTTCTCAAGCCCGATCGAGATTTGCGAGACGAAGGCCTTGAGGCGGGCTTCGTCCTCGGCGGTGAAGGCGCCGCCGCGCTTGTTCAACACCTGGGTGACGCCGATGCCCTTGCCGTCCTTGTTGATCACCGGCACGCAGAGGATCGAGCGGGTGAAGAATCCGGTCTTGCGGTCGAAGGCCGGGTTGAAGCGCAGATCGGCGTAGGCGTAGGGAATGTTGATGGTCTCGCGGCTGGTGAAGACCGCGCCGGCGATGCCCAGATGGTTGGGCAGCCGGATCTGGGTGGCGCCCAGCCCTTCGCCGACCATGGTGAACAGTTCGTTGGTCTTCTCGTCGTTGATGAACAGGGTCGAGCGCTCGGCGTCGAGCATGCGGGTGATGGTGCCGATGATCTTCTGCAGCAAGGGGCCGAGTTTCAGCTCGGAGGAGATGTCGGAAACCACGCCCAGGAACTCCAGCTCCTGCTTGCGGGCCCGCTCGATGTTCTCGACCGTGAGATGGCTTTCGAGCGCGATCGCCGCCTGGGCGACCGTGGTTTCCAAAAGCGCGAAGTCGGCCTGGGTGAAGTGGCCCTTTTGCTTGTTCAAGAGCTGGGCGACGCCGATGCGGTCGCCCTTCAGGTTGCACAACGGCACGCACAGGATGCTCTTGGTCTTGAACCCGGTCATGGCGTCGACCGAGCTGTTGAAGCGGGGGTCCGAGTAGGCGTCGTGGATGATCAGCCCCTCGCCCGAACTGTAGACATGGCCGGCGATGCCGGTGGTGTTGAAGATGCGGATCTCGCGGGTGAACTTGCCTTCGGTAACCAGCGAGAACAGCTCGCCGGTGGCGGCGTCGTTCAGGAAGACGGCGCCGCGCTCGGTGCCGATTGCCGTGCGGGTGATTTCCTCGAGCGTACCCAGGGCCTCGATCAGGCTGTGCGAGGCGGCTAGGCGGTTGGAGACGTCGAGCAGGAATTCGGTGAGCTTGGGGGCGCGCTTGGCGTCGCTTTTGGCGAGCAAGGGTTTGGCGGCGCGCTTGCGCGGCGCGCTTCCCCCGTTCCGATTGCCCGGGCGCATCTCAAGCATGGGCTCCCTCAAGCCGTTCGCGCAACGCCGCGATCGTCCGCTTCAATTCGTCGCGTTCGCGGGCGTGCGCCATGTCCAAGCCTCTTATCTTTTCCTCTCTTTCCTGTCTTTGCAAGTCTAGCTGTTGGCGGAGCGCGTCGGCGGTGCCTTTCAATTGGCGGATCTCGTCTTCCAGCCCGGCCACCCGCTTTTGGGTGCGCTCGCTTTCGCCGATGCGCAGCTTTTCCAACTGGTCGCGGAGCGCGTTGACGGTTTCCTTGAGCTGGGTGATCTCGGCCTGGGCGGCGTTGACGGCGTGCTGCACCCGCTCGCCCTCGCCGATCCGCTGCTTTTCCAACTGGTCGCGGAGCGCGTTGACGGTTTCCTTGAGCTGGACGATTTCTCCCTGGGCGGCGTTGACGGCATTCTGCGTGCGCTCGCTCTCGCCGATTTTCTGCGCATCCATGGCGTCGCGCAGCGCGTTGATGGTTTCCTTGAGATGGACGATTTCCGCCTGGGCGGTGCGCAACGCAGCCTCGCAGGCCGCCGTTTCCGGCGCCCGCTCCGGGCTTGCCTTGGCCGTCTGCTGGCGCATCCCTCTTTCCCTCGAACGTCTTGTTTTTCGCACTATAGCATGTCGGCCTGGGTTGTTCACCCGTCCTTCGGATGGTATCGTAGCGGCATGGAACGCCGACGTTTTGCCCGCCATGCCGTGGCCGTGCCCGTCCGGGTGAAGGATGGCGCGCGCGAAGTGGCCCTGGAAACCGTCGACATCTCGGGCGGCGGCATGTCGCTCAAGATGGAATCGGCCCTGTTGGCCGGCACCAAGGTCAAGGTGGTGATCGAGGGCTTCGGCGAATTTGACGGCAGCGTCGTCGATGGCGGCCAGGTCGGGCGTCTGGCGCTCGACATCTCGGAAGACGAAAAGGCCAAGCTGGCCGACGACATCGTGCGCAAGCTGGCCGATTACATGCCGGTGTAACGAAAACGGCCCCTTGCGGGGCCGTTTCCACATCGCGTCGGGTTCGGCCCTTAGCGGGTCGGCACCGGCTTTTCGCCCGAATAGTCGTAGAAGCCGCGGCCGGTCTTGCGGCCCAGCCAGCCAGCCTCGACATACTTCACCAGAAGCGGGCAGGGGCGGTACTTGGTGTCGGCCAGGCCGTCATGCAGCACCTGCATCACCGCCAGACAAGTGTCCAGCCCGATAAAATCGGCCAGCTCGAGAGGCCCCATCGGGTGGTTGGCGCCCAGCTTCATGGCGGTGTCGATCGCCTCGACCGAGCCCACGCCCTCATAGAGGGTGTAGACGGCCTCGTTGATCATGGGGAGCAGGATGCGGTTGACGATGAAGGCCGGGAAGTCCTCGGCGCTCACCGGGGTCTTGCCCAGCTTGATGGTGAGTTCGCGCACGGCGGCGAAGGTGTCCTCGCCGGTGGCGATGCCGCGAATGAGTTCGACCAGCGCCATCACCGGCACCGGGTTCATGAAATGCATGCCCATGAACTTGCCCGGGCGGTCGGTGGCGGCGCCCAGGCGGGTGATCGAGATCGACGAGGTGTTCGACGCCACCAGCGCCTCGGGCTTCAGCACCGGGCAAAGCTTGGCGAAGATTTCCTTCTTGATCACCTCGTTCTCGGTGGCGGCCTCGATCACCAGATCGGCCTCGGCGAAGGCCGAATAGTCGGTGGCGGTCTGAATGCGGGCCATGCAGGCGGCCTTGTCGGCTTCGGCCACCTTGCCGCGCGACACCTGGCGGGCCAGATTCTTGTCGATGACGCCGACGCCGGCCTTGAGCCGGTCGGGGCTCACATCGACCAGCTTCACCTTGTAGCCGGCCAAGGCGCAGACGTGCGCGATGCCGGAACCCATCTGGCCGGCGCCGATGACGCCGATGGTGTGGATCATGATATTGGTCCCTCGAGAGATGTTGGGGGAGACATGGGTCATGGGCGTCTTGTTTCCTTTGCGGGTCAGAGTTCCTTGACGAGTTCCGGCACCGCCTGGAACAAGTCGGCCACCAGGCCGTAATCGGCAACCTGGAAGATCGGCGCTTCTTCGTCCTTGTTGATGGCGACGATCACTTTGGAATCCTTCATGCCGGCCAGATGCTGGATGGCGCCCGAGATGCCGATGGCGACGTAAAGCTCGGGGGCGACGATCTTGCCGGTCTGGCCGACCTGGAGGTCGTTGGGGGCGAAGCCGGCATCGACGGCGGCGCGGCTGGCGCCGACCGCGGCGCCCAGCTTGTCGGCCAGGGCTTCCAGCATCTTGAAATTGTCGGCGCTGGCCATGCCGCGGCCGCCCGAGACGATCACTCGGGCCGCCGTCAGCTCGGGGCGTTCCGACTTGGTGATCTGGGCGCCCTCGAAGCGCGATTTCGGGCTGGCCGGCTGGGCGGCCACCGGCTCGATCGCCGCCGATCCGCCCTCGGCCGGCGCCGGATCGAAGGCGGTGGTGCGCACGGTGATCACCTTGACGGCGTCTTTCGACTGCACGGTCGCCATGGCGTTGCCGGCATAGATGGGGCGCACGAAGGTGTCGGCGCTTTCGACGCCGCAAACGTCGGAAATCTGGGCGACGTCGAGCTTGGCCGCCACGCGGGGCATCACGTTCTTGCCGGTGGTGGTGGCCGGAGCCAGGATGTGGCTGTAGCCGGGCGCCAGGGCCAGCAGCAGGGCCGCCAGATTTTCGGCCAGCGGGTGGGCGTAGGCGGCATCGTCGGCCAGTTTCACCTTGGCGACGCCGGGGATCTTGGCGGCGGCCTCGGCGACCGCTTTGCAAGTGTGGCCGGCGACCAGAAGGTCGATCGGCGCCCCCAGCTTTTGGGCGGCGGCCACCACGTTGAGGGTGGCGGGCTTCAAGCTGGCGTTGTCGTGTTCGGCAAGGATGAGCGTTGTCATGTCAGATCACCTTGGCCTCGGTCTTGAGCTTGGCCACCAGATCGGCGACGGTGGCGACCTTGACGCCCGCCTGACGCTTGGCGGGTTCGTTCACCTTGAGCGTCGAAAGGCGCGGCGCCACATCGACGCCCAGGCTGGCCGGATCGACGGTGTCGATCGGCTTCTTCTTCGCCTTCATGATGTTGGGCAGCGAGGCGTAGCGCGGCTCGTTGAGCCGAAGATCGGTGGTCAGCACGGCGGGAAGGGTGACGGTGATGGTCTCCAGGCCGCCATCGATCTCGCGCGTCACCCTTGCGTCGCTGACGCCCAGTTCGAGTTTGGAGGCGAAGGTGGCCTGCGGCCAATCGAGAAGCGCGGCCAGCATCTGGCCAGTCTGGTTGCAATCGTCGTCGATCGCCTGCTTGCCCAGGATCACCAGGCCCGGCTGTTCCTTGTCGCACAGAACCTTCAGGATCTTGGCGACCGCCAAGGGCTGCAGTTCGGCGTCGGTCAGCACCAGGATGCCGCGATCGGCGCCCATGGCCAGCGCGGTGCGGATGGTTTCCTGACAGGCTTGCGGTCCCATCGAGACGGCGACGATCTCGGTCGCCTTGCCGGCTTCCTTGAGCCGCACCGCCTCTTCGACGCCGATTTCGTCGAACGGATTCATCGACATCTTGACGTTGGCCGTCTCGACCCCCGTGTTGTCGGACTTGACGCGAATCTTGACGTTGTAGTCGACGACCCGCTTGACCGCGACCAGGACCTTCATTGCGCACCGCATTCCGTCTGCGTGGAAAAAACCGGTCCGAAGCCCACTCTAAAAACCGGCATTCGAGTACCGATATGTGCAGCGCACAATATGACAGAGCCGGGACTCTGTCAACGCCAGGACGAATGACGATTCACCGATTGATCGCAGTCAAGTGCCAGGATTGGCGGGCGGATCGATCGGCGATTCCTGGGTCTGGATTTCGTGCGCCGTCCGCTCCAATTGGCGATAGGCGCGGATGCTGAAAGGAAAGCTCGCAATATAAAGAAAACCGAAGAAAATCAAGGTGACCCAGCCAGCGGTGACCAAAAAGGCGGCCAACAGCCCCACCACCAGCAGAACCGGCAGCACCCAGTGGTGGGGCACCCGCAGGCCCTTAAGGGAAAAGGTGGGAATACGGCTCACCATCAGGAACGAGACCAGCACCAGGAACACCGCCACCACGACCGGGCGATCGAAAAATCCGCCGCCCCACTCGAAAAACAGCATCATCGGCAGCATCACCAGCGCCGCGCCGGCCGGAGTCGGCACCCCGGTGAAGAAATTGTAGGCCCAGGGCGGCAGATCGGGCTGGCCCAGCATGGTGTTGAAACGGGCCAGGCGCAGCGCGCAACAGACCGAGAAGAGCAGCACCAAGGCCCAGCCGAAGGAGCCGGCGCCCTGCATGCTCCAAAGATAAAGGAGCACAGCCGGCGCCACCCCGAAGCTGACGAAATCGGATAGCGAATCGAGTTCGGCGCCGAATTTGCTGGTGCCGCGCAAGAGGCGGGCGATCCGGCCATCCAGCCCATCCAGCACACCGGCGAGCAGGATGGCGGTGACCCCGGCCTCCCAGCGCCCTTGCAAACCGAAGCGGATGGCGGTCAAGCCGCAGCACAGCGCCAACAAGGTGAGGATGTTGGGAATCAGCCGGTTGATCGACAGCCCCTTCAAGCGCGGAATGCGGCGCCGAACGGCCATCAGCGGACCTCGCCCGCGCGCGCCGGCTCGGTCGAGGCAAGATCGGCCAGAACCGTTTCCCCGGCCAGCGCCCGCTGGCCCACCGCCACCAAAGGATGGACGCCTTCGGGCAGATAAACATCGACCCGGCTGCCGAAACGGATCAGGCCGAAGCGTTCGCCGGTTCGCACCCGCTCGCCCTCGGCCAAGGGGCAAAGGATGCGCCTTGCCACCAGCCCGGCGATCTGAACGAAGGCCAGATCGCGCCCGTCATCGAGTTCCAACTTCACCGCCATGCGCTCGTTCTCCTCGCTTGCCTTGTCGAGGCTGGCGTTGAGATAGGCGCCCGGCCGATAGACCTTGGCGGCGACCCGGCCGGCGATCGGAATCCGGTTCACATGCACGTCGAACACCGACATGAAGACGCAGACCCGCGGCCGGGGCGCCTCGCCCATGCCCAGCCCGTCCGGGGGCACGGCGCTGTCGACGAATTGGACGTAGCCGTCGGCCGGGCTCACCACCAGGCCATCGCGGATGGGCGTGACCCGGTCGGGGTTGCGGAAAAAATAGACGCACCAAAGGGTGAGGATGGCGCCGAGCCAACCCAAGGGTTGCGCGATGAGGGCCAAGATCACCGCGCCCAGCGCGAAGGCGGCGATGAACGGCCAGCCGGCCGGATGCACCGGCACCAGGAGATAGCGGGACAACATGGCGCCTTTCATAGCGCATCGGCCCGGCAAAGTCGATCATCGGCAAGGGGTTATCGGGAAAGCATTTTCATGTTAGAGTGATTCCATGACCAGCCTGGATCTTCCTCTCGATACCCAGACCGTGCCGATTCCCCTCCATCGCCTGGGGGTGGACGATCAAGGCCGGGTGATTCAGCGCGAACGGCAAGGTCCGGTACGATTCCAATTCGATTACAAGGGCATGACCTTCGACGGGGTGCTCGACGACCGCCCCGATTCGGCCCAATTGACCCTAAGCCTCGATTTCGGCCCTTTGCCCTTCAGCGCCAAATCCCCTCAGGCCCGATTCAACCTGGCAAGGGTGATGGAGGTGGCGAAGGAAAAAGTCGGCTCCGATCTTTCGCTGTCGAAGGACGAGGAGATTCTCTTTTCCCGCACGGTCAATCTCGAGCCGCCGGTGAGCGCCGCCAGCCTGGTCACCGCGATCGCCACCGCCATCCTGCCGGCCGAGCCTTTTCTCGAACTCGTGGCGACCTTGATGCCGAAGAAAGCGCTGCGCACGCCCTTCGCGCCGCCCCCCAAGCCGCCGCCTTCCATCAATTACGACGACGTCGATCCCGCCTAAGGCCAAACGGGCAGGATCAGCACCTGGCCGGGATAGAGACGGTCGGAGCGGCCGAGCTGATCGCGGTTGGCGTCGCGAATCGCCTTCGTGGCGGCGTCGCTGCCGTAATGCAGGCGGGCCAGTTTGGTAATCGTCATGCCGGGGCGCACCACCACGATGTTGGTGCGCGCGAGATCGATCAGCTCTTCCTCGCGCACATAGGGCGTTTCCACCCGGGCGATGACCTTGTCGGCGCCCTCGATCGCCTCGGCGCGCAACACATGGCGCTTGCGATCGGGCACGGCGATCGGCGCGCCCAGCCGCCAGGTTCCCTTGGAATCGGCCTGGGTTCCACCGATGAAACGCTTGTCGAGAAACAGGCGGATGCCGGCGCCAGCCGGCGCCTCGCCGGACAGGCTCAACCGGCCGTCCTTGTCGTCGACCGCCAATTCCAAGGTGAGCGCGCCCGAGCGGGTGGGCGGCGGCACCAGCCTAGCCCTTCCCTCGATGAAGGTGACGGCGGCGGCTTGGGGCTTGGCGGGTTCGGGCACGGTCAGCTCCGCCTCGGCCTGGGCGACGTGCTGCTTGCCGGCGGCGTCGGTGATGAGCAGGGAAAGGCGATTCTGGCCCGGCGACAAGGGCTTGTTGGGCAGGAAGACCCAGTCGCCGCGCCCGTCGGCCTTGGTGGTGCCGAGCGGGCGGGAATCGGAAAGCACGGTCACCTCGGCGTTGGGCTGGGCGCGGCCGCTGATGGTGACGGTGCCGTTGGGCTCGATCCGCACCACCTCGAACAGCGCCTCGTCCGGGGGTATTCCGCTGTCCGCCGGCTTGGCGGTTTCGATCGGCTTGGTCATCGGCGGCGGCGCCGAGGTGCCGGGAAGGGGCGGCGGCGGCGGCAGGGGACGCTGCCAATAAAGGCCGATCACCACGGCGGCGATGGTGGCCGCCAAAGCAAGCAGCGCGACAAACAGCGGCCGCTTCACGGAATTTCCCCCGACCAAATCTCGGAAAACACGGGGGGAGCATAATGCGCTCCCGCCCGCTTCGCAAGGTAAGGGGAATTACTCGGTCTTGGCGGCCGGCTGCCAGAGGGCGCCGCCGCTTTGGCGGAACTTCTCGGCCATCTCGTTCATGCCCTTTTCGGCGGCGTCGCGCAGCTCGTGGCTCATCTGCATCGAGCAGAATTTGGGGCCGCACATCGAGCAGAAATGGGCCAATTCGGCGCCCTCGCCGGGCAGGGTCTGGTCGTGGAAATCCTTGGCGGTCTCGGAATCGAGCGCCAGATGGTACTGGTCTTTCCAGCGAAAATTGAAGCGGGCATGGCTCATGCGGTCGTCGCGCAGCCTGGCGCCTGGATGGCCCTTGGCGATGTCGGCGGCGTGGGCGGCGATCTTGTAGGCGATGACGCCCGCCTTGACGTCGGCGCGGTCGGGCAGGCCCAGATGCTCCTTGGGCGTCACATAGCAGAGCATGGCGGTGCCCATCCAGCCGATCATGGCGGCGCCGATGGCGCTGGCGAAATGGTCGTGCCCGGCGGCGATGTCGGTGACCAGGGGCCCCAGCGTGTAGAAGGGCGCCTCGCGGCAGAGCTTGAGCTGAAGGTCCATGTTCTCCTGGATCTTGTGCATCGGCACGTGGCCGGGCCCCTCGATCATCACCTGGACATCGTGCTGCCAGGCCTTGACCGCCAATTCGCCCAGCACGGTCAGTTCGGCGAACTGAGCCTCGTCGTTGGCGTCGGCGAGCGAGCCGGGCCTCAGCCCGTCGCCCAGCGAGATGCCGATGTCGTAGGCCCTGAGGATTTCGCAAATCTCGTCGAAATGGGTGTAGAGGAAATTCTCCTGGTGATGCGCCAGACACCATTTGGCCATCATCGAGCCGCCGCGCGAGACGATGCCGGTGACCCGCTTGGCGGTGAGCGGCACATGCGCGAGCTTCAAGCCCGCATGGATGGTGAAGTAATCGACGCCCTGCTCGGCCTGTTCGATCAGGGTGTCGCGGAAAACCGGCCAGGAAAGGGCCTCGGCCTTGCCGTTGACCTTTTCCAGGGCCTGATAGATGGGTACGGTGCCGATCGGCACCGGCGCGTTGCGCAGAATCCATTCCCGCAGATGGTGGATGTTGCGCCCGGTCGAAAGGTCCATCACCGTGTCGGAACCCCAGCGGATCGCCCACACCAGCTTGTCAACTTCCTCGGCCATCCCGGAGCTGACGATCGAATTGCCGATGTTGGCGTTGATCTTCACCAGGAAGTTCCGCCCGATGATCATCGGCTCGGCCTCGGGGTGGTTGATGTTGGCGGGCAGAATGGCCCGGCCTCGGGCGATCTCGTCGCGCACGAATTCGGGCGTCACCAGATCGGGCAGAACGGCGCCCCGGGGATCGCCGTCGAAGCGGGTCTGGCCGGCGGCGCGGGCCTCGTTCTCGCGCGCCGCCACATAGACCATCTCGGGCGTCACGATGCCCTGTTTGGCGTAAGCCATCTGGGTCACCGCCCGGCCGGGCCTGGCGCGCAGGCGGGGTGCCCGGGCCTTGGCGTGTTCGGGCTGGCCGGCGTCGGGCTCGGGAACATGGCGGGCGGGCACGGTTTCGACATCGTCCCTAGCCAAAATCCAATCCTTGCGCAGTTCGGGCAGGCCCTGGCGGATGTCGATGACCGCCTTGGGATCGGTGTAGGGTCCCGAGGTGTCGTAGACCGCAAGCGGCTCGCCCTTCGACAGGTCGATGCAGCGCATCGCCACCGTGACATCGCCCACCGGCACATGAATCTTGCGCGAGCCGGGCAAGGGGCCGGCGGTGACGGTGAAGGGGAAGGCGGCCTTGTTCATGACGACGGACTCCGGCTGTCGATCCGGGCGCCGTCGAATTGGGGGGTTAATCCAATCCCTACGCCGGCATGACCCGGATCAGGTTCTCAGGGTTCCCGCGCGCTCGCGGATCTCAGCCCATAGGGGCTCCCCTTGGATGGCGGGAGTCTCGCATTCCCCCGCAAAATCGTCAACCATTCGTGGGATGCGGTTATTTGCGCTTGATCTTGTTGGCGATCGGCGGAAGCGCGCGCAGATAGGCGGTCATCGCCTGGCGGTCGGCCTCGCTCAAATGGCCGGTGCCGTGCTCGACCACCTCGGCCATCAGCCCGCCCACCACGTCGCCCTCGCGGGTGGTGCCGGTCTCCAGGAAATAGGTGAGGTCGCGCACCGTCCATTCGCCGATGCCGGTTTCCTTGTCGGGCGTGATGTTGGGGGCGGGCTTGCCTTCGGCGCCGTCTTGCGAGCCGGCCATCCACATCGGGCGCTTGAGCGCGCCCATGACATTGCGTTGGGTGTGGCATTCCGCGCAATGGCCCAAAGCGTTGGCAAGGTAAGACCCACGATCGGCGTCGGCCGCATCGGGGCCCTGGCGGAAATTCAGAAGCTTCCAGCCAAACAAGGGAAAGCGGTAACCGAAGGGGAAGGCCACGTCGTGCGGCGTGTTGGCCCGCTTCACCGGGGCCAGCGAAAACAGATAGGCCTTGAGGTCGAGAAGATCGGCGTCGGTGATGCGGGTAAAGGAAGTGTAGGGGAAGACCGGGAAATAATGCTCGCCCTTGGGCGAAACGCCCTGGCGGAGCGCGCGGATGAAATCGGCGTCCGACCAGGCGCCGATGCCGGTTTCCTTGTCGGGGGTGATGTTGGGGCCATAGAAGGTGCCGAAAGGCGTCTTCAGCGCCCGCCCGCCGGCCAGAAGCGGTCCCTTGTTTTTGAGATCGGTGTGGCAGGAGATGCAGTTGCCGGCATGCAGCAGATACTTGCCGCGCGCGAGATCGGCGGCCCAAACCGCCCCGGGCGCGGCGATCAGAAAAAGGGTGGCGAGAAGGAATCGGCGCATGCGCAAAGGACGGCCGGGGCTTTCACCCCGGCCGCTCCTCGTCACAGACTATTCGGCGCGGAACGGATCGTGGCAACCCTTGCAGGTCTTGCCGACATCGTTGACCGCCGCTTTGAGCGCGTCGGCGCTTTTGGCCGCCTCGGGCAGCTTGGCCGCCGCGTCGGCGAAAGCCTTGATCGCCGCCTTGAAATCGGCCTCCTTGGTCCAGGCTTCGGGCTTGGCCTTGGTGTCGCCCTTGTCCGAGCCGGCCGGGAAGACCTCGGCCTGGAGGGGCGCGATGGCGGCCAGGATGTTGGCGCGCTTGATGACGTTCTCGCCGTAAGGGACATCGCCCTTGGCGAAGCCGGCCAGCGGGCCGAACTGGTATTTGATGGTCTGCATCAGGCCCTTGCGGTACTTGATGGCGTCTTCGGGCTTCATTTGCGCCTGAGCCTGGCCGATGCCGATGCCGGTCAGCAGGGCCGAGGCCACCGCCAGCTTGAACAGAGTCCGCATAGTCATTCCCTCCTGGTGAGTTTGGTAAACCAATAGTGTCACGTCGCATGTGGGATTAGGCCGATGACCTTTCAAGCCTGTCAAGACGGCCCTCGCCAGGCCGGGCCGAATCCCCTATAGACGGCAAGGCAGGGTAGGCGGGTTCAAGAGAGGGATCGGTGATCAAGTCACTGTGCGTATTCTGTGGGTCCGGCCGGGGCCACGACCCCCGTTACAGCCAGGCGGCGGCAAGGCTGGGCGGCCTGTTGGCCGAGCGGGGCGTGACGCTGATCTATGGCGGCGGCAACATCGGCCTGATGGGCGATCTGGCCGAGGCGGCGCTGGCCAAAGGCGGCAAGGTGGTGGGCGTGATCCCCGAGCATCTGGTGCGCTGGGAAGTGGCGCATCTGGGCCTGAGCGAACTGATCGTCGTCGACAGCATGCACAGCCGCAAGGCCCGCATGTTCGAACTGTCCGACGCGGTCGCCGTGCTGCCGGGCGGCATGGGCACGCTCGACGAAACCTTCGAATTCCTCACCTGGCGGCAATTGAAGCTGCACGACAAGCCGGTGGTGGTGGCGAACGAGGGCGGCTATTGGAATCCGCTGCTGGCGCTCATCGACGCCATGGTGGCCGAGGGCTTTGCCCGCGACGAGCACCGGCGCCTGATCACCGTCGTCGAGCGGGTGGACGAGGTCATCGACGCTGCCAGCCGGGCCCTGCACCCCAAGCTCGTCCCCCATCCCGAGCGATTTTGAGGTGCCGATGAAAGACCGGACGCAAAGACGAGTTGCTCTAAGAACCAGCACCCTGGCCGCCGAAGGGGCGGCCTTTCGCCGGGCCTGGAAGCGGGCCGAAAAGGGCTTGGCTCCCGAGGAGCCGCGCCGTCACCTTTCCTTCGCCGATATTCCGGCCATGATGAAGGCGCTGACGCCCAAGCGCTGGACGCTCTTGGAAACCTTGCGCCGTGAAGGCGCCATGAGCATCGCCGCGCTCGCCCGCCGGCTGGGGCGTGATTACAAGAACGTCCATGCCGATGTGGCGGCCTTGATCGGCTACGGCCTGGTTCAGCGTATGCCCTCCGGGGTCGATGTTCCCTTCGATCTTATTCAGGCCGAATTGAGCCTGGTCGCCTAATCATCCATCCGCCTTTCCCAGCGCCTGGTCGAGATCGGCGATCAGATCGAGGGCGGTTTCCAGCCCCACCGAAATGCGAATCACGTCGGGGCCGGCGCCGGCCGCCTGTTGCTGCTCGACCGACAATTGGCGATGGGTGGTCGAGGCCGGGTGGATGATCAGGCTTCGTGTGTCGCCGATGTTGGCCAGATGCGAAAAGAGCCCCACCGATTCCACCAGCTTCGTGCCGGCCTCGTAGCCGCCCTTGACGCCGAAGGTGAAGACCGAGCCCGGCCCTTTGGGCAGATATTTCCTGGCCAGGGCGCGATAGGGGCTCGACGCCAGGCCGGCGTAAGAGACCCAGGCGACCTTGGGATGGGATTCCAGGAATTCGGCCACCTTCTGGGCGTTGGCGACGTGGCGCTCCATGCGCACCGCCAGGGTCTCGATGCCGGTGATGGTGAGGAAGGCGTTCAGGGGCGCCATGGCGGGGCCGAAATCGCGCAGCGCCACGGCGCGGGCCTTGGTGGTGAAGGCGAAGTCGCCGAAGGTTTCGTGGAAGGTCAGGCCGTGATAGGCCGGCTCGGGCTTGGCGAGCGAGGGGAATTTGTCGCTGGCGCTCCAATCGAACTTGCCGCTCTCGATCACCGCGCCGCCGACCGAGGTGCCGTGGCCCGAGAGGAACTTGGTCGTCGAATGGACCACCAGATCGGCGCCCCACTCGAAGGGCCGGCAGAGGAAAGGCGTCGCCATGGTGTTGTCGACGATCAAGGGCAGGCCGGCCCCGTGCGCCACCTTGGCGATCGCTTCGAGATCAAGGACGATGCCGCCCGGATTGGCCAGCCCCTCGACGAAGATCGCCTTGCATTTGGGGGTCAGCGCCCTCTTGAAATTGTCGGGGTCGCGCGGATCGACGAAATGGCAATGCCAGCCCAGCCGCTTGAAGGAGAGGCCGAACTGGGTGAGCGAGCCGCCATAAAGGTTGCGCGACGCCAAAAATTCGTCGCCCGGCTCCAAGAGCGTGAAGAAGGTGAGGAACTGGGCGGCGTGGCCCGAGGCGGCGCAGACCGCCGCCCGCCCGCCCTCCAAGGCCGCCACCCGTTCCTCGAGCACCGAAACCGTGGGGTTGGTGAGCCGGGAATAGATGTAGCCGAAGGTGTGCAGGTTAAACAGGCTGGCGGCGTGCTCGACATCGTCGAAGACGTAGGAGGTGGTCTGGTAGATCGGCGTGTTGCGCGCGCCGGTCGTTGGATCGGGCCGCCCGCCGGCATGCACCGCCAGGGTCTCGATGCCGTAGTCGGTCTTGGGCGGGATCTCGGCGGCGGGCTTGCGCCGCCCGCCTTGCGCCCGGGGCGCCACGGCGGCCCGGCTCTGCACCAGGCCGGAATTGACGCCGCTCCACGACAACTCACCGCCCAGGCGGCCATATTCGATCTTCGGGCAGCGATTCATCACCACCTTCAGCCCGCTTGCGCGGGCGCGCCGGGCGGCGTCGTCGTTTTGCACGCCCAATTGCATCCACACCACCTTGGCCTTGATGGCGATCGCCTCGTCGGCGATTGGGCCGGCGGCCTCGGAATTGCGGAAAATGTCGACCAAGTCGACGGGCTCGGGGATGGCGGCCAGCGTGCCGTAAACGGTTTCGCCCAACAGGGTCTGGCCAGCCAGACCCGGATTGACCGGAATCACCCGGTAGCCCTTTTCCTGCAGGTATTTCATCACGAAATAGCTGGGCCGGTTCCAGTTCGACGAGACGCCGACCATGGCGATCGTGCGCACGCCTTGCAAAATGGCGCGCAGTTCGGCGTCGGAATAGGTTTCGGGTTCGGGCACGGCCATCGCAAACTCTCCGTTCGGGAAATCGAACGGAGCATCCTACGATCGGCTAGGTCGGGGCAAGCCGTTCCTTCAAGCGGCCCTTGATGACCTTGCGGGTGGGCGTCATCGGCATCTCGTCGATGATCTCCAGGCGCTCGGGCCATTTGGTCTTGGCAACGCCCTTGTCGGCCAGCCAGGCGCACAGATCCTTGAGGGCGGGCGTGCCGCCCTCGCGTGCCACCACGAAGGCGCAGGCCTTCTCGCCCAGAATCGGGTCGGGATAGGGCACGATCGCCGCCTGAAGCACCTGGGGATGGGCGGCAAGCAGGTCTTCGATCTCGCGGGTGTTGTATTTGACGCCGCCCCGGTTGATGACGTCCTTCTTGCGTCCGGAAATGGTGATGGTGCCGTCGGCGTTGCGCACCGCCAGATCTTCGGTGCGGAACCAGCCGTCGGCGCTGAAGCCCTGGCGGTTGGCCTCGTCGTTCTTGTAGTAGCTGGCGAACAGAAGGGGGCCGCGAATCTGCAATTCCCCTTCCTGGCCGTCGGGCAACGCCTGGTCGGCGGCGTCGGCGATGCGGATTTCGGTCAGCGGGCAGGGCCGGCCGACCGAGGTGGCGGCCATCTCCAGCGGATCGGCGGGGCGCGTGTAGAGCCCGGCCTGCAACTCGGTCATCCCCCAAAGCTGGGTGAGCTTGCCGTTGGGCAGCTTGGAGGCGATGCGGCGCGCCAGATCGGGCGGGCAGGCGCTGCCCGAAACGATCACCAATTTGAGGCTGGACAGATCGGCCTTGTCCAAAAGGCCCTGGCCGTCGAGAAAGGCCATGTGCGCCGGCGCGGTGAAGAGAACGGTGGGGCGATGGCGCTCGATCGCCGCCAAGAGATCGGGCGGCGTGAAAACCGGCAGGATCTGATTGGCCGCGCCCACCGCGAACGCCAGATGCAGGCTGTAAAGGCCCAGAAGATGCGAATAGGGCGCCGCCGACAAGATGCGGTCGTCGGGGCCGATCCGATGCTCGACGGCGCCCAGACGGGCGTTGCCCAGCGTCATCTGATAGGTGAGCGGCACCGCCTTGGGGCTCGAACTGGTGCCCGAGGTGAACAGCAACAGGAAAGGATCGGCCGGTTGGGCGGCGATCTCGGCGGGAAGCGGGCCGCCTTCGTCGATCAGTTGGGCGAAGGAAATGGCGTCCGCCATCGGCTCGCCCACCGCGACGATCGCCGCCAGATCGGGCAGATCGGCGGCCAGGCCCCGAACGGTGTCGATGGCCGAGAAATCCTTGACCCGCGAAAGTCCGATGAAGGCGCGCGCCCGCGTGTGGGACAGAAGGGTTCGCATTTCCGCCGCCCGGTAGGGCATGTGGACGGTGGACAGCACGGCGCCCAGCCGGGCGATGGCGAAATAAGCAATCAGGAATTCCGGCCCGTTGGGAAGCTGGACGGAAACCACGTCGCCGGGTCCGACGCCCCGGGCGAACAGGCCCCGAGCCAGGCCTTCGGCCTGCTCCCGAAGATAGCCATAGGTCAGGGTCACGCCGTCGCCCACCGCCACGATCCGTTCGGCCGGCGCGCGGTCGAGCCAACGCCCGAGGGTGTCGCCGGCCCAGCCGCCATTCGCAACATAGGTGCGAACCCGTTCGGGATCGAAGGCAAGCGCGGCGCGAAGGCCAAGCGCGGCCTCGCTGAAGCGCGGGCGATCTTCATGCGCAAGGAAGGTTTCGGCGCGGAAGCGCTTGTTGCCGCCCAGATCGAGCAGGCGGCGATAAGAGGTGCGCCGATAGCGCCTAGCCTCCAAGAGCACGCGGATTTGTGTCACCTGGACGCAGGCCAGGCCCAGCCGGTCGGCCATCTGCTGGTCCGACAGACCCATGCCGGCCTGGCCGTCTCGGGCGCTATCGGGCTGGCGCACCGGATCGCCCCGGCGATTTTGGACGTTCAGGCTGTTCTCCCAGATGAAGTCGCCATAGGCGGCGATCATCGCTTCGGTGACGCCGATCTGGTCGGGGGCAAGGCCACGGGTCATCGCGCGGCCTCCTTCTTGGCTTGGGCGGCGCGGCGGATCGGATCGGCCAGGGGGGCCTTGGTGGCGATCGGGCAGACGCGCATGCATTCGAAACATTGGCCCAACAACCCGCCCGATCCCACCGACATCTTGTACCAAAGGATGGCGTTGTCGGGATCGTGCAGCACGCCCTCGCGCGCCTGGGCGTCGGGCGCCGCCATGGCGGCCCCGAGCATGCCGGGCAGGGCTTCGTACTGCTCGGACATTTCGGCGCAGCGCGCCATCTCGTAGCGCATGGCGGCTTGGCGGCCCTCGCCGTCGATGTCGCCCGACAGGCACTGCACCGGGCAGAATTTCATGCAGGGCGTCTGGCCGCCCTTGCGGAAAAGATCGACGCAAGAGGGCGTCGGGCAGGGATTGCCTTCCATCGGTTTGTCGGGCGGCAGTTCCAGCTCGGTGAAGACCGAGGCGTAATACATATAGCCGTAAACGGGATGGAGCAGGATGTCGCCGGCCAGCGAGCGGGCGCCCAGCCCGGCCAGCTCCGCGTGCAGCTTCATGCTTTGGAAGGGCAGGCGGGTGCCGCCCAGGGGATCGTTGTCGGCCGGACAGTAGATCGAGGGCATTCCATACTTGCCCTCGATGAAATAGGCCAGCCCGAAGGCGGTCTTGTAGGCGCGGCCCTCGGAGGAGCCGAAAAAGCCCAAGGCGCGCGACGGGACTTTCCAAGCGCCCTGGGTTTGGCCGCCCACACCCAACGAGATCACCGATTTCACGGTCGGGAACATGTCGCGCGGCCGGTGGCCGGGGGGCGCGAAGCGGTCGATGGCGGCCAGGTCGGCGACGCCGGCCACCAGGGCGCCCTTGCGCTTGCAATAGTCCAAGACCGCTGTCTTGGCTTCGTTGGGGTCGATGGGGGCGGTCTTGGCGTCGTTCATTGGCAATCCGTCAATAAGATTTGGGCAGATCGAGAACCTTTTCGGCCAGGAAGGAAAGTATCAGTTCCCGGCTCACCGGCGCCAGCCGGGCGATCAGGATTTCGCGGAAATAGCGCTCGACGTGATACTCCTTGGCGTAGCCCATGCCGCCATGAACCATGACGGCGGTCTCGCAGGCCTTGTAGCCCGCTTCGGCGGCCAGATACTTGGCGGCATTGGCCTCGGCGCCGCAGGGCTGGCCGGCGTCGTAAAGCGCGGCGGCCTTGAAGGCCATCAGATTGGCGGCTTCCAGTTCGGCCCAGCAGGCGGCCAGCGGATGCTGGATCGCCTGGTTCTGGCCGATCGGCCGGCCGAAGACGACGCGCTCCTTGGCGTAAGTGGCGGCGCGGCGCAGGGCGGCGCGGCCCAGCCCGATCGCCTCGGCGGCAATCAGGATGCGTTCGGGGTTGAAGCCCTCGAGAATATAGCGGAAACCCTTGCCCTCCTCGCCGATGCGGTGCTCGACGGGCACTTCGAGATTGTCGATGAAGACCATATTGGAATCGACCGCCTTGCGGCCCATCTTTTCGATTTCCTTGACGGTGACGCGCTTGCGGTCGAGATCGGTGTAGAACAGCGACAGGCCGTTGAGCGGGTTGGGCGTGGTTTCGACGGGCGCGGTGCGCGCCAGAAGCAAAATCTTCTGCGCCGATTGGGCGGTCGAGGTCCAGATCTTCTGGCCGTTGACGATGTAGCGATCGCCCTGGCGCTGGGCGCGGGTCTGGATACGGCTGGTGTCGAGCCCGGCATTGGGCTCGGTGACACCGAAGCAGGCGCGCTCTTTGCCGGCGATCATCGGCGGCAACCAGGCCTTCTTCTGCGCCTCGGTGCCGTGCACCGCCACCGGGTTGAGGCCGAAGATGTTGATGTGGACGGCCGAGGCGCCCGAGAAACCGGCGCCCGATTGGGCGATGGTCTGCACCAGGATCGCCGCTTCGGTGACCCCCAGCCCGGCACCGCCATAGGCCTCGGGCAGCGCGACGCCGAGCCAGCCGGCCTGGGCAATGGCTTTGGCGAAATCGTCGGGGAAGCCGCCTTCGCGGTCGCGCTCCAGCCAATAATCGTCGCCGAAATCGGCGCAGATGCGGGCCACGCTTTCGCGGATTTGTTCCTGGGTTTCGTTGAAGGTGAAGTCCATGCGATCAGCGCTCCTTGCGCTTGGCGAGAAAGGCCTTGAGCCGCTCCAAGGCCTCGGGGGTCTGATAGAGAATGGTCGTCATGTCGATCTCGACCGCGTAGCCGTCGGTGGCGGGCTCCTGGGCGGCTTCGATGCAGCGCTTGTTGGTCTCCAGGGTCTTGCGGGGCAGCGAGGCCAGATTGGCCGCGATGGCTTGGGCGCGGGCCGCCAACTGATCGGCGGGCGCCACCCATTGCACCAGACCCAGGCGCACCGCTTCATCGCCGCTCACCGTTTCGGCGCCCAGGATTAGACGCTTGGCGGTGGCGGCGCCGCACAATTTGGTCATGCGCTGGCTGCCGCCGGCGCCGGGCAGCAGGCCCAGCCGCGCTTCAGGCAGGCCCAGCTTGGCGTTGTCGGCGGCGATCCGCAGGTCGCAGGCCAGGGCCAATTCGAAGCCGCCGCCGAGCGCGGCGCCGTTGATCTCGGCCAAGGACACCAGGGGCGAACGCTCGATCCGCTCATAGATCACCTGCATGCGCCGGGCGGTGGCGGCCATCGCTTTCACCCCTTGGGGGGTGGGCAGGCGCTCGGCCAACAGGTCGATGTCGGCGCCGGCGCAAAAGATCGGCCGGGCCGAGCGGAAATGGATTACTTTGACCGCGTCGTCCTTTTCGTGGCGGTTCAAGAGATCTTCTAGACCGTCCAGCCAGGCGTCGTTGATGGCGTTGACCGGCGGGCGGTTGAGGGTGACGGCGAGCACCGCGCCTTCAAGGGCGACATCGAACATAGGCCGCTTCCTTTCCCTAGACTGACTTATTGGTCATTTCCCCGTGGGAGAAAATTAGGGCCTTCGCGGAAAAGTGTCAATTGCCGTAAAACTGGTGATATTCCATACCATAAAACTCGATCTGGCGATCGAATATCCATTTGACAGAATGTCATTCGGTCATAAGAATGGACAATCGGTCAGTCGCTGAGTTGGGGCCGAACCGAACCAAGGCGAATAACGACAAGGCGTGGGAACGCTGGTAGGATTTCGAAAAGGGATGGCCGGGCCGGATGAACGAGCCCACAGGGGAGACGTGGTGAAACAGGGCGAGCCTTTTAACGCGGACGCCAGCCAAGCCGAGATCGTGCGGCTTCGCCATTCGACGATTCCCGGTCTTCTGGCGGCGCGGGCCAAGGCCGAACCCGATCGGATTGCCTATCGCGCCAAGATTCGCGGTATCTACCAGGAACGCAGTTGGGCCGATTTCGCCGACCGGGTGGCGCGTTGCGCCTTCGGCTTCATGGCGCTCGGTCTGCGCAAGGGCGACCGGGTCGCCATCATGGGCGATTGCTGCGAAGGCTGGACGCTGGCCGATCTGGGCGCGCAGGCGGCGGGCGGCATCAGCTACGGCATCTATCCCACCGCCTCGGTGGCCGAGGTCAAGTATCACCTTGAGCATGGCGGCGCCGAACTGTTCGTGGCCGAAGACCAGGAGCATGTCGACAAGATCCTGCCGCTGCTCGACCAACTGCCGCATCTGCGGCACGTCATCGTCATCGACACCACGGCGCTGTTTGCCTACGACCACCCAAAGATCATCGCCTTCGACAAGGTGATGGCCTTGGGGGCGGAGGAGGCCGACCAGCCCGGCGCCTTCGAGGCGCTGGTGGCCCAAATCCGCCCCGAGCAGATGGCCTTCATCATCTACACCTCGGGCACCACCGGCAATCCCAAGGGGGCGGCGATCAGCCATGGCCGCCATCTGGCGGCGGTCTATTCCACCTTTCTCGTCCACTACCCGACCTTGGAAACCGATCCGCATCGGGTGGTGGCCTTCCTGCCGCTCGGCCACATCATTGGGCGCAACTCGACCATCACCATTCCGCTGATGGGTTCGATGATCCCCCATTACGGCGAGAACGTTGACGACATCGCCACCACCTTGTTCGAGGTGGCGCCGACCTTCATCTTCACCGTGCCCCGCTATTTGCAGAAATTCGCGTCGAACGTTCTTATTCAACTCGAGAACTCAAGCCCGCTGAAACGCCGGCTCTACGAGCGTGCCTTCGCCTGGGGGCGCCGGAATCTGCGGCGCCGCTGGGATGGCCGGCAGGGTCCGCTCGATCCGGCCCTGGGCTGGTTCTGGCGGCAATTGGCCTTTCGGCCGATCTTGAACAAGCTGGGCTTCGATCGGGTCGAGTTGGCAATCACCGGCGGCGCCGCCACCGGGCGCGAGCTGATGGCGCTTTGGCAGATTTGGGGCATGAATCTGGTCGAGGTCTACGGCCAGACGGAAACCGCCGGCTCCTTCATCGCCGGCCAAAAGGGGCCGTTTCCCCGGCCCGGCCCGGTCGGCGTACCGACGCCCGGCTGGGAAGTCAGCCTGGGCGTTGAGAACGAGATCCTGGTCCGCTCGCCCGACAACTTCAACGGCTATTGGCACGACGACAAGGCGACCCGCGAGGCGGTCGACAGCGATGGCTGGCTGCACACCGGCGACATCGGCCTTTGGGAAGACGGCCAGTTGAAGATCATCGATCGCGCCAAGGACATCATCATCACCAGCGGCGGCAAGAACATCAGCCCGACCGCGATCGAGACCGAAATGCGAGCCAGCCCCTACATCAGCGAGGCGATCGTCTTTGGCGACAACGAGAAGTATCTGACGGCGCTGATCGAGATCGATTACGACGCCGTCGCCAATTGGGCGAACCGCAAGGGGCTGGTCTTCACCGGCTTTGCCAGCCTGGCCGGCCATCCCGAGGTGGTGGCGCTGATCGATCAGGAAATTGCCGCCGCCAACACCAATCTGGCCCGGGTCGAGCAGATCAAGGCCTTCCGCATCCTGCCCAAGACGCTCGATCCGGAAGAGGAGGGCGAGCCGGTAACGCCCACCCGCAAGGTCAAGCGCAAGCAGATGCACGCCCGCTACCGCGAGCTGGTCCAATCGATGTATTCGCACGACGAGGAGAACCGGCTGCACGACGCCTTGGCGGACGTCTTTCAGCCGCAGCCGGGTGCCGCATGAACGCCATGCCGGCCCAAGACCAACACATAACAGGGATAGGGAGGTCATCATGAACGCACCGATCCATCGCCTTCTCGCCGGCGCCGCGCTGCTGGCGCTCGGGGCGCCCGCCCCGGTTGCGGCGGCCGATGCATTTATGATCGGCATCACCGCCGACATCACCGGCCCCAACGGCATCGATGGCGGTCCCACCGCCGACGCGCTGCGCATCTATTTCGACCGCGTCAACGCCCAGGGCGGCATCAACGGCAAGCCGGTGAAGCTCGACGTGCGCGACAACCAGTCGCAGGGCGCGCGGGCCGGCGCCGACGCCAAGAGCTACACCAGCGACGACGACATCGTCCTCATCGTCAACGCCTCGCTCTCGCCCACCTACGAGCCGATCATGACCGAAAGCCGGCGCGCCGGCATGCCGGTGCTGTTCGCCGGCGGCGTCTGCCCGAAGGAGGTCTTCCCGCCCGCCGATCCCTTGATGTTCTGCACCAGCGCCTTTGCCGCCGAGAAAGACACCGAATTCGCCGTCACCTACGCCCACGAGGCTTCGGGCGGCAAGGCGGTGCTGGGCATGGTCTCGACCGCCATCCCGATCTCGCGCGCCGGGCTCGAACACGGCATCCAGGTGGCCGAGAAGAAGGGCTTGAAGGTGGTGGCGCACGAAACCATTCCGCCGCCCACCCCCAACTACGCCCCCTTCGCCACCAAGCTCAAGGATTCGATGATGGATTGGGGGGTGACCTGGGGGCCGTGGTCGGTGCAGGTCCGCATCTTCGAGGCCATGCGCCAGTTGGGGTGGAACGGCCGCTTCCTGCTTTACGGCCACTCGGTCTCGGAAGACGAGGTGGCGCGCTTGAAGGACCCGGGGCTGCTGTTGTTCCGCACCAGTTCGATGTTCGCCGACGGCTTGCCGGTCCATAAGGACGTGATGGCGGCGGCCGAGGGCAAGACAAAATACCCCACCACCTACATGAGCGAGGGCTGGGTCGCAGCCCAAGCGATCGAAGCGGCCTTGAAGAAGGTTGCTTGGCCGCCCTCGCGGGCCAAGGTGACCGAGGCGATGAACGACATTATCATCGACACCAAGGGTCTGCGCGGCCAGCCGATCGTCTGGACCAAGACCAACCACTTCCGCACCGAATCGTCCTATCGCGTTTACGCCTGGAATGCGGCCGAGAACAAGCCCAAGGTGGTCAAGGACTGGGCCAAGGTCGAGATCAAGTAAGCCAACCGAACACACGATCGAACAACATTGGAGGAAGCGATGAAAGCGACACACAAGCACCTGATGGCCGGAGCGGCGGCGCTCGCCCTTCTGGCGCCCGGGGCAGGCCAAGCGGCGCCCGACGCCTACATGATCGGCCTTTCGGTCGACATCACCGGCCCCAGCGCGCCGGACAGCGGCCCCACCGCCGACGCGCTGCGCATCTATTTCGATCGCGTCAACGCCCAGGGCGGCATCAACGGCAAGCCGGTGAAGATCGAAGTGCGCGACAACCAGTCGCAGCCGGCCCGCGCCGGCGCCGACGCCAAGAGCTTCGCCAGCGACGAAAACGTCATCCTGATCATCAATTCGGCGCTCTCCAGCACCTACGAGCCGGTGATGACCGAGGGCCGCCGCGCCGGGGTGCCGGTGCTGTTCGCCGGCGGCGTCTGCCCGAAGGAGGTCTTCCCGCCCGCCGATCCCTTGATGTTCTGCACCAGCTCCTACGCCGCCGAGAAGGACACCGAGTTCGCCGCCAACTACATCCACGAGGCGTCGGGCGGCAAGGCGATTCTGGGCACCATCTCGACCGCCATTCCACTGTCGCGCGCCGGCATCGAGCACGGGATTTCGGTGGCGGAGAAGAAGGGCATCAAGGTGGTGGCGCACGAGACCATTCCGCCCCCCACCCCCAACTACGCCCCCTTCGCCACCAAGCTCAAGGAGACCAAGATGGATTGGGGCCTCACCTGGGGTCCCTGGATCGTCCAGATCCGCATCTTCGAGGCACTGCGCCAGTTGGGCTGGGACGGCAAGCTGATGGCCTACGGCCATTTGATCTCGGAAGACGAGATGCTGCGCCTGAAGGACCCGGGTCTGCTTCTCTTCCGCACCAGCTCGATGTTCTCCGACGGCCAGCCGATCCATAAAGAAGTGATGGCGGCGGCCGAGGGCAAGACCAAGTTCCCCACCACCTACATGAGCGAAGGCTGGGTGGCCGGTCAGGCGATCGAGGCGGCCTTGAAGAAGGTGGCCTGGCCACCCACGCGGGCCAAGATGCAAGAGGCGATGAACGACGTCACCATCGACACCAAGGGCCTGCGCGGTCAGCCGATCGTCTGGACCAAGACCAATCACTTCCGCACCGAATCGGCCTATCGCGTCTACGCTTGGTCGAAGGACGACAACAAGCCGAAGGCGATCAAGGACTGGGTGAAGGTCGAAATCAAGTAACGTTGCGCGTGCCGAAACGGGGAGGGAAGGCCCAAGGGGCTTTCCTTCCCCGCTCTCTCTCAACTTTCCGGGTGTTGTTTCTTCAATGCAGGTTCTGGCCAATCTTGTCGTCCTGACCGCCATCTACGCCCTGATTAGCTGCGGCTATGTGCTGATCTATCGGGTGAGCCGCGTGCTCAATCTGGCGCATGGCGAGTTGATGATGCTGGGCGCCTATCTGCTCTTCACCCTGGCCAGCCTGTTCAAGGGCGGACCGGAACTGGCTTTTGCCGGCGCGGTGGGCCTAAGCCTTCTGGTCGGCTTTGTCCTTTACGTCGTTCTGATGCGCAAGATGACCGGCGAGCTGGTGATCGCCGCCGTCCTGGTCACCATCGCGCTCGGCATCTTGTTGCGCGGTCTGATGGTGCTGATCTGGACGGCGCGCGATCTGCACCCGATTTCGGTCCTGGGCTGGAAGAACCCGCCGGTTCCCTTGGGCGGCGGCACCTCGATCTCGTCGGTGGCGCTGGCGACCATCCTGGTCGCGGTGGTGCTCTACCTCGCGCTCATGCTGTTCTTCCGCTACACGCGCTGGGGCCTGCAAATGCGTGCGGTGGGCGAACGGCCGCTCCTGGCCGCCCAGCGCGGCATCAAGCTGCACGCCGTTTACGCCCTGGCTTGGGCGCTCTCCACCTTCTCGGGCGGGCTGGCCGGGATGCTGCTGGCGCTCGATTCCGGCCTGGGCAGCACGATGGTGATCGTCGGCCTCAAGGCCTTTCCGGCCGCCCTGGTGGGTGGGCTCGACAGCCTGTTGGGCGCGGTGGTCGGCTCCTTCATCGTGGCGGCCGCCGAGATCCTGGCCATCCATTTCATCGACCCCCTGATCAGCGACGTGGTGCCCTTCGTGGTGCTGATCGCCATGCTGCTGGTGCGCCCCTGGGGCTTGTTCGGCACCAAAGAAGAAATCGAGCGGGTGTAGCGATGGCGCAGGCGAGCGGCTATTTCAAGACCAGCTACGGCCAGGAATTGCGGCTGATCGAGACCACCACCCAGAAGGTGGCGCTGGCGGCGTTCGTGGTCGTGCTGCTCGTCTATCCCTTCTTCGCCAAGCCCTTCTTCCTCGATCTGGCCAATCAAGTCTTCCTGGCGGTGATCGCCGCCTCGGCGCTCATGCTGCTCACCGGCTTTGCCGGCCAGATTTCCTTGGGCCATGCCGGCCTGCTGGCCGCCGGCGCCTTCACCACCGGCATCCTTTATAAAGAGGTGGGGGCGCCCTTCTGGGTCACCCTGCCGGCTTCGGCGGTGGTGGGCGCCCTGTTGGGGTTGGTGTTTGGGCTGCCGTCCCTGCGGCTCAAGGGGCTTTATCTTGCCGTCACCACGCTGGCGCTCCATTTCATCGTCGCCTACGCCGGCGGCGAGTACGAAACCAAGCGCGGTTATTCGACCGGCGTCTCGGTCAGCCCGCCCTCGCTGTTCGGCTTCGAACTCACCCAGGGCCGGCACTGGTATTTCGTGCTTCTGGCCTTCGACGTTCTGGTGGTGCTGTTCTGCCTTAATCTGGTGCGCTCGCGCACCGGGCGCTCCTTCATCGCCATTCGCGATCACGACACGGTGGCCGAGGCCCTGGGCATTCCGGTCAAGCGCACCAAGCTGTTGGCCTTCGTCATCTCCTCGGTGCTCACCACGTTGACCGGCAGCCTGCTCGCCTATTACCAGGGCTTCGTCACCATCCAGGCCTTCACCATCTATCTCACCATCGAGTATGTGGCGATGGTGATCATCGGCGGCTCGGGCTCGATGCTGGGCGCCATCCTGGGCGCCGTATTCGTGGTTCTGTTCCCGCATGTCATCGAAGCGGCGATCCGCCTGGTGCCGGCCTCGCGCCATCTGGTCAACGACGCCTTCGCCATCAATTTCGCCGCCTTCGGCCTGATCATGGTTCTGTTCCTGATTTTCGAGCCCTTGGGGCTGGTCGGCATCTGGCGCCGGTTGCGCGACTACTTCCTGCTCTGGCCGTTCCGCCAGACCGCGGTCGGCAAGGGAGGCTAGGGATGACCGAAAGCCCGCCGATGCTGCGCCTGGAAAAGGTCGAGGTGGTCTACAAGAAGGTGATCACCGCCATCCAAGGCGTGTCGCTCGACGTCCAGCAGGGCCAGATCGTGGTTTTCCTGGGCACCAACGGCGCCGGCAAGACCACGACCTTGCGGGCGATCTCGGGCTTCATCGGCACCGACGACGCCTGGGTGACCGAGGGCCGCATTCTCTTCGAGGGCCAGGACATCGCCAATTGGCCGCCGCAAAAAGTGGCCAACCGCGGCATCGCGCTGGTGCCCGAGCGCGAGAAGATCTTCGAGACCCTGACGGTGATGGACAATCTCGAGGCCTCGGTCGGCGCCGGGGCGTCGCGCGCCACCCGTAAGCGGATGATCGACACCGTCTTCGACCATTTCCCCAGGCTCGCCACCGCCAAGACCAGGCTGGCCGGCTATCTCTCGGGCGGCGAGCGCCAGATGCTGGCGATCGGCTCGGCGCTCTTGTGCGAACCCCGGCTGCTGTTGGTCGACGAGATGAGCATGGGGCTGGCGCCCCGGCTGGTCGAGGAGCTGCTCGACCACATCGTGACCCTGAAGAAGACTCTGGGCCTCACCATTCTTCTGGTCGAGCAAAGCGCCCATCTGGCGCTGGGCATCGCCGATTACGGCTATGTGATCGAGAACGGCCGCATCGTCTTGGACGGCACCCGCGAGCGGCTGGGCGGCCACAAGGACGTGCAGGAATTCTATCTGGGCCAGGGCGGCGGCGACGCCCGCAAGAGCTACCGCGAGGTCAAGCAATACCGCCGCAGTCGGAGGTGGTATGGCTAGCCCGGAAATCCTGGCGATCGAGCAGTTGTCGCTGCATTTCGGCGGCCTGACCGTGCTCGATCAGATTTCGCTGTCCGTGCGGCCGGGCGAGCTTCTGGCGCTGATCGGCCCCAACGGCGCCGGCAAGACCAGTGTGCTCAACTGCATCAGCGGCCTTTACCGGCCGTCGCAGGGCCGCATTCTCTATGAGGGGGCCGAGATCACCGGCCTGGCGCCGCACCGCGCCGCCGAGATCGGCATCGCGCGCACCTTCCAGCATGGCGGGCTGTTTCCGCAGCTCACCGTGCGCGAAAACCTGCTGGTCGGGCGCCATTGCCACATCCGCTCGAACGCGTTTCTCGACGGGCTGTTCCTGGGGCCGGCCAAGCGCATGGAAATTGCCGAGCGGGCTTTGGTCGAAGAGGTGATCGAATTCGTCGAGCTTGAGCGTTACCGCAACCAGCGCATCGCCGGTCTGCCCTTTGGCCTGCAGAAGGTGGTGGGCTTCGCCCGCGCGCTCGCCATGGCGCCCAAGCTGATGCTGCTCGACGAACCTTCGGCCGGATTGAACCGCGAGGAAAAGGAAAACCTCGCCCGCTTCATCTTGCGCATCAAGCACGAGAAGAATCTGCCGATGATCTGGGTCGAGCACGACATGCAGATGGTGGCCGATTTGGCCGACCGCATCTATGTGCTCGATTACGGCGGCTACATCACCGACGGCGCGCCCGAGGACGTGCTCTCCGATCCCAAGGTCATCGAGATTTATCTCGGCCGTCAGGGCAAGGCCAACTGACCCCTTCCCTCGGGAATTGGACGAACATCCATTGACCTTTGCGGAAATCAAAATTATCCGTCGAATATCCAACGCTATTGATATTAAAAGAATTAAATCTACAATTCCGGATATCGGTCGAGTTGACAATAGCGAAATCAGGGACTAGAATGACCGAATAGTCAGTCGCCGTTTGGTCTTTGATTAAGGAGATGACGGACATGAACGCGGCCCCTGCAAGCCAAGCGGCCGGCACCCTGGCGGGACGCCGGGTCTTCGACACCGAAAGCGGCATCGTCGGCCGCGGCGCCCGCGAAGGCGCCAAGCTGTTCCGCGATTGGTTTGCCGAGCTTTCCCAACTGGCCGAGCGCGGCGAGGGCGCCGCCTATTGCTTCGTCATGGGCAACATGAACGAGGTGCTGCGCACCTTCGACATGCCGGTGGTGTTTCCCGAGATCAACTCGTTGCAGACGGCGGTGCGCCGCGTCTCCGAGGAGTATCTGCGCGAGGCCGAGGATTACGGCTATTCGCCCGACATCTGCGGCTATGTGAAGGTCGATTTCGCCACCCAGCTTCTGGGCGGCAAGCACCCGATGGCCCGCATCCCCAAGCCGATGTTGGCGGTGACCACCAACGCCTGCAACACCTACTTCAAGTGGGTGGAGATCTGGGAGCGCATGCACGGCACGATAGTCTCGGTGATCGACGTTCCGGCCGAGCGCGCCAATCACACCCGCAGCCCCAGGGGCAGCGAGGAGTACAAGAACGAATTGGCCTACATCGTCGGCCAGGTGAAGGACCTGATCGCCACCTGCGAGCGCCTGACCGGCAAGAAATTCGACATCGACAAGTTCCGTATGCATCTGAAATACGCCAACGAGATGAGCCTGGCCTGGCGCGACATCCTGAAGCTCAACGAACGCACGCCCGCCGCCTTCAACGTGCTCACCGACGGCCTGGTCTATCTCGGCATGTCGAACGGCTTCCGTGCCACCGAAACCGGCGCCAAGTTCTTCAAGGACCTGCTCGAGGAAATGACCTTCCGGTCCCAGAACGGCATCGGTCCCTTGATGAAGGTCGACGGCAAGGACGTCGAGGCCGATCAGCGCTTCCGCCTGGGCTTCATCGGCGTGCCCTGCTACCCGATCTTCCGCGGCTTCAACGAGTTCTTCACCGATTGGGGCGGCACCTTCGTCACCTCGGCCTATCTCACCTTCGCCTCCGGCGGCACCGGCATGGGCTTCGAGTACGATCTGAACAACCCGATCGAGAGCCTGGCCGAGGGCACGCTGGAAACGGTGCGCGACACCATCGCCAATCTGATTTTCGAAACGCCGGAAATCGAAACCCGGCTTGCCCAATACAATCTTGACGGCATCGTCTATCACTCGGTGAAAAGCTGCCGCACCATCTCGTCCGGCCTAGCGGATCGGCGCCACCACGCCGCCGAGCGGCTGGGCATCTCGACCCTGTTCCTGGAATCCGACGTCGTCGATCCGCGCTCGGTCGCCAAGGCGCAGATGAAGAACCGCGCCGACGCCTTCTTCGAGGGCATGATCGCCCGCAAGCAGAAGAAGCAGACCGCGCCGGCCATCGTGGGGGCCGCGCAATGAAAAACGGAACCGCCGTGCCGATGCCGTCGCCCGCCGAATGGGCCTCGCGGCCACTGCAGGAAATCTTCCTGCGTGCGCGCGAATTGGTCGAGGACCCCACTTACCCCACCGTCAAGGCCTGGCGGGCCAAGGGCGGCAAGGTCATCGGCCATTTCCAGGTCTATTTTCCGGAAGAGCTGGCGCATGCCGGCGGGCTTCTGCCGGTGAAGATTCGCGGCGCCCAGACCGAGGGGTTGGAATCGAACCCCCATTTCGGCTCCTATCTGTGCTCGATCCTCAAGAGTTCGCTCGACGTGGCGCTGACCAAGGACATCGAACTCGACCTCTTCGTCTCCTTGCCGATCTGCGATGGGGCGCGCAATCTGGCCGGCATCTGGGGGCGCAACTTCTCCTACAAATGCCAGCTTCTGCATCTGCCGCAGAATCCGAACACGACGGCGGCCCTGCCCTATCTGCGTTCCGAATACGCCCGCATCCTGAAGGACATCGAGGCCACGGCGGGCCGCAAAGTGACCGACGCCGATCTGGCGCGCTCGATCGGCCTTTACAATCAAGCCCGGGCGCTGATGCGCGATCTCTACCGCATTCGCCGCGAGGAGCCCTGGAAAATCGCGCCCGACGAATCGCTGGCCCTGGTCGGGCTGGCCGGCATCCTGCCGGTCGAGGACTTCATCGCTCTGATGCACGCGGTGCTGCCCCTGATTGCCGCCCGCCCGGCCCGCAAGCAAGACAAGATGCGCGTCGTCTTCGAAGGCGGCTTCTGCGAGGTTCCGCCCTTCGATCTGTTGCAGGCGGTGGCGCGCTCCTGTTACGTGGTCGATGACGATCTCTACATCGGCCTGCGCTGGCTGCTGAGCGACGTGCCCGTTACCGGCGATCCGGTTGAGAATTTGGCCCGCGCCTACCTCTCCGATTCCTCCTACAGCCCGGTCCAGCACGACCACGACAAGCCGAAGGAGAAGATGCTCCTCAAGCGGATCAAGGAATCGCAGGCGGTGGCGGCGATTCTGGCGGCGGCCAAGATGTGCGAACCGGGTCTCGACGAACAGGTGGCCTACGCCAAGGAGCTTGAGGCGCACAAGATTCCCTACTTCATCAGCGAGTTCGAAGAGAACCAGAACTCGTTCGACGACATTGCCATTCAGATGGAAACCTTCCTCGAAAACATCATGTTCAATTAGGACAAGCGGAGAATCAGCCATGCGCTACACCGCCGGAGTGGATGTCGGTTCGACCCAGACCAAGGCCGTGGTGATCGACGAGAGCCGCACGATCGTCGCCCGCTCGCTCATCGATACCGGCGCCGACGTGAGCCGGGCGGCGCAGAACGCCTTCGACGCGGCGCTCGCCACGACCACCATCCCCCGCGATGCGGTGGGTTACGTGATCGGCACCGGCTATGGCCGCTACAAGGTGACCTTCGGCGATCGCCAGGTGACCGAGATCAGTTGCCACGGCCGTGGCGCCGCCCACATGTTCCCGGGCACGGGCACCGTGCTCGACATGGGTGGCCAGGACAGCAAAGCGATTCGGGTCAAGCCCGATGGCGAGATCATCGATTTCTGCATGAACGACAAATGCGCCGCCGGCACCGGGCGATTCCTGGGTGCGGCGGCCAAGGCCTTGGGCATGACGCTCGACGATCTTGGCCCGACGGCGCTCAATTCCGATCGGCCGGTGCGCATCAGCACCACCTGCACCGTCTTCGCCGAGGCCGAGATCATCTCCTGGCTGGGCAAGGGCCGTTCGGTCGAGGATATTCTGTGGGGCGTGCACAAATCGATCGCCAACCGCTCGATCGGCCTTTTGCGCCGGGTCGGGCTGGTCGACGGCATCACCTTCACCGGCGGCGTGGCGCGCAACATCGGTATGATCAAAGCGCTGGAAGAGATGCTGGAGCGGAAGCTCAACGTCAGCGAGGATAGCCACTTCATGGGCGCCTTGGGCGCCGCCCTCTACGCCATGGATCATCTCCAGGCGGGCGAAGGGCGAACCGAGGAACGGGTTTACGCGGAGGCACGGGCATGACCTACACGATCGGACTCGACATCGGCTCCACCTACACCAAGGGCCTTATTCTCGACGACCAACACCGCATCGTGGCCCGCGCGATGAAGCCCACCGGCGCCCGCCTGCAGGATGCGGCGACCGCCGTGGTGGCCGAGGCGGCGGCCTTGGGCAAGATCACGCCTGCCGACCTCGCCTATTGCATCACCACCGGCTATGGCCGCCACCAATACGCCGAGCGCGATTTGCAGGTGACCGACCTTACCGCCACCGCCCGGGGGGCGAGCTTCCTCTTCCCCGACACCCGCACCGTGCTCGACATCGGCGGCCAAACGATGAAGGCCAGCCGGGTCGACGAGACGCGCAAGGTCCGCACCTTCCGTTTGAACGACAAATGCGCCTCGGGCACCGGCATGTTCCTGGAAAAGACGGTGCGTTACATGGGCTACGACACCGTCGACATCGACGGCCTGCTCACCAAGGCGACCGAACCGGTGTCGATCTCGGGCGTCTGCACGGTGTTCGCCGAATCGGAAGTCATCAACCATTTGAGCAACAGCGTGCCGCCGGAAAACATCATGTACGGCGCCGGCCTGTCGCTCACCACCCGTTCGGTCCAGCTTTTGAAGCGGGTCAAGGTCGAGCCCAAGGTGACGCTGGTGGGCGGCATTCTGCGCTGGGGCCGCATGGCCCAGGCGATCCGCCAGGATCTGAAGATCGACGTCAACGTGCCCGAGGGCGATCTGCCGCAATACACGGCGGCTTTGGGCTGCGCGATCCTCGGCCATATTCGGCTGCGGATGATCGCCAGCGGCAAGGGTCCGGTGGCGGTGGAGAAGGCCGCGTAGACAGCCTTAGTCTTCGGCGGCATCCCGGATGGTGGTGCGGAGGGTCTCCAGATCGAGCAGGCCCACTTCGTCGGCCAACTTCGCCTTGCCGCTTTCGGTCAGGAAAGGTTCGATCAGGATTTTCTCGCCCTCGGCCAGGAAATCCTCGAAACGATACTGATCGCGGAACGCCCAGTTTTTGATCGCCCAGGTGTGGGCGTACATCATGTATTGATAGGTCATGATGTCGGTGTTGACCGGTCGCATCAGCCCGCTGTGGATGCAGGCCTCCAGGGCGTTGCGGAAGACCCGGGAATTGCGCGATTCCTCGACCTTGATGCCCAGGCGCTGCTCGGGCAGCAGGTCCATGGTCGAGCGGTAGGCCAGCAGCATCTCGAGCTTGTGGTTGTCGGCCATGGCGCAGTAGAAGCGAAAGGCGTTGCGCAGCGCCAACAAGGGGTGGGCCGAGCGTTCGAGCAATTGCGGCGCCTGGCGTTCGATGCGCTCGAGAACGAAGCGCAGCGTGTAGAACAGAACGTCGTTCTTGTCCTTGAAATAGAGATAGATCAGGCCCTTGCTGACATTGGCCTCGCGGGCGATGTCCTCGATGGTGGTCTGGAAATAGCCCTTGCGCGAGAACAGGCGCACCGCTGCGGCGACGATCTGGGCGCGCCGCTTCTCGCTCATGCGGGGCGGTTCCTTTTCGGGCGGGGCGCCGTTCGCTTCCTCGGTCATGTCACATCCCAATGGCTTTTTCGCGCCGGCGCTGCACCGACGAGGCGATTTTCAGCGATTCGCGATATTTGGCAACCGTGCGCCGCGCGATGTCGACGCCCTCCTGGCGCAGCATCTCGACCAAACGGTCGTCGGAGAGGATGTCGTCGGGCCGCTCGGCGTCGATCAGGGCCTTGATGCGGTGGCGGACCGATTCGGCGGAATGGGAATCGCCGCCCAGCGAGGCGGCGATCGCCTGGGTGAAAAAATATTTTAGCTCGTAGATGCCGCGCGGCGTGGCGATGTACTTGCCCGAGGTCACCCGGCTTACCGTGCTTTCGTGCATGCCGATCGCCAGGGCGATGTCGCGCAGCACCAGGGGGCGCAAATGGGCGACGCCATGCTGAAAGAAGGCTTCCTGCTGGCGGACGATCTCGGTCGCCACCTTGAGAATGGTGGTGGCGCGCTGATGCAGGCTCTTCACCAGCCAGTTGGCCGATTGGTAGCGCTCGGTCAGAAAGCGCCGGTCCTCTTTGCTGCGCGCCGCCTGGTTGACCTTGGCGTAGTAGCGGGTGTTGACGAGGACGCGGGGCAGGGTGTCGTTGTTGAGTTCGATCAGCCAACCGCCGCTCGCCACCGGTCGCATGAGAACGTCGGGGGTCACCGGCTGGCTGACCGTGTGGTCGAAGGCCAAGGCCGGCTTGGGGTTGAGCGCCCGGATTTCGGCGATCATCTGCGCCAGATCCTCGCCGTCCACCCGGCATAGGCGCATCAGGGCCGACAGTTCGCGTCGCGCCAGGAGTTCCAGGTTGTCGAGCAGGGTCTGCATCGCCGGATCGAGCCGGTTGAGGTCGCGTAGCTGGATCGCCAGGCATTCCTTGAGCGAGCGGGCGAAAATGCCCGGCGGATCGAAGCGCTGCATGCGCTCGAGGACCGCCGCCACCCGCTCGGGCGGACAGGCCAGACGCTGGGCGACGTCGCCAAGATCGCCCGACAGCCAGCCGGCCTCGTCGAGCATGGTGATCAGATGCAGGCCGATCAGCCGGTCGCCGGGATCGGTGAAATCGACGTTGAGCTGGCCCAGCAGGTGGTCGCGCAGGCTGATCTCGCGGGCAATGGTGAGTTCCAGGTTGGCGTCGTCGTCGGCGAAATCGGCCCGGCCGCCGCGCCCGCTCCACGACGACAGGCTGGCGCTCTCGCCGGAATCGACGTCGCTGACGCTGTCGTTGTTCCATTGGTTGTCGACGTCGATGTCAAGATCGGATTCGGCCAGGCCCGGCGCCAAATCCATCATCTGGGCGCTGTCTTCCGCCCCGTCGTGCCGTTCGGGCTCCAGGGCTTGGCGCTCCTCGCCGTCCACCGGGTTCGACTCCCGCTCGCCATCCTCGCGTTCCAACAGCGGGTTCTGCTCCAACTCCTGCTCGACGAAGGTCGACAGCTCGATGTTCGACAACTGCAACAGCTTGATCGCCTGCTGCAATTGCGGCGTCATCACCAGGGCCTGGGTTTGGCGGAGATCGAGCCGGGGCGTGAGCGCCATGGTCGCGTCCCCTAGAGGCTGAAGCGTTCGCCGAGATAGACCCGGCGCACGTCTTCATGGGCGACGATCTCGGCCGGTCGGCCTTCCATCAGCACCCGGCCCTCGTGCAGGATGTAGGCGCGATCGATGATGTCGAGCGTCTCGCGCACATTGTGATCGGTGATCAGCACGCCGATGCCGCGATCCTTAAGGTGCGCCACCAGATCGCGGATGTCGGAGACCGCGATCGGGTCGATGCCGGCTAGGGGTTCGTCGAGCAAGATGAAATGGGGCCGCGAGGCGAGGGCGCGGGCGATTTCGACCCGGCGGCGCTCGCCGCCCGACAGCGCCACCGCCGGGGCGTGGCGCAGATGGCCGATGGCGAATTCGGACAGCAGCGCCTCCAGGATATGATCGCGCTTTTCCGGGTTGTCCTCGACCACCTCCAAGACGGCGCGAATGTTCTTCTCGACCGAAAGGCCGCGAAAGATCGAAGCCTCCTGCGGCAGATAGCCGATGCCCAGGCGGGCGCGGCGGTACATCGGCAGGTCGGTGATGTCGTGACCGTCGAGAAGAATGTCGCCGCTGTCGGGGTTGATGAGGCCGGTGATGCAATAGAAGCAGGTGGTCTTGCCGGCGCCGTTGGGACCGAGCAGGCCCACCGCCTCGCCGCGTTGAACATGAAGCGTGACGTCGCGCAGCACCGGGCGGCGCTTGAACCGCTTGCCGAGCTGGCGGGCGTAAAGGCCGCGGGTGTTGACGGTGGGGCGAACCGTGCTGGCCGGGGCGGGGCGCAAGGCGGCGTCGACCGGCGTCCAGGGAGCCTCGGGCGGGGCCATGTCAGCGCCCCTTCGCGCCGCGATCGGGAACCAAGAGACCCTGAACGCGGCCGCTGCCGGTCTGGCCGGGCGCGTTGGGGAACAACTTGCTCACCCCGGTGGCCAAATTGACCTCGGCATAGCCGCCGTTCAACTGGTTGCGGTCGCGCGTCATTTTGACCGCGCCGGTGATGGTCGCCAGATCGCGGTCGGCGTAATAGGCGCCGCGCTCGCCGGTGACGATTTCGTTGGCGGTGCGGATGAGAACGTTGCCGAAGGCGTCGGCCTTCTTGATTTCCTGCTTGCCGGCCCGGTTTTCGTTCAATTCGGCGGTGATGGTGTCGGCCTTCAGGCGCTTGCCGTCGTGATCGACCAGCGCGTCGCCGCGCGCCACCGCCAGTTTCTTGGTTTCCCAATATTCGATGCTGTCGGTGGCGGTGACGGTGTCGCTGGGCGTGGTGAGCTTGGCCGGGCGGCCGCGCAGCACCAGCACCATCTTGTCGATGTCGTAGACCGCCGAATCGCCGAAAGCCGTGGTGTCGGTCGAGGTGATGCGGACGTTGTTGAGCGCCTCGAGTTTCCAGATTTCGGTGCCCGAACTGCCCTTGTCGCGGTAATGGGCAACCAGGGTGTCGGCGCGCACCACCACGTTGCCGCGCGCCGCCCGGGCGTTGCCGCGGGCGATGAATTTCTTGGCGTCCTGAATCCATTCGATGCCCTGGTCGGAATAGACCTCGATCGGCGCGTTGTCGCCTTGGCTGGCGAAGTCGAGGCCGGCAGCCTGGGCGGGCGTCAAACCGGTCCGCTGCGGCCCCGCCAGCGTGATGGCCGCCGCGAGTCCGATGAGGAAAAGAAGACGCGTCATCGTTTGCTTGGGTCCGCTCCGGGGTGAAGCACCAGCTTGGTCTTGCCGGTGAAGACGATGCGCGCCCCCCGGTCGTAAAGACGGAAGCCTTGGGATTCGAGGACGCCGAACGGTCCCTGGCCCTTCACCGGGTCGTCGCCGCTGGCCCGGCCCTCCTTGAGATCGGCCCTTGCGCTGGCGGTGTGCAATTCATAGCCCTTGTCGTGATAGAGGTTGACGTTGCCCATCAGGTCCAGCATCTGCGAGGGCTGGCTGTAGACGCCGGTGTCGGCCGAAAGCGCCAGCCAGGTGCCGTCGCCGGCGGTGAGATCGGCTTTGGGCGATTCCAGTTCGACCGCCATCACGCCCTTGGCGACCTCCGAGGCGCTGTCGGCGGTGACGGCGAAGGGCTGGTTGTTGTTGTCGGTGCCGAAATAGCGGGCGTTGACCATGGTGAGGGCGTCGACTTCCTTGGCGCTGAGCCCCGAGAACCCGACCCGGAAACGCTCGTCGCGGCCGACGATCTGCGGCCAGACGAGCACGGCGCCCAGAAGCAGCGCCGCCACGGCGGGCAGGGTTACCTTCATCGTGGTCACGAAGCGGGTGTAGCGCGGATCGCGCTTGCGGCGCGCGCCGCCGCCCTCGGCGACCAGAATCGCCTCGCGCGACGAGCCGGGGAGGGAGGGGGCGAGCTTGGGATCGATGTGCACCATGGCCGGGACCCTCACGCAACCCCGGTTCGCAGACAGTCGTGGACGTGCAGGATGCCGACCGGGCGGCCGTCCTCGACCACGAACAGGCCGGTGATGCGCGCTGCGTTCATCAGCCTGAGCGCCTCGGCGGCCAGCGTGCGCGGCCGCACGGTTTTCGGGTTGCGGGTCATGATGGCGCGCGCCGGGCGGCCCAGCAGATCGTCGGCCATGTGGCGGCGCAGATCGCCGTCGGTGATGATGCCGGCCAATTTGCCCTGGGCGTCGACCACGCCTACCGCGCCGAAGCGCTTGTTGGTCATCACCAAGAGCACCTCGCTCATCGGCGCCTCGGGGCCGATGAGCGGAATTTCCTCACCCGCATGCATGATGTCGTTGACGGTGAGCAGGCGTTGGCCCAGGCTGCCGCCCGGATGGAGAAGCTGGAAATCGGCCGCCGTGAAGCCTTTGCGTTCCAGGAGCGCCACCGCCAAGGCATCGCCCAGGGCCAGCATCAGGGTGGTCGAGGTGGTGGGGGCCAGCCCCATCGGGCAGGCCTCGGAGAGCCGGGGCAGCACCAGGGCGACATCGGCCGCCTCGGCCAAGCTGCTGGTGGCGCCGGCGGTGATGGCAAGAAGGGGAATGGCGAAGCGCCGCGTGTAGGCGACCAGATCGGTCAGTTCGGCGGTCTCGCCGGAATTGGACAGCGCCAAAACGGCGTCCTCGGCGGTGACCATGCCCAGATCGCCGTGGCTGGCCTCGGCCGGGTGAACGAAGAAGGCCGGAGTGCCGGTCGAAGACAGCGTGGCGGCGATCTTGCGGGCGATGTGGCCGCTCTTGCCCATCCCGGTCACCACGACCCGGCCCTTGACCGCCACCAGCCGATCGAGCGCGGCGACGAAGCGTTCGTCAAGGGCGCGCGACAGGGCCTCGATCCCCTGGGCCTCCAGGGCCAAAACGCGGCGCCCCGACTGGATGTCGGCGGTCCGGGCCTTGGTTTTGTCTCTTACGCGGGTGGTGGTTCGGCTTTGCGCCACGCTTTGCCTCGCTCTATCCCCGGAATCGTGTTTCGTCGTCTCGGCCGAAAGGGGAAACGCCCCTTCCTGCAATTATCCGGCCAATTTCAGATGGATTATGCGCCCCGTGACTCCAAAGGTCAACGCGGCCAAGGCCAGAATCGAAAATTAGTGAGCGAATATATCCTCTTCGCCCCAACCGGCGATATCAAGCGCCGCCCGGAAAGGCAGGAAATCGAAGCAGGCCTGGGCAAGATGGGTCCGCTTCTCGCGTTCCAAGAGCTGTTCCAGTTTGGCTTTGAGCGTGTGGAGATGCAGCACGTCCGAGGCGGCGTAGGTCAATTGCTCGGCCGACAGGCTGGCGGTGCCCCAATCCGAGGTCTGCTGCTGTTTGGACAGTTCGATGCCCAACAGATCGCGGGTGAGATCCTTGAGGCCATGTTTGTCGGTGTTGGTCCTGACCAGCCGCGAGGCGATCTTGGTGCACCAGACCGGACGGCAGGCGATGCCCAGCCAGCGCTCGATGCTGGCGATGTCGAAGCGCGCATAATGACAGATCTTGACCACCGCCGGATCGGCCAGCATCGCCTTCAGGTTGGGGGCGTCGTAGCCGTCAAGAAACTGGACGATATGGGCGTTGCCGTCGCCGGCCGAGAGCTGGACCAGGCACAACCGATCGCGATGGGGGTTAAGCCCCATCGTTTCGGTATCCAGCGCCACCTGGGGTCCAAGAGCGAGGCCCGGCGGCAGGTCGTTCCGGTGCAAGGCAACGGGCACGCGCTTCCCTCGTCTTATTTGGCCTCGTATCGTTGGTCCGGTGCGGCGGTGGTGCCCAGGAGAAGACTCGAACTTCCACGACCTTTCGGCCACTAGAACCTGAATCTAGCGCGTCTACCAATTCCGCCACCTGGGCAGCCGACCGCACCGCGACTGGCGAGCGATACTGCGAAGCCGCTGGCTTGTCAATCGTTTGCGATGGGAAGGGATGGGCGAAAATTCGATCGGCTGGGTTGCGTTTGGGCGCGCGCTGTGCAAGGTTTCCCCCGATTCCATCGAAGGCGGAGGCGGGCATGGACCGGCGGGTTGTCACGGTGTTCGGGGCGGGCGGCTTTTTGGGCCGCCATCTGGTGCGCCGGCTGGCCAAAAGCGGTGCCATCGTGCGCGCCGCGGTGCCCGATCCCGAAGCGGCCTCGTATCTGAAGCCGATGGGCGAGGTGGGCCAGGTGGTGCCGATCGCCGCCGACCTCAACCATGCCGGCAGCGTCCGTTTGGCGGTCGAAGGCGCCGAGGCGGTGGTCAATCTGGTCGGCATTCTTTACGAACGCGGCCGCCGCAACTTCCAGGCCATCCATGTCGAGGGCGCCAAGCGGGTGGCCGAGGCCGCCAAGGCGGCGGGGGCCAAGCGTCTGGTGCATGTCTCGGCCTTGGGCGCCGATGCGCAGTCGGATTCGGCCTATGCGCAGAGCAAGGCCCTAGGCGAGGCGGCGGTCAAGGCCGCCTTTCCCCAGGCGACCATCTTGCGGCCCAGCGTCGTCTTCGGCCCCGAGGACGGCTTCTTCAACCGCTTCGGCCAGATGGCGGCCCTCCTGCCGGTCCTGCCGGTCTATGTCGCCGACGGTTTCAAGGTCCGCATCGAACCGATGGAGCTGGAATACGAGATCAACCTGTTCGGCTCGGGCGGGCCGAAATTCCAGCCGGTCTATGTCGGCGATGTCGCCGACGCTTTGATGGCGGCCTTGGAGCGGGCGGAAACGCCGGGCCAGACCTACGAGCTTGCCGGCCCCCGCGCCTATTCGATGAAGGCGATCATGGAGCTGGTGGCCAAGGAAACACGGCGCGACAATTGGCTCGTGCCGCTGCCCTATTGGGTAGGCCGGATTCAGGCCTTCTTCCTGCAATTCCTGCCCACCCCGCTGCTCACCCCCGATCAGATGAAGCTTCTGCGCCGCGACAACGTGGCCAGCGGCGCTCTTCCGGGCCTGTCGGCGCTTGGCATCGACGCCACCGCCATCGAGGCGATCGTGCCCGGCTACCTTGCCCGCTACCGGCCGGCGACCAAGCGCACGATGACCCTGGAAGCCCAATAAGGCCTTGTTTGCACACGATTGACAGGCCCCGGCGCCTGTGCGTTGATTGCATCCGCAACTAATCGCAGGCGGACGCAACATGGCCGGGCGCACGACCACCCCATCCCAAGCCTCCCCCTTCCCTCCGGCGCCTTTCCGGTACAAGAAAGTCGTGGGCTGGGGCGATTGCGATCCGGCGGCGGTCATCTACACGCCGCGCGCCATCGTCTACGCCAACGAAGCTCTTGATGCTTGGTACCGCGATTGGCTGGGCTCGTCCTGGTACTTCAACAATTTCAAACTCCGGAGCGCGGTGGGGACGCCCAATGTCTACACCGAATGCACCTATTTCAATCCGCTTCATCCCGACGACCGCATTGATCTCGTCGTTGGGGTCAAGAAAATCGGCAACAAATCGATCACCTTCACGATGGACGCGGTCCGCATCGACGGCAAGATCGCCTTCCGGGTGATCCAGGTTTGCTGTACCGTCGATCCCAAGCGCTTTCGCGGCATCCCGGTTCCCGCCTGGATGCGCGCCGGGTTGGAGAGCTATCGGGAATCCTGCCGCAAGGCGGCCCGCGCCGCCAAGAGGAGCACGAAAAGGCAAGGGGGGTAAGGCATGGCGAAGACGACGAAGCGGGCCCCAAAAAAGGAATCCGGACCCAGCCTGCGGACCTGGCTTGCCGATCTTGAGAAGGCGGGCGAATTGCGCCGCATCGGCGCCAAGGTCGATTGGGATCAGGAAATCGGCGCCTTGGCGCGCATCAACCTGTCGATGGGCGGTCCGGGCCTTTTGTTCGAGAACATCAAGGATTACGAAAAGGGCCGCTGCACACGTTTTTTCACCTGCGGCATGAGCAATCGGCGCCAGGTGCTCTTGATGCTGGGCCTGCCCGCCGACACCCCTGATCGGGCGATCGTCCGCCATCTCAAGGAGACCTACCAGAAGCCGATTCCGCCCCGGCGTGTCAAATCGGGTCCGGTCAAAGAGAACATCCTCAAGGGAAGGGCGATCGATCTTTACGATTTCCCGGTGCCGAAATGGCACCATTTGGATGGGGGGCGCTTCCTTGACACCTTCTGCGGCGTCGTCACCAAGGATGCGCGCACCGGACGGCCCAATGTCGGACTCTATCGCGGCCAGGTGCTTGATCGTGACAAGATCGGCAAGCTGCTGATACCCACCCAGGGCTGGGGCGGCCATTTCCTGCAAGTGAAGGAAAAGCGCCAGCGGCTCGAGGTGGCGATCGCCCATGGCTGGCACGATGTGATGCCGTTCTGCGCCGGCAGCCCCTTTCCCAAGCACATCTGCGAGTGGGACATGATGGGCGCCATCCTGGGCCGCCCGGTCGATCTGGTGCGTTGCGAGACGGTCGATCTCGAGGTGCCGGCTTCGGCCGAAATCGTGGTCGAGGGATATATCGATCCCGATCCGGCCACCTTCATGGTCGAAGGCCCCTTCGGCGAATATCCGGGCTATTGCGGCGGCAAACCGACGCCGAAGCCGGTCCTGAAGGTCACCGCCATCACCCACCGCGACCAGCCGATCTTGCGCGGCGCCCTGGAAGGGGCGCGGCCGGGCTTTCCCAGCGAGGATTCGGTGCTCTGCGCCTATTCCTGGTCGGCGATCGCCTGGAACATGCTGGAGGCGGCCGGGGTGGCCAACGTCACCGACGTCTGGATGGCGCCGGTCAGCACCGGCACCAACATCGTCGTGCAGATCCGCAAGGCCTATCGCGGCCACGCCCAGCAGGTGGCGACCGCGCTGTGGGGCACCAGCGCCGGCCAGTGGTTCTTCAAGAACGTGATGGTGGTGGAAGAGGACATCGACCTGCGCGATCCGGCGGCGCTCGATTGGGCGATGGCTTTTCGGGTCAATGCCGGCCAGGGCCAGCTTCTTACCTTCGGGCCCACCTTCGGTTCGGTGCTCGATCCCTCGACGCCGCGCGACCAGGCCAACCCGGCCAAGTACGGCACCGGCCAATGGACCCGGGTGCTGATCGACGCCACGCGCAACTGGGAATTCGAGCGCAACCCCGATTGGGGCGATCGGCGCTTTCCGCCGGTCAACACCATTCCGGTGGCGCTGGAGCGCCAGATCAAGAAGCGTTGGGCGGAATACGGCATCGGCATGTCCTATCTCGACGAGGCCAAGCGCGAGCAGCTCACCTTCGAGCAATTGTCGAAAGTGTTGCCGGAAGTCTGAGCGGTCCGGTCGAAATCGTTACCCAAGATTTAACGGCGAAAAAAATATTTGTCCGGCGCGGTGGGGGGCCTTTTCTGGTGCCCGCTTCGGGCCTGGGATAAATTAGACAGTTCCGTTCCACGGGATTGGAGTCGGCCCTTGGCCCTCGATCCGCTCATTTTGAACGTCCGCACCCTCGTCGAGCCGATCCAACGCGGCCGGGCCGATGAGCGTCGCCAATCGGGTGCCGGATCGTCCTTCGGCGAACCCGATCGTTTGGCGACGATTTTGGCGCGGCCGAAGACCGCCGAGGACGGAAAACGCGCTCAGGCGGCCGGCGATCGGGATGGTGGCCGACAAACGGCGGCTGCGGTCCCCTTCCAGCCGAAGGAGCCGCCGCTTCCAGAAAAAACCGATATTTCAGGCGATTATCTGAGCCAGGCGGCCCGGCTCTCGCGCAATGACCGCGGCCCCTTCTTTGCGGCCATCGGCTTTTCGGCCCAGCAATTGGCAAGCGAAGCCGATCCGGCTCCCTCGGCGCCCGATCCCGGCCGTTTCGAACGCGGCCTGGAAGCCTATCGGCGAGCCCCCCGCGCCGAAAGAGAACCGAAAATCCAATTCACTGGCTCGGAAATACTCATTGGATTAAGTGAACCTACTTATCCCGAAAGGGTAAATCTATCCGCCTGAATGATTGATTCTGACCTTTTCTGTATTGTTTGTCTCTTTTTGAAAAACTTGGATCATTAACCCTTTACTTGCGAATGAATATTTATTTAGGATCAAAAAAGCAAGACCGGCCATTGGCGGGTCAGAACCCAAATTTTCGGTTGCCATCCCATGACCAAAGTCGAGGACGAAGCCGCTCAGCCGATCAACCGTGCCAGCGCGATCGATCGCCATGTCGGGGCACGCATTCGGGAGCGGCGTATCATGCTGGGGTTAAGCCAGCAGCAGATGGCCGACATGATTGGCGTCACCTATCAGCAGGCGCACAAGTACGAGCGCGGCATCAACCGCATCTCGGCCGGCCGGCTGTTTGAAATCTCCCAGGTGCTGTCGGTGCCGATCGGCTATTTCTATGAAGGGATCGAGGCCGAGAAGACCGGCGATCTCACCGCCCGACAGCGTATGTGCTTGGAACTGGCGCGCAATTTCAGCCAAATCGGCAATGAGCGTTATCAAGACGCCATCAGCCAACTGGCCCGCGCCTTGGCGATGGAAAGCTAATTCCGATCCCGGTAAACCGGTTCTTTACCGTTTTCGGCCAATCTCGGGATGGTGCCAACCGTTCCGGATAACCGAAATGCTGCGTTCCCTTCCTTTGTTGACCGCCCTGGCCTTGGCGATTGCCGGGCCCGCCTTCGCCCAGCCGAGCAAGTCTCTGGGGCGGAACGGCGATTGGGAATCCTTCGCCTATAACGAAAAGGCGGGCAAAGTCTGTTACGCGGCCAGCATGGCCAAAAAGAAAGGGGCCGAGCCGTCCGGACGCGGCGAAGCCTTTTTGCTGGTGACGCACGGTCCGGGCAAAAGCGCCAACATCGTCAGCCTGACGCCCGGCTTCGCCCTCAAGGACGGGTCGGAGGTCGAAGCGGAAGTGGGCCCGACCAAGATCAAGCTTTTTGCCAAGGGCGATACCGCCTGGGCGCGTTCCGGCGATGACAAGCTCTTGGTCAGCGCCATGCAAAAAGGTCAAACGCTGGTGATTCGCGCCACTCCGGCGAAAGGCAAACCCACGCAGGACAGCTATTCCCTATCGGGCTTCGGCGCCGCTTATGGCGAGATCGGCAAGGCCTGCGGCGTCAAATAGTTGTTAGCGGGCCAAGAAGATAATCGATCGCTTTTTATTGTGATCGCAATGAATTTCTTCAGCAAATATTGAAATGGCCGATATCCGGAGGTAAGCTAGGGGCCATCCAGAATCTGTAAGACCGCCCGCAGACGGACGCTCCGATGGCCGAAGAACGCTCGCTTAAGGAAATCCAAGACTATGAAGAACGCGCCAGGCGGCGCGTGCAGGAGCGTTTGCTGGAAGAACAACGGCGCAAGGCCGAAAAGCAGAAGACCACCGTTCCGCTGATGGCGGCCTTCAACGCCATCGTCATCATTCTTCTTTTCCTCCTGATCGGTTACAACTGGGACAAGGTCGACCAATTCGCCAGTTGGGCTTCCCAATTCACCGGCTTCCGCATCAACCTTTAATTCGGCGTCGACCCGCCGCTCTCCGCCTCGGCAACCGGGTTGCCCTTGCGCTTCAGGCGATAGGCGAGCTGCGGGCGGGTCAGACCCAGCATGCGGGCGGCGCGCGCCAGATTGCCGCCGGCTCGGTTGACCGCGGCGTCCATCAACTCGTCCTCGAAGGCCTCGATCGACAGGCCGGTTTCCAAAAGGCGTTCGACCATCGGCTTGCCGGCGGCCGCTGGGGCGTCGGCGCGTTCGGCCGCCAGCGGTTCGCGGGGAGCGGCTTGGGCGATCGGCCGCCCCATGGTCTGCAGGTGGCACAGATCGATCGGCGCCCCACGGCCGTCCGACAGGATTACCGCCCGTTCGATCAGGTTCTCAAGCTCGCGGATGTTGCCGGGATAATCGTAGTCGTACAGCGCCTGAATGGCCGTTTCGGTGAAGCCGGTCACCTCGCGCCGATGCAGGGTGGCGAATGTGTGCAAGAAGTGATCGAGCAGAAGGGGGATGTCGTCGCGCCGCTCGCGCAAGGGCGGGATGCGGATGGGGAAGATGTTGAGGCGGAACAGCAGATCGTCGCGGAATTCGCCGCGCGCCACCGCCCGATCGAGATCGAGATTGGTGGCCGCCACCAGGCGGATGTCGACATGGCGGGTCTGGCGATCGCCGACGCGCTCGATCTCGCGCGATTGCAAGGCGCGCAACAGCTTGACCTGGGCGGGCAAGGACAGCGCGCCCACCTCGTCCAGGAACAGCGTGCCGCCATGGGCGCGCTCGAAACGCCCGGCCCGTGAGGCCAAGGCGCCGGTGAAGGCGCCCTTCTCGACCCCGAACAGTTCCGATTCGATCAGATTGTCGGGAATGGCGGCGCAATTGACGGCGACAAAGGGCTTGTCGGCGCGCCGTCCGATCCGGTGCAGCGTGTGGGCGAAGCGCTCCTTGCCGACCCCGGTTTCGCCCAGGAACAGCACCGTGGCGTCGGTGTCGGCGACCTTGGTGAGCAAATGGCAGGCGCCGACGAAGCCGGCCGAGACGCCGACCAGATCGTCGAGCACCACCGTTTCCCGCGCCGCTGCCGGCCCGGTGGTGCGCCGCCTTGCGGTGAAGCGGTTGGCGAAGGGTGCGGGCTGCAAGGCGGCCAGATCGGCGTCGATATCGTCCCATTGCTCGATCGGCTTGCCCAGCGCCCGGCAATGCGGCGCGCCGCTGGCCCGGCATTCCATTTCCTTGAACAGCACCGGGCGGCCGAGAAAGGTGCTGGCGTAGCCGCAGGCATAGCCGATCTGCATCCAGCAGACCGGCGCGCTCGACGGCCCATAGGTCGACAGATGGGAATCGACCTCGAAGGATTCCGGCCAGACGAACTCGCCCAGGAAATGGCCGGCGGCGACATCGATTTCCAGACGCACCGGCTCCATCGACACCACGCCTTGCAAGAGGCGCAATTGCGGCCCGACCAAAAAGGCGTCGCGCAGCGCATGGTTGGGGCGCAGCTTGCGTGCCAGCGTGGCGTCACGCGCCCCCGAGCTGTAGCCCATGCGGGTGAGAAAGCCGCGCGCCTCGCCGGCGCCCAGCGTGTCGATCAATTCGCGCCTAAGCGATTCCAACGTCGAGAGATGGACCAGCGCCACGCGCTGGTTGTCGAACCAGATGCGCCCGTCACGAAAGGCAAAACGCAACCGGGCCGCCAGATCGCCGATGTCGGGATAGGCGCGTTCCAGACTGTCGTCGGTTTGCGCCAGCCGGCCGGTCGCCAGCCGGCCCTTGTCGATCGGGCGCGGCGCCGCCAAGGGGGCTTCCGTCATTCGTCCTCCCAGCGCCTTCGGCCATTTCCCACGGCCATCGGCTTATTGTTCGTGTTTTAATTGATTAATTCACCAAATCATCACACGGCTTCGAAGGAGTGCGCAAATGAATTCATCATTTCATCAGGCAAAGAAGAGGCGCGGCGCCTCTCGTCTGCAAAGAAGCACTCCAAATCGTTTCCAAGTCATCTGATTCCGCGTTTAAAGCGGGCCTCTTGCGGCGCACAAGAATTGGCGCGGCGATTCTTGGCACGACCCTTGCGCTAAGAAGGGGCACAGGGAGGGAGCAGCCAAGAACGATAAGGACGCTCCCCGAGAAAAACTGAGCCAGACAACGGCCGCCGGGCAGAAAGCCCTGCGGACGCAGCGATGGGGTTGTGGCTGCGCCGGCAGGCGCAATCCCACGACCGCGTCGCTCGAACCAAGGATGAATGGTTAACCATAACCGTTTGAAAGGGTGGAAGCACCATGGCCAATCAAAACTTTCCGAACCCGCACGAGTTCAAGGATATCCCGGGAACCGAGGGCTGGCAGCGGATGTATCCGTACCAGTACCCGTTCACCACCGACGACGCCAAGCGCAACCAGTACGAAAAGGACATGTTCTGGTTCTATGACGGCCTGCACTATCCGGAACCGATCTATCCGTTCGACATGATCTGGGACGAAGCCTGGTTCCTGGCGCTGTCGCAGTACAACACCCGCATCTTCTCGGTGCCGCCGGTCTTCGGGGTCGATCACCGCATCATCAACGGCTACATCTACATCACGCCGGTGCCGGTCACCAACCCCAAGGAGATCGAGGCCCGCGTCGGTCCGTTCCTCGAGCGCGCCGGCTACTACTACCAGAACTGGGACAAGCTGGTCGCCAAGTGGGAAACCAAGATCAAGGCCACCATCGCCAGCCTGGAAGCGATCAAGATCGAGCCCTTGCCCGACATGGAAGCCAAGAACGTCGTCGACGACGCGCTGGGCGAATCGAAGGGCTATCACCTCTTGAAGGCCTATGACGAGCTGATCGATCTCGGCATCCGCTGCTGGCAATACCATTTCGAATTCCTCAATCTCGGCTACGCCGCCTACGTCACCTTCATGGATTTCTGCCAGAAGCAGTTCCCCGACATTCCCACCCAGCGCATCACCCAGATGATCTCGGGCATCGACGTCATCATGTATCAGCCCGACGAAGAGCTGAAGAATCTGGCGCGCAAGGCGGTGGAACTGGGCGTCGACGGCGCCGTGGTGTCCAAGCCGACCTTCACGGCCGCTTCGGCGGAATTGAAGAAGACCCCCGCCGGGCAGCAATGGCTGGCCGCCTTCGAGAAGGCCCGCTATCCCTGGTTCTGGGTCTCCACCGGCACCGGCTGGTACCATCACGACAAATCGTGGAACGACGATCTCGACGTGCCCCTGTCCTCGATCGGCATCTACATCGACAAGATCCGCAAGGGTCAGTCGATCGAGCGACCCCTGGAGGCGGTGCGCAAGGAACGCGACCGCGTCACCGGCGAATACCGGGCGCTGATCACCGACGACGCGGCCCGCGCCACCTTCGATCAGATGCTGGGCACCGCCAAGACCGTCTTCCCCTATGTCGAAAATCACCTGTTCTACGTCGAACACTGGTTCCATTCGGTGTTCTGGAACAAGGTGCGCGAAGTGGGCGCGATCATGAAGGCGCACGGCTTCATCGCCGACGTCGAGGACATCTGGTACCTGAAGCGTTCCGAGATCAAGGACGCGCTTTGGGATCTGGTCACCGCCTGGGCCACCAATGTCGGGCCGCGCGGGCCGCAGATCTGGCCCAAGGAGATCGAGTTCCGCAAGACCTGCATGAAGAAGTTCCGCGAATGGAAGCCGCCGCCGGCCCTGGGCAAGGCGCCGGAGGTGATTCAGGAGCCCTTCACCGTCGTTCTGTGGGGCATCACCAACCAGTCGTTGGCGGCCTGGGCCAAGGTGCGCGAGGCCAAGGACATCGCCTCGATCAAGGAGTTCACCGGCTTCGCGGGCAGTCCGGGTACCGTCGAGGGCAAGGCACGCGTCTGCCGAACCGTCGCCGACATCCGCCAGCTCGAGGAAGGCGAAATCCTGGTGGCGCCGACCACCTCGCCCTCGTGGGCGCCGGCCTTCGTCAAGATCAAGGCCTGCGTCACCGATGTCGGCGGGGTGATGAGCCACGCCGCCATCGTTTGCCGCGAATACGGCATGCCGGCGGTGGTGGGCACGGGTCACGCCACCTCGATCATCAAGACCGGCATGAACATCCGCGTCAACGGCACCACCGGCGAAATCACCATCGCCCAATAACAAGCCGCACCGCATCGGCCCACCGGCCACCCTTCGGGGTGGCCGGAAGGGCGGAGCGGTCCCTGGGGAGCCGATGTCAATGAGTACCGCCGAGCCTGTGGTGTGCTGGTTTCAGGAGTGCCGCAAGGATGCTGTCGAACGGGTGGGCGGCAAGAATTCCTCGCTGGGCGAGCTGATCCATGCCGGCGTCCGGGTGCCGCCCGGCTTCGCCATCACCACCGAAGGCTACCGCCGCTTCTTTCACCAAAGCGGCTTGGAAGGACGGGTGTTGGATCGCCTGAAGGGCCTCGATCCCACCGACATGGAGGCGTTGGAAAGCGCCAGCACCGCGATTCGCGCCGAGATCGAGGCGGTGCCCTTCACCCTCGACTTCGAAGACAGCGTCGCCGAATATTACCGCCGCCTCTCCACCCATTGCTGCGTGCCCGCCGTGCCGGTGGCGGTGCGCTCCAGCGCCACCGCCGAGGATTTGCCGGGCGCCAGCTTCGCCGGCCAGCAGGACACCTTCCTGTGGGTGCGCGGCGTCGACGACGTTCTGCACTATGTGCGGCGCTGCTTCTCCAGCCTGTTTACCGGCCGCGCCATCGCGTACCGCGCCCGCATGGGCTTTCCGCACGACAAGGTGGCGATCAGCGTCGGCATCCAGAAGATGGCCAATTCGGCGGCCGCCGGGGTGATGTTCACCATCAACCCCACCAACGGCGACCGCTCGTCGATCGTCGTCAATTCGAATTTCGGCTTCGGCGAATCGGTGGTCTCGGGCGAGGTGACGCCCGACGAATTCCTGATCAACAAGATCTCGATGGAAGTGATCCGCCGCTCGGTGCCGGCCAAGGAAATGTATTACGCCGTCGACCGCGTAAGCCAAACCTGCGTGCGCCACGATCTGCCGATGGAGCGGCGCGCCGTGCAGTCAATCCTCGACGAGGATTTGCTCGAACTGGCCCGCATGGGCAAGGCGATCGAAAAGCATTACGGCCAGCCGATGGACATCGAATGGGCGGTCGACAACGACATGCCCACCGGCGGCAACGTCTTCATTCTCCAGGCCCGTCCGGAAACGGTCTGGAGCGCCAAGAAGGCCGAAAGCGCGCCCGCACCGGCGGCGCCGAAAACGGCGGCGGAAATGATTCTCGCCAGCATCATGGCGGGGAAGAAGCTCGGTTAAACCATCCATAGGGAGCTAGAGGAGCGAACGATGATACAGGATCTTAGGGATTTCATTGCCGCTTGCGACAAGCACGGCGTTCTGCACCGGGTAAAGACCGAGGTCGATTGGAACCTCGAACTTTGCCACGTCGCCAAGGTGAACGAAGAGCAGAAGGGTCCGGCCTTGATGTTCGAGAACGTCAAGGGCCACTCGATTCCGGTCTTCACCAGCGCCTTCTCCACTCCGGCCCGCATGGCCCTGGCGCTCGAGCAGGACCCCGGCCTGTCGATGAGCGCGCTCAGCAAGAAATGGATGGAGCTGACCACCAAAAGCCTGATCAAGCCCGAGATCATGAGCAAGCCGCCGGTCATGGAAAACGTGATCACCGGCGACGCCATCGATCTCTACAAATTCCCGGTGCCCTGGTTCTATCCCGATGATGGCGGCCGCTTCTTCGTCACCTCGGGCTATCTGGTGACCCAGGACCCCGACACCGGCTGGACCAATCTCGGCACCTACCGCTCGCAGGTGCTGGCCAAGGACATCCTGGGCTCGCAGATCATCGCCGGCAAGCACGGCGACTTCCACATGAAGCAGTACCAGGAGCGCGGCCAATTGATGCCGGCCGCCGCCGTGGTCGGCTGCGATCCCATCCTGTTCCTCGCCGGCTCGACCCTGGTGAGCGCCCAGGTCGACGAGTACGACATCGCCGGCGCCCTGCGCGGCCGGCCGGTGCCGACCTTCATCTCCGACCTCACCGGGCTGCGCCTGCCGGCCACCGCCGAGATCATCGTCGAGGGCTTCATCGATCCCAACGAATTGATGGATGAAGGCCCGTTCGGCGAATACACCGGCTATTATTCGGGCAACAAGGGCAAGGACTATCCGAAGCCGGTCCTGCGGGTGAAGCGCATCTTGCATCGCAACAAGCCGATCTTCTGGGCGACCACGGTCGGCAAGCCGATCAACGACATCCACATGATCCAGTCGCTCAACCGCACCGCCACGCTGTGGCACGATCTCGAAACCATGAAGGTGCCGGGCATCGAAAGCGTCTACATCCCGCCCGAGGCCTGCGGCCGCTTTTGGGCCATCGTCTCGGTGCGCCAGAAATATCCGGGCCATTCCAACCATGTCGGCAACGCGGTGATCGCCTCCACCACCGGCCATTACGGCGTCAAAGGGGTGATCACCGTCGATCACGACATCGCTGCCGACGACTGGGATCGGGTGATGTGGGCGCTCTCCACCCGCTTCGATCCCAAGCGGTCGGCGCAGATCATCGATCGCGGCCGTTCGACGCCGCTCGATCCCGGCCTGCCGATCGAGGCGCGCGACATCGTGAGCCGCATCATTCTCGATGCCTGCACGCCCTATGAGTGGAAGAACAAGCCCAACGAAATCTTCATGGACCGCGACGTGCTCCAGAAGGTTTCCGATCGCTGGAACGAGTACGGCTTCGCCGGCTCAAGCCCGGTGGCCACCATGGTCAACCGCCTGACGCGGCCGAAATCCGCCGCCAAGGCGAAGAAGTAGCGGCGGGTACCCCTCCGCGTTCCGGCCAACGGGACGCGGAGGGATTTTTCGGACGTTGGGGAGCGCGAGCCATGGCCGGCAAGAAGGGCGTCGTCATCATCTGCAATCTCGACACGCGCGGCGAAGACATCGTCTTCGTCAAGGATCTGATCACGAGCCGCGGGCTGGAGCCGATCCTGCTCGATTTCAGCATGGAAGAGCCGCCGCCCTTCCCCGGCGATATCCCGACCGAAGAGGTGGCCAGGCGCGGCGGCTTGGCGATTGAGCAGGTGCGCGAATTCTACCGCTCGGACCGCGACCGGGCGACCAACAACCAGATCGCCGGCGCTGCCGCCATCGTCGACGAATTGCACAAGGCGGGGCGGGTGCATGGCGTCATCGGCATCGGCGGCGGCACCGCGACGCTCGTCGCCACCAGCATCATGAAACGCCTGCCCTTCGGCATGCCCAAGCTGATGGCCTCGCCGATGGCCGCCCATCCGGCCTATATCGACAAATATGTCGGCACCCGCGACATCACCATGCACCACACGGTGCTCGACATCGTGAAGATGAATCCGCTCTTGAAGGCCCAGATCACCAACGCGGTCGGCGCCATCTGCGGCATGGTCGAAATGAGCATGGGCACCGACATCCGATTCGACACGCCGGTGGTCGCCGTCTCCTCCTTCGGCTTCGGCGAGATGGCGGTGCAAACCGCGTTGGGCCTTTTGGAAGAGGCGGGCTTCACGCCCATCGTCTGCCACGCCCAGGGCAAGGGCGACAAGGCGATGGAGGAGATGATCGCCGACGGCGCCTTCCATGGCGTGCTCGATCTGTGCATCGGCGGCGTCATGGAGCATCTGTTCGGCGGCAACCGCGATCCGGGTCCCGATCGGCTGAAGGCGGCGGCGGCCCGCGGCGTGCCGACCGTGCTGGCGCCCTGCGGGCTCGACCTGCTGAGCTATGGCGGGCGGCCCGACAAGCTCGAGGCCACCAAGGACCGCCCCCAATATGTGCAAGACGCGCTGCGCGTCCAGGTCCGCACCACCGCCGACGAGCTGCGCCAAGCGGCCGACGTCATCGCCGAGCGCTTGAACGCGGCGCGCGGGCCGTTTCGCTTCCTGGTGCCCTTGAAGGGCTGGTCGTCGATGGATCGCGAAGGGCGTCCGCTCTACGACCCGGTGGCCGACGCCGCTTTCGTCGCGCGATTGAAGGAGAAACTCAACGACAAATCGGCGATCCGCGAGGTCGATCTCCACCTCTACACGCCGGAATTCGCCAAGGTGGCGGTCGACGAGTTCGTCCGCCTGTTCGATCAGGCGAAGCCCGGCCTGCGCAAAACCGGCTGACAGGGGAGTTTCGCCGATGATCGTCCGCAATTGGATGAAGCCGCAGCCGGTCACGGTCACCAGCGACACCCTGGTTTCCAAGGCCAAGCGCATCCTGGTCGAAAAGAATTTGCGCGCCCTGCCGGTGGTCGATGACGGGCGGCTGCGCGGCCTGCTCACCCGCATCAACTGCCTCAGGGCCTCGGAATGGGTGACCCGCACCGAGGACCCGCACGAGTTCGATTACTTTGCGCATCGCCTGAAGGTGAAGGATCTGATGGTGCGCAATCCCGCCACCGTCGATGTTTCCGACACCATGGAGACCTGCCTGTTGCGCGGGCAAGAGGAAAAGGTCAGCCAATTCCCGGTGCTGGACGAGGGCCGGGTGGTGGGGCTGGTCTCGGCCTCGGAAATCTTCCGTCTGGCGGCGCAGGTGCTGGGGGTATGGGATCACTGGTCGGGCATTACCCTCGGCCCGATCGCCATCGCGCCGGGCACGCTGGGCACGATCGCCCAACTGGCCGAAGAGGCGGGCGCGGTGTTGCAATCGCTGTTCACCGTGCCGATGCCGGGCGACACGGGCGCGAAAAAAGTCATCCTCCGCTTCCGCGATGCCGATGCGGAACGGGTGGCGGGCATTTTCGTCAAGAACGGCTATCCGATGCTGGAAATCTGCCAGGACGCCCAATCCTGCCGCGAGGGCGGGGGCGCCACGGCACCGTAGCACCCCCGATCGATCCCCCTATTTCTTCTTCGCTTTGGCCTTGCTTTCGGTAACGTATTTGAAAGACAGGCTGACGCGGGCGCGGTACTGAATCACATCGTCGCCGGCGATCGCCATGTCGAGTTTGACGATCTCGGCGATGCGCAGATCGCGCAGGCTAAGGCCGGCGGTCTTGACGGCGGTCTTGGCGGCGTCTTCCCACGATTTGCCGCTGGTGCCGACGACTTCGATGATCTTATAGACGCTGTTGTCCATGACGATCTCTCCCGGGTCGTTGTGACGCCGCCCGAACGCCTGGCGCGCCAGGCGGCACCTTGCGATCCTACACCCAATCGGTTCGGCGGTTCACCCATTCCTTGCCGGGGCGGGGGGTGCTTTCTCGTCTGGGGCGGCAATGCTATAGTGAGGGGTGTTGCGCGGAGACGGGCCAAGAAATCGCCCTTCGCCCACAGAAAGGATCGGGCATGGTTGAGGTGACGCGACCGTCCGCGGTTCGAGGGTCGGCCGGCGGGGGCACCGGCGGCGGTGGCATGCCCCGGCGTCGCACCCTGATGCAGCATCTGTTTTCCGACATGGCGTCGGTGCTGGGTATCCCCGAGCGCCGCCTCACGCCCGAGGTCACCCAGGCCCTGAACGCCCTCATTGCCGAGATGGATCAGCTCCGGGCCGAGATCGAGCAGCGCGATGCCCGCATCGCGCTTTTGGAAGACTCGGCCGCCCAGGACAGCGTGCTGCCCTGCCTCAATCGCCGGGCCGTTCTGCGCGAGTTGGGCCGGCTAGTGAATTTCACCGAGCGGGCCAACATTGCCGGCGCGCTGGCCCGGCTCGATGTCGTGTCGGCCGACGCCTTGAAGCGCCGCCACGGGCTGGAAGCCGCCGACGGCATGATGGTGGCGGTGGTCGAGGCGCTCGCCAAGGCGATGCGGCAGACCGACGTGGTCGGCAGTCTGGGCGGCACCGATCTGGCGGTGGTGATGCCGCAGGCCACCGAGGATGCCGCGGCGCGCAAGGTGGAAAGCGTCGTCGCCCAGCTCAACGCCAATCCCTATTTCTGGCACGATGAACGGGTGCCGATCGAAATCGTCTGGCGGGTGCGCGCCTTCGTCGCCGGCGAAACCGCCGAGCAGGCCCTTCGGCGTACCGATCCGGCCATGGGCTGACATTGTCGGCGCCAAATAGCCCGCCAAACTTTGAGTTGATTATCCGGCTATGACATAACCATTGACTGCGTACGCTCTTTCGACGCACGCTTGAAAGGTTCGCGCGAGGGGGAGGGTGGCGCGACGAACGATCGGATTCCGATCGCCAAAGGTCGTGCCATGCCACCCGCCCAGTCGCGCAAGGCCCTGGTCTGCTTGATCGAACCGGACGAGAAATTCCGGCTCGAGATCGTGCGGGCGCTTACTTCCTTCTATCGCATTCAAACCTTTGCCGAGAGCGAGGCGGCGACAGTCTGGCTCCGGGAAGCGGCGCCCGCGCTGGTGATCCTCGACGAAAACGCGCCACCCCATGGCGGTGCCAAGACCTTGGCGTCTTTCCGGCATCTGCTGTCGATGGCGAAAGTGCCGATTCTTTGCGTGAGCGACCGCATCAATTCCGAATTCCTGGTTCAGGCCGAGGCGCGGGGCATGGGGGCGCTGGCCAAGCCGGTCCGGCGCAGCGTGCTGATCAAGACCATCTCGGGCCTCATCAACCGCAAGATCGAAGCCGCCTGGGAGGCCATCGAGCCGGTGCAGCAGGCGGCCTTGAAGCAGACGGTGAGCCTCTTCAACGACATCGCCGATCTGGTGGAAACCGGGGCACCGGTTCCCTATCCGCAGGTCCGGGCCTGTTGCCAGCCCTTGGCCCAGGCGGTGGAAAACGCCCAATTCAAGGACATTTTGCGGGGCGTCAAGGGGCACGACAATTACTCTTATGTCCATTCGCTCAGGGTGGCGGTGTTCCTGGCCCATTTCGGCGCCACGCTGGGCATGCGGGGCGAGGAATTGCTGACGCTCGCCTCGGGAGGCCTTCTTCACGACATCGGCAAGATGGCGATCCCCTTCGAGGTCTTGAACAAGCCGGGCATTCTCACGCCCGAGGAATTTGCCTTGGTGAAAACCCATGTCCAGAAGGCGGTCGACATGCTGAGCCAGACCGAGGGCATATCGAAAAGCGCGATCATCGTCGCCCGCCAGCATCATGAAAAGCTCGACGGCTCGGGCTATCCCCAGGGCCTCAAGAACGGGCAATTGAACGAATTGGCCCGCATGGCCTCGATCGTCGATATTTTCGGGGCGCTCACCGATCGGCGCCCCTACAAGGACCCGATTCCGCCCGAGGACGCGCTCGCCATGATGGCCGCCATGAAACGCGAGATCGATCAGAATCTGCTTGGCATGTTCCGGGGTGCGCTGCTCGATGCGGCGCGCGACCCCTCAACCGCCTAGCCGGCGCTCGACGGAAGCGACGCCGGCATTGGCCAGGGCGGCCAGCGCGAAGACCAGAATCAGGATGGCGTACATGTCGGCCACCTGGAAGGTTTGGAAGGCCGAAATCGCCAGAAAGCCCAGCCCGGCGTTGGAGAGGCGGATTTGCGATAGCAGCACGCCGGTGATCGCCATGCCCAATCCCAGCCGCACGCCGGTGATGACCGGGCGCATCACGGCCGGCAAGTAGACCAGCGTCAGCATCTGCCGATTGCTGAGATGAAAGCTTCGGCCCACCCGGATCAGCACCGGATTGATCTGCCAGACGCCGGCCAGGGTCGAGAGCAGGATGGGAAAGAAGCACGACAGCGCGCCCATGGCGATCTTCGAGCCCGATCCCACCCCGAACATCAGGATCAAGACCGGCAGGATGATGATCTTCGGCGTCGGCGCCAGATAATAGACATAGGGCTCGATCGCCTGGCCGAAGCGGCGCTTGAGGCCGCCCCACAATCCCAGCCCGACGCCGGCCAGGCCGCCCACCACCATCGAGGCCACCACCTGCCAGAGCGTGATCCCCAAATGCTGATAGAACTTGCCGTCGAACAAGATGGCGAACAGCGCCTTGGCGATCATCAGCAAGGAGGGCATCGCCAGGTTTAAGGTGGAATTGAACCGCGAGGCGGTCTCCCAGGCCAGGCCCAGCACCACCAGGGTCGCCAGACGCAAGAGCTGCGGGTGCCAGCGTTGGGCGGGGGTGATCACTTGGGGCGCAGCCATAGCTCGATCCGCTCGGTGAGCACGAAGAAGGTGACGCTGATCGCCACCACGAAGCCGATGGCGCCGTACATGGCGGCGGTCTCGAAACGCTCGGCCAAATCGTTGATCAGGCGACCCAGGCCGCCGATGTTGACCAGGAATTCCAAGGCGACGATGTTGATGAGCGAGACGATCAGCCCCAACCGGATGCCGGTGAAGATCACCGGCACCGCGGCGGGGAACTGCACTTTCCAGAACAGGCGCAGGCCGGAAAGCTTGAAGCTCTTGCCGACCGCGATCAGCACCGGCCGCACCCCATCCATGCCCTCGCGGGTCTTGAGCACCACCGGAATCACCGCCACCATGAACCCCATCAGAGTGATGGTGAAGAGATTGCGCCCGAACATCACCAGGAAGAGGGGATAGAGCAGAATAAGCGGCGCGGCGCCCAGCCCCACGAACCAGCTTTCATAGGCGCGGTTGAGCAGACGGAAGCGGTGCAGCGCCCACCCCACCGGTACGCCCGCCAGAATGGCCAGCGCGGCGGCGGCGAAGGTGAGGCCGAAGGTGAGGCCGATGCGTTCGAGCAGTTCTTCTTCCGCCACCAGCATCGGCATCTTGCCCAGGATGGCGGTGGGCGCGGCGATCATCACCTGGGGAATGAAACCCAGCCGCACCCCCGCCTCCTGGGCGGCCAATCCCAAGACCAGGAAAGGCAGAACCCAAAGGGCGGGACGATGCAGCCAGGCCTTCATCGCAAGCCAATCCCGATCGCGTTTAGTTGTTGATCAGGATTTCAAACAGCTCCTTTTGCTGGGCCTCGGTCAGGGGCGCCGGAATGTATTTGTATTCCACCGCCTGGCGCATGCTGTCCTCCAGGCCTTTGGGCGGCCCCAGGCGCATCACGTCCTTGGGATAGAATTCGTCGCGCGTGCGCTTGGCCATCGCCACCGTGGTCTTGGCGCCCTCGGCCAGATATTCGATCGATTTGTCGTTGGTGTAGGCCCAGTCGATGGTCTTCTGATAGGCCCTGAGGAAGCGCACCAGCGCGTCGCGCTTGTTCTTGGTGGCGTTGGCGTTGGCGATCAGGTTGCGCACCGTCTGGTTGCGCAGCGCCGGCACGTCCTGGCCGCGCCCGATGATGCGGATCTTGCCCTGCTCGATCTGCTCGAAGCCGATCGGCGGCAGCGACCAGCCGACATCGACCTGGCCGCTCATCGCCTGGATCAGGGTGGCGGGCGGCGAACCGGTGGGCACCGTTTTCGCCTTCACCTTGGCCTGGTCGATCAGGGCCAGGGCGGTCAGATGCGCCGAGGAGCCGTTGGTCGACACCGCCACCGTCTTGTCGGCGACGTCGGCAAAGCTCTTGATCGGGCTGTCCGCCTTGACGTACCAAAAGGTGTCCGAGGCTCCGGTCATGCAGGCCGAGATGATGCGCACCGGCGCACCCTTCACAAAAGCGCCCATGACGCCCATGGTGCCACCGCCGACGCCGACATCGACGCTGCCCGACACCACCGCCTGCTGAGTTTCGCCGCTGCCGCTGGTCCAGAGGATTTCCAGCTCCAGCCCTTCGGCTTTGAAGAATCCCTGCTCGTTGCCCATATAGACGATCGAGGTGTCCCAGACGCCGCGATGCGACGAGGCCACCTTCAAGGTTTCGGCTTCGGCCGGAGCGGCCACGAAAAGCGCCAATCCCGCCGCCAACAGTCCCAAACGCGTTCTTTGCCTAATCATTGCGTCCTCCCTCGGTTGCCTTCATGCCGCGCGAGGCCTCCTCGCGCAGGTCCTTCCAGATTTGCCCGACCAATTGGCCGAACGCGACGCTGCCCACCACCTCGGAACTGCGCGGCCGGGGCAGGTCGATCGGTACTTCGCGCTTCAGGCGGCCGGGCCGATAGGTCATCACCAACACCCGGTCGCTCAATTGCACCGCCTCGGTGATGTTGTGGGTGATCAAAAGCGTGGTCTGGTTGAGTTCGCGCCAGATGCGCAGCACCTGATCGCCCAGAAGCAGGCGGGTCTGCTCGTCCAAGGCGGCGAAGGGTTCGTCCATCAAAAGAATCTTGGGCTCGAAGGCCAGCGTGCGCGCCATGGCGGTGCGCTGGCGCATGCCGCCCGACAGTTCGGAAGGGTAGCGGTGCGCGAAATCGGTGAGCCCGACCAATTCCAGGAAATGCACCGCCTTCTCCAGCCGCTCCTTCTTGGGCATGCCGGCCACTTCCAAGGGAAAGGCGATGTTCTCGATGGTGGTGCGCCAGGGAAAGGTCGATTCCTCCTGGAAGACCATGCCGATGTCGTGATGGGCGCCATCGACGGTATGGCCGTCGACCAGCACGCGGCCCTCATACTGGTCGAGCAGGCCGCCGATGATGGCGAACAGGGTCGATTTGCCGCAGCCCGAAGGGCCGATGATCGATACGAATTCGCCCTTTTTGACCGAAAACGACACGTCCTCGACGGCGGTGACGGTGCCCTGGGGGGTCACGAACCGCTTGCCGACATGCTCGACCGCCAACGCGCCCGCGCTCATGCCGAGCCTCGAACCGCTAACAACGTCTTTCCGCGACAGCCGCTTGGCACGCGCCCGATCCTCCCGGTGAAGTTTTGCCCCGCCGGCTTCTTTGTCCGACAATCGAATGATGCGAGCCGTTGACTCGTCTGTCAACAAAGCGACGGGTCCGGAAAGTCCACGATCCGGACACCCGCCACCCGACCCGCCGCCGGATCAGGCGATGATGTCGGGCAGCAGCAGGTTTTCGATGCGAATGATCTGGTCCTTGAGCAGCAATTTGCGCTTTTTCAGGCGCTGCATCTGCAATTGATCGAGCGGCGCCGTTTCGGACAAGCGGGCGATGACGTCGTCCAGGTCGCGGTGCTCGATCTTGAGCTGGGCCAGCTTGCGCTTGAGTTCTTCTTGCGTGTCGTCGATCATGGGGGCCAGTATAGGCCAAAAGCCCGGCGGCGGGGTAGACCCCCGGGAACAAAAGGGAGTTCAACACATGCAACCCATCCGTAAGATCGGCATCCTCACCTCGGGCGGCGATTGCGCCGGCTTGAACGCCGTCATCCGCGCCGTGGTGCGCCGGGCCATCTCCTCCTACGGATGGCAGGTGATGGGGATCAAGGACGGTACGCTGGGGCTGATGAACCGGCCGCTGGCCTATCAGGAACTCGATCTGGCGCTCGACACCGACACCGATCTGTTGCGGTTGGGCGGCACCATCCTGGGCACCATTAACAAGGGCGACCCCTTCGCCTATCCGATGCCCGACGGCAGCAAGAAGGACCGTTCCGACGAGGTGATCGCCGGTTACCGCGAATTGGGCCTCGATGCCTTGATCGCCATCGGCGGCGACGGCTCGCTGCGCATCCTGCGCAAGCTGGCGCAGAAGGGCAATTGGAACCTGGTGGCGGTGCCCAAGACCATCGACAACGACGTCCATCTTACGGAATACGCGGTCGGCTTCTCCACCGGCGTCGAGGTGGCGGTCGAGGCGTTGGACCGGCTGATGCCGACGGCGGCCAGCCATCACCGGGTGATGATCCTGGAAGTGATGGGCCGCGACGCCGGCCACATCGCGCTTCATGCCGGCGTCGCCGGCGGCGCCGACGTCATCCTGATTCCGGAAATCCCCTATTCGCTCGAAGGCATGACCAAGAAGCTCTCCAGCCTGTTGGCCGAGGGCCGCAAGCATGGGCTGGTGGTGGTGGCGGAAGGGGTGAAGACCGAGGATGGCGAGCCGGTCACCGTCGCCCATGGCGGCGGCCAGTCGCGCTATGGCGGCATCGCCCATTACCTCTCCGACAAGCTGGCCGATCTGGTCAAGGCCGAGACCCGCTACACCGTGCTGGGCCACGTTCAGCGCGGCGGCATTCCCTCGATGCGCGACCGCGTGCTCGCCTCGGCCTTCGGCGTCCATGCCGTCGATCTGGTGCATCAGCGCCGCTTCGACCGCATGGTCGGCTGGCAGGATCGCGGCGTCATCGAAGTGCCCTTGGAAGCGGTGGCCGGGGTGACGCGCTATTGCGACCCCTTCGGCCCGATGGTCCGCACCGCAAGGGGGCTTGGCATTTATGTCGGCGAGGTGGCGGGGTAGCGTGGTTGCATATTGGTTTCATTATTTCATTTTATGAAATTATAATGTAATATTGGCGCCTGACACTTTATGAAGGGCGCGACGGCCATGGCCACCGCATTGGCACGAATTCTTGATGATCTCCGCACCACCGGCGGGTTGCAGGGCAAGGACATTGCCAACATCGTCGCCACCTCGCCGGCCACGGTTTCGCGCTGGTCGAGCGGCAAATCGACCCCGGACCTGAAAACCCAGACCAAGATCGCCGAACTGCGTTATGTGGTCGATCGGCTGTCGGATTTCTATTCCCCCGACGAGACCAGGCTTTGGCTGCATACGCCCCATCCGATGCTCCAGGGCGAAAGGGCGATCGATCTCATCAACACCGGCCGCACCGAGGATGTCTTGGCGGTGATCGAAAGCTTGGACGAGGGGGCCTATACCTAGCGTGGCCCGCAACGCCTCGACGCCCCGCGATCTCACCCTTCTCGATGCGATCGACGCCTTCAAGGGCGAAGCGATCGAGGAAAGCGTCTGGCGGGTGGTGCGCGAGGGCCGCGATCCGATCCTGGGAGCGCCCTCGCAGAGCCGCTGGTGCAACAATCGCTTCGATGTGATGTACACGGCGTTCGAGCGGGAGGGCGCAGTCGCGGAAGTTTTCGCCCTCTTGTCGAGCCAGCCGGTCTTTCCCTCCAAGATCCGCTTTTTCACCCATCGCCTCTCGGTGCGTTTGGCGAAGGTGCTTCGCCTTCAGGATTTCGAACAGTTGGCCCGGCTTGGCGTCGATGTCGCGCGTTACCGCGAGCATCGTTACGAGCGAACCCAGGACATCGCCGACGCGGCCTACTTCCTCGGCTTCGACGGGTTGATTGCACCCAGCGCCCGGTTCAAGGGCTCGATCCTGGTGGTCTTCACCGATCGCCTCAAGGAGGCGGACGCCCTTCACCTGGACACGACCGACCCTTTGCCGATCGATTGGGGGCAATGGAAAAAATCACGAAAGGCCGAATAGCGCCCCGCTGCACTGCAGCAGAATGACCATTTTATAACCTGTTGAAAAAACTAGCAAAATAATGGGACTTTTTTGGCCCGGCGGCTTGGCATAGAATGAGCCCATCGTCCCTCGTCATTACCAGAGGAGGTTCGTAATGAGCATTGAGGACCGTTTGTCGGCTCTTCGGCACAAGCATGCCGATCTTGAAAATCAAATCGAAGATGAGAACAACCGTCCGCATCCGGACGATGTCGCGATTACCGAATTGAAGCGCCAAAAGCTGCGCGTCAAGGACGAGATCCACCGATTGAGCGCCTGAAGCGGCCTCTCGGGATGCGATCGCAAAGGGCCGGCCCCGCGCCGGCCCTTTGTTTTTTCAACGGGCTGGCCAAGCCGGCTTGACGGCGGCCCCTCCGCTTGCCACAACCAAGTCAGAAACGCCCATCAAACCGGGGGAAGGAGCCGTCCGCCATGACCAAGCGCTATGATCAGGAACACGCCCGATCGCTTGCCGATCCCGAGGGCTATTGGGGCGAAGCGGCCCGCGACCTGCACTGGACTAAGCCTTGGGACAAGGTGCTCGACGCCTCGAAGGCGCCCTTTTATCGCTGGTTCGTGGGGGCACAGACCAACACCTGCTACAACGCGCTCGATCGCCATGTCGAAGGCGGGCGCGCCGACCAGTTGGCGCTGATCTATGACAGCCCGGTCACCAACAAGAAAGCCACCTACACCTACCGCCAACTTAGGGACGCGGTGGCCCTCTTTGCCGGCGCCATGGCCAAGGAAGGGGTGGGCAAGGGCGACCGGGTGATCATCTACATGCCGATGGTGCCGGAAGCCGCCATCGCCATGCTGGCCTCGGCCCGGCTGGGCGCCATCCATTCCGTGGTGTTCGGCGGCTTCGCCGCCAACGAGTTGGCGACGCGGCTCAACGACGCCAAGCCGAAACTGATCGTTTCGGCAAGCTGCGGCATCGAGGTCAACAAGGTCATTCCCTACAAGCCGCTTTTGGATGCCGCGATCGCGATGGCTGAGCACAAGCCCAGCCGCTGCATCATCCTGGCCAGGCCCGAGGCCAAGGCCGATCTGGTCGCCGGACGCGATCTCGATTGGGCCGCCGCCGTCCAGGCCGCCAGCCCGCACGCCTGCGTGCCGGTGGCGGCCACCGATCCGCTCTACATCCTCTACACCTCGGGCACAACCGGCCAGCCCAAGGGCGTGGTGCGCGACAATGGCGGCCACATGGTGGCGCTCAAGAAATCGATGACCACCGTCTACGACATCAAGCCGGGCGAGGTTTTCTGGGCCGCCTCCGACGTCGGCTGGGTGGTCGGCCATTCCTACATCGTCTACGCGCCGCTTCTCCAGGGCTGCACCACGGTTCTCTATGAAGGCAAGCCGGTCGGCACGCCCGATGCCGGCGCCTTCTGGCGGGTGATTTCCGAATACAAGGTGGTGTCGCTGTTCACGGCGCCCACCGCCTTCCGCGCCATCAAGCGCGACGACCCCAACGGCGAGTTCCTGAAGAAGTACGATCTCAAGCACTTCCGCATTCTCTTTCTGGCCGGCGAGCGCTGCGATCCCGACACGCTCCATTGGGCCGAGCAGATACTCAAGGTGCCGGTGATCGATCACTGGTGGCAGACCGAAACCGGTTGGCCGATCTGCGCCAATCCGATGGGCCTCGAGCGCTTCCCGGTCAAGGCCGGCTCGCCCACCAAGGCGGTGCCCGGCTGGGATGTCCAAACGGTCGACGAGAGCTGCAAGCCGGTCAAGGCCGGCCAGGTCGGCAATCTGGTGATCAAGCTGCCGCTGCCGCCCGGCTCGCTGCCGACCCTTTGGAACGCCGACGCCCGCTTCACCTCCTCCTATCTCGAGGAGTTCCCCGGCTACTACAAGACCGGCGACGCCGGCTACATCGACGAGGACGGCTATGTTTACGTCATGAGCCGCACCGACGACATCATCAACGTCGCCGGCCACCGCCTGTCGACCGGGGCGATGGAAGAGGTGCTGGCCAACCATCCCGACGTCGCCGAATGCGCGGTGATCGGGGTCGCCGACACCATGAAGGGCCAGTTGCCGCTGGGCTTTCTGGTGCTGAAGGCCGGGGTGAAGAAGACCGAGGCCGAGATCGTCAAGGAGGTGGTGGGCATGGTGCGCGACCGCATCGGCCCGGTCGCCGCGTTCAAGACGGCGGTGGTGGTCAAGCGCCTGCCCAAGACCCGTTCGGGCAAGATCCTGCGCGGCACCATGCAGAAGATCGCCGACGTGCAGGACTACAAGATGCCGGCCACCATCGACGATCCGGCCATCCTGCCCGAGATCGAACAGGCGCTCACCACGGTCGGCTACGCCAAGAAGGGCTAGGTTCGATCGGCTGCCGCTTTTCGTCCGATCCTCGATGCCTTTGATGCATCAAGGATCGGGCGGGCGCGGAGGCGCCCGCCGGCGATTGAGGCCTAAATCATACGCCCGTCGTCGCGCCGCCAGATGTAGAGGGCCGGAATCACCAAGAGGGTGAGCGCCGTCGAACTGGCCAGGCCGAAGACCATCGAGATCGCCAGGCCCTGGAAGATCGGATCGGCCAGGATGAAGGCGGCGCCGATCATGGCGGCCAGGGCGGTGAGCAGGATCGGCTTGATCCGCACCGCGCCGGCGTCAAGCAGCGCGGCGCGCAGTGCCGCCCCTTCGGCCAGTCGGTGGCGGATGAAATCGACCAAGAGAATCGAATTGCGTACGATGATGCCGGCCAAGGCGATGAAGCCGATCATCGAGGTGGCGGTGAAGGGGGCATTGAACAGGGCGTGGCCCAAGACGATGCCGATCAGGGTCAGCGGCACCGGCACCAGGATCACCAGGGGCAGGCGGAACGAGGCGAACTGCGCCACCACCAGCAGATAGATGCCCAACAGGGCCACCCCGAAGGCGGCGCCCATGTCGCGGAAGGTGACGTAGGTGATTTCCCATTCGCCGTCCCACAGGATCGAAGGCCGGCTTTCGTCCTTCGGCTGGCCGTGATAGCCGATCCGGGGCGGGCCAGCGGCGCCCCACTCCATCTTGGCCAGCACGTTCTCGACCGCCAGCATGCCGTAGATGGGCGCCTCGAAACGGCCGGCCAGTTCGGCGGTCACCATTTCGGCGTAATGGCCGTCGCGGCGGAACAAAGCGGGCGAGGCCGGCTCCGAGCGCACCGACACCACATCGCCCAATTCGACGACGCCGCCCGGACGGGTCGGCACCGGCGTTGCCAGCAGGCGCTCATCGAGCGCCAGATCCCGACGCGGCAGGCCGATGGCGATCTCGACCGGATTGGCACCCCGGCCCCGCTGGGAATAGCCAACCCGCACACCGCCCAACAGCGCCGAAACGGTGTCGTAGACCGCCTGCTCCTCGACATCGTGATGCTCGAGATTCTCGGCGTCGATGGCGATGCGCAGCCTTTCGGTCGCGGCGCCCAGGCTGTCGTCGATGTCGACGACGAAATCGACCGCCGGGAAGGCGTTGCGCACCCGCTGGGCGGTGGCGCGCCGGCTGGCGGCGTCGGGCCCGTAGATTTCCGCCAACAACGTCGCCAGCACCGGCGGGCCGGGCGGCACCTCGACGACCTTGACCGAGCTGCCCTCGGGCACCTCCAACCCCTTCAGGCGCTCGCGTATCTCGAGCGCGATGGCGTGGCTGGCGCGGCTGCGCCGGTCCTTGGGCGTCAGGTTGATTTGAAGATCGCCCAGTTCCGGGTTGGCGCGCAGGAAGGAATGGCGCACCAGGCCGTTGAAGTTGAAGGGCGCCGCCGTGCCGGCCTGAATCTGGATCGAATCGAGTTCCTTGAGATCGGCCACGCGCTTCGCCGCTGCCATAAGCACCCGCTCGGTCGCCTCCAGGGTGGCGCCCTCGGGCAGATCGACCACCACCTGCACCTCCGATTTGTTGTCGAAGGGCAGAAGTTTCACCGTCACCGTTTGGGTGACGAACAAGAGACAGACAGCGGCGGTGGCGCCGCCAACCCAAATAACCAGGCGGCGCGCCGTTTTGCGATCGGCGATCACCTTGACGGCGATGCGCCGGTAGAAACGGCCCAGCCGGCCCTCGTCGCCCGGGGCGTGGGCGACGTGGCCCTTGCCCAGGCGGGCGATGCGCACGAGCAGCCAGGGCGTAATCATCACCGCGACGAAGAAGGAGAACAGCATCGCCGACGAGGCGTTGGCCGGGATCGGGCTCATATAGGGGCCCATCAGGCCGGAGACGAACATCATCGGCAAAAGGGCAGCGACGATGGTGAGCGTGGCGACGATGGTGGGATTGCCGACCTCGGCCACCGCGCGCACCGCCGCCTTCATCCGGTCCGCCTTGGGGTCGAGGCCCCAATGGCGGGCGATGTTCTCGACCACCACGATGGCGTCGTCGACCAGAATGCCGATCGAAAAGATGAGGGCGAACAGGCTGACGCGGTTGATGGTGTAGCCCATCAGCCAGGCGGCGAACAAGGTAAGCAGGATGGTGGTGGGAATCACCACCAGCACCACCAGGCCCTCGCGCCAGCCCAAGGCCCAGGTGATCAGCAGCACGATCGACACGGTGGCGATGGCAAGGTGGAACAGCAGCTCGTCTGCCTTTTCCAGCGCGGTCTGGCCGTAATCGCGGGTGATGCGGGCCTCGATCTCGGCCGGCAGCAGCCGGCCTTGCAGGCTTTCCAGCCGCTGGCGCAGTTCGGCCGAGACGGTGACGGCGTTGGCGCCCTTGCGCTTGGCCAGCGCCAGGCTCACCGCCGGGCGGGCCGCCTCGCCCTTGGCCAAGTGCCAGGACCGGTGTTGGAAGGGTTCGGCGCCGACGACGATTTTGGCGACATCCTGGACATAGACCGGCCTTCCGTCGCGGCTGGCGATCAGCAATTGGCCGATGTCGGGAATGCCCATCAGGGTCTGGCCGGCCACCACCGGCTGATGGCGATCGGCTCGCGTCACCGCCCCCACCTGGAAGGAGCGGTTGGCGTGCGCAACCTTTTCGACCAGTTGATTGAGGGTGATGCCCAGGCGCGACAGCGCCTCGGGATCGGGCTCGACCCGGATTTGATCCTGGCGCCCGCCGACCAGATAGGTGAGGCCGACATTCTCGACCTTGACCAGTTCGTGGCGCAATTCCTCGGCCAGGGTGCGCAGGGCGTTGTCGGGCCAGCGCAAGGCGGCCTCGGGCTTGGCCGAGAGGGTGATCACCAGCACGGCGACGTCGTTGATGCCGCGACCGATAATCAAGGGTTCGGGAATGCCGATCGGAATGTCCGCCATATGGGCGCGGATCTGTTCGTGGATGCGCAGCGTGGCGACGTCTTCGTCGGTGCCCACCTGGAAGCGGGCGGTCACCGAGACCCGGTCGTCTTCGGTGCGCGAATAGACATGCTCGACGCCGTCGGTGCCCTTGACGATGTCCTCCAAGGGCTTGGTCACCAACTCGGCGGCGTCGATCGCCTTGTAGCCGTTGACGGTAAGCAGGATGTCGACCATCGGCACCCGGATTTGCGGCTCTTCCTCGCGCGCCAGGGCGAGCAGCGCCATCAGCCCGGCGGCCAAAGCCGCCAAGAGGATCAAAGGCGTCAGCTTGGAATCGATGAAGGTGCGGGCCAGGCGGCCCGACAGACCAAGCTGGGAATCGTCCTTGGCGCTCATGGGCTGACCAAGAGATCGCCGGCCTTGAGGCCGGAAAGGATTTCGATGCCATTCCGACCCGGCTGGCCCGGCTGGACGACGATCTCCGCCCCGTCCTTGAGCCGCACATAGGCTAGGCCAAAGCGGTAGAACAGGAACTCGGGCGGCACGATATGGCCCAAGCGGGTGCCGGTGGGCACATAGACGCGCGCCCGCTCGCCCACGAAATAATCGCCCAGCCCCTCCACCTTGACGTCGGCCACCACCCGGCCCTGGTCGATCTCGGGATAGACCAGAACCACCTTGCCCTCGCGTAGGGTCTCGGTCTCGGTGCGCGGGCCGCGCTCGCCCACCAGCACCGCGCCGCCCACCGCCAGATGACGGGCGTGGCGTTCGGGCAGGCGCAGGCGCAGCAGATAATTCTCGACCGCAATGGTGGCGACGGTCTCGCCCGGCAGCACCACCGAGCCGTTGGTGATGTGAACTTTAAGCACGCGGCCCGAGGCGGGCGCCAGCACCGCACCCTCGGCGCTGCGCTGCACCACCACCTGGCGTTCGGCCCTAAGCGCCGCCAGATTGCGCTCGGTCACTTCGAGGCGGTTGCGGGTCTCGTCGACCCGGGCCTGGGTGCCGGCGCCGGTGCGGCGCAATTCGGTGGCGCGGTCGAATTCGATCTTGGCCTGATCGCGGGCCGCCGCGGCCGAGGCGATGCGCGCCTCCTGGGCCTGGGTCTCGATGCCCAATTTGACGTCGCCGACATAGGCGATGCGCGCCCCGGCCTCGACCCGGGCGCCCTCGTCGACGGTCAGCGCGCTCACCGTGCCGCCGATGCGGGCCCGGGCCGGGGCGACATGGGTGCTTTCGACGGTGGCGAACACCGCTTTGCGATCCTCGATTGGCACCGTCTCCACCCGCCACTCGGCGGCCCGGGCGGCGGTGAGGACAAGAGCGAAAGCCGCGAAAGACAGGATGAAAGCGCGCATGGCGAAATTTCCCCAGGGGGTCCGGTTGACGTTCACGCTCGGCCACTATATATTAGAAAGGACTAATACTTCAACCCCCCCGTTTCCAAGGAGCCTTCCATGTCGATCGACCGCGCCGTAATGGCCTTTGCCGGCACCTTCATCTTGGTGAGCCTTGCCTTGGCGCATCTGCATAGCCCTTACTGGCTTTGGTTCACCGCCTTCGTGGGCGCCAACCTGTTCCAAGCCGCCTTCACCGGCTTTTGTCCGCTGGCCATCATCCTCAAGAAGATGGGCCTGACGCCCGGCTGCGCCTTCGCCTAGGGCCTTACTGAAAAGTCGGGTGATTTTCCTTCAGGCCGGCCGGGTCCTGATGGATGATCACCTCGGCCTCGGGGAAGGCGGCGCGCAGCTTTTGCTCGACGGCGTCGGCGATCTCGTGGGCCTCGGCCAAGGGCAGGGCGCCGTCCAATTCCAGATGCATCTGAATGAACGAGGAGATGCCCGAGGAGCGGGTGCGCAGATCGTGCACATTGGCGACACCGGGATGGGTGCGGGCGATCTGCTTGATGCGCAGCCTTTCCTCTTCGGGAAATTCGCGGTCCATCAGATGGGTGAGCGAGTCCTGGGCGATGCCCTTGGCGGTCGCCACCAGATAAAGCGCGATGGCGATGGCGAAGAGGGGGTCGAGCAGAGTCCAGCCCAGCCAGGCTCCCAGCCCGAGCGAGAGAATGACGCTGCCATTGATGAGCACGTCGCCGGCGTAATGCAGGGAATCGGCGCTCACCGCCACCGATTTGGTCTTGCGCACCACGTAATTCTGGAAACCGACCAGGCCCAAAGTGAGCAGAATGGCGATCAGCATCACCGCGATACCGATCTCGGGCCGGCTGACCGGCAGGGGATTGATCAACCGTTCGACCGACTGGATGATCAGAAAGATCGCCGAGCCGGCGACGAAGGCGGCCTGGGCCAGACCGGCCAGGGGCTCGGCCTTGCCGTGGCCGAAGCGGTGCTCGCGATCGGCCGGCTGCAGCGCGTGGCGCACCGCCCACAGATTGACCAGCGAGGCGGCGCCGTCGAGCAAGCTGTCGATCAAGGTGGAGAGCAGCGCCACCGAGCCGGTCGCCGCCCAGGCGGCCAGCTTGATGACCACCAGAATGGCGGCGGTGGCCACCGCGGCGTAGGTGGCCTGGCGCATCAGCCGATCCTTGGCGCCGCCGCTCACGGGTAAAGCCTTTCGCGCGCCCATCCGTCGCCTTGGCGCCGCCAGACCTCGCGCTCGTGCAGGCGGAAGGGACGGTCCTGCCAGAATTCGAAACGCTCGGGCGCCAGGCGAAAGCCCGACCAATAGGGCGGGCGCGGAATCGGGCCCAGCCCGAAGCGCGCCGTGTGCTCGGCCACTTTGCGCTCAAGCTCGAAACGGCCGGCCAGCGGCCGCGATTGCGCCGACGCCCAGGCGCCGATCTGGCTGGTGCGCGCCCGGCTGGCGAAATAGGCGTCGGCCTCGGCGTCGGGCACTTGCGCGAGCGGACCTTCGATGCGGATCTGCCGCTTCAAGGATTTCCAGTGGAAGAGCAGGGCGGCCTGCGGGTTGGCCGCCAGCTCCAGACCCTTGCGGCTCTCCAAATTGGTGTAGAAGACGAAACCCTGCTCGTCATAGCCCTTCAAGAGCACCATGCGCACGGAAGGCTTGCCGTCCGGCGTGGCGGTGGCCAGGGCCAGGGCGTTGGGATCGGCGGGTTCGCTCGTCTCGGCCTCGGCGAACCACTGGCGGAAGATCGATAAGGGGCCAAAGGATGCGGTGTCGGTCATAGGGCGCTCGTGATGAACGGCTTTTTATGCCATAAATTCGCCATCAAAGCCCGGTGTAATTCGCCTCGGTCGGAAGCACGGGGACGGCTTCCGGCCCCGGCTCGGACCACCCCGTCCCTCGGCTGCATGAAAGATCGCGATCATGACCCTGTTGCGCAAGACCATTCCCGTCGTCGCGGCCCTGTCGCTTCTGGCGACCACGGCTTGCGAATCGGTGCAAAGCGCTCCCAAACAGACCGGCGGCACCATTCTGGGCGGCGCGTTGGGCGGCTTGGCCGGCAGCCAGATCGGCAGCGGCAAGGGCAAGATTGTCGCCATCGTCGGCGGCACCATCCTGGGCGCGCTTCTGGGCAGCGAGATCGGCAAATCGCTCGACCGCGCCGATCGCGCCGCCATGGAGAAGGCGGAAACCCAGGCTCACGGCGCCAAGGTGGGCGAGACCATCCGCTGGAACAATCCCGACAGCGGCAATTCCGGCACGGTCACCGCGCTGCGCGACGGCCGCGACACCAATTCCGGCGCCTATTGCCGCGAATACCGCCACACCGTCACCGTCCAGGGCAAGAACGAGGAAGCGGTCGGCACCGCCTGCCAGCAGCCGGACGGCAGTTGGAAAGTCGTCAACTGACGGCACGTCACAGCAGTTCCTCGATGCCGGGCAGCACGGCGTAGAACAAGACGTTCAGGCGCCGCCACAGCCCGGCATCGGGCTCGACCTCCCTCTCGACGGTCTGGCCGTTGTCGTGGCCGATCCACACCAGGCGCTTGAGCCCGGACTCGGATTCGTTTCGCACATCAAGCCGCCAACTGTGGCTGGGCGAGAAATCGAGCGCGATGCCCGCCAAGATGCGCTCGGCCAACTCCGGGCTTTCGATCATCAGGCCGATCTCGGTGTTGAGCCGGCGCGAGCGCGGATCGAAATTGGCGCTGCCCACCCACACGGTTTTGCGGTCGTAGACGACGATCTTGGCGTGCAGGCCCGAGCCCGACGAGCCCAGCCGCAGGCGATGGCCGGCGGGTTCTGGACGCTTGGCGTCGATCCGATATTCGAACAGCTTGACCCCGGCCTCCAGCAGGGGCTGGCGGTAGAAGGCGTAGCTGGAATGGACGGCGACCACGTCGGTCGAGGCCAGCGAGTTGGTGAGCACGGTGACGGCGACGCCGCGCTTGACCAGATCGGCCAGCACTTCGACGCCGCGCGCGCCGGGCACGAAATAGGCGACCTCGTAAACGACCTCGCGGCCGGCCGCCTGGCGGGCGATGGCGTGGGCCCGCGCGATCTCCGAAGACGGCTTGAGGGCGCCCGGCGGCTGACGGATCGGCGGCTCGGCCACCACGCGGCCGTTTGCCCACATGTAGCTGGCGGGTTCTTGAACGCGGGTTCGGAAGGCCTCGCCCTGGCGGCGGTATTCGGCCATCGGCCCTTCGGCCTCGCCGTTCTTGGTCAAGAGATCGGCAAGATGCTCGATGGCCTCGGGGTGGCGGCCGTCGCGGTCGAGCGCCGCCACCGGCACCACGATGGCGCTGTTCCAGAAGGCGTCGAAGCTGCGCGACGCTTGATCGACCACCGGTCCGGTGGCCACCAGCTCGATGTCGCGGAAATTGAGGTCGCCCACCGCCTCGAAATAATGGTTCGAGATGTTGCGCCCGCCGATGAGCGCCAGTTGGTTGTCGACGGCAAACAGCTTGTTGTGCATGCGCCGGCCCAGCCGGTCGAGATTGAAGACCATCTGGAAGGGCCGGCTCCAGCGCATGCGGTCGGGAAAGGGATTGTAGAGGCGGACCTCGATGTTGGGCAGGGCGTTGAGCCGGGCCAGGATCCAATCGTCGAGGCCAAGCTGGTAATCGTCGAGCAGGATGCGCACCCGCACGCCGCGCCCGGCCGCCGCGATCAACCGGTCGAGCACGAAGGCGCCCACCTCGTCGGCGTCGAAGATGAAGGTCTGGAAGTCGATGGTCTTCTCGGCCAGATCGGCCAAGGCGGCCCGAGTCATCAGGGCGCTGACGCCGTTGTTGATCAAGCGGAAGCCCGACTTGCCGTCCTGGCGGCTTTCGATGGCGGCGAAGCCGCGGGCCAGCGCGCTGTCCGTGGGTCGAGCGATCGCCTGCGAGGCGGGCAGGGCGACGTCGTCGCGGATCGGCGCGCAGGCACCGACCAGGGCAAGCGCGACAAAGGCCAGCGCCGCGAGGCCGAGCGCTCCGCTCCGCCATCCTTTGTCGGTCGTGGGTTTGGGCTGTTGCCGCATGCCGGTTCCGTCCGCGCGTCGTGGCGGCGATCCTAGCACGGCCGGACGCTACATGCCCAGATAGGCTTGCTTGACCTGCTCGTTGGTGAGCAGCGCTTTGCCGCTGTCGGCCAGCACCACGGCACCGGTCTCCAGCACATAGCCGCGATCGGCGACCGAGAGGGCGGCGGTGGCGTTCTGCTCGATCAGGAAGATGGTGGTGCCCAGCTTCTTCAGTTCCTGGATGGTCTTGAAGATTTCCGCCACCAGAAGGGGCGCCAGCCCCATCGAGGGCTCGTCGAGCAGCAACAGGCGCGGATGCGACATCAGCGCGCGGCCGATCGCCAGCATCTGCTGCTGGCCGCCCGAGAGCGTGCCGGCCGCCTGGTTGCGCTTTTCCTTGAGGATGGGGAACAGCGTGTAGATGCGCTCAAGATCGCCGGCCGGGTTCTCGCCCTTGCGCCGATAGGCGCCGAGCCTGAGATTGTCCTCGACCGAAAGCGGCCCGAAGACCTGGCGGCCCTCCGGCACCTGGGCGATGCCGGCCGCCACCCGCTTGTCGGCCGCCATCCGGGTGATGTCGCGGCCGTCGAACCAGATGGCGCCCGCGCTGGCCGGCTGCACGCCCGAGACGGTGCGCAACAGCGTGGTCTTGCCGGCGCCGTTGGCGCCCACCAGGGCCACCAGCTCGCCTTCCTCGATGATGACGTCGATGCCCTTCAAAGCCTGGATGCGGCCGTAATGGCTGGTCAGCTTGCGGACTTCCAGCATCATGCCGCACCTCCCCCCAGATAGGCGGCGATGACGTCGGGGTTGTTGCGCACCTGCTCGGGTGTGCCTTCGGCCAGTTTCTTGCCGTAATCGAGGACCAGAATGTGATCCGAGATTCCCATCACCATTTTCATGTTGTGCTCGACCAGAACGACGGTGACGCCTTGCTTGGCGACCTTCGAGATCACCTCGTCGACCTCGTGGCTTTCGGTGGCGTTGAGGCCGGCCGCCGGCTCGTCGAGCAGCAGAAGCGCCGGCTCGGCCGCCAGGGCGCGGGCGATCTCCAGGCGCTTCAGGGCGCCGTAGGGCATGGAATCGGCCTGGGCGTCGAGGAAACGTTCGAGGCCCACGAAGCGCATCAGCTCGGCCGCCTTGTCCCGGCAGGCGGCATCGCCCTTGGCGATGGCGGGCAGGCGCAACAGCGAGGTGAGGATGCCGCGGTTGAGATGGAGATGGCGGCCGACCATCACGTTCTCGAGCGCGCTCATGTTGAAGAAGACCTGCAGGTTCTGGAAGGTGCGCGACATGCCGCGCATCGCCAGCTCGTAGGGTGGCTTGGCGGTGACGTCCTGGTCCTGGAAGAGGATGCGCCCGACCGTCGGCTTGTAGATGCCGGTGATCAGGTTGAACAGCGTCGTCTTGCCGGCGCCGTTGGGGCCGATGATCGAATGGATGGTGCCGGGGTTGATGGCGAACGACAGGCCTTCGACGGCGTGGACGCCGCCGAATTCCTTCGACAGATTGTCGACGACCAGAAGCGTCATCCGCGCCTCCGGACCAACAGCGAGCCCAAGGTCGGCACCAGACCGCGCGGCATGAAGATCATGGTTCCCATCATGATGGCGCCCAGGATCATCGCCTCGTAATCCTCGAACACCGTCAGCACCTGGGGCAGGGCGGAGAGGAACACCGCGCCGACCAGCGAGCCGAAGGTCGAGGCCATGCCGCCGAACACCACCATGGTGACGAACTCGATCGATTTGAAGAAGTCGGCCTTGGCCGGGGTGATCTGCGGCAGATAATGGGCGAACAGGCTGCCGGCGACCGAGGCGAACACCGCCGAGACGACGAAGACCAGCACCTTGTAGCGCGCCGTGTCGACGCCCACCACCTCGGCGCCCACCTCCGAGCCGTTGACGGCGCGCAGCGCCCGGCCGACCGGCGAATCGACCAGATTGTTGGCCAGCCAAATGGCCACCAGCAAGGTGCCGCCCACCACCCAATACCAGGTCTGCTCGGTCTTGATCGTGTAGCCGCCGATCGAGAAGGGGCCGGCCGAAATGCCGTCGGGGCCGCCGGTGATCTGCGCTTCGGTGTTGAGCACGATCGAAATGATGATGCCGATGCCCAAGGTCGCCATCGCCAGATAATGGCCTTTGAGCTTGAGGATCGGCCGGGCCAGCACGAAGGCCAACACGCCCACCACGAGAGCGCCGGCCAACAGGGCCAGAATCGGCGGCCAGCCATAGCGGGTGCACAGGATGGCCGAGGCGTAGGCGCCCAAGCCGAAGAAGCCGGCATGGCCCAGGCTGATCTGGCCGGCATAGCCGATCAACAGGTTCAAGCCGACGCAGACGATGGCGTTGAAGCCGGCCTGGATGGCGACATCGTAGTAATAATTGTTGGGTAGGAACTGGGGCAGAATGGCGATGATCACCGCCAGCACGGCTAGGCCGATCATCCGTTCGTTGCGAAACATGGTGTCCGGCCTCTATACGCGCTCGGTGCCGCTCTTGCCGAACAGACCGCTCGGCATGAAGAAGAGCACGAAAAGGATGATGATGAAGGCGACGGCGTCCTTGTAGGCCGACGAGAAGTAGCCGGCCGCCATCGCCTCGGCGATGCCGACGATCAGCCCGCCGACCACGGCGCCCATGCCGTTGCCCAGGCCGCCCAGCACGGCGGCCGAGAAGCCCTTGAGCCCCAGCATGATGCCGGTTTCGTAATTGGTGAAAGTGATCGGCGTGATCACGATGCCGCCGATGGCGCCCAGCATGGCCGAGAGGCCGAAGCTCATCAGCAGCACCTTCTTGGTGTTGACCCCCACCAACTGGGCGGCCAGGGTGTTGAAGGAGGTGGCGAGCATCGCCTTGCCTTCCAAAGTGCGGTTGAAGAACCAACCAAGCCCGACGATCACCACCACGGTGACCCCGATCACCCACAGGCTTTGCGGCATCAGCGAGGCGCCGGCGATCAGGAAGGGTTGGTCGCCCGAGAAGGGCGGCAGCTTGTGGAAGTTCTTGTCCCACAGTTCCTGGGCGATGCCGCGCAGGAAGATCGAGGCGCCGATGGTGATGATGATCAGCGTCGTCACCGAAGCCTTGCGGGCCGGCTCGACCGCGAATTTCTCCAAGGCGAAGCCCACCAGCATGGTGGCCAGGATGGCGAGAAGAATGGCCACCGGCAGAGGCACGCCCAAGGCGACCAGGGAGACGGTGGCCATGCCGCCGATCATGATGAATTCGCCCTGGGCGAAATTGATGACGTGGCTGGCGTTGAAGATGATCGAGAATCCCAGGCCGCAGAGCGCGTAGATCGAGCCCACGGTGATGCCGGAGAAGACGAATTGCAGGAAGGAAGCCAGCATGGTCGGTGTCGATCCCCCAGGGCGGATACGATTCGCCCGCCCCCGTTTTTCGGGGGCGGGCGGTCGCCGTTACGCTTAGTTGTTGAGAACGAAGTTGCCGTTCTTGACGTCGACCATGTGGAACGAGGTGAGATCAAGGCCCATATGGTCGGTCGGGCTCATGTTGACGGTCCCGCCGGTGCCGACATAGCCCTTGGTCTTCTCGATCTCGTCGCGGACCTTCCCCTTGTCGATCGAATTGGCGCGCTGAATGGCGGCCAGGGCGATCATCAGGGCGTCATAGGCATGGCCGCCGAACGAGGAGACCTCTTCCTTGTACTTGCCCTCGTAGGTCTTCTTGAAGTCCATGGCGACGTTTTTCTGGATGTCGGTGGCGGGGAGCTGATCGGCCACCACGATGCCGGCGGCCGGCAGGCGGATGCCTTCGGCGGCGGCGCCGGCCAAGGTGATGAACTCCTTCGACGACACGCCGTGCGACATGTAAAGCGGCAGGGTGATGCCCAACTGGCGATAGTTCTTGGCGACGATGGCCGGGCTTTGGCCAAAGCTCCAGTTGAACACCGCCTGCACGCCGGCGGTGTTCTTGATCTTGGTGAGCTGGGCGGTGACGTCGGGGTCGCGCGGCGCGTAGGTTTCGTCGGCCACCAGTTGGATGCCGTAATTGGCCATCACCAGAAGCGACTGGTCGTGGCCGGATTTTCCGAAGCCGGCGTTCTCCGAGATCATGGCGATCCGGGTGATGCCGCGCTTCTTCATGTCGGCGAAGACCTTCTCGGCCGCCATGCGGTCGGTGTGGGGGGTCTTGAACACCCACTTCTTCGCCGGCTCGACGGCGATCACCGCGCCGGCCAGGTTGAGGAAAGGCACGCCCGCCGCCTCGACCAGCGGCACCGCCGCCATGGTGGTCGCGGTGGTCGAACCGCCGACGATGAGATCGACCTTGTCGTTCTCGATCAGGCGCTTGGCAAAGCTGGTGGCCTTGTCCGGGGCGCCGCCGTCGTCATAGATGATCAGCTCGATCTTGCGGCCGGCCACGCCGCCCGCCTTGTTGAACTGTTCGACATAATGCTCCAGCACCTTCTTTTCCGGGGCGCCCAGGAACGAGGCCGGGCCGGTCACCGAAAGATAGGAGCCAAGCTTAATGGTCTCGGCCGCCGGGGCCGGGCCGGCAAGGCCGAAAACGCCCAGGGCCGCACCGGCAGCCAGGGCTGTGAGAAGGGTTTTACCGCGCATCCAAAGTCCTCCCGTAAACAATGTTAATCGGCATTGCGATGCGTTTTTGCCACAATTTTTTGCAAACTGCGAGCAAAAACTGTATCACATTATAGAGCCGTCGAACGTGTCGGCACGACGTTGGCGCCATTATGGGGGATCGATCAATCCCGGCAAGGGGATAATTGGCGAGGAGAGAAGGTTCCAAGATGCTTCGCAAGAGAACGATACGCCCCGATGGCGGCTGACCAACCCCGCCGACCGGCGTCCCGGGATGGGGCGTTGATCGCTGAACTGTTGGCGAAATTGGCGCCTCGGGCCAAATCGCTGATCGTCACCGTCTATGGCGACGCCATCGCCGCCCATGGCGGCACCGTCTGGCTGGGAAGCCTGATTCGCTTGATGGGTGAATTGGGGTTGGGCGAACGCATGGTCCGCACCGCGGTCTTTCGGCTGGTCAAGGACGATTGGCTGGTCGCCACGCCGATCGGCCGGCAAAGCACCTACGGCCTGTCGGCGGCCGGGCGGCTTAGGACCGAAGCGGCGCACCGCCGCTTCTACGCCCCGCTCGAACGGCCGTGGGACGGCATGTGGCATTTGGTGATTGCCACCGGAGCCGCCCTGGCGCCCGAAACCCGCGAGCGCCTGCGCCGCGAATTGGGCTGGCTGGGCTTCGGTGCCCTTGGCCCCAATCTGATGGCGCATCCCAACGCCGATCCCTTGGTCCTCAAGGCCACGCTGGCCGATCTGGGGGTGGCCGATCGGGTGGTGGTGATGACCAGCCGCGACGATCGGCCCCAGGCCCTGGCCGGCTTGAAGGCGCTGATCCGCGACGGGTGGGATCTCGAACGCCTGTCGGCCGACTATCAGGGCTTTCTCGAGCGCTTCCGGCCGATCGGCCGGCGCTTGGCGCAGAAGCCGGCGCCCGAACCCGCCCACGCCTTCGCCCTGCGCGTCCTGGCGATGCACGATTTCCGTCGTGTGCTCCTGCGCGACCCCATGCTGCCCGAAACCCTGCTTCCGGCCGGATGGGCGGGGGCCGAGGCGCGCAGCCTGCTGATCGATCTTTACCGGCGGGTTCACCGCGCCGCCGAGAGCCATATCGAGGCGCGCCTGGAAACCGCCCGCGGGCCGCTGCCGGCCGCCAACGCCGATTATTGGGGCCGTTTCGGCGGGCTCGCCTGAGGGGCGTCTTCCAGCAGCGCCAGCGGGCAGGCGGGGACCAGGCGTTCGGCCGGGGCGGCGATCGTCTCGCGGGTCTGGTTGATCAGGCGGCCCTTGGTGTCGCGCCCGACCTCGCGCAGGAAGACCGGCGCCTGGAGATGGCGGTTGTTGGCGAACCGCAAGGGGCCGCGGGTGCCGTTCAGGCTGGCCCGCGCCAGGGCGTTCTGGAAGGCGGTGCGGTCGGAAACCCGACCCTGCACCGCCCGGGTGGCGAGATCGAGGAGCAGGGCCAGATCGTAGCCCAGCGCCACATGCGAGGTGGCGGGGCGGCGATGCTCTTCGTCGAACTCGGCCAGCATGCGCCGGTTGACCGGATTGTCGAGATCGTCGCTCCAGGGCGCCGCCGTTCGGGCGCCCAGCCCGGCCTCGCCCATCGCCGCCAGATAGGGCGCCTCGAAGAGCGCGTAAGGCCCAAGCAGCGGCCCCTTGGCCTTGAGCCCGGCCGCGTGATAGGCGCGAACGAAATTGACCCCCATGCCGCCGCCCAGCAGCACCAGCACCGCATCGGGCCGGGTCTGGCCAAGGCGCGCCACCGGCTCGTCATAAAGGATTTGCCCGGCGCGAATTTCCAAGGCCACCGTCGCGCTTGGCGCCAGGCGCGGGGCAAGGCGGTGCGCCTCGGCGCGGCCGTTCTCGGTGGCGGGCAGGATAAGCGCCAGCTTGCGCTCGCGGCCGGGCTGGGCCAGCCGGGCCAGGGCCTCGACCAAAAGATCGTCGGTGGGGGCAAGCGCGAAGTAATTGGACCGGCATTCGGGTCCCGCCAGCCCGCCGGGACCGGGCACCAGCCCGATCAGGATGACCGGGCTTTTCGCCAGCGCCGTCGCCACCGCACGGGCCACCGGCGCGGTGGCCGAGCCGGTGAGGATCTGCACCCGCTCGCGCTCGACCAGATCGAGCGCCTGCAAGACCGCCCGGGCCGGATCGAGCCCGTCATCGGCCTCGAAAATCTCGACGTCGATGCCGCCCAGCCGGCCGCCGACATGCTTGAAGCCCAATTTGAGGCCATCGAGCAGATCGCGGCCCAGGCTGGCGCCGCTCTCCGACAACGAGGAGACGAAACCGACGCGCAGCGATTCCGCCCTGGCCCCTGGCGCCAGGACGGCCAGCAGCCCGATCAGCCCCGCCCACACCCAACCCTTTGGCATCGTTTTCCTTCACCCCAAACTTGGCTCTTGCTACTATCCTCGCCCTGGCTTGGCGCCGTCATCATAATTTTGCCGCGAAGTCCTTTTACACGAGCCCGTCCCAACACTTAACCCTCGAACCGCGGAAGCTCCATGCGTTTGTCCGGCCTCGTCGTTCTGGTCCTGGTCGTTCTGGGCAATCTTGCCATCTGGTCGATCCTCAACCGTCCGCGCACCGACGTCTCCTGGTCGGGGCAGATTCGCGGCGTCTCCTTCAGCCCCTATCAGAAGGACGACAACCCGATCCTGGGTCGCAACCCGACGCCCGAAGCCATCGACAAGGACCTCAAGCTGGTGGCCGGCAAGGTGGCGATGGTGCGCACCTACACCTCGCTCGACGGCCTCGAGGTGATTCCGGAGCTGGCCAAGAAATACGGCCTCAAGGTTTTGGCCGGCGCCTGGATCGACACCCGGCTGGGCAAGAACGAGGCCGAGATCCGCAGCCTGACCACGCTGGCCCGCAACAACCGCAACGTCGAGCGGGTGATCGTCGGCAACGAGGCGCTGCATCGCGGCGACGTCACGCTGCCGCAGCTCGTGCGCTATCTGCGCCGGGTCAAGGAGAAGGTGAAGGTGCCGGTCTCGACCGCCGAACCCTGGTACGTCTGGATCAAGCACCCCGAGCTGGCCAAGGAGGTCGATTACATCGCCATCCACATCCTGCCTTACTGGGAAGGGGTGCCGGTCGACGAGGCGGTCGATTACCTGCTGACGCGCTACGACGAAATCCAGCGCGCCTTCCCCGACAAGCACATCGTCATCACCGAGGTCGGTTGGCCGTCCTCGGGCAAGACGCGCATGGGCGCCGACCCGTCGCTGATCAACCAGGCCCTGTTCCTCAGGCGCTTCCTCAACATCGCGCGGGCCAAGAACATCGACTACAACATCATCGAGGCCTTCGACCAGCCCTGGAAATCGGAAATCGAATGGTCGGTGGGCGCCCATTGGGGCCTCTACGACGCCAACCGCAACGAAAAATTCCCGATGACCGGCCCGGTGGTCGAGATGAAGGAATGGCCGCAACTGGCGGCGGCGGCGACCATCGTCGGCTTCGTCCCCCTGGTCTGGTTCCTTTGGCGGCGGCGCGAGGTGAAGATCGGCGGCCGCCTGTTCTTCGCCGTCATGACCCAGCTTGCCGCCTCGGTGGTGATCTGGACCGCCTCGGTGCCGGTGATCCGCGATTTCGCGCCCGGTCCGGAAATCATGTGGGGCGTGCTGGTGCCCGGCCAGATCGCCCTTCTGCTCGTCATCCTGATCTCGACTTTCGAACTCACCGAACTGACCTGGGCGCAAAGTTTGAAGCGTCAGTTCGCGCCCCTGAAAAACCAGCCCGAGGGGACGCGCTATCCCAAGGTCTCGCTGCACCTGCCCTGCTACAACGAGCCGCCGCAGATGGTGATCCTCACCATCGATTCGCTGGTCAAGCTCGACTACCCCGATTTCGAGATCCTGGTCATCGACAACAACACCAAAGACCCGGCGGTGTGGACGCCGGTCGAGGAGCATTGCGCCACGCTGGGCCCCAAGGTGCGGTTCTTCCACCTGCCCTCCTGGCCGGGCTTCAAGGCGGGCGCGCTCAACTTCGCCCTTTCGCAGACCGATCCCGAGGCCCAGATCATCGGCGTCGTCGACAGCGATTACATCGTCGATTCCGATTGGCTGAAGGCGCTGGCCCCCTATTTCGACGACCCCAAGGTGGGCTGGGTGCAAGCGCCCCAGGACCACCGCGAATGGGAGAACGACACCTTCAAGGAAATGATCAACTGGGAGTATGCCGGCTTCTTCCATATCGGCATGGTGGCCCGAAACGAGTACGACGCCATCATCCAGCACGGCACCATGACCCTGATCCGCCGCGAGGCCCTGGAGAAGGCCGGCAAGTGGGGCGAGGGCTATATTTGCGAGGACGCCGAGCTGGGCCTCAAATTCCTGGAGAACGGCTACCAGTCGGTGTACGTCAACCACAATTTCGGCAAGGGCCTGACGCCCGACAGCTTCATGGGCTACAAGAAGCAGCGCTACCGCTGGGCCTATGGCGCCATGCAGATCATGAAGGGCCATTGGCGCTCGCTATTGCCCTGGTCGAAGAGCACCGGCCTGGCCTTTGGGCAGAAATTCCAGTTCGTCGCCGGCTGGCTGCCCTGGGTGGCCGATTCGCTGTTCCTGATCTTTACCCTGGCCAGCATCCTGTGGTCGGTGGGGCTGGTGACGGCGCCGCGCTATTTCGATTTCCCGCTGGTCGAGTTCGCCGTGCCCACCCTGTTCGTCTTCTTCTACAAGCTCGCCACCCACCTGTTCCTTTACCAGATGCGGGTGAAATGCACGGTGGCGCAGCAGATCGGCTCGGCGGTGGCGGGCATGGGCCTTACCTTCATCATCGGCAAGGCGGTGCTGCACGGCATCTTCACCAAGACCATCCCCTTCATGCGCACGCCCAAGATGGAGAACAAGGCCGCCATGCTGAAGGGCGTGCTGATGGCCTGGGAAGAGCTGGCGCTGGCCTTGGGCCAATGGTCGGCGGCGGGCGCGGTGCTTTACAGCTACGGCACCCACGACCGCGACGCCCGGCTGTGGGCCCTGGTGCTGGTGGTGCAATCGATGCCCTTCCTGGCGGCCTTGATCACCTCGCTCATCAGCGTCACGCCGGCCTTGAGCCTGCGCAAGCCCTCGCCCCAGCCGGCGGGGTAGGGAGGGGGAAGAGGGTGGAGAGGCGCGGGCGGGGCTTTTCTTTGATTAGCCTCAGTCGCCGGCGCCGGTCTCCGCCGGCTTGGCATTCGCGCCCATAGGGGCGCGGGCGCTCAACGCGCCAGTCGCTTCGGCTTCGCCGTCGCTCCGTTTGGGCCCGATTTGCGCCGATCTGTGCCAGCTTTGTGCCGGTTTGGGCTTGGGTCGGGCCAGGTTTGCGCCGCTTTGACTCAAGTAAGTCGTTGATTTCGTTCGATTCAGCCCTGAATCCGGCGCATTCTTTTAGCATTTTTGCGATTAGCGCCTTGAAAATGCATGCGTATTTCCGTCATTTCGGGAATCGCTTGCAACAAACGCCGCCACGATCACGCCAACGCCTTGATGGGATTGGCGGAACCAGCATTTTCACCTTGTCTTACAGCCGCCGCCAACCCGTGTGACGGCGCGATGTTCATGAAAGATATTAGTTTTTGAATCGGATGTCAAGAAAAATTCCTATATTTAGTCTGAACATGAAAACAACATGGTTCTGATTTTGCCAGCCGGGGCGGGCACCAAGAAAGGCGCCAAACGCCAAGAACGCAAAGGAACGCCAAGAAGGCGCCAAGGGAAGTTTGGATGCGGCGTTTGACGCAATCTGTCCCTAATTACGCTGTCTCAACCAGTGTGGACTGCACCCCATGGGTGAGACAATAAAAAAGGGGACATGTCTGGAGTGCCCCCCTAGAATGAGACAATAAAAAAGGGGACAGTTCTCAAGAGGAGAGAACTGATGACGGATCAACGGGGATTTTACAGCCGAGCCTTCAAGCTTGCGGCACTTGAGCGGATGGCGGCGGGGGAGAATGT
>JACRPC010000033.1 GCA_016214125.1 Rhodospirillales bacterium | reverse complement strand
GCGGGCGATGTTGTCCTTGCCCTTCATCCGCATTTCCCACAGCTTGCCGCCCAACGGTTTGACATAGGGTTCGCGCACCCGATGGGGGCCGTGTTCCTCAAGCAGGGCGGCGATCCAACGAAAGCGGGCGCGAAGGTCTTCCGCAAGCGCTCCAATCTCACGGTCGACTCGCGCATCGAGGGTCTCCACCGTCCAGCGCAGCATAACATCATTGCTATGTGTCGTCATAAGGAATTTTCGCTGGTGCGACGGGTATGGGCGGGGTTCAGGGTCACGACCTCGCCGCTGCCGCCCTTCATCATACCCATGATGGCATTGCCGGCACGCTCCACGGCCCGACGCACCGGATCGGCGGCAAGGTGGGCGTAGCGCTGGGTGGTGGAAGCCTGGGTGTGCCCCAGGGCCTTGCCGATAACCGGCAGGCCTTCACCCAAGCCGGCCATGATCGAGGCGAAGGAATGGCGCAGATCGTGAAGGCGGACATCCTCAAGCCCAGCCGCCCGACGGATGCGTTGCCAGATATGCTCGATGCCGACCAGGAAAGACCCGGGCAAGCGGCCAGGAATAACGTGCGGATTGTCGGTTGCCTTGGGAAGCTGCGCCAACAATTCGATGGTGGGGGTGCTAAGCAAAACCGTCTTGGCGCCGGTTTTGGAATCCGGCAGCAACAGGCATTGGCGGGAAAAATCGACATGATCCCACCGCAGCTTTTGGATTTCCCCCAAACGACACCCGGTCAGCACAAGCAGGCGGACAAGAGCGGCCATTGGGGCCGGGATGGTCCGCTCATGCTCCATTCGGTCCAACGTCCGACACAGCCGCTCGAATTCCTCGGGCGACAGGTAACGCTCCCTCCTACTTTCCTTGAACTTGCGAAGACCTCGGCAAGGATTCGTTCCGCGTGGGATGATGCCCCACTCTTCCGCCAGGCCGAACATCTTGGAGAGCAAGGCCAGCACCCGGTTGGCCCGAACCGGCGAAGGGGTGCCATCCGGGTATTTTCCAAGCAAGGCATGCAGACGCTCGATATCGCGCCGGGTTACCGCCGCTACTTTCTTTTTCCCCAGGGCGGGCAGAATGTGATTGCGAAGATTGGTCGCATCGAGGCCGGCGCTCGATGCCTTTTTGCGTTGTGTCGCCCATTCCTGGGTGTAGCGATCGGCCAGATCGGCAAGGGTGGGGGCCTTGCGTGCTTCCTTGATTTCGCCGGCCGGGTCGCCGCCGCGGCGAACCTCGGACAGTTTCTCTCGGGCCAGTTGGCGGGCTTCATCCGGCGTCAACACCCCATGCCGCCCCAGGGCCAGGCGGCGGGATTGGCCCGTCCGGGTTCGGTACTGGACGAGGTAGGTCCGAACCCCGGACGATTTCACCCGCAACCCGAAACCCGGAAGATCGTCATCCCAAAGGATCACATCCGTCACGGTGGGCGAGAGGGCGTCAATGGTGCGCTTGGTCAGCTTGGCCATGGTGAACCCTTGCGTTTCGGGGGGCCGGACAGCCCGCCGGACAGCTTCGGACAGACGGCAAAATTCCCTGTCCGACAATAACTATTTGAAAAACAAACGCGATCTGACATGTCGGACAGGTCGGACGGCTATTTTCCCTATACTCTTAATCATCACCGGTAAGCATGCGGCGACAAATTCACAAACCACAAGTCTGTAATCTATGTGTTTTGGTTGTTTTCCGGGTAAGCACTGGGTAAGCAAGAGAACGCGAATTGGAGCGTAGCCGGTCGTCGTATGTGGGACAAGGCAATCGGATAATCGATTGATATTGCGTAATTCATAGTACTGTATCGCAACCGATCGTAGCCCCTCATATAGGCCTGTCAGAGACTTCTAAGCTGTGGGTCAGTGGTTCGAATCCACTAGGGCGCGCCAATTTTTTTTTCAAGACGTTCGGCGAGGAGGTGCTTGGCGCCCATCGGTCCCGACGCCGGATCGCCCATTCGCTTGCGATTCTACAATTTCTTGGCGACGCCGGGATCGACGATCGGCGAGGCCAGCGCCAAAGGTCTTTTCGCCGCTGAGCGCCACCTTGGTGTGGTACTGATCCCTGAGGACGCTAATGTACCGCGCTCGGTTGTTGCCGGTGAACGCCAAGCCCAACGTCGGCCACCCGGCCTCATCGTCAAATTCCAAGATGCGCCCGGGCGGGTTTTCGGCCATGCTTGGCAAGGGTCCCAATCAACAAACCTCAAACCCAAGAGGCGGCGCATGGCTGACGACAAGGGCGAGTTTCGCCAATTGAAGGCGCAACAGCGTTTTTTGGATGAAATCGAACAAGGAATTCGCTTCGCCAACCGCGAACTGATCACCAAGCAGGTTCCGGGGCTCGATCGGGAAAAGATTCTGGCTCTGGCGGTTTCCGTCGGTCGCTTGCGGGCGCGCTACCTTGAGGCGGCGCTCCGCCTTGGCGCCGACGAACATGGCGAGGTGCCGTCGGCGGACAAGCTCGAAGGGCTCGCCCGCTGCCGCGTCCATTACGAGGAGGCGCGGCAGGCCTTCGAGGCGTTGCGCTACGCCATCGAACGCGGTTACATCGACGTCCAGGAACTCCAGCCGGGCGCCAAGGCCTAGACCGGCGGCTGGGCCGGGTTGCCTCAAGCGACGGATTCGGTCTATGAATCGGAAACCAAAGGGCTCGGTAAAGAGAGCCCGACCACGGGAGGATTGCGCATGAAGAGGATTGGCATTGGCGGCTTGGCGGCCGCGGCGTTTCTGGCCTGCTCCAGCCTGGCCCCAGCGGCCGAACCGCCGATTAAGATCGGTTCCTTCATCACGCTCACCGGGCCGGCCGGTTTCCTCGGCACGCCGATGAAGCAGGTCTTCGAATACGAGATCGCCGACCTCAACAAGGCGGGCGGGCTCTTGGGCCGCAAGATCGAACTCATCATCTATGACGATGGCGGCGCGGTCGAGAAATCCACCTCCTTCGCCAAACGCCTGATCGAGGACGACAAGGTCGACCTCATCATCGGCGGAACGCTCACCCCGTCGGCCCTGGCCGCCATTCCGCTGGTCGAGAAGGCCGAAATCCCGATGATCACCTGGGCCGGCGCGCTTGGCATCGTCGAGCCGGCGAAGAAGTGGGTGTTCAAGGTCTCGCAGACCGATCGCATGGCGGCCGAGAAGGTGCTGTCCGATCTCAAAGCCCGCCGCCTGACCAAGCTTGCGCTCATTTCCGAGAATGTCGGCTTCGGCAAATCGGGCCGCGACCAGACGGTGTTGCTGGCGCCATCCTACGGCATCGAGATCGTGGCCGACGAAACCTACGCGCCGCGCGATCCCGACGTCACCGTCCAGCTCACCAAGATCAAGAACACGGCGGGCGTGCAGGCGGTGTTCAATTGGGGCTTCGGCCAGGGGCCGGCGATCGTCACCCGCAACTACCGCCAGATCGGGGTGACGGTGCCGCTCTATCACGCCCATGCGGTGGCTTCGAAGGAATTCATCAAGCTGGCCGGCGACGCGGCCAACGGCGTCAGGCTGCCGGCCTCCGGCATTTTGGTCGCCGATCAGCTTCCGGTTACCGATCCGCAATATCCGGTGGTCACCACCTTCAAGAAGATCTTCGAATCCCGCGCCAAGACCGAGATTTCCACCTACGCCGGCCATGGCTGGGATTCCCTGCAGATCGCGCTCTCGGCGATCCAGCGGGCGGGCAGCACCGACAAGGCCAAGGTGCGCGACGAGATCGAGAAGACCCGGGGCTTCATCGGCACGGCGGGCACCTTCAACATGTCGCCCACCGACCATATGGGCCTCACGCCAAGCGCCTTCCACATGGTCGAGATCAAGAACGGCGATTGGTCGCTCATCAAATAGCGAGCAACAATTAGCGATCAAGCGTCGGCGCGCCAGGGGTCAGGGGGGATCGGCATGACCAAGCCCAAGCTCTACGAGGATTGGAAGAACATGGTCTCGCAGCCCATTCACGAGATGGGCGAATGGGAGATCGAGGTGCCGGTGACCGCAAGGGACGGCACCCAGCTTTATGTCGACATCCGCCGGCCGAAGACGCCGGGGCGCTATCCGGCGCTGTTCTCGATGTCGCCCTATGGCCGGGAGATCCAGCATCTGGCGCCGCCGGCGGGGCGCGAGTCCGACTACACGCGCGGCACCGGCGGCATCGAAAGCGGCATGACCGATTTCTTCGTGCCGCGCGGCTATGTCCATGTCCATGGCGACCCGCGCGGCATCGGCCGCTCCGGGGGCAGCTACAGCCATTTCGGCGAGGACGAGCAGAAGGACGGCGCCGACATCGTCGAATGGATCGCCCGCCAGCCCTGGTGCAACGGCAAGGTCGGCATGCTGGGCATGTCGTATTTCGCCGTCAACCAGTTGCTGGTCGCCTCGCAGCAGCCGCCGTCCCTGAAGGCGATCTTCGTCCATGACGGCTACACCGACATGTACCGCCAGCTTGCCTATCACGGCGGCCTGTTCAATTTCGGCTTCTACCAGCACATCTGGCGGCTCTTTCCGACCTCGACGACGCGGCCGATGGCCTTGGACAGCATGCCGGCCGAGGAATACCGCCAGGGCCTGGAGCGCATTCGCAAGGACCGCGATTTTCGCGGCTATCCTTATCTCTACAAGCTTACCATCAACGCCGAGAACAACCCGCTGATGCTCGATCTGCTGTTGCGGCCCTTCGACGGGCCCTTCTATCAGGAGCGTTCGGCCTATCCCGATTACGACAAGATCAAGATCCCGGTCTTCCTCTTGTCGCGCTGGAGCGCCTGGGCGATCCATCTGCCCGGCGCCATCGACGCCTTCGACAAGCTGAAGACCGAGCGCCGGATGGTGATCACCGAAACCTCGTGGGAAGGGGGCTTCGGCCGGCCCTGGTACGAGAACCACGATCTGGTGCTGCGCTGGTACGACCACTGGCTCAAGGGCAACGACACCGGCGTGCTCGACGAGGCCCCGGTGCGCTATTTCGTCAAGGGCGTCAATCTGTGGCAAAACAGCGCCTGCTGGCCGCCGGCCGGCATCGCCTATCAGCCCTTCTATCTCCACGAGCAGGGCGGGCTGTCGACCACGCCGCCGATACCGCACGAGCGCCCCAGCCGCTTCCGCAACGAGCCCTGGCAGCCGCCCGGCAAGATGAGCAATTCGCTCACCTTCACCACGGCGCCGATGGCCGAGGCCATGGCGATCGCCGGGCCGCTGGCCCTCCATTTCTGGGCGTCCCTGAGTTCGGACGACGCCAACTGGTTCATCCAGGTGCGCGACGTCGCCCCCAACGGCACCGCCAGCATCGTCAGCAAGGGCTGGCTCAAGGCCAGCCACCGCGAGCTTGATCCGAATCGCTCGACGCCGGAACGGCCCTATCACAAGCATGAACGACGGCTGGAAACCCGGCCGGGCGAAATCTACCCCTACCAGATCGACATCCGCGACTGCGCCCATGCCTTCCGCCCCGGGCATCGGATGCAGGTGCTGGTCAAGGGCCAGGATTCGCCTTGGGAGGATTTCGCCATCTGGTACCACGTCAACAACATGATCGAGACCGAGCACACGATCTATCACGATTCGCGCTGCCCCTCGCACCTGTTGGTGCCCTTGACGCCCGCCTCCTAGCATGGCGGCCGACCTCACGCATTTGGCCATCCTGCTGGCACGGCCGACCAGCCTGCTGGTGGTCGACATGCAGCGCGATTACTGCGTTCCCGAAGGGGTGATCGGAAGGCTTGGTTTCGATACCGGGCACTTTGCGGGGGTAGCCGAACGCCTCGACGGCTTCCTGGCCGCCAGCGCAAGCCGTCTGCCGCACCGGGTCTTCATCCGCACCCAGGCGCCCGCCTGGCCACGTTCGCGGGCCCTGCGCGAGCAATATGGCCGCAGCCCCCTGGCGCGCACGGTCGCCGCCAATCTGTCCGATTGGTTCGGGGTACGGCCGGGACCCGACGACCCGGTGGTCGAGAAATTCCGTTATTCGGCCTTCATGGACACCACGCTCGACGCCTTGTTGCGGGCGCGGGGAACGGAGACCCTGGTGATCGCCGGGGTCACCACCGAGGTCTGCGTCGAAAGCACGGTGCGCGACGCCTTCTTTCACGATTACGGCGTCATCACGCTTTCCGACTGCACCGGGGCCTCGACGCCCGAGCGCCACCGGGTGTCGCTTGGGGTGATCGATCAGTTCTTTGGTCCGGTCGCCACCGCCGACGAGGTTCTGGGGGCGCTTCGCTTGGCGGGCGATGCCCCTTCGCCTACCTAAAACGACCGCCTAATCGGTGGCCAGGCTCTTCTGCTTCAAATAGGCCTTGATGTGGTCGCGGAAGGCCTCGGCCTCGGCGCGGATCTCGAAATAGAAAGCAATGTCGAGTTGGCCGACCGGGGTGTCGGTTTCATGCACCCCGTCGAATTCGAACTGGTATTGGCCCTTGCAATGCTCGGCCAACCAATTCTCAATCGGTTCGAATTCGCCGGAAGAGCGAACCCGAACGACGAATTTCAGACCTTTCTTCATGTCCGCTTCTTGCCGTTCAAGAGCAACCTGGAATCAAGGTAATCGTTGATGAGGTTTTCGGCAATCCCGGACAATCCAAGAACAGGGAGTGGGTGGCTTTGGTAGCGGAGGAGGGATTTGAACCCCCGACCAAGGGATTATGATTCCCCTGCTCTACCACTGAGCTACTCCGCCAAAGCCGGCCGGCCACCCGGGGGTGGCGCCGAATGGGGACCCTATAGGACCGGGCCTCATTTCTGTCAAGCTTGGCGGTGCCGGGGTTACGGATTTTCCCCCGCTTCCCAAAGCCTTGGAGCTGTCGTAGTCTCAGGCCTTGAACGGTCCGACCGACACGTAACGAGAAGGCCGCCATCCCGAGGAGAGGGGTCATGATCGAAATCCGCATCCACGGCCGCGGCGGCCAGGGCAATGTCGTTGCCGCCTATTTGCTGGCGTCGGCGGCCTTCGAGGAAGGCCGACGCTGCCAAGCCTTCCCCAATTTCGGCGCCGAGCGCCGGGGCGCCCCGGTGGTGGCCTTCGTGCGCATCGCCGACAAGGCGATCCGGCGGCGCTGCCAGGTGCGCGAGCCCTCCTTCCTGATCATTCAGGACGCCAGCCTGTTGCACATACCGGGCGTGCTCGAAGGCCTGAAAAAGGGCGGCGGCATCCTGGTCAACGCGCCGCAAAGCTCCGAGGATCTGTCGAAGGAATACAAGCAGACGATGGTGGCGCTGCCCGGCACCCAACTGGCCAACGAATATCTGGGCAAGCCGATGCCCAACGTGGCGCTGCTGGCGGCCTTCCTCACGCTCACCGAAATCGTCCCGCACACGGCGCTCTCCAAGGCGCTCACCCACCGCTTCAAGGGCGAGGTGCTGGCCAAGAATCTGAAACTTGTCGAGGAGATCGGCCATCGCGTTCCGGCCGGTCTGTGGAAGGGGGTGGCCGATGCTGCACGCGCTTGAAGGTTCGCAGGCCATCGCCCAGGCGGTGGCGCTGTGCCGGCCAGGTGTGGTTGCCGCCTATCCGATCACGCCGCAAACCCACATCGTCGAGAACATCTCGAAGCTGGTGGCCGACGGCAAGCTGAAATGCGAGTTCGTCTCGGTGGAAAGCGAGTTCTCCGCCGCCTCGGTGGCGCTGGGCGCGGCGGCCACCGGTTCGCGGGCCTACACGGCCTCGTCCTCGCAGGGCATTCTTCTGATGGCCGAGGTGTTGTTCAACATTGCCGGCCTTAGGCTGCCGATGGTGCTGACCTGCGCCAACCGGGCGATCGGGGCGCCGATCAACATCTGGAACGACCACCAGGATTCGATGACGGTGCGCGATTCCGGCTGGATTCAGCTTTTCTGCGCCGATAACCAAGAAGCGGTCGACACCACCATCCAGGCCTTCCGCATCGCCGAGCGGCTGGAACTGCCGGTGATGGTCTGCATGGACGGCTTCGTCCTCACCCACACGCTCGAGGTGGTCGATCTGCCCTCGGCCGAGCAGGTCGATTCCTACCTGCCGCCCTTTACCTTCGCCAACAAGCTCGATCCCCGCCGGCCTTTGAGCCTGGGCACGTTGGTCGGGCCCGAATATTATTCGGAATCGCGCCATTCGCTGCATCGGGCGCTGCAAAAATCGATCCCCGAGATCGTCGCCGCCGACAAGGATTGGAAGAAGCTGACCGGGCGCTCGGCCGGCGGCTTGCTCACCGTCGAAGGCCCCAAGGACGCCAAGACCGCCATCCTCGCCATGGGCTCGGTGGTTTCGACGCTCTGCGAGGCCAACGAGGTTCTGGCGCCCAAGCGCAAGACCAAACTGATCAAGTTGCGCGCCTTCCGCCCCTTCCCGGTCGAGGCCCTGGTCCAGGTTTGCGAGGGCCTGACCGAGTTGATCGTCGTCGATCGGGCCTTTTCGCCCGGCCAGGGCGGCATCTTGGGCACCGAGGTCCGCTCGGCCCTGGCCGGCATGAAGAAGAAGCCCACGATCAAGAATTTCGCCATCGGGCTGGGCGGGCGCGACATCCCGCTTGAGACCATCACCCATCTGCTCGATGCCGCCAAAGAGCAGGAGGAAGGCGATTTCGCCATCCTCGACGTCGAACTGAACAAGCTGCCGCCCGAAGATCGTTAGGCGCGACGCACAAGGACACCGCCATGGCCAAGAGCTCCAGCCAACTCAAGGACGAGATTCTCAAGCGGCGCAGCCAGCCCAAGGAACCGGCGGCGCCGGTCACCGACGAATCCGATCTGGCCCGCCTGCGCAAGAGCCAGCCGCGCTTCCGCGGCCTCGAGGCCGGGCACCGCGCCTGCCAAGGTTGCGGCGAGGCCCTGGCGGCCCGCCTGGTGACCGAGGCGGCGGGCCCCGACGTCATCCTCACCAACGCCACCGGCTGTCTCGAGGTCTTCACCACGCCCTGGCCGCAATCGGCCTGGCGCCTGCCTTGGATTCACTCGCTGTTCGAGAATTCGGCGGCCATCGCCTCGGGCGTCGAGGCCGCCCTGAAGGCCCAGGGCCGGGCGACCAAGGTGATCGCCATGGGCGGCGACGGCGGCACCTTCGACATCGGCTTCCAGGCCCTGTCGGGCATGCTCGAGCGCCAGCACAACGTGCTCTATGTCTGCTACGACAACGAAGCCTACATGAACACCGGCATCCAGCGCTCGGGCTCCACCCCGCACGCCGCGATGACCACCACCAGCCCGCCCGGCAAGGAGCGGATGGGCAAGCGGCATTTGAAGAAGGACCTGCTGTCGATCATCGCCGCCCATCACATTCCCTACGCCGCCTCGGCCTCGGTCGCCTATCCGGCCGACATAAGGCGCAAGGTGCGCCGCGCCGTTTCGATCACCGGCCCCACCTTCCTCTTGATCCACAGCCCGTGCCCGCTGGGCTGGGGCTTTGACAGCGAGCGCACCATTGAGCTGGCCCGGCTGGCCGTGCAGACCGGGCTCTTTCCGCTGGTCGAGCTGGAACGGGGCGAGATCACCGGCGTCATGCCGATCCGCAAGCCCAGGCCGGTCGCCGATTATCTCAAGATCCAGAACCGCTTCCGCCATCTGTTCGTCGAAGATCCAAGGGCGCTCAAGGAGCGCGAGCATTTGCAAGCCCTGGCCGATCACAACATCGACCAGTACGGCCTGGCCGGCGAAGGCGCCGATCCCTTGGATGCCGACGGCGCCGACACGGTGCGGCGCGGCGGCTTGGTCGATTAGGGAAGGGGAGAACCGCCATGAAACTGCTCACCCGCGGCGCCTTTGCCCTTCCCGGCACCTCGCTCGACTTCAAGACCGGCACCTGGCGCAACCAGATGCCGGTGCACAAGCATTGGGGCGCGCCCTGCCATTATGTCTGTCCGGCCGGCGAGGACGCCCAGGCCTATATCGGCAAATTGCAGGAAGGCCATCCGCAGGCCGCCTGGGAGGTGCTGGTGGCGGTCAATCCGATGCCGGCCACCACCGGGCGGGTCTGCCCGCATCCCTGCGAGCAGGCCTGCAACCGGGGCAAGATGGACGAGCCGATCGCCATCCATCTCATCGAGCGCTATCTGGGCGACGAGGCGATCAAGAACAACTGGGCCTATCCGGTCGAGGGCAAGGCCAAGGGCGAGCCGATCGCCGTGGTCGGCGCCGGCCCGGCCGGCATTTCGGCGGCCTACCATCTGCGCCGGCGCGGCTATCGGGTGACGATGTTCGACGCCCTGCCCGAGGCGGGCGGCCTGTTGCGCTCGGCCATTCCCATCACCCGGCTGCCGCGCGAGGTGCTCGACGCCGAGCTGGCGCGCATCCTGGCCCTGGGGATCGAGTTCAAGCCGCGCCAGGCCTTGGGCCGCGATCTTCGGCTCGACGATCTCTTGGCCGATTACCAATTCGTCTTCCTGGGCGTCGGCGCCGGCAAAAGCCGGCATTGGAGCGTCGACGGCGCGGTGCCCAGCGAAATGCATGAAGGGCTGGGGCTGCTCAAGGAATGGATCGCGGTCGGCAAGGTGCCGATCCCCAAATCGGTGGTCATCCATGGCGGCGGCAACACGGCGGTCGATCTGGCCCGCGTCATGAAGCGGGCCGGCACCGCCGAGGTCCATGTCATCACCGCCTCCGGCCTGCCCGGTCCCGACGCCGATCCCAAGGACGTCCTCAACGTGGTGCCGCGCGAATTCGAGCAGGCGGTCGAGGAGGGGGTGGTCTTCCACCCCTACCGCACCATCCAGCGCCTCTTGATGCGCGGCTCCAAGATGGTCGGCATCGAAATGGTGCGCTTGAAGAAGATCAAGGCGGCCTCGGGGCGCACTCAGCGCGTCGCCTTCGAGGGCACCGAAACGGTGCTGCATGTCGACATGGTGGTGCCGGCGATCGGCGAGGTCATCGATCCCACCGGCTTCGAATCGCTGGTTGGCGGCGCCGATTATTTCAAGGCCGATCCCTGGGGTCGGATCGAGACCCACGACCGCGTGTTGGTCGGCGGCGACGCCAGGGGCGATCGCGGCACGGTGACGGCGGCCATCGGCGACGGGCGGATCGCCGCCGGAGTCATCGATTCGGCGCTCGCCAAGGCCGAGATGCCGGCCGTCAAGCGGCGCGACTTCATCCCTTACGAAACCCTCAACCCCAATTATTTCGAGCCGGCGGCGCGCGCCAAGGAGCCGACCTTGCCAATCGGCCGGCGCACCGACACCGAGGAAATCGAAGGCGGGCTTACCACCGCCCAGATCGGCCAGGAAGCGGCGCGCTGTTTTTCTTGCGGCAACTGCATGGCCTGCGACAATTGCTGGACCCTTTGCCCCGACAACGCTGTGGTGAAAACCCGCGATCGGGCCACCGACGGTTCGCACTATGTCTTCGATTACGAATTCTGCAAGGGCTGCGGCCTGTGCGCCAAGGAATGCCCTTGCGGCTATATCGGCATGACCGACGACGCGTGAAACGGGTGAATTTCTTGACTTTTGGTCTTGCGGCACCGCATCATCGGCCCGGAACCTTGATAAGGAATGCGACGATGCGGGCGTGGCGCAGCGGTCTTGCGGGGCTGCTCTTGATGGCGGCAACGGGTGCCTTCGCCCAATCGGCCTATCAGGCCGAGGGTAAGGTTTCTGCGATGTCCTTCAATCCCTTGGACCGCAGCCAGCCCCTGCAGGTCCGCCTGTTGGACGATTCCGAGGACAACAAGGCCCTGAAGGTCACCTTCGAGAAGGCGCTCACCGCGGCCGGCTACCAGCTTTCCCCCACCGCCACCACCGTCCTAACTTTCGAGGTCACCAATTCGCTGTCCACCAGCGGGCAGCAGCGGCCCAGCGTGGTCGAGCTTGAGGTCCGCAACACCGCCTCGGGCGACGAGAACTACAACGCCCGGGTGAAGCTCTTTTCCTCGAACGAGGATTCGGTGTTCACCCGGCGCACCGACGAGGGGCCCAGCGGCACCGCCGGCAGCTTCCGCCTCGAAGCCGCGGTGATCGACCGCGCCAAGGGCCGCCGCCTTTGGCAGGGCTGGGCGCAGGTGGGAACCCACCAATCGGACGGCGTTGCCATGAGCCACGCCATGGTCGGCCCACTGGTCCAAAGCCTGGGTCAGGCGGTGCGCGACAAGAGCTTCGCAGTCGAAATCCGGTAAACGCTCAACCGTAAACCAGATGGGGGCGGCGATCGACCGCCTCCAGCGCCTCGGCCAGGCTTTTCGCCTGCTTCAGCCTTTTCGAGCCTTGCGAGACCAGATAATCGCCGGTGGGGCCAAGCGCGCCCGGGCGGAATTTCGAGACCGTGTAAAGCGGCTTGTCGAGGGCGCTCTTGAAGATCGAGAAGGCCGCCATGCCGGGCGCCAGCCTAAGCGCGTAGTCGCGCCATTCGCCAAGCATGACGCGGCGGCTGTAGAGCGAGAGCAAGAGATTGAGTTCGGGCCGGGTGAAGCACACCGGCCCCTGGCGGCGGCGTCGGATTTCTCCCAGGCGTACCAAATCGCCCATCGCCCGTCCCTTCCGCTTGGACCCCCTGATTGTGGGGCAGAAGGGGGGCGAAAATCAACGCTGCTGTTGGCGTTGCTGCTGCTGGCGGGCGGCGGCCTTCTCGTAGGGCTCAAGGCCGATCGGCTGGGCGTTGTCGCCATGGGGATCGGGTTCCTTGTAGCAGGTCACCTGACCCAGCGTGCGGTAGCAATAGACGTCGGGCTTCTTGATCGGCTCGCCCAGGCGGCTCACGCAATAGCGGCCTTCGTCCTTGGCCCGGATCGACGAGCAATCCTGGCCGGTGGCCATCGACATCAGATGGTCGGTGGCGGACTTGCCGGTGGCGACCAGCGAGACGACCTCGACCCCCAGCAATCCCGAGGTTTGCGGATATTGCTCGGTAAAGGCGTCGCAGCCGGCCAAGGCCAGCGCCAGGGCGGGCAGCAGAAGAAGGGAACGGCGCATGACGCACCTCCGCGGTCGATCCGTCGAACGGTCCATGGCCTTCAGTCTAGGCGGAAGGGGGTTAACGAGTCCTGAATCGCATTAACAGGCTGCGGAAAAACCCGGCCTTTGAGCGACGCTCTCGCCTGGGGCGCTTGCCATGAGGCGGTCTGGCGGGGTCATCGGCCGGTTTTTCGGCCCCATTTCCCCTGTTCCGCCCGGTTTTTCGGCGGAGTGCGG
>JACRPC010000037.1 GCA_016214125.1 Rhodospirillales bacterium | reverse complement strand
TTGGAGATATCGCCGTAAATCCGGCTGCGAAGATCGTTCGAATAGGCTCGTCCCATGATCCACCTCCAATCAAGATGAATCACAAATTCGTAACCAATCCCTTAAGCCGATTCCGATTAAACGCACGACGCTCTAGCCCGAAGTCTTGATCGCGCTCACGGTGCCCTCGGGGGCGACGATCTGGCAGGCCGATTTCGCCTTGCCCAGCGCTCTGCAGGCGGCGCGGGCCTGGCTTTCGGTGATGCCGACCAGACGGGCGCGGTAAAGCGTTTGGCCGTTGCCGCGCCCACTCAGCACCGCCACCCGCCCATGCGGCACGGTGCCGACCAACTGGCGCTGCGCCTCGCTGGCCGCCTGGAAGGCGGCGGCGTAGCGGCCGAAGGCGCCGACCTGCACGCCCCAGGACGACGAATCGGCATCGCCCACCGCCTCGTCTTGCGGCGTGGGCTTGGCGCGGCTCTTGTCGGCCTTGGTCTTCTTGCCGCTGGCGGGCGGGGCCAGCGCCGTCTTCACCGGCGCCTCGGCCGGCGACGCGGCTTCGACCAAATCCTCGCTCTCGAAATTTTCGACCGTGTGCTTGGCATGCTGAACGGTGGCGCCCTTCTTGCTGGCGAAGCCCTTGTCGAGCAGGCCGGCCATGTGGCGATCGCGCTGGGCGGCGGTGTTGCCGCCGAAGACGACACCGATCAGGCGCCGGCCGTTGCGGCTGGCCGAGGTCACCAGATTGAAGCCCGAGGCGCGGATGTAGCCGGTCTTCATGCCGTCGGCGCCCTTGTAAGTGAGCATCAGGCGGTTGTGGGTGCTGAAGGTCTGGCCGGCAAAGGTGAATTGGCGGACCTTGAAATAGTGGTAGCGGTCGGGATGGTTGCGCAACAGGGCGCGGCCCAGGGTGGCCATGTCGCGCGCCGTGCTCATCTGCTCGCCGTCGGGCAGGCCCGAGGCGTTGACGAAGACGGTGCGGCTCATGCCGAGCTGGCGGGCCCGGGCGGTCATCCGCCTGGCGAATTCCTCCTCGGTGCCGGCCAGATGCTCGGCCAGCGCCACCGCCACGTCGTTGGCCGATTTGGTGACCAGGGCCAAAATCGCCTGCTCGAAACTGATCGACTGGCCGGTCCGCAAACCCAGCTTGGAGGGCGCCTGCGCCTCGGCGTTCTCCGAGAACTCGACCCGCTCCGACAGCCGGGCCTTGCCCTGCTTCAAGGCATCGAAGGCCAGATAGAGAGTCATCAGCTTGGTGAGCGAGGCGGGATAATTGGGGGTGTTGGCGTTGACGGCGTGCAGCACCTCGCCGCTGTCGGCGTCGATGACGATCGAGGCGTAACGGGCCTGAGCGGGGGTGGCCATACCGATCGCCAGAAGGGCGAAGGCGGCCAGCAGGGTTGGCAAAAAGCCGAATGGTTTGAATCGGTTCGTGAAGCCCATGCCCCTCAACGCCCTCGTCCTTGGTCCGCGCTTCTCGCGGGCTGTGACCCCAGAATCTTCGGATTCCTCCGTGAATCCAAGATACTAAATCACGATTCATTCGTCCAGCGCAAATGCGCTCGCTCTGGACCGGCCCCAAGGGCGATGGAATAATCGCCGCCATGCGCTTTCGCCTCTCGCTCTCGGCCATTCTTCTGCTCATGCTCGCCCCGGCGCCGCTGGGCGCCGCCGAGCCCTTCGGCATCGCCGACATCACGCTGGGCATGAGCCGGGCCGAACTTGAGCAGCTGGTCCGCCCGGCCATGCCGGCGGGCGAAAAGGTCGAATTCATCTGCGACGACGATCACCGCCGTCCGGGCTCGGCGGGACTGGGGGTTCTCGATTTGCCCGAAGACGTTCTCCAGGCCGGTGGCCGGCGCTGCTCCTGGTTCTATTTCTACAAGGGCGATTGGGTCGATTTCGGCATCCGGCTTTTGGGCGAACCGGCGGAATTGTGGCTGTTGCTGCTGGCCGAGGGCGACGATCCCGCCCAGGCGCGCCTGACCCAGATCCATATGTGGACCGAGGAAAAACACTTCCCGCGGCTGCTCGATGCCTTCCGGCGCGCCCATGGCCCGCCCAGCCAGAATGGCGACTTGGGGGCTTTGTGGGACAACGGGGTGAGCCACCAGATTCTGGTCCAGGACCCGGAAACCAAGGGCACCCAGATCTTCCTGATCGATCCGGCGCGCCACGAAACGCTGCAGGCGCGGATCAGGGCCGGACAGGGGCGCTAGGGACGAAAGAGGGGCAAAAGGCTCTAGCCTCGCTGGCCGCTTTCCGCTACCTTGCCGGCGATCGTACGCGATCGCGCGCAGCCGTAGCTCAGCTGGATAGAGTACTGCCCTCCGAAGGCAGGGGTCGTGGGTTCGAATCCCGCCGGCTGCGCCAACAATTCAAACGATCTATATGAATGTCCGAGCGGCGAAGATGAACGGCATTGCTCGAAACATCCCCATTAAATATTCCTTCTGATGGGCGCCTGGGTGATAGGTCCCTACCTTTGCCGCGACTGATGTCTCGGAAACCAAGAACTCCAGTTGCGTTATTACAGCCCAGCCCAAATGGTCGCCTTGACGGAAAGGACGCGTCTTGCGCTACGCCACTCCGCCATGACCTGGCTAATCCAAAAGGGCGTCTCTTTGTGGGAGGTCGTTCAGCGGGTGGGCATAAGCGCCGAGATGATCGAGCGCGTTAATGGCCACCATGCCCCGGATCGCATTGCCCGGATTCTTGAGGCGCATCAAACCGGGTAATCATGAGGTAGGGTGAAGAATTTGGCTTCTGTACCCTGGTGCGTGGTGTGCGTATGCTAATGAATCTATGAATGGTACGTCTGTATTAGCGGCAAGTGAAGCCTCCCCCTCAAGCGTCATTCGTCTCTAGGGTGAGGAGCGATTTTTCTTCACCTATGCCCTTTAACTTCCTTGTTAATTGAAAAATTGTGCCCTACCTTCCGAGCTGTACTAAGGAGATTCGCATGTCAGACGCAGAGTCCAATGTTGTTCAACTTCGATCCTCGGCAAGGGCAATTAATAAATCCTCAGAGCAAAAATGGGGGAAGGCCGTTACGGGATGCGGTTTCGCCATCGTGCCGTCGATACTTATTCGGGGGCAGCAGCGACTTGGATTGAGCCCGATGCAGATCAATGTGCTTGTACACCTTCTCGATTATTGGTGGAGCCCGGAAACCCATCCCTATCCCTCGAAGCGGTCGATCGCAACGCGTATGGGTGTTTCTCCGAGGACCATCCAAAAGGCGATCGCAGATTTGGAAGTGGCTGGGCTTGTAAAGAGGATTGCCAGGCGGACATCAGCAGGCGATCCGAACACGAACATGTATGACCTGTCCGGTCTGGTCGAGACCCTTATTAAGCTTGAGCCAGAATTTCGGAGGGCCAAAGAAGTGAAGGAGGAAGTTCAGCGCACCGTTGAAACCCCCAAAGGACGCAGGCGCCGGAGCTAAGCTCATTAGCTTTTGAAGTCCCGTACAACGGTCAACAGCGATCTTCCGAAAAAGCCGCCAAGCAGGACGGAAGGTCGAGATGTTTCCGGGGCAAAGCGCCTGAGGGATGGCCCGTGAGATTATCTCACGGGCCATTTTCTAACATGACGTCCTCCTATTGCCAACGAGTTACGTCGAACAGAACCTGCCGTAAGAGCGGCCGCAAGGCCCGCCTTGGCCGGCCCAGTATCCGCGGCTCGGGGAAAGCGGTCGCCAGGGGGGCGTCGATCGGCCCTTAAGCCGGCGGCCAGTATTTGGTGGTGCTCCAGCCGCCATCCACCGCCAGCACCTGGCCGGTGATGAAGGTGGCGTCGGCGGAACACAAGAAAGCCACCGCCGCCGCGATTTCCTCGGGCTTGCCGAAACGGCGCATCGGCGTGGCGTTCAGCATGGTGTCGCGATACCAGACATTCTTGGTCAGGCGCTCGGCGGTGAGCGGGGTGGCGATCACCCCGGGCGCGACGGCGTTGATCCGGATGCCGCGCGGTCCGTAATCGGCGGCCATTTGCCGGGTAAGCCCGATCAGGGCGGCCTTGGTCGCCGAATAGGGCGCGGAATTGACGAAGCCGATCATGCCGAAGATCGAGGCGATGGTGACAATCGCCGCGTCGGGCGCCGCCGTTTCGATGAAGGCGCGCGACAGGCGGAAGACGCTGCGCAAATTGACGTCGAGATAGCGATCGAGATCGGCGTCGTTGGTCAGATGCAGGGCCTTGGCGTCGCCGATGCCGGCGTTGTTGACAAGCAGGTCGACGCCGCCCAGCCGATCCCGGCCAGCCTCCATCACCCGGGCCGGCGCGTCATCGGTCACCAGATCGAGCGCCAGCGTCGCCATGCCGCCTGGGACCTCGCCGGCGGTGAGCGCCAGGCCCTGGGCATCGCGATCGACCCCCAGCACCGCCACGCCCTCGGCCGCCAGACGCAGCGCGATGGCGCGGCCAATTCCCGATCCGCTTCCGGTGACGATTGCCCGCCTTCCCCGCAGCCCCTCCATTGCCCCCTCCTTTGGATACATTTTCTCGGGAAACGAAATATTATTACGGAATATCCGGCTTTTTTCGCTGGATATCGACATGGCCGATCAGGTAGTGTATACATATTGGAAAAATGTGGCAATCGGCAAACAAGCCGATTTCAGGCTTCGGCCAGCAAGGGGAGAGAAACCGATGCAGTGGACAGCAATGACCCGGATTGCCGTCGTCACCTTGACGGCGGCAATCGCCGCGCCCGGCGGCGCAAAGGCGGAACAATTGAAAATCGCCATGATCGAGGCCCTATCGGGCCCGGCGGCGCAAACCGGCATCGCCTTCACCGAGGGGATGCGCTATGGCGTCGATCGCCTCAACGCCGCCGGCGGTTTCAACGGCCAGCCGGTCAAGCTGCTCGAGTACGACAATCAAGGCGGCCCGACCGGGGCGGCGGAAAAGCTGAAGGCCGCCATCGCCGAAGGGGCGCGCATCGTTTCCTCGGCCTCGTCTTCGGCGGTGGCCGCCCAGTTGTCGGAAGACATCCGCAAGCACAATCTGCGCAACGTCGGCAAGGAAGTGATCTATTTCAACGTCGGCTCGGAAGCCTACGAGCTGACGGCCGAGAAGTGCCATTTCTGGTTCTTCCGCATGGGCACCAACCCCTATGTGCGGATCAAGGCCCTGGTGCGGGCCATGAAGGACAACAACGTCCTGGGCGAAAAGATCTATTCGATCAACCAGAACTATTCCTACGGCCAGGATCACGAGAAGGCGCAAGCCCAGTTCGTCAAGGAGGCCGGCGCCACCGTGGTCGAATCGGTGCTGCACGACGTCAACAAGATTCAGGATTTCTCGCCCTACGTGGCGAAGATCAAGGCCTCGGGCGCCCAGACGGTGATCACCGGCAATTGGGCCAACGACATCATCCTGCTCATCAAGGCGGTCGGCGACGCCGGCTTGAAGGTTCGCATTGGCAACACCTCGCTCGACACGCCGGGCACGCTGGGCAACGCCGGCGCCCTGGCGCTCGGCTCCTATCTGGTGAAGATCTACAATCTCGAAGCGGGCGGCGCGCCCGGCAAGGCCTTCATCGAAGATTTCAAGACTAAGATCGGCCACTACCCCTATTCGGAAGAGCCGACCTCGGTGTTCGCCACCGCCCTGCTGGGCGAGGCGCTCAAGCTGGTGAACTTCAAGGGCGGCGACATCGACGCCAAGGCGGTGGCGCTGGCGCTTGAGAAGGCGAAATGGGAATCGCCGGTCGGGCCCTGGTCGGTGCGCGCCGACGACCATCAGGTCATCTTGCCGATCACCATCAGCGAGGTCTCGCGCGCCGCAACCTACAAGGTCGACACCACCGACATGGGCTTCAAGCTGGTCCGGGTGGTGCCGGCCGACGCCGCCGCGGTGGCGCCCTCGCCGGCCTGCAAGATGCAACGACCCGGCTAAGCGGAGCCGGCGGAGCCGCAAAGCGGCTCCGCCCCTTGCCGCAGGCGCGTCATGGATTTCGTGCTGTTTTCCACCCTGAACGGCATCATCTACGGATTGCTGCTCTTCATGGTGTCGGCCGGATTGACCCTGATCTTCGGCATGATGGGGATCGTCAATTTCGCCCACGCCTCCTTTTACATGCTGGGCGCCTACATCGCCTATTCGTTGGCCAAGCTGATCGGCTTCTGGCCGGCGATCCTGTTGGCGCCGCTCCTGGTGGGTCTGATCGGGGTCGCCATTGAGCGCGGCATGCTGCGGCGGGTGCATAAGCACGGCCACGCCCACGAATTGCTGCTCACCTTCGGACTGGCCTATGTGTTCGAGGAAACCGTCAAGATGCTCTACGGCAATTACGCCGTGCCCTACAGCATTCCCGCCGATCTGCGCTTTCCCGCCTTCACCCTGTCGGGGGCCGACTACCCCTTCTACCGCGTCTTCATCGGCCTGACCGCGCTCGTCATGTTTGCCCTCCTGTTCTGGCTTTTGCGTCGCACACGGGTGGGGATCATCGTCCGCGCCGCGGTTCGCCGGCCCGAGATGGTCGGCGCGCTCGGCCATGACGTGCCCAAGGTGTTCATGGGCGTCTTCGGCATCGGCGCCTGGCTGGCAGGCCTGGCGGGCGCCATCAGCGGCGCCTTCTTCACCACCAGCCCCAACATGGCGCTGGAACTGGGGATCATTGTCTTCGTGGTGGTGGTGGTGGGCGGGCTGGGCTCGCTCGAGGGCGCGCTCGTCGCCTCGCTCCTGATCGGCCTGCTCACCTCGTTCGCCGCCGGCGCCGATGTCGCCCTGGCCGATCTGGGCGGTCTGGTCGGTCTGGGGCCGGCGATGAAGGCGATCGGCGGCATCTTCACCGTCAAGCTGGCGACCATCGCCGCCTCGGTGCCCATCCTGGTCATGCTGGTGGTGCTGTTGCTGCGGCCAAGCGGTCTGATGGGCGACAAGACGTGAGGATCGGGCTGGGCCGCGTTCGCAGTTGGCTTGGGCTGGCGGGCGTCCTTCTGACGCTGCTGCCCTTCGCCCTGTCGCCCGGCGCGACCGGCGCCGCCACCAGCATGCTGATCGCCGCCCTGTTCGCCCTTTCCTTCAACCTGATGATCGGCCAGGGCGGCATGCTCTCCTTTGGCCACGCCGCTTATTTTGCGGTCGGCGCCTTTGCCACCGTGCATGCGATGATGGCGGTCGAACGCGGATCGCTGTGGCTGCCGACGCCGCTTCTGCCGCTGGCCGGCGCCTTGGCCGGACTGGTGGTGGGGGCGGTCGCCGGCTATTTCGCCACCCTGCGCAGCGGCGTCTATTTCGCCATGGTGACCCTGGCGATCGCCGAGCTGTTTCACACCCTGGCGCCCAACATCGTCGGTCTGTTCGGCGGCGAGTCGGGACTGTCGGCGATGCGCCAACCCTGGCTGGGTTTGACCTTCGGCAGCGCGCGCGAGGTCTACGGTCTGGTTCTGGGCTGGGCGGTGTTGGCCGGCCTGGCCCTTTATCTCTACACCCAAACGCCCTTCGGCCGCCTGACCCTGGCCTTGCGTGACAACGAAAGGCGGGTCGCCTTTCTCGGCTTCAACCCGCATCGGAGCAAGGTGCTGATCTTCACCATTTCAGCCATGTTCGCCGGGCTGGCCGGCGGCCTCTTGGCGGTGGCGAACGAAAGCGCCAACTACGTGCTGTTCGGTCTTGGCTATTCCGCCAACGTCGTCTTGCACACTTTCATCGGCGGCTCGACGGTTTTTCTTGGCCCGGCCTTGGGCGCCGCCCTGCTCACGCTGTTCGGTTACGTCACCTCGGATTTGACGCGGTTGTGGCTGCTCTATCAGGGGCTGCTGTTCGTGGTCGTGATGATGTTCATGCCCCTGGGCGTTGGCGGCTTTGCCCTTGAGAAGGCCAAAACCGCAAGGTCGGCCGATGTTTCCCGCTCGGCCGTCGTCTATGGCCTTCGGGTGCCGGCGCTGGGCCTGGTGGCGGCGGGCACCGTCTTCGTCTGCGAAACGCTGGGCGTGCTGCTGTCGCGCGATTACCTGGCCCAAACCGAGCGGTTGGGCAAAATGCTGCCGATTTCCGTCTTTGGCCGGGGCTGGATGCCGAACGCGCCGATCACCTGGCTGGCGCCCCTCGCCCTTTTTGCCCTTGGCCTTCTTCTTTTGCGGTTGGCCGACCGGCGCGCCACCGCCGATTCGATGGCGGAATCCGACCGATGACCGCCGCGCTCGACATCGCCGATCTGCGCAAGAGCTTCGGGCGCGGCGCCGACATCATCCGCGGCCTGTCGCTCCGCGTCGCCGAGGGCGAGCGCCATGCGGTCATCGGGCCGAACGGGGCGGGCAAATCGACCCTGTTCCACCTGGTCTCCGGCCTTTATGCGCCCGACGGCGGCCAGATTCGCCTGCACGGCCGGCCGATCGCCGGCCTGGCGCCGCACCGCATCAATCGGCTGGGCCTGTCGCGGTCCTTTCAGATCACCAGCGTCTTTCCCAAACTGTCGGTGTTCGAGAATCTGCGTTTGGGGATTCTCGCCCGCCAGGGCTGGCGCTTCACCCTTTATCGCCGGGTCGCCGGCCTGCCGGGGATCGGCGAGGAAACCCGCGCTCTGATCGACCAGGTGCGCCTGGCGCATGTCGCCGATCGCGCCGCCGGCAATCTCACCTATTCCGAACAGCGGGCGCTGGAGATCGGCATGGCGCTGGCGTCGGACCCCCGGGTGCTGCTGCTCGACGAGCCGACCTCGGGCATGTCGCGCGCCGAATCCGATTATATGGTCGATCTGATTCGCGCCGTCACCCGCCGACGGACCCTGGTGGTGGTCGAGCACGACATGGATGTGGTGTTTTCGCTCTGCGACCGCATTTCCGTCTTGGTTTATGGGCAGATCATCGCCTCCGACAGCCCGGCCGCCATCCGGGCCGATCGGCGGGTGCAGGAAGCCTATTTGGGCGAGGAGGCCGGCTGATGTTGCTGGCCGTCGAGGGCTTGCACGCCCATTACCAGAAAAGCCATGTGCTCGACGGCGTCGATCTGACCGTGGAGCGGGGCGAAATCGTCGCCCTACTGGGCCGCAACGGCTCGGGCCGCTCCACCTTGCTCAAGGCGATCATGGGCTTGGTTGTGCCCAGCGCCGGAGCGGTGCGCCTGGGCGGGCGCGACCTGGCCGGCCTGCCGGCGCATCGCATCGCCCGGGCCGGGCTGGCCTATGTGCCCGAGGAGCGGCTGGTCTTCGACAATCTGAGCGTCGAGGAAAATCTTGCCACCGGCCAGCAGGCGGGCGTGGCCGACGCGCCCCGCTGGACGCTCGACGAAATGTACGAATTCTTTCCGCGCCTGCGCGAGCGCCGCGACACCAAAGCCGGCTATCTGTCGGGCGGCGAACAGCAGATGCTGACCATCTGCCGCTCGCTGCTCGGCAATCCCCGTCTGATCATGATCGACGAGCCGACCGAGGGGTTGGCGCCCAAGATCGTCGAGGCGGTCACCGCGGTGATCCGCGACATCCAGCGGCGCGGCGTCGGCGTGCTTCTGGTCGAGCAGAAGATGACCATCGCCTTGAAAGTCGCCGAGCGGGTGCTGATCATGGGGCGCGGTCAAATCGTTTTCGAGGGAACGCCGGAGGCGCTTCGGGATCAGCCCGAGATGCGCCGCGCCTGGTTGGAGGTCGGATGAACAGCAACTCGCAATCCCCGCGTCTGGCCGGCAAGGTGGCGATCGTCACCGGCGCCGGCTCGGGCTTCGGCGCCGCCATCGCCCTACGCTTCGCCCGCGAGGGCGCCGCCGTGGTCGTCGCCGACATCGATCCCGCCGCCGGCGATCGGGTGGCCGCCGGCATCGTTGGCGCCGGCGGGCAGGCCGTCGCCTGCGCCGTCGACGTCGCCCAGGGCGCCTCGGTCGAACGCCTGGCCGGCTTCACCACCCAGACCTTCGGCCGCCTCGACATCTGCGTCAACAACGCCGGCATCGCCCAGCGCTATGGCCCGATCCTCGATGTCGCCGAGGCCGAGTTCGATCGCCTGATGGCCATCAACGTCAAATCCCTCTTCTGGTGCGTCCACGCGATCGCGCCGGTGATGGCGGCGGGCGGTGGCGGCGTCATCCTCAACACCTCGTCGGCCTCGGCGCTGCGGCCGCGCCCGGGCAGCGCCTGGTACAACACCTCGAAGGCGGCGGTGAACGGCGCCACCAAATCGATGGCGCTCGACCTGGCGCCGCACCGAATCCGCGTCTGCGCGCTCTGTCCGGTGGCGGCCGACACGCCGCTGTTTGCCGAGGCCCTAAGCGGCCTGGCCAGCACCGAGGCCGAACGGGCGCGGCTGCGCGCGCAGTTTGAGGCCGGAGTGCCGTTGGGCCGGCTGTGCCTGCCCGAGGACATGGCCAACGCCGCTCTGTTTCTGGCCTCCGACGAAGCGGCCTTCCTCACCGGCGTCTGCCTCGAGGTCGATGGCGGCCGGACGATCTAGAGTCTTCTGTGATTAGGTTGACGCATACCCGGAGTTTCTAGAGCGTCGTGCGTTTAATCGGAATCGGCTTAAGGGATTGGTTACGAATTTGTGATTCATCTTGATTGGAGGTGGATCATGGGACGAGCCTATTCGAACGATCTTCGCAGCCGGATTTACGGCGATATCTCCAAAGGT
>JACRPC010000035.1 GCA_016214125.1 Rhodospirillales bacterium | reverse complement strand
TGACATTCTCCCCCGCCGCCATCCGCTCAAGTGCCGCAAGCTTGAAGGCTCGGCTGTAAAATCCCCGTTGATCCGTCATCAGTTCTCTCCTCTTGAGAACTGTCCCCTTTTTTATTGTCTCATTCTAGGGGGGCACTCCAGGGGCACTCCAAATGATGTCCCCAAATTAATATGTCCCCAAATTAAATCTTGGGTTCGAGGCTCAGGCGATCGACCCGGTGTTCGTCGAGATAGGATTTGAATTGGATGTCGGCGCCCAGGATGTCGTCGACCAGGAACGACACCATGTCGTTGAAGCATTCGCTCATCTGGTCGGCCTTGATGAGGTTGCGGCAGCGCTCGCGCACCTGGCCCGCCATCACCAGCAGGCGGCCATGGTGGCTGGCATGCTCGGCCGCCTTGGGATAATTGGCGGCGTAAAGATAGCGCTCCTCGCGCAGGAAATGATCAGCCGCCAGTGTGATGAAGCGGTCGAACAATTCCTCGCAGAGCACGTAATCCTTCTTTACCAGCGAGGCGGTGATCTCGTTCAGCACCCCGATCATTCGCCGATGATCGTCATCGATGGCGGCAATGCCGACGCTGAAGCTATCCCGCCACTCCAGACGCCGAAAGCCGGTCATCGCACCCTTCCCGTCACCCGCCGCCGCGGCCCAAAACCAAGCCTGTCCAGTTTGCGGCTCCCCTCTTCATAACTGTTCATCATTTCTTTAACAATAAAAATTAAATACTTTATCCAGAAAGAAACAGTTTCCTTCCTTCTCAAGGTCTAATAGCTTGACCGACAAGATTTTTCCCAAGTATCGAGACGGACCTCGATGGCGTTATCCCCCACCTTCAAAGGCATACTTCTGGTTATTGCGGCCTCGCTTTGCTGGAGCCTGGGCGGCCTGATTGCCCGCTCGGTGGCCGCCGACGGTATCACCATCGTCTTCTTCCGCTCGCTGTTCATGATGCTGACCATCGCCCTCTATCTGCTGATCACCCAAGGGCGCCTGGGCGCGGCGGCGACGATTGGCGGCGTCGGGTGGATCGGCGTTCTCTCCGGCGGACTGCTGGCCGCCTCCTTCCTGTTCTACATCCTGTCGATCACCCACACGCTGGTCGCCAACGCCTATGTGCTGATGAGCGCCTCGCCCTTCGCCGCCGCGCTGTTGGCCCGTCTCCTGCTCAAGGAAAGGCTGTCGGCGGTGACCCTGGCGGCGATGATCCTGGCCTTTCTCGGCATCGCCCTCATGGTCGGGCCCGATCTCGGCGGCGGCCAGTGGCTGGGCAATCTGTTCGCTTTCGGGGTCGCCATGGCCTTCGGCGCCAATGTCGTGCTGCTGCGCAAGACGCGCGGTATCGACATGATGCCGGCCGCCCTCTTGGGCGGACTCTTCTCGGCCCTGGCCACCCTGCCCTTCGCCGCCATCGGCTCGATATCCGCCCACGACCTGGCCTTGATCGCTCTCATGGGCGTCGTGCAGTTGGGCTCCGGCCTGATCCTTTTTACCCGCGGCGCCCCCCTGCTCTCGGCGGCACACAGCAGCCTGCTTACCTTGACGGAATCGGTGGCGGCGCCGATCTGGGTCTGGCTGGTGCTGAGCGAAACACCGGGGCTTTTTACCCTATTGGGCGGCGCACTGGTCTTAGCCGCCGTTGCCTTCCAAACCCTGGCGTCAAGCCGCCCACAAATCTCATCTGTTAGTTCATAATATCTGTTTTAACCTATGAAAATAAAATGTTTTTATGCGCTAAGCATGCGGCCGCCAAGATGGCGGTATAGCCCAGCGCCCAGGAAGGTTTTGGTTGACAGGTGAAGCCGGCTTGTCTTGAATGTTTGAATTATTCAAAAGGAGGTATCGATGGCTAAAGTCACTCTCAAGGGCAATCCGGTTTCGCTGGCCGGCAACCTGCCCGCCGTCGGTTCGGCGGCCCCCGATTTCAAGCTGGCGGGCACCGATCTGGGCGAGGTCTCGCTCAAGGATTTCGCCGGCAAGACGCTGGTGCTCAACATCTTCCCCAGTGTCGATACCCCGGTCTGCGCCGCCTCGGTGCGTCGCTTCAACGCCGATCTCGATAAGATGGGCGGAGCCGCCGTGCTCTGCGTTTCGGCCGATCTGCCCTTCGCGCTTGGGCGCTTCTGCGGCGCCGAAGGCCTGAACGCCGTCAAGCCGGCTTCCGACATGCGCGATCGCGATTTCGGGGTCCGTTACGGGGTCAAGATCGTCGACGGCCCCTTGGCCGGGCTTCTGGCCCGCGCCGTCATGGTGGTGAAGAACGGCAAGGTGAGCTACGTCCAGCTTGTGCCGGAAATCACCCAAGAGCCCGATTACGCCGCCGCCCTGGCCGCAGCCAAATAATCCCTACCCCGGATGGCGCTCCAGCCAGTCGCGCACCAGCGCGATCTGGTCGGGCGCCATCAGGCCGGGGGCATGACCGCAGCCCTCGATGTCCACCGCGTCGCAGCGCGCATTGCGTCTTTGCATCTCGACCACGGTCGCCGCCGAGAGCAGATCGGATTGCGCCCCGCGAAGAACCAGGGTGGGAATGGCGATCGGCTCCCAATAGCTCCACAGCTCGACATCCTTGTCGGCCGGCGCTTCCTTGAAGCGCTCGCCGATCTTGGGATCGTAATGGAAGGTAAGCCCGCCCTCGGGATGGGGCCGGGTGCTGGTTTGGGCCAGCCGGCGCCACTGGGCGTCGGTGAGCCGCCCGAACGGCGCGTGGATTTCGCGGAAATGGGCCTCGGCGACATCGAGAGTCTCGAAGCGCGGTTTCCAGGCGACATAGGCCGAGATGCGCTTGAGCGATTGGGCTTCGAGCCTGGCACCGACATCGTTGAGGATGAGGGTGCGGATCGGCGCCCGCGCCTGGGCGGCCAGAAACAGGCCGATCAGCCCGCCCATTGAGGTGCCCAGCCAATCGACCGCCTCGACGTCGAGCCGGGCGATCAGCGCCGCCAGATCGGCCATGTAGAGCGGAAAATCGTAATGGCCCTTGTCGGGCAGCCAATCGCTCTCGCCCCGCCCCGCCACATCGATCGAGACCACGCGATAGGCATCGGCAAGGGCATCGGCAAGCGTATCGAAATCGTGCCGGCAGCGCGTGAGGCCGTGCACGCAAACCAGGGTGCGCGCCGCCTTGGGATCGCCCCATTCGCTGTAGACGAGATCGCGGAAACCCACCGGCCCCAAGACCCGCAGGCGGCGGTCGATCATTTCACCACCGATTTGCCCATCAGGGTGTCGGGCAGCCAGGTGGCGATCTCGGGGAAGACGCAGAGCAGCAGGATCTGCACCACCATGCACAGCATGAAGGGCAGCGCGCCCTTCAAGATGGTGGGCAGGCGTACGTCGGGCGCGATGCCGTTGATGACGTAGAGATTGAGCCCCACCGGCGGCGTGATCAGCCCTAATTCCATGTTGATGGTGACGATGACGCCGAACCAGATGGGGTCGAAACCGGCCTGGGTGATGATCGGGTAAAGGATCGGCGCCGTCATCAGGATGATCGCCGCCGGCGGCAGGAAGCACCCCGCCACCAGAAGGAAGATGTTGATCCACAGCATCAGCACCCATTTGCCGACCGCCAGCCCGGCGATCCAGTTGGCGAGCGACTGGGTGACGAACAGGTTCGACAGCATGTAGCCGAATAAGATCGAGGTGGCGATGATCATCATGATCATCACCGATTCCCGCGTCGTATCCTTCAAGATGTGCCAAAGGTCCTTGGGGTTCCACATCCGGTAGATCGTCACCGCCAGCACCAGGCAGAGCGCCGCGCCGACCCCGGCCGCCTCGGAGGGCGTGGCGATGCCGCCATAGAGCGCGTAGATCACGCCCGCGATGATGACCAGGAAGGGCAGGATCTTGGGCAGGGATTCGAATTTCTCGCGCCAGGAATAGATGCGGTGGCGGGCATCGAAGCCAATACCCTTCCGCCAGCACACGAACAGCGCCCACATCATGAAAAGCCCGGTCAGCATCAGGCCGGGAATGACGCCGGCCAGGAACAGCCGGCCGATCGAGCTGCCGGTGGCGATGCCGTAAAGGATGAAGGTGATCGAAGGCGGAATGAGAATGCCCAGCGTGCCGCCGGCGGCGATCGCCCCGGTGGCGAGATCGGCCGGATAGCCACGCCGGCGCATCTCGGGAATGCCCATCTTGCCGATCGCCGCGCAGGTGGCGGGCGAGGACCCGGTGAGCGCGGCGAACATCGCCGCCGCCCCCAGATTGGAAATCACCAGACTGCCCGGCACCTTATAAAGCCAGCGCTCCAAAGCCTCGTAGAGATCGGAGCCGGCGCGCGACGAGGCCACCGCCGCCCCCATCAGGACGAACATCGGAATAGAGACCAGGGTGAAGTCGTCGAGGCCAGAGAGCATGTTCTCGGCCACCACGCCCAGCATGCGCGGCCCATCGAAGATCACCAGGAATCCCACCGCTGCCGCCCCCATGGCGAAGGCCACCGGCGCCCCGGAAAACAGCAAGAGCGTGGTGACCAGAGCAATGACCACGCCCATCTCGAGCGGGCTCATAGCGTGTCCTCCGCCTTCAAGCCGAAGGGCAGATCCTTGCCGGTGGCGAGGTTGTAGATGTCGGCCAGATATTGCAGGCAGACCAGACCCATGCCGAGCGGCAGGGAGAGATAGGGTATCCAGAGTGGAATCCGCCAGACCGAACTTGAGGTCCAATGCTTGGCGTAGGCCTCGTGCCAGAACTCGACGCCCTTGATGAATAGCAGCAGGCAAAAGGCCAAAGACAGCGCCGCCGCCAGGAAAGCCAACACCTTGCGCGCCGGGTGCGGCAGGTAAAGCGGCAGGAGATCGACATTCACATGCCCCTTCAAGAGCAGCACATAGGGGCTGCCCAGGAAGGTCGCGCCAACCAAGAGATAGGTGACGAAAGGCGTCTGCCAGACGGTCGATTGGCCGAGCACGGCGCGCACGAACACCATCTGGCAGACCACGAGCACCGACAACACGATCATCAGGGCGGCCACCACCCCAAAGAAACGCGACAGCGCCGCCACGCCCCTGGCGAAAGCGTCCATGCCCCTTGGACCCTACGCCTTATTGAACGTTGAGCGCCTTATCGATCAGCGCCTTGCCGCCCGGCACCGAATCGGAGAAGGTCTTGTAGGCGGTGCGCTGGGCCACGGCGCGCCATTTGGCGAGCTGTTCGCCGTTGAGCGAAGTCACCTGGACGTTGGCCTTCTTGAACACCGTTTCCATTTCGGAATCGAGCTTCTTGGCTTCCTGGAAGAAATAATCCTCGGACTTCTTGGCCGCCGCCATAAGCGCCTGCTTCTGCTTGTCGTTAAGGGCGTCGAAGCTCTTCTTGCTCATCAGCACCGGCTCGTACATGAACCAGAGCGCGTTGTCGCCGGGCGCGGTCAGACACTTGATCTGCTCGTAAAGCCGGAACGAGGTGAAGCTGCCCGAGCTGGTGTCAGTGGCGTCGATGGCCCCGGTCTGCAGCGCGGTGTAAACCTCGTTCGACGGCATGGAAGCGATCGAGGCGCCGGCGCCGGCCCACATCTCCTCGAAGGCCGGACCGGCCGAGCGGATCTTGGCGCCCTTCAAATCCTCGGGATTGACCAGGCAGCCCTTCTTGGAGCCGAAGGCGCCGGCCAGCCAGGCGTCGGCAAGCACGACGACGCCGGCATCGTTGATGATCTTCTTGATGTCGGCCATGAAGGGCGAATTGTTGAGCCGCTTGGCGTGGTCGTGGTTCTTGACCAGACCCGGCATCAAGGTGGCGCTGAATTGCGGGTGCTGGCCGTTGGCGTAATCGAGCGGAAAGGCCGCGATGTCGAGCTGGCCCTTGACCATGGCGTTCCATTGATCCTTGGGCTTGAAAAGCGAGGCGCCGGGGAAGACCCGGACCTCGAGGCCGACATTGGCCGCCGCCACTTCGCGGGCGATGAGTTGGACCATTTCGTCGCGCACGTCGCCCTTGCCGCCGGGGAACTGATGCGACGCCTTGAGCGTGACCGTTTGAGCCTGGGCCAAACCGGCCGCCAGGATGGCCAAGGCGGCACCGAATCCACCGAAGAATTTGCGCATGTTCGCCTCCCTCTTGCCAGGCCCTCGGAAATCGGGCCTTGTCTCTGAAAATTGGATATAGAGAATGCCCGTCGAAGTCCAGCCCCTCCCGCGAGGAGATCGTCTCATGCCCGGTTCCGGCCCCCTTTCCAGCCTTGTCGTTCTTGATCTCACCCGCGTTCTCGCCGGTCCCTATTGCACGATGATGCTGCTCGATCTGGGGGCCCGGGTGATCAAGGTTGAAACACCCGAAGGGGGCGACGATTCCCGGCGCTTCGGCCCCTTCCTCAAGGGCAAGTCGGCCTATTTCATGTCGCTCAATCGGGGCAAGGAATCGATCGCGCTCGATCTCAAGGCCGACAAGGATCGCGCGATCTTCGAGGCTCTGCTCGGCAAGGCCGACATCCTGGTCGAGAATTACCGCCCCGGTACCATGGAGAAGCTGGGCTATGGCTGGGAGACACTTTCCGCCCGCCATCCCCGGCTGATCTACGCCGCCGCCTCGGGCTTCGGCCATAGCGGCCCCTACGCCAAACGCCCCGCCTACGACATGGTCGTGCAAGCGATGGGCGGCATCATGAGCCTGACCGGCCATGCCGGCGGGCCGCCCACCCGCGTCGGCACTTCGGTGGGCGACATCACGGCGGGCCTGTTCACCGCCGTCGGCGTCAACGCCGCCCTTTACCATCGGGAAAAGACCGGCCAGGGCATGAAGATCGACGTTGCCATGCTCGATTGCCAGGTGGCGATCTTGGAAAACGCCATCGCCCGCTATTTCGCCACCGGCGAAATTCCCGGCCCTTTGGGCGCCCGCCACCCGACCATCACCCCCTTCGAGGCCTTCGCCGCCAAGGACGGGCATCTGGTGGTGGCGGCCGGCAATGATGGCCTGTTCCAGAAACTCTGCGACACGCTGGGGCGGCCGGACCTGGCCGCCAATCCCCTGTTCACCTCGAACGATCTGCGCACCCGCCATCACGGCGCCCTCAAGGAAGAGATCGAGCAGGCCTTGGCGGGATCGACCGTCGCCGATTGGCTGGCCCGCCTGGAAGCGGCGGGCGTTCCCTGCGGACCGATCAACAACGTGGGTCAGATTTTGTCAGACCCGCAGATCAAGGCCCGCAACATGGTGGTGCACACCGAAGACAAGGATGTGGGGCGGCTCAACATGGCCGGCAATCCGATCAAGTTGTCGGGCTTTGCCGATCCCCTAACGCGGGGAGCGGTGCCCGATCTCGACGCCGACCGGGCGCGGATTCTCAAGGAATTTGGGATCGCGATCGAGGCTTAGGCGATTTCCGCGTAATTGCCGCGAAAATAGACGAGCGGTTGGCCGCCGGCATCGTAATCGAGCTTGACGATTCGACCAATGAGGACGATGTGATCGCCCTCGTCGTGAATGCGCTCGGTCTTGCATTGATAAACCGCCAGGCAATGGCTCAGGATCGGCGTACCGTCGATGCCCGGCGTCTGGGCGATGCCGGCCCATTTGTCCGCCTTGCTGCTGGCGAAATGGATCGACAGTTCCTTCTGCTCGGCCCGAAGAACATGGATGGCGAAATGCGAACCGGCGCGAAAGACTTCAAGATCGCTGGCCTTCTTGTCCAGGCAGAACAGGACAAGCGGCGGGTCAAGCGAGACCGAGGTGAAGGAGCTGATGGTGACCCCGCCCAGGCGGCCATCGGCGGCCCGGACGGTGGCCACCGTAACGCCGGTGGCGAAACAGCCCATCGCCTTGCGGAACGTTCTTGGATCGATCTCCATCATTCTTGCCTTGCGATCAGCGGCCGATCATCATACATAACGCAAAGCTAAGCTCGGGGAAACAGGGGGATTTCGCGGCCGTGATTTTCTTAATGGATTCCTCGATATATCCTTCACCTTCGATGCTCTTTGGGCTATGGTCGCCAAGGCCGGAACGCCATGGGGATTCCGCGCCTTCTAGTCGTTTGACAGCGCATTGGACCAAGTGACCGCATGTTCGCGATCATCGGCTTCGCAGTCGTCATCTCGTCGGTCATCGGTGGCTATATGGCCCAGGGCGGCCATCTCAATGTGCTGTGGCAACCGTTCGAGATCTTGATCATCATCGGTGCCGCGGTCGGCGCGACGCTGATCGGCAACCCCAAACAGGTGACGATCGGCATCGCTAAGAATTTGGGCCTGGTGGTCAAGGGCTCGCGCTTCTCGAAGAACAGTTATCTCGAATTGTTGGCGATGCTCTACGCCATCTTCAAGCTGGCGAAGACCAAGGGCGATCTGGCCCTGGAAAGCCACGTCGAGAAGCCCGAGGAAAGTACCCTGTTCACCAAGTTCCCGACCTTCTCGCACGACCATCATCTGCTGCTGTATCTCTGCGACTATCTGCGCCTGTTGACGCTGGGCACCAACAACGCCCACGAACTGGAAACGATCATCGACCAGGAAATCGAGGCCCATCACAACGAACTGCACGCCATTTCGGGCGCCGTGACCAACATGGCCGACGCCATGCCGGCCTTGGGCATCGTCGCCGCCGTGCTGGGCGTCATCCACACCATGGGCTCGATCACCGAGCCGCCCGAGGTGCTGGGCCATCTGATCGGCGGCGCGCTGGTGGGTACCTTCATGGGCGTGCTGCTCTCCTACGGCTTCATCGCGCCGATCGGCCGCTCGCTCGAACTCACCTTCAACGCCGAAACCCAGTATCTGCAATGCATCAAGGCCGGGCTGTTGGCCCACATGCAGGGCTACGCGCCCCAGGTGTCGATCGAGTTCGCCCGCAAGATCCTGACCTCGAACGTGCGCCCGACCTTCCAGGAGGTCGAGCAATTCCTGCAAAGCGCCCCCACGGAATAGGAAGCTGACCGATGGCCGAGGCCCCCGCCGGCGGTACCATCATCATCAAGCGGGTGAAGAAGGGCGGCCATGGCCATCACGGCGGCGCCTGGAAAGTGGCCTATGCCGACTTCGTCACCGCCATGATGGCCTTCTTCCTGCTGCTCTGGCTGTTGAACGCGGTGACCGAAGAGCAGTTGAAAGGCATCTCCAACTATTTCGCGCCGCAGACGGTGTCGCGCACCACCTCGGGCGCCGGCGGCATCCTGGGCGGCCAGGTGATGGGCGAAGGCGCCATGTCGTCGCAGACCTCGTCGCCCAGCGTGTCGCTGGCCCTGCCGCCGCCAGTGATGGGAAAAAGCAGCGACGACAAGACCCAGGACAAGCAGGGCCTCTCCGACGAGGAGTTCGAGGAAGTGCAGGCCGAGAAGGAAGAGCAGAGCTTCCGCGAGGCCCAGCGGGTGATCCGCCAGGCCATCCAGTCGCTGCCGGAAATCCAGGCGCTGAAAGACAGCCTGCTGCTCGACAACACGCCCGAGGGGCTGCGCATCCAGTTGATCGACAACGACCGTCAGGCGATGTTCTCCAGCGGCTCGGCCGAACTGACCGGCCAGGCGCGCAAGCTGATCGAGCTGATCGGCAAGGTGCTGATCCACATGCCGCAGAAGATCGCCATCAGCGGCCATACCGATGCGGTGCCCTTCCAGCGCGGCGCCAATTACGGCAACTGGGAGCTTTCCAGCGACCGCGCGTTGGCCAGCCGGCGCGCCCTGCTCGACACCGGCATGCCCTCGGATCGGGTGGCCCGGGTCGTCGGCAAGGCCGATCAGGAGCCGCTGATCAAGGACGATCCCCGCTCGCAACGCAACCGCCGCATTTCGATCGTGCTGTTGCGCGAGCACGAATACGCCGACGCCCCGAAAACCCCGCCCGCCCCCCCGCCGGCCCCGAGCGGCGGCGCCAAGAATGGCAAGGCGGGCTGAGCGGTGAACGGTCCCGTCATCGAATACAATCGCCTCGACAACCCCCTGCTCTACGCCGGCGTCCTTGCCAAGCGCGTCGTCGCCTACGCCCTCGATTTGATCGCCATCGGCGCCCTGACCCTGGTCGCTTGGGGCATGCTGCTCATCTTGGGCATCTTTACCTTGGGCGCCCTTTTCCCGCTCATTCCTTTGGCCGGGGTGGTCATCGCGCTTGCCTATCACGGCCTGACCATCGGCGGGCCGCGTTCGGCCACCCCCGGCATGCGGATTTTGGGCGTTCGGGTGCGCACCATCGACGACCAGCCGCCCACCCTGCTCCAGGCCCTCCTGCAAACCCTGCTCTTTTACGCGACATTGGCGGGCCTCACCCCGGCGATCCTGCTGATCGCCCTTTTCAATGCCCGGGGGCGGACCCTGCATGAAATCCTGTCCGGCACCGTAACCCTGCGGACCGAGTGATATTTTCTAAAATCCCTCTAGAAACCCGGCCGCGCCCGACGCATATTGGGATGGGAACGTTTCCGAGCCGGACGGTTCATGGATCAAGTCCTTCTTAAGCGGCCGCAGTATTTCTTCACCACCGCCCCCTTGCCCTGCCCCTATCTGCCGGGCCGGCACGAGCGCAAGCTGGTGACCGAATTGGCCGGGCCGCAATCGCGCTCGCTCCATGAAACCCTGTCGCGCGCCGGCTTCCGCCGCAGCCACGCCATCGCCTACGCCCCGGCCTGCCCGGGCTGCCAGTCCTGCGTACCGGTGCGCATCAAGATCGCCGAATTCCGGCCCGGCCGCACCTTCCGGCGCATCGGCCGCAAGAACGCCGATCTGGTGGCCAGGCGGATCGCCCCCCTGGCCAGCGGCGAACAATACCGCCTGTTCACCCGCTACGAGGATGCGCGCCACGCCGGCAGCGACATGGCGCTGATGGGCTATTACGACTACCGCTCGATGGTCGAGGACAGCCCGATCGACAGCTTCCTGGTCGAGTTCCGCCAGGGCGGCGAAAGGCTGGTCGGCATCTGCCTGGCCGATGCCCTAAGCGATGGCCTGTCGGCGGTCTACAGTTTCTATGATCCCGATTTCGCCGACCGCAGCCTGGGCACGGCGATGATCCTGTGGCTGGCCGAGGAGGCGGCCAGGCTCGGCCTGCCTCACGTCTATCTCGGCTATTGGATCGCCGAAAGCCCCAAAATGGCCTACAAGGCCCGCTTCCAGCCATTGGAATTCTTCGGATCGCATGGATGGGAACCCCTGGTGATCGACGGCAACGACAAGCGGTTGCAAGGCTCGTTTTCCACCCTATAATTCACGCAACGCCGCGAGATTCGCGGCCCCACAGGGAGGTCAATAACCATGAAACGTCGTCAATTTCTCACCGGCGTCGGCGTCGCGGGTGCCGCGGCCGCCGCGTCCAGCTTGCCCAAGCCGGCGATCGCCCAGGCGATGCCGGAAGTGCAGTGGCGTTGCGCGTCGAGCTTTCCCAAGAGCCTCGACACCATCTTCGGCGCCGCCGAGGTGATTTCCAAGCGGGTGGCCGCCGCCACCGACGGCAAATTCCAGATTCGCATTTTCGCCGCCGGCGAAATCGTGCCGGCCTTCTCGGTCTTGGACGCCGTCAAAGACGGCACCGTTCAGATGGCCCACACCGCGCCCTATTATTTCGTCGGCAAGGACCCCACCTTTGCCTTCGACTGCGCGGTGCCCTTCGGGCTCAACGCCCGCATGCAGAACGCTTGGATGTACACCGGCGGCGGGCTTGAGCTGATGCGCGAATTCTACAAGGGTTACAACACCATCCAGTTCGTCGCCGGTAACACCGGCGCCCAGATGGGCGGATGGTTCCGCAAGGAGATCAAGACCGTCGAAGACCTTAAAGGCCTCAAGTTCCGCATCGGCGGCTTCGCCGGCCAGGTGCTAACCAAGCTGGGCGTGGTGCCGCAGCAAATTCCGGGCGGCGACATCTATCCTTCGCTGGAAAAGGGCACCATCGACGCCGCCGAATGGGTTGGCCCCTATGACGACGAGAAACTGGGCTTCTTCAAAGTCGCCAAGTTCTATCACTATCCGGGTTGGTGGGAAGGTGGGCCGCAGCTTTCCGCCTATGTCAACATCGCCGAATGGGAGAAGCTACCCAAATCCTATCAGGCGATCTACGAGGCCGCCTGCGCCGAGGCCAACGGCTACATGCTGGCCAAGTATGACAGCGCCAATCCGGCGGCGCTGAAGCGGCTGGTCGGTCAGGGCGTGCAGCTCAAGCCCTTCCCCAACGCGGTGATGGAAGCCTGCATGAAAGCCGCCTTCGAGCTTTACGACGAGACGGCGGCCAAGAACGAGAATTTCAAGAAGGTCTACACCGCCTGGAAGGCCTATCGCGAAGAGGCCTATCTGTGGTTCCGGGTGGCGGAAAACCGCTTCGACAATTTCGTCTTCACGGCCGGCCAAGCCAAGCCGGCGGCGGCGCCGAAGAAGAAGTCGTAAGTCTAGCCCCCACCGGCCGACTGGGAGCCCCGCCGCAAGGCGGGGTTTTCCTTTTCGGCCGATCTTCCTGTTTATGGCAGACGCTTGGCGTACCAGCGAGCGACGCAAATGTTCGTTCCGGAAACCTCAAGGTCTCCCTCGCCGGTGCTGGGGGTAAAGGCGCCGGCCAAACGAATAACGACCTGACTCCCCAAAAAATAACCTGCCGCCTTGCCATCCCGACTCACCTTGATATCCATGCGATAGTTGCCGGTCTGGACATGGAAGAGTGAACCTTCCATCTTGCCGCCGGCAATTCGGAACGGATCGGGTTTGGAAAAGGCCGAGCAGAAGGTGTTGGTCGATTCGATCCGCCACTCCCACTTCCCTTCAAAGCGATCGGCCGCGGCCGGCGCTAAGGCTGGATCGGCGGCGGGCTTGGCATCGTCGCCACCCAGGGCGAACGCGACCTTGCGCCCCATGCTGTCGACACCATCGCCGACTGCCCCTGCGCCGACCGCGTTCCTCTCATAGGTTCCCGAGATAGCGACGCCGTTCGTGCATCCGGCGGCCCAGGCCCCCTTCCTGCCGCCGGGAGCGTCTTGATAGCGGCCCTGACATGTGCCTTCCTGGCGCGGCAACGCAAGGATCATCGAACCCGCGGCGTCGCTCTCGCCCGGCCTTGCTGTCCCGGTCACCGGTTCGACATAGCCTTCCCACCGCAACGCGACCGGAAATTGGCTTTGCGCATGCGCAACGACAGGAACCATCGGCAGGCCGAACGCGGCCAGCCCCGTGGCGGCTCGAAGGAGTTTTAGCATTCCCATGATTTCCCCCACCATCTGATTCGATATTGCGTCGTCGAAACCTCGCCGACTTAAGGACTGCCCCCGCCTTGCGGCGGGGTTTTTTCGTTCGCAACCTTATTCAAAGCGGACAAAGGCGATGCTGCCGTCGGGCTGGGGGGCGATGCGGAGATCGAACGGCATCGTCACCACCGGATCGACGCTGGGATTGCTGACATGGATCACCAGCTTCATCGCCCCGCCCGCCAGTTGATCGGTCGTCACCGCGAAATCGGCACCAAGGCCCTGCACGCCTTCGGTCGCCCGATCGTAGCCGAAGCGTTTCCAGAGCGGATTGGCTTCCGTCTCGACCTCGACCACTCCTTGGGCAATGTCGCGCCGGCCGCTTTGCTGCCAGCCGCCTTCCTCGCGGCTCACTCTTTGACCATCGACATAGCGCTCGCGCCACCAGGTCACGGTAAGAGTCCATTCTTCCCACAATTTCCAAAGATAATAGGCCTTGGGCTTGAGAACCCGGCAGGCGTCATCCTCGATCTGCAGGCTGTGGAAGGTGCCCTTGCCGGGCGCGCTTTCGATCTCGGCGGAAATCTTCAGGCCTTCCTCGGTCATCCGCCCGCCCAGCTTGATGGTGGACAGACCATCGGGATGGGCAAAGGCCTGCTTGGCGGGAACCGGATCGGCCACCAGGCTGGGCCCCTTGGGACCCGAGCTGGACAGGGCGCTTGGGGCACCGCCCATCCGGCTGCCGCCGCCCAGGCCGCCGATGCCGAATCCGCCGCCACCGCCACCGCCGAACAAGCCCCCCACCACGTTGCGGGCCGCATCCTGGACCATCTTGCCCGTCCCGGCCCCGACCTCGTTTTGCGGCCCGACCGTCATCGGCTTTGCGGGCACGAGGGCGCATTTGGGCGTTGCCGGCGCCTGCGCACCCTTCGCCTGCTCCTGGCAGCGGCGCATGCAATCCTCATAAGCAAGGCGTGCCTTTTCGAGGGCGTCTTCGGCCTCGGCCTTGTCGCGCCGGCGGGACCGCACCAGGGCCTCGGCCGTTTCGACGCGCCGGCGGTATTCCTCGCGCTTGGGAAGCGACAGCCGCAGCGTATGATCGGCGTTGCTCTTGCGCTGCCCGGCGGCCACCAAGTCCTTCTCATCGGCGGGCGAAAGGGTTCCTCGACGCGGCCTGCGCAGGATGGCTTCGGCTTCGGCGCGAGATTTCTCGGCCTCGGCGATCTGGCGCTCGAGGTCCGCCGCCTGGGCGCGGGCGTGCGCGAGCGTCTCCTCGGCCTCGTGCAGCTTGGGTTCGGTCAGCTTCACATCGGCGATGGCGCTGTGGTAGCGGTTGCGTTCCTCGACGCAGCGCCGGAAGCAGATTTCATCGACCAAGGTCCAGCCGGGCCTGGGCACGAAGGGATCGCCGGCCGGCGGCGGCGTGCCGGGCGTCGTCTCGCCGGGTCCGCGTGGCGGGGTAACCGGCGGGGTTTCCTCAAGAATGGTCTGGCAGGCCTTCTCGACCTTGGCGCGCAGATCGTAGGCCTTGGCGATCAGCTCGGGATCGGCATCGGCCAGCACCAGATTTCGCAGGCGCAGATTGAAGGAAATGATCCAAGCTTGGCAGGTCAGATCGCCCGAGCTTTTCAGCAATTCCATCATCGGCCCCGAGGGACCGCGGATCGTTTCCCCCTCGCTCAGCTTGCCGGCGATGACGTTGATCATCGTGTCGCGGCCGTTCTCGAATTCCTTCTGGTGGACCGGGTCCTTGAAGAGCGTTTGGGCGGACGCGCCCAAAGGCAACAGCCCGAGCGTCACCAGCACCAAAACGGAAAGCGCAACCCCGACGGCGGCGCCCAAACGTCGATCCTGATTCATACCCCCCTCACGACCCGGTAGGAATCGAAGGCGCGTTCCTATTTTTTACCCAGCGACTTCTCGATCGCCTTGGCCGGATCCTCCTTGTCTGGCTCGGCCGCTCCCTCCTCATCCGCCCCGGCCTCGCCTTCGTCGGGCGGCACCGAATCCTCCGAGGCGTCCTCGGCCGAGGGTTCGGCCTCTTCGGAAGGCGGAATGACGATTTCGATCTTGCTGGAATCCTCGATCTTGGATTTGCTCAGCCCCACCGACACCATGCTGGGAAAGGCGATCACCAAGCCGACCATGATGACCTGAATCACCACGAAAGGCACCGCGCCCCAATAGATCTGGCCGGTGGTGACCGGCGCCAGCATCTTGCCGGTCATCTTGTCGAGATAATCTTCCTTAGGCGCCACGCTGCGCAGATAGAACAGCGCGAAGCCGAAGGGCGGATGCATGAACGAGGTCTGCATGTTGACGCCCAACAGCACGCCGAACCAGATGAGGTCGATCCCCAGCTTCTCGGCCACCGGGCCCAGGAGCGGCACGACGATGAAGGATAGCTCGAAGAAATCGAGGAAGAAGGCCAGTACGAAGACCAGGATGTTGACGACGATGAGGAAGCCCAATTGGCCGCCCGGCAGGTTGATCAGCAGGTGCTCAACCCACAGATCGCCGTTCACCGCCCGGAACACCAGGCCGAACACCGTCGAGCCGACAAGAATGAAAACCACGAACGACGTCAGCTTGGCCGTGCTGTCCATTGCCTGACGCAGCAACGAAAAATCGAGGCGCCGGTTGGCCAAAGCCATCAGCACGGCACCGGCGGCGCCCATGGCGCCGCCTTCGGTCGGGGTGGCGATGCCAAGGAAGATCGTGCCCAGCACCAGGAAGATCAGGGCCAAGGGCGGCACCATGACGATGATCACCTGCTGGGCGATGCGGCTGATGATGCGCAGCCCCAACCGCTTGTGCAGGATCGCCAAGCCGAACACCACCAGCACCGGAATCATGACCGCGTAGATGGGATTGACAATCTGGGCAAGCGCGGTCGAGGCGCCGACGCACAGGCCGACAACCACCAAAAGCGACGGATAGCCGGCCGATCCGTCATCCTCCTTGATGGTGCGGGCGTCGAGCGGCAGAGCGGGCGCCGCCTTGGGATTGAAGATGGTGACCAGCAGCACATAGCCGGCATAAAGGGCGGTGAGGATGAGGCCGGGGACGAAGGCGCCTTCGTACATATCGCCCACCGAGCGGCCGAGCTGATCGGCCATGATGATGAGAACCAGCGAAGGCGGGATGATCTGGGCCAAGGTGCCCGAGGCGGCAATGACCCCCGAGGCCAGCCGGCGGTCGTAGCCGTAGCGCAGCATGATCGGCAGCGAAATCAGCCCCATCGAGATCACCGAGGCGGCGACCACGCCGGTGGTGGCGGCCAGAAGCGCGCCAACGAAGATCACCGCATAGGCCAAACCGCCCCGCACCGGGCCGAACAATTGGCCGATGGTGTCCAAGAGGTCTTCGGCCATGCCGCTGCGCTCGAGGATCAGGCCCATGAAGGTGAAGAAGGGTATGGCCAGGAGCGTGTCGTTGCGCATGATGCCGAAAATGCGCTCGGGCAAGGCTTGGAGCAGCGCCGGCGTGAGCAGGCCAAGCTCGATGCCGATGACGCCGAAGAACAGGCCGTTGGCGGCCAGGGCGAAGGCCACCGGATAGCCAAGGAGAAGGAACAGCACCAGCGCCCCGAACATCAGAGGCGCCATGTTGGCGATCAGAAACTGGGTCATGCCGGTCGCCCCCTAGCTGTTCGATCCGTGCGCCGAGTGCGACGCCAAGGGATCGGGCGCCAGCCCCATCAGAAAGCCGATTCGCTTGATCAGTTCCGAGAGGCCCTGCAACAACAAGAGGAAGAAGCCGATCGGGATCAGCATCTTCACCGGCCAGCGAATGAGCCCGCCGGCGTCGGTGGAATGTTCTTGCGACATGAAGGAATCCTCGGCGATCGGCAGCGACAGCTTGAAGATCATGTAGGCCATCGGCAGAAGAAAGAAGACGGTGCCGAAGATGTCGATCCAGGTTTGCGCCGTCTTCGACAGTTTGCCGGCGACGACGTCGATGCGGATGTGCTCGTTGCGCTGCAGCGTGTAGGGCGCGCAGAGCAGAAAGACGGCCGAGAATAGATACCACTGCACCTCGAGCCAGGCGTTCGAGCTCATGTTGAGCGAATAGCGGAAGACCGCGTTGGTGGCGCTGACCACCACCGCCAAGAGAACCAGCCAATAGACGGCGCGGCCAATCCGAATGCTGATCTGGTCGATCAAGCCGGACAGTTTAAGCAGAATGGACACTGGGGCCTCTCCCTGCTGCTTTTTGTATAGGCGACAGCGCTTTGCTTCGGAACACTATGGCAGGTTCCGATCGGCCGTTCCACCGGGATTTATATGATTATAAACGGCGCGGCGCCGCGATTTTCCAGGCCAAGGGCATGGTCGCCACGCCAAGCAGCGTCTTGGCAAGGGTCGCCGCCCAGAAGGGCGTCAGGCCAAGCGCGATCGCCTTCTCGGCCCCGACAAAGGTGGCAAGCCAGGCCAGCCCAAACAGGAAGATTGCCGCATGCCCGACGATCATCGCCGCCAGGGCGCGCGGCCAGCCGCGATCCCAGCCGCGCTCGGCCAGCCAACCGACCAGGGCGGCGGCAACCAGAAAGCCCAAAAGATAGCCGCCGGTCGGCCCCATCATATAGGCAAGGCCAAGACCCTTTTCCGGCGTGCCGGCGAAGACCGGCAGACCCATCGCACCCTCGGCCAGATAAAGCGCGACGGTGGCCGCCCCCAGACGGGAGCCCAACGCCATCCCCAGCACCAGCACGACATAGGTTTGCATGGTCATCGGCACCGGCCAGAAGGGCACCTGGATCTTGGCCGACAGCGCCAAGAGGGCCGATCCCGCCAGGGCGAGAAGAAGGGCGCGCAGGGCGACGTTCCGCGTTGGCCAAAGGACGGCGGCAAGGGTGGGGGCGGATGCGGCGGACGACATGGGCGAGGCTCTCCCGGTACGGTTTGCTTGCTTCCTGTCTAGCAGAGACGGCGGCGCTTCGCAATTCACCCGAAACGATTGCTGCGCGGGAAGCCGTTGGGCGGCAGCCGGCCGGCATGGCCGCGCTCGCCCTGCCAGGGCCCCATATCGGCTTCGGTGCGGGTGCGGTCGCCCACCTTCCAGCTCAGACCCTCGGCGGCCGAGAAGACCTTGGCGTCGGCCAAGCCGCCATCCTTGTAGCGCTGGAGAATGACGCCGCGCCCGCGCGCCATTTCCGGCACTTCATCAAGCTTGAAGACCAGCATCTTGCGGTTGGCGCCGACCACCGCCACCCGATCGCCCTCGACCGGCGCGCAGACCTTGGCCTTTTCGCCGTCGTCGAGATTCATGATCTGCTTGCCGGCGCGGGTTTGGGCCACCACCTCGCTTTCCTCGACCACGAAGCCGCGCCCGGACTCGGAAGCCAGCAGCAATTTGCGGCCCGGCACATGCACCATCATCGCCGCGATGTCGGCGTCGTTGGGCAGGTCGATCATCAGACGCAGCGGTTCGCCATGGCCGCGGCCGCGCGGCAGCTTGTCGCCGGCGAGCGTGTAGAAGCGCCCATTGGTGGCGAAGACAAGGATCTTGGCCGTCGTGTTGGCGGGCAAGAGGAAGCCCAGCGCATCGCCGTCCTTGAATTTCAGCTCCTCGGCCTCGACCTGATGGCCCTTGAAGGCGCGGATCCAGCCCTTCTCGGAACAGATGACGGTGATGTCCTCGGCCTCGACCATCGCCTCGATCGGTACCTCGATCAGTGCCGGCGGCCCCGACAATTGGGTGCGCCGCTTACCCAATTTGGTGTCGGGACCGAAGCGCTTGCGCGCCTCCTTGATCTCGGCCGCCACCGCTTTCCAGCGTTTGCCTTCCTGGCCCAGCAGATCCAGAAGCTCGTCGCGCTCGGCTTTCAGCGCCTTGTTCTCGGTCTTGATCTCGATCTCTTCGAGCTTGCGCAGCGAGCGCAGCCGCATATTGAGGATCGCCTCGGCCTGGGTGTCGGCGAGTTTGAAGCGCTTCATCAGCGCCGGCTTGGGCTCGTCCTCCTCGCGGATGATCTTGATGACGGCGTCGAGATTGAGATAAGCGACCAGATAGCCGCCCAGAATCTCGATCCGGCGCTCGATCTTCTCCAGGCGATGGCGCGAACGGCGCTCGAGCACCACCAGGCGATGGTCGAGGAAGGCGCGCAGCACCTCCTTCAAATTCATCACCCGGGGCACGCCCTCGCCATCAAGCACGTTCATGTTGAGCGAGACCCGCGTTTCCAGATCGGTCTGGCGGAACAATTGCTCCATCAGCATCTCGGGCTCGACCGTGCGGTTGCGCGGCTCGAGCACCAGACGGACGATGTCGGTCGATTCGTCGCGGATGTCGGCCAGCAGCGGCAGTTTCTTGTTGGCCAAGAGATCGGCCACCTTTTCGATCAGCTTGGCTTTCTGCACCTGATAGGGAATCTCGGTGACGATAATCTGGTAAAGGCCAAGCTTCAGCTTCTCGACCATCCAGCGGGCGCGCAGACGGAAGCTGCCCCGGCCGGTGCGGTAGGATTCGGCGATCGAGTCCGCCGGCTCGACGAGCACGCCGCCGGTCGGAAAATCCGGCCCCTGGACGAAGGCCTGCAGTTCGGCCACCGAGCTTGACGGCTTCTTGATGAACTGCAGCGCGGCATCGCACAGCTCGCCCGCGTTGTGGGGCGGAATGCTGGTCGCCATACCGACCGCGATGCCGGTGGCGCCGTTGGCCAGCAGATTGGGAAAGGCCGCCGGCATCACCACCGGCTCCTCCTCGGAGCCGTCATAGGTAGGACGGAAGTCGACGGTGTCCTCGTCCAGCCCGTCCATCAGGGCCTGGGCAACGGCGGTGAGTTTGGCCTCGGTGTAGCGCATCGCCGCCGCGTTGTCGCCGTCGATGTTGCCGAAATTGCCCTGGCCCTCGACCAGCGGATAGCGGACCGCGAAATCTTGCGCCAGCCGCACCAGGGTCTCGTAAACCGCCGCATCGCCATGCGGATGGTATTTGCCGATCACGTCGCCCACCACGCGGGCGCATTTCTTGAACCCGGATTCGGGATCGAGTTTCAATTGCCGCATGGCGTAGAGCAGGCGGCGATGCACCGGCTTCAGGCCGTCGCGCACATCGGGCAGCGAGCGCGAAACGATGGTCGACAGGGCGTAGGCCAGGTAGCGCTCGGATAGCGCCTCGGCCAGACCCGTTTCGCGGATCTCGCCGGCGGTGACGGTTTCAGTCATTGCATTCTCGCGGGTTGGACTACCAGGTATAGTAGCCTATGAGGCAAGCCGGTCAACAAGTCGTGTGCGGGCGGGTGGAAGCGCCTTGCGGTGGGGGGCGAAGACATAGCGTTCAAGAAAGGCTCCGGTCAAGCGCAAGCCATCGGCCAGACTGCCGCCCGGCTCCCCGATCAGAAAGCCGGGCAGGACTAACAGCTTGTCTTTCCAAGCCAAGCCCGCCGAAAGCGACACCGCTCGCCCGCTCTTGGGCGAGACATAGGCCAACTGGTCGTTTCGGCCGGTCACCGCGCAGGCGCCCAAATCGAGGCCGAAGCCGAGATCGGCCAAGAGGCCCAATTCCCAACGGACATAGGCGATCGGCCAGTCGACATCGCCCAAATGGGTGATGAAGGCCAGAAGATCGGCATAGACATCGTCATGCGGCTCGCGTTCGGGCAAGGCCGTTTCCGCCATCGCCAGCGCAGCGGACAGGCCGGCCAGCCGATCGGCGTCGTCGAGATAGGCGGCCGCATGGGCGCGCTCGACCTCGACGCTGAGCGTGCCCAATTGCTCTTCAAGCCGCGCCCGCCAGGTGGCGCGAACCCGATTGCCGGGCTCGGCGGCGCCGGAACGGCGCTTGCCCAAGACGCCCCGCGCCAAGCCGGCATGGCGGCCGTGCGACCGGGTAAGCAGGGAAAGGATGGCGCTGGTTTCGCCGTGGGGGCGGGCGGCAAGAACGATGGCGTCGTCGGTCCATTCCATCGGACCGCCTAAGCGAGCGTCAGCTCCATGTTGTCGCGGGCGACCAGAACGCTTGCCCACAGGCGACGCGCTTCGTCTTCCAGGGCCTCCATGAACTGGTCGTCATGGTCGGGATCGTGGTGGAAGATCGCCAGACGCTTGACGTCGGCCGCATGGCACAGCCGCACGGCTTCTTGCCAGGTCGAATGGCCCCAGCCGACCTTGGCGGGATATTCGTCGTCGGTGTAGGTGCAGTCATAGGCCACCAGATCGGCGCCCTTGATGAGATCCAAGATGTTGCGGTCGGGCTTGCCCGGCGTGTGTTCGGTGTCGGTGATCATGCACATCGACTTGCCCATATACTCGATGCGGTAGCCGGTGGCGCCATTGGGATGCACCAAGGGCGCGGTGCGCACGACCACGTCGTCATAGAGCTTGAAGGTGTCGCCGGCCCGGAAATCCTCGTAGGTGATGTCGGCCTTCAAGGCCGACAGCGGCACCGGGAACATCGGGTTGGCCATCTGGCTGGCCAGGATGTTCTGGATGCCGCCGACCGCCGTGAGATGGCCGGCCTTGATGTGCAGCCGGAAATCGGGGCGAAAGCAGGGCGCGAAAAAGGGAAAGCCGTTGACATGGTCCCAATGGGTGTGGGTGAGCAGCAGCGTGACGTCCGAAAGCTTGCGCCGGTTGATGTCTTGGCCGAGGTTACGGATGCCGGTGCCGGCGTCGATGATGATGACCCGTCCGCCCAGCGACAATTCAACGCAACTGGTGTTGCCCCCATAGACCACATGATTGGGTGATGGACAGGCTATGCTGCCCCGTACGCCCCAGAACTTGATCTTGAAACCCATCCACCCTCACATGACGCGGCGGCATCCCCCGATAACCGCCCAGTTGGGTCGCGGCGGCTTACTCCCGTCCTGCGACCGTCCGGCCCGCATCATAACAGAACTTCCCGTCCTATTAAAAAGTGAAATATTCACTTGATCGTAAAGGTCGAACCTACAGTTAATGTCAGATTCCGGGCAGCCGAGGCCCGGTTGGCGGCAATTTCGACCAATCCGTTGGCGTTTTCGTACCAAAAGGCCTCGCCTGGGCCCATCTCGGAAAAGGTCCGGGCACGGCCGAGCGTATGGACATCGAGGCTGATCCTCGCCCCCGGATCGAGTCGAGCGGCCCGCAGGCCGGTCATGGCGTTGCCGAATCGGTCGATATAGATGATGGCCGCCCAGTCGTCGGGCCATTCGGGCCGGCGAACGGTTGCGGCATCAATTTCGACGGAAGCCGGCGGCGCACCGCGGGCCAATCCGGCGGCGAACGGGGCGAAGAGATCGCGGCCGTGGAAACTTGCGGAAAGTTTTTCGGGCTGCCAGGCGATCCGCCGCACCCGATGGCGCTTGGCGCGGCGCAGGATCACTTCGAACAGGCCATTGTCCGGCCCCACGAAATGCCGTCCATCGGCCTCGACCCAAAGTGGCTGGCGATCGCCGCCGACCCCGGGATCGACCACCGCCAGGAACACCGTGCCGGCGGAAAATTCATCGGCATAGGCGGCCAGCAGATAGGCCGAGGCCTTGGCGTCAAAGGCTGGCGCATCGGCCAAAAGATCGATCGCCGGCACGCCAGGCGCCAGGCGCGCCAGCACCGCCAGCATCTGGCCGACATAGGGCCCCTCGCGGCCGAAATCGGTGAACAGCACGATCATGCTATCCAGAATAAGGCCGATCGCCGGCCAAGACTATCCCGGCTGGCCGTCGATGCGAGGCTTCCACAGGATCGGCGCATAGACGGCGACGAAGGCGGCGAAACCCAGAGTCCAGGCGGCACCCGAGATCAGGATGGCCGGGCCGGACCAATCGGGCCAAACGATCGGACCAAACACCCGGAAAACCGCCGCCACCAGGATCAGGCCATAGGCGATGACGACGGTCCGGGCCGGCACCAGCGACCGTCCGGAATGGCCGAGCGCGGCCCGCGTCATGACGCCCAGGATCAGCATGCCGGCGGCGCCGACCGCCAAGGCGTGAAGGGCGGCGCTGCCCGGCACCAACGGCGTCAGGGCCGCCAGGCCTCGCAGCATCAAACCGAGGCCCAGCCAGCCATAACCGAAATGCAGCACCCAAAGGAGCGGCACCGGCCCGGTCTTCCAACCGCCCCAGCCGGAAAGGCGAAGAAGATGAATCGCCCCGGCGCCGATCCCCAGGACCGCCACTGCCGGCGTATCGGGCAGGAAGGCGTCCGCCAATCCGGTCAGAATGACGGCGGGAACGGCGATCCGCTCCACCCAGGGCCGAAAGGTCGGCTGAAAGGGAACCCGGATCATCCGCAGCCCGTTGATGGTGAAACTGGGAATGATCCGGCCGCCGATGATTGCCATCGCGGTAAGCAGACCATAAAGCCCGAGCCGGATGCCGGCTTGCGCGGTCGGCGCGAAACCCGCCAATTCGCCGTGAACCAAAAGATTGCCGGCGACCAAAACCCCGAGGAGAACGAGAAAGAGCCGATTGCGATTCGGCTGGTCGACGCGCAGCAGCGGCCGGGCGACCGCCATCATTAACCCCGGAAGGTAGAGAATATCCGCCAGGGCAATCAGCCAAGGCGAGAGCAGGCCGCTCAAGAGCATGGCGATGCGTCCCAGCACCCAAACCCCGGCCAGCGCCATCAGGGGAGGCCCGGAAAGAAAAGGCGTCGCCGTCCAGTTGGCGACCGCCGTCAGCAGGAATCCGCCCAGCGCCGCAGCGGCAAAACCGTAAATCATTTCATGGCCATGCCAGGCGAGCGGCATTCCGGAACCCGGCCATGCGAGTATTCCGTAATGGATCCCCAGCCAGACGGGTACAATTGTGGCCGCTGCCACCCCGGCAAGCAAAAAGAGTGGCCGAAAAGCCGATTGAAACAGCGCAAAATTGGTATGACTTGTTGTCGGCATTTTCTCTTTTATTTCAATTCGCAATGAATCCTCACCACGGTTTTGACACGGGTCCGATCATAAATTATTTTCCTGCGATCACCTTGACGGCAATCAAAGGCGATTTCATATGACCAGCAGGGTTGCTGGTTCTGTGAAATGAAAAAACGAACTCTTGAACGGAACCCCAAATCGAGGCCTGATCATGACCATCGTTCCCCTGTCCAAATCGCCGGTTGCGCCGATGCCGCCGGCCATTTCCTCCCATCCTGTCAGCATCCGCAAGCGGCTGCCGCGCCTTGAGCGCGAGCGGATGATCATCGACGAGGCGATCCGCTTCTTCGCCGAGAACGGCTTCGAAGGCCAAACGCGGGCCCTGGCGGAGCGGCTGGGCGTTACCCAGCCCCTGCTCTACCGCTATTTCCCCGATAAGGACAGCCTGATCGATCGGGTCTATGAAGAGGTCTACACCAAGCGCTGGAACCCCGAATGGGAAGGGCTGTTGCGCGACCCGACGCTTTCCCTGGGCGAAAGGCTCACCCGCTTTTACCGCGAATTCTCGGAGACCTATTTCACCTACACGACGCTGCGGATCTATCTGTTCGCCGGCCTCAAGGGCGTCAAGATCCGCCGGCGCGGCCAGATCGATTTGAGCGACCGGGTGGTCACCCCGGTCTGCGACGAGGTGCGCCGTATGGCCGGCCTGCCCCTTTCGACCGAAAGGCCGCTCAGCGCCCAAGAGATCGAGCTTTTCTATTCGATGCACGCCTCGTTCTTCTACCGCGCGCTGCGCCAATGGGTGTACGGCGTCGAAATCAAGGAGTCGATGGACGAGGTCGTTGCCGCCACGGTCGGCTGCTTCGTCGAGATGGCGCCCAAAGCCTTCGCCCGGATGGCGGCGGGGCGCTAAGCGCCGACGGCGCTTGACCGCCTGCGAATGAATCGCTTAAGGGAGAGGGGTGACCGCCACCCCTCCCCTTTCGCTTGTTCTTTCCGTGCGCGTTCTCCTGCCTTTTGCGGCGGGCTATTTCCTATCGTATATCTATCGTTCGGTGAACGCGGTCATCGCCACCGATCTCACCCGCGATCTTGGACTTGACGCCGCCGATCTCGGATTCCTCACCAGCGCCTATTTCCTCACCTTCGCCTGCGCCCAGCTTCCGCTTGGCATTCTGCTCGACCGTTTCGGCGCTAGGCGGGTGGAAGCCAGCCTGCTGCTGATCGCCGCCTTGGGCGCGACTGTTTTTGCGCTCGCCCAATCACGGACCGGCCTGATCCTCGGCCGCGGTCTGATCGGCATCGGCGTCTGCGCCTGCCTGATGGCCGCCTTCAAAGGCGTGGCGATCTGGTTTCCCACCCCCAAGCTGCCCCTGGTCAACGGCGTCATCCTGTGCAGCGGCGGCTTGGGCGCCTTGAGCGCCACCTTGCCGGTGGAGGCCGTTCTGGCCCACACCGATTGGCGCGGCCTGTTCCTGCTGCTGGTGGCGATGACGGTGGCGGTGCTCCTGCTCATCTTCTTCATGGTGCCCGAGAAACCAACCCCGCCGCGGGCGCCGCAATCGCTGGCCAATCAGGTGCGCGACATCGGCACCATCTATTCCAGCCGCAATTTCTGGCGGATCGCGCCGGCCTCGGCCACCATCCAGGCGACCTTCATGGCGACCCAGGGCCTGTGGGCCGGCCCCTGGCTGCGCGACGTGGCCCTGCTGCCCCGCGACGCCATCGCCAACCATCTGTTCGTGATGGCGGCCTCGATCGCCGTGGGCTTCATCGCCACCGGCGCCATCGCCGAGCGCTTGGCGCGCTACGGCATCACGCCCTTGACCGTCTCCATCGTTGGCATGTGCGGATTCCTGGCCGCCCAGGCCGGCCTGACCTTCGGTTGGGTCGAGGCGGCGCTTCCGCTGTGGGCGGTGTTCGGGTTCCTGGGCACTTCGGGCGCCCTCAACTACGCCACGCTCACCCAGCAATTCCCGAGCGACCTGTCAGGACGGGTCAACACCAGCCTCAACGTCCTCGTTTTCCTCGGCACCTTCACCACCCAATGGGGCATGGGGGTGATCGTCAACCAGTGGACGGCGTCCGACGGCCGCTATCCCGCCCAGGCCTACACGGCCGCCTTCGCCACCATGCTGGCGATCGAGCTGGTGGCGCTGACCTGGCTTCTCTGGAGCGGACGGAGACGGTAAGATCGCGCCCCAGCAAAGGGAGATGATGATGAGCGGAGCCAAAAAGAAACTCGCCTTGACCCGGCGTTTCCCCAAGGCGGTGGAAGAGCGCGCCGAACGCGATTACGACGCCCAGCTTAACCCCGATGACCGACCGCTCGGCCCCGATGGGCTGGTCGAACTCTCCAAGAGCGTCGACGGTCTGCTGATCGCCCCCACCGACAAGATCGACGCCGCCCTGCTCGCCCGGCTGGACCCGCGCTGCAAGATGATCGCCACCTTCTCGGTCGGCATCGATCATCTTGACGTCGAGGCGGCACGGGCCCGGGGGATCACCATGTCGAACACCCCGGACGTGCTCACCGACGCCACCGCCGAGATCGCCATGCTCCTCATGCTGGGTGCCGCCCGGCGCGCCCATGAGGGCCAGACCATGCTGCGCGCCGACGCCTGGAAGGGCTGGACACCCACCCAGCTTCTGGGCGCCCAACTGACCGGGCGGCGCCTGGGCATCATCGGCATGGGGCGGATCGGCCAGGCGGTGGCCAAGCGGGCGCGCGCCTTCGACATGGTCATCCACTATTCCAACCGCAACCGGCTGCCGCCCGAACGCGAGCAGGGCGCCGCCTTCCATGCCGATCCCGAGGCGATGCTGTCGGTCTGCGACGTGCTGTCCTTTCACTGCCCGGCCTCGCCGGCCATGCATCGCTTTCTCGACGCAAGGCGGATCGAGCTGTTGCCCCAAGGCGCCATCGTCGTCAACACGGCGCGCGGCATGCTGATCGACGACGAGGCCCTGATCGCCGCCCTTCTCGCCGGACGGGTGGCGGCGGCGGGGCTTGACGTCTTCACCAACGAACCGAATCTCCATCCCGGCTACCGGCCCCTGATCAACGCTTTCCTGCTGCCGCACATGGGCAGCGCCACCATCGAGGCGCGCAACGCCATGGGGTTTCGGGCGCTCGACAATCTCGACGCCTTCTTCGCCGGCAAAACGCCCCCCCACGCCCTTTGATGGCGCGCCTGCCCACTGGGTTGATCCTGGCCGCGCCGCTGGCCTTCGCCCTGTTGGCGGTGCTGCCGGGCCAGGACGCCAATTGGGATCTGCGCAATTACCATTACTGGACCGGCTACGCCTTTCTGACCGGCCGCCACGGCTTCGACGATCTGGTCGGTCAGTTGCCCAGCTTCTACAACCCCACGCTCGACCTGCCGGTCTATTGGCTGGCGCAAATCCTGCCGGCCAAGGGCGTGGCGTTTGCGCTGGGCCTGGTGCATGGGTTGAATGCCCCTCTTCTCTTCCTCATCGCCCGCCGCCTGCTCGGCTCGCCCTGGTGGGCGCTCGTCCTGGCCCTGCTCGGCATGACGCGCGCCGGAGCCCTGGGCGAGCTGGGCGCCGTGATGCACGACAATGTGGTGAGTCTGGGCTTCCTGTCGGCCTTGGCCCTGATCGTCACCGCCCGGGGCATGCCCTCGGGGCGGCGCGCCCTGCTGGCCGGGTTGGCGATGGGGCTGGCGGTGGGCCTCAAGCTCACCACCGCCCTTTACGCCGTCGCGCTCTGTCTGGCTTTTTTCGTCTTGGAAGGCGCCTGGCGCCTTCGTTTCGAGCGGGCCTTTCTGTTCGGCCTGGCCGTTCTGGCCGGCTATACCGTCACCGGACTGCATTGGAACTGGCATCTGTGGACCAGTTACGGCAATCCGGTCTTTCCCCTGATGAACGACCTTTTCCAATCGCCGATGGCGCTGCCCAAACCCTATCGGGAAACAGGCTTCCTGCCGAAAAATCTTTCCGAGACCCTGCTCTTTCCCTTCCTTTTCTCCGACAACGGGCTTCGGGTCGGCGAAGCCGATTTCCGCGAACTGGCGGTCGCCTTCGCTTATCTGCTGGTGCCGGTCGGCGCGATCTGGGGACTGCGCCGTAACGGCTGGGAGCCCAAGGTCCGCTTTCTCATGCTGACCCTAGCGATCGCCTATCTGCTGTGGCTCAAGATGTTCGCCATCTACCGCTATCTGATCGGGATCGAGATGCTGACGCCGCTGGCCATCCTTCTCGCCTTGCGGACGCTGCCGATCGCGGCCTGCCACACGACGCGGACCGCGGTGGTGCTGCTGGCGCTCATCGCGGCGACCAGCCGGCCGCCGGATTGGATTCACGTTCCCTGGGGCCCGCGCTTTATCGACATCCAACTCCCGCCGATCGACCAGCCCGAGCGAACGATGGTCGTCATGGCCGGCCATGAGCCCTCGTCGTTCCTCATTCCAGCCTTTCCGCCGGCCATTCCCTTCCTGCGCATCGACAGCCAGTTCACCAATCCCCTGGAGACAGGGAACGGCTTCAACGCCCGCATGAAGGCGCGGATCGACGCCCATGCGGGCGCGCTCCTGGTTCTTTACTATCCGGACCAGCTCCCGGATGTGGTGGAAAAGTTGGAGCAGGTCGGGCTGGGTCTGGAGGAATCGGCCTGCCGGCCGGTGACCGCCAACATCGCGCCCGGCCCCTTCGCCCTATGCCCGGCGGTTCGCCCGCCAATGGGCGGCAAAGGGTAGACCCAACAGCAGCAGCAACGCCGACCAGCCATTGACCTCGGCGTTGGCGACGGTGCCGGCCAGGATCAGCGGCCATTGCTCGGCGAAGGTCGGATGCATCTTGGTGAAATCTTCGCCGACGAGCGCCAGCCCCTCGGCCCCCAGATTGGCGATCGCCAGCAGGGGAAAGATCAGCGCCCAACCGGCAGTCCAGCGCGCATCGTAAAGCGGCGACAGCAGGCGCAGGGCCTGGACGAGCGGCACGCCGGCCATTTTGCGGCCAAGCCCAAGCGCCAGCACCACCACCCCGGGCAGCAGGAACATCGGGGTGGGAATGTCGCGGTAGCGCCCGTCGAAGATCAGCAGAAGGGCAAGGAGGATCGCCAGCCCCGCCAGGGCAAGATAGAGGCGCGGAATCCAGGCCGCCAGGCCGTCTTCCAGGGCGCCCGGCATCCAGTAAGCGATGTCGCGAAGCGCGCCCCAGCCCAGCGCCGCCAGAAGAACCCCCAGCAGCAGATAGAGCGCGCCTGACCACCAGACGAAACTGAAGGACAGGGCCATCGCCGCGTAGAGCACCAGGACCGACGCCATCGCCATCGCCGCCCCGACGGTGATGAGCGCCAGTCCGGGCCGGGCGGCGCCGAGATAGCGTATCTTGGGAAAGAGGGCGACCAGCGCCAGCACGATGGCCAGGCCGGCCTTCCAGGGCCATAGATGGTCCTCGACCACCGGTCCGCGCAAGGGAAATTTCGGCCGGCGCGCTTCATCGAGCACCCCCCATTTGGCGCCCACCGTGCCTTCGAGCTTGCTTTTCCAAATCTGATCGAAGGCCTCGACCACATTGTAGTCGAAGCCGTTCTTGGTGGCGGTGTCGACCAGGGTGCGCAGATGGGTGGCGGCGCTGACCACCCCGGTCGTGGCCGGCCCGCGCGAGCGCCCGGCGGTCGGCCAGCCGGCCTCGCCGATCAGGATCGGCTTGCCGGGGAACGCCTTGCGCATCAGGGCGTGGATGTCCTCGAAATGCTTGCCGACATGGTCGACGCCGATCGGCTCGTCCTCCCAATAGGGCAGGATGTGGATGGTGAGGAAATCGACCTCGTTCGCCACTTCGGGATGTTTGAGCCAGAAGGCCCAGACGTCGGCGTAGGTGACCGGCTGATTCACCGCCTGTTTGACCTTGCGGATGTAGTCGATCAGCCTTTGCGGTGGAAGATCGCGCCTGAGCAGCACCTCGTTGCCGACGATCACCCGATCGATCACGTCGGGATAGGTGGTGGCGGCCTTGATCAGGGCGTCGGTCTCGGCGGCGTTGATGGCGCGGCCCTCGGCCTTGGTCTCGGCGCCCAGCCAGGCGCCGAACATCACCTTGAAGCCGTGCCGGCGGGCCAGTTCGGGCACCACCTCCATGCCTTCGCGGCTGGTGTAGGTGCGCAAGCCCCGCGCGATGCCCTTGAGGCGCAGCATGTCGTCTTCGATCTGGGCCGGCGGCGGATAGACCTTGGTCAAAGGGCTTTGGCCGTCGCGGAAGGGCGCGAAGGAGACGCTGGACAGAGGCTTGTGGATGTCGGGACCGGCCGGCTGCGGCTGGTTGGGCAACCCCCAGGCCAAGGCGGTCAGGACGCCGGCCAGGAGGGCGTAGCCGGCGAATTTGACCTCGGGCCGGGCCAGGATGGCCTTCATCGCCCGACATCCTTGGTGGGCAGGTTGCGCCGGTCGCGCACCACGCTCAAGGCGACGCCGAAGCGGTCGATCGAGATGATCTGCTTGCCTTCGAACTTGCGATGGCAGTTGGTGTGGGTGAGCAGGATCATGAAATCCGCCTCGGCCAGCTTGCGGGTGAACACCAGATAGGGCGGAAAGTAATAATAGGCTGAAAGGGCGTGGCCGCAAACCGCGACCTTGTAGCTGCGCGTCACCGGCGCGTCGCCGTTCTCGCGCTCGACGAAATCGGCGAGTTCGCGGGCCGCCTCGATCAGCGAGTTGCTCCAATAATCCATTTCATAGGAGCCGGCGGCGCCCTTCAGGCCCCCGGCCAGGCGGTTGAAATAGACGTATTGGTGCGGATGCAGCCCGGCCATGATCCAGCCTTGCGCCACCATGGCGGCGGTAAGCAGCGCCCCCAGCAGACGGCCCAGGTAATGGCGGAATTCCCAGGCGGCGGTGAGGACGCGGTCGCAGGCCACCGCCGCCAGCACCGCCATCGGCGGGACGACGAACAGGAAATGCCGGATGCCGTTGTAGGCGGTCGGCCGGGCGAGAACGAAGAACAGCACCGGAAAGAGGGCGGCCAGCCCAACCAGCAGAAAGGGAAGCGGCGCCGTGCCGAGCCGTTCGCCGGCCTTGCGCCGGCCCAGCCACACCAGCCCAAGCAGGCCGGCCAGGACGAGCCCCATCAGAATCATCTCGGGCAGCATCACCCCCAGATAGACCGGCAGGTAATAGGGCGGCAATTGGCTGGCCTTCACCACCTCGCCGGCCACCATGCTTTCGAGATTGACGGAAAGATGGGAGAAATCCTGCAGCGCGCGGATCGGATTGAGCCAATCCTGATAGGCCCAGGGCCAGAACAGCGCCATCACGACATAGGCGATCGGCAAGGCCGGCCATAGGGCCGCCAGCATCCGCCAGAGGTCGCGCAGAACGGCGCCGAAATCCCGATGCCGCCACAGCCCGATCAGATAGGCCAAGCCCGCCAGACCGAGATAAAAGATCAGCAGAACCGCCCCGGCGCGAATGCTGATGGCGATGCCCAGCGCCACGCCGAAGCCGATCACCCAGCGCCGACGGGGGCTGGGAAACTCAAGCGCGATGTGGCTTAGGAACAGCACGGCCCAGATCATCGCCGAGGCAAAGGGCGCGTCCTTGGGATTGTTGAACATGTGGCCGTAGAAGGAGGGCGTGAGCGCCAGGAAGAGAAGGGCGAAGATGCCCGCCCGCTCGCCGCCCAGCAAACGGCCGCACCGCCAGGCGCCGGCCAGACCGATCACGCCCAAGAGGCCGCCAAGAAGATGGCGGGTCTCGTAGACGCCGAACGTGAGGAAGCGGTTGGCGATCGCCGCCAGCAGATCGAAGAATCCGCCATAACGGAAAAGATCGAGATATTCGAGACAGGACTGATCGGCGAAGAACGAGGTGTAGTAGGAAAGAATCATCTTTCCGTATTCGTTTTGCACCGCTTCGTCATGGGTAATGCCGTAATCGCGGAAGGTCAGCCCCACCAGCACCGTCGCGGTGACGAGAAGGGTAAACCCGATGTCGAGGTAAACATGGGACGACCAATGACCGGGCTTGACGGTCCCGGCCGGCGGCGCGGCGGCGGTGGAGGCGGTTGTCATCGTCGATCCGAACGTTTCTTCGACTCACGTTACGCGAGCCCCGCCTTGCCTGACAAGGCTTTCCAGCCCTTTATGCCGGCGCTTATTCGATGATGAATTCGCCTTCCATGCCGCGCGCCCGGTGATCGTCGACCGAGCAATAGATCGGATAGTGGCCCTTGGTCTTGGCAAGAAAGTGGAATTCCGCCACCTGGCCGCTTAATAGGTCGATCTTGGCGTCCTTGGGGTTCTGAACGAGCAGGCCCCCGCCCTTCAAGCTGTGCTGGAGAATGGCCGCGAAAAAGGCAGGCGACATCAGATTGTGGCGCTTCTCGCCGGCGTTCTCGATCCGCAGCCGATAAGGCTGGCCGGCCTTGAAGACCACCCGATCGGGGTGAAAGGTCATTTCATCGAGTTCGAAACGGATCACTTTGGCCCGCGACCAATCGATGGCGTCCAACTCCCGGCCGATGCGGACCGATTCGGACGGCGCCGCCATCGCCGATCCGGCGAGCAGCAAAACCGCGCCCAGCCATCCCAGAAATCCGTAACGCCCCATCTTCATGCCAGACCTATGTCGGTTGGCGACGCCAGGGTCAATCCGGGAAGTCCCGGATGATCAGGACCGCGTGGCACCGGGCGCCGGATGGGCAAGATAGGCCATGCGCTTGGCCTCGCGCCGGCCGTAGGTGACGGTGTCGAGCACCAGCCCCGCGGTGAAGGCAAGGAAGGCCAGGATGACGATGCCGGTGGCGAGGATGGCGGTGGGAAAGCGTGGCACCAGCCCGGTCTCGAAATAGGTGCCAAGGATCGGCACCGCCAAGAGGAAGGCCAGCGCCAACAGACCGACCCCCAGCCAGCCAAAGAAGAAGAGCGGCCGCTCCTCTTTGAGCAGGCTGAGGATGGTGAGCAGGATGCGCCAACCGTCACGATAGGTGCGCAGCTTGCTGGTCGAGCCGGCGGGGCGGGCGTAATAGGGCGTTTCGACTTCGGCCACCGGCATGTCGAGCGACAGGGCGTGCACCGCCAATTCCGTCTCGGTCTCGAAACCCTTCGCCAACGCCGGAAAGGATTTGACGAAGCGGCGCGAAAACACCCGGTAGCCCGACAGCATGTCCTGGAAGCGATCGCCGAACAGCCAGGCGACGAAGCCGGTAAGCAAGCGGTTGCCGAAATGATGGCCGGCCCGGAAGGCCAGCGCCTCGTCGGAGTGCAGGCGCGTCCCCACCACCATGTCGAGATTCTCGTCGACCAGCTTGGCGATCATGGCGGGCGCGCTGGGGGCGTGATAGGTGGCGTCGCCGTCGGCCATCACATAGATGTCGGCCTCGATGTCGGCGAACATGCGGCGCACCACATGCCCCTTGCCTTGCAGCGGCTCGCGGCGCACCACCGCCCCCGCCGCCTTGGCAATTGCAATAGTGCGGTCCTTGGAATTGTTGTCGTAGACATAGACGGTGGCCTCGGGCAAGGCGGCTTGGAATCCGGCCACCGTCTGGGCGATGGCGGCTTCTTCGTTGTAGCAGGGAATCAGGACGGCGATACGCATCGGGCCTCGCGGGAACGCTTTCGGGAAATCCTAATCGGCCCCAGCCTGGCGGGCAACGGCGGCGAAATTGAGGCAGCCGTCGTTAACATTAACGCCGCGAGTCGCGGCTTTTTTGCGCCCTCGGGCCGTTTCCGATCACTTCGGGAAGCCTTGCCCGACGCTTCTTTATTACCAGTGCGCGCCGAAACGGACGTCCCTTTTGCGTCTGTTTAAGCCACGAGTCGCGGCCTTCCGCATGGCATAAAATTGCCGGTTCGTCGGGTGGATGGGTCGGCGCGACGGTCGCGCCACCTGGCGTCGCCAATGTACCGACGATCCAAAATAGGCCTGATATTCCAGGCGAAATCGTATGCTCGACCCGGCGCCGGTTCGACGCGAGCCCTTTGGTTTTCCACAGACGCTTAGGGCCCGATGCCGATCCGCGCGGCGGCGCCGGTCGAAGCGAAGCGGCTTGACAAGCGTAAAAAGCCTTGTGCCCGTTTGCTATCTTCGATTCGCATCTTTTTAATCGCCCCTTGAAATGTGCGCGCCGCTGTGGTCCTTATGACGGATCGATCAACTCATCCTAAGGAATATCGATCATGGCAAAAGCAGCTACCGCCAAGACGCCGGTCGTCACCCTCAAGCATATCGCGGCGGGCATCGCCGAGGGTCACAGCTTGGCGAAGAAGCAGTCGGAAGCGATCCTTTCCGATGCCGTCGAGGCCATCGTCAAGAATCTGAAGAAGGGCGCGCGCATCCGCATCAACGGCCTGGGCGTGCTCCAGGTTCGCAAGCGCGCCGCGCGCATGGGCCGCAATCCGGCCACCGGCGAGCAGATCAAGATCAAGGCGAGCAAGAAGGTTGCCTTCCGCGCCGCCAAGGAACTGAAGGAAGCGATCTAATCGCGTCCCAGCGGTTCTGACGACCCAACGCAAGCGGCGGAATGCTTTGGCATTCCGCCGCAAGCATTTTGGGCGGGCCGTTCAGGCCTTCAGCAGAGTCTTGATCGCCGGCGCCAAAGCCACCTTGCCCTGCGCGGCATAGTCCTCGTGGTTGGCGTCGATGTCGACCAGACGATAGAGATAGTTCACCATCAGCCCCATCGACTGAGCCATGCCCTTGTCGGACAGGTCGGCCAGCCAGTTGAGCCGCTCGATGCGGGCGCCGTTCGACAGGTGGAAATGGGCCACCGGATCGAGCGCCCGGCCATCGGCGCGCTTTTCGGCGGCCAGATAGCGGGCCGCCAGGCGCTGCAACGGTCCCTTGAGAACCTCGACCGCCTCGGCGTCGTTCGCCCAGTCGGCGCGCCCCAGCAGCGCCTTCAAGCCGCCCTTGCCGCCGCCATGCCCAAGATGGCGGGTGATCGCCTTGTGCTCGGCCTTGGTGAGGAGATGCAACGCGCCCTCGCCCAGCTTGCCCTCCAGCCAGGCCCGGAAGCCGGGAATGGGCGATAGGGTGGCGAAGGTCTCCAACTTGGGAAATTCGCCGGCCAAGGCGTCGACCACCCGCTTGATCAGGTAATTGCCGAAGCTGATGCCGGCCAGCCCCTTCTGCGCGTTGGAGATCGAGTAGAAGATGGCGGTGTCCGCCCGGGCGGGATCGGCCAAGGGCGCGCTTTCGTCCAGGAGCGCCTGGATCGACGAAGCCATGCCGCGCACCAGCGCCACCTCGACGAAGATCAGGGGCTCCTCGGGCATGCGCGGATGGAAGAAGGCGTAAAGGCGACGGTCGGAATCGAGCCGGTTCTTGAGATCGCCCCAGCCCTTGATGGCATGCACCGCCTCGTAGGCGATGAGCTTTTCCAAGATGGCGGCCGGCGAGCGCCAGGTGATCCGCTCCAGCGCCAGAAAGCCGATGTCGAACCAGGCGGCCAGAAGGCCCTTGAGATCGGCCTCGAGATCGAGGAGCGCCCCATCCTTGCCGGCCAGCCGCAACAGATCGGCCCTGAGATCGACCAGGAACTTCACCCCCTCGGGCAGGGCGTTGAACTGGGTGAGAAGATGAAGGCGCGGAGCCTCAAGCGCCTGGCGCAGCGCGCGATGGGCCTTGCGCCGATCGGGCTTCGGCCGGCCGAGCGCCGCGATCGCCGAGGCGATGGCGCCCGGATCGGCGTCGAATTTCTCGGCCAAAATCGCCAGGAAACGCCGCTTGCCGGTGTCGTTGAGGCTGAGATAGGCATGGCCCAGCACGACGGCGCGCGAGCGCGCCGAAACTTCGCCGCCCTTGGCTTCCAGACATTCCTGCATCTGCGCCCGGACGCGTTCGGCATCACCCTCGGGCAGATCGGGATCGAGCGGCTGGGCATCCTCGCCCAGGGCGGCGCCCAACAGGTCGCGCCAGGAAAACTTCAACAGGCGATCGAAGAATCGGTCGGCCGTGCTCATGCCCCTCTCCGCTTGGCCAGGATGGCGGGCAGATATTCGACAAGATCCTCGGCGATCAGGCCCGCCCCCGCCTGTCGTCCCGCCTCGGCATGCAGCCAGGAAGCGGCCCCCGCCGCCGCCAGAGGATCAAGTCCCTGCGCCAACAAACCGCAGGCCAGACCGGCCAGCACATCGCCCGAGCCGGCGGTCGCCAGATCGGCGGGCGCCTCGTTGATCAGGGCCAGCCCGTCGGGGGCGGCGATCACCGTGTCGGACCCTTTGAGCAGCACCACCGCACCCGAACGCTTGGCGGCTTGGCGCACCGCCGCCAAGCGGTCGCCCGACCAAGGAAACAGGCGGCGGAATTCGCCCTCATGCGGCGTGAGCAAGACCGGCCCCATGATGGCGGCGAACAGGCTTTTCGGGTCGTTTTCAAATAGTGTGAGCGCGTCGGCATCCAACACAAGGGGTAGCTTCAAACCCAACAAAGACAAAATGCGTTTTTTATTTTTCGACGCGATGCCAAGGCCGGGACCGATTACCGCTGCTGATATTTTTCGCAGTTTAATCAAAGCGAATAGAGCGGCATCGGAATCCATCGGATGAACGATCATGCCGGGCTGGCCGCCGGTATAAAGGGCAACCGCCGAGGCCGGCGATGCCAAGGTCACCATCCCCGCCCCGACCCGGCGGGCCGCCCGGGCGGCCAGCCTTGCCGCCCCCGTCATCGCCGCGCCGCCGATGATCAATGCGTGGCCGCGCTTGTATTTGTGGCTGTCGGGACCGGGAACCGGCAGCGACCAAAGATCGGGATGGTTGGCGAAGCAGCGCGGACGGATGGTGGCAAGGACATCCTCGCCGATGCCGATATCGGCCACTACCACTTCGCCGCAACAATCGCGTCCGGGCCGCAGATGATGGCCGGGCTTGGCGCGAAAGAAGGTGACGGTGAGCACGACCTGGGGCGCCACGCCGAGAATGCGGCCGCTGTCGCCCTCGAGTCCGCTTGGCACATCGACGGCAACGCAAGCGAGCCCCTGGCGGTTGATGGCCTCGACGATCGCCCGCGCCTTCCCCTCCAGCGGGCGCGACAGGCCGGCGCCGAACAGCGCATCGACCACCAGATCGGCGCCATCGAGCGCCGACAAAGACAGGGATTCGATCGGTCCGTGCCAGCGCTCGGCCATGATCGCCGCATCGCCCTTGAGCGCTTGGCGCGCGCCCAACAAAGCGAGCCGCACCGGCCAGCCGGCGCGATCAAGGAGACGAGCAACGACGAAGCCATCGCCGCCATTGTTGCCGGGACCGGCCAGCACGACGACCCGGCGGGGCGAAAAGCGGCTGCGGATCGCGTTCGCCACCGCCCAGCCGGCGGCTTCCATCAATTCGACCCCGGCGACGCCCGATTGGATGGTGCGCCGGTCGGCCTCGCCCATTTCCGCCACGGCGAGAAGCGCTTGTCGGCTTGCTTCCTTGATCCCTTCCATAGGGCTAAGTTATACACAGGCCAAGGATTTTGAAAGGCTTACGGACGTGCCATGAAAGGGCGAGCCGCCGACAATGCCGTGGCGCTGGGCTTGGCGCTGCATAAGGCCGGCCGCTTCGCGGAGGCCGAGGCCGAGTATCGCCAGGCCTGCGCCGAAGAGCCCGACCATCCGCAAGCGATCGGGCTGTTGGCCGACTGTCTGCTCAAGCAGAATCGGCCGGGAGAGGCGTTGGCCCTGCTCGATCCCTTTTGCGCCAAGCATGCCGAGAATGTGCGGGCCCTCAACAGCCGCGGCCTGGCCCTGATGGCGCTCGACCGTCCGTTGGAAGCCGCCGCCGCCTTCAGCCATGCGGTACGCTTGGCGCCCGAGGCCGCCTATCCCCTGGCCAATCTTGGCCTGGCGGTGACGAAACTGGGCCGCCCCGAAGAGGGACTGACCTACTTCCTGGGCGCCGTGCAGCGCGATCCGCGCCATGTCGAGGCGCTGTCCAATCTGGGCGTCGGCCTGCGCGAGAAGCGCGATCTCGACGGCGCCATCCATTGCCTGCGCCGGGCGTTGGCGTTGGCGCCCGAGCGCGCCGCGCTTTGGAACAATCTGGCGACCGCGCTCGACGAACAGGGCGAGCGCGCCCAGGCGGTCGAGGCCTATCGGCGCTGTCTGGCGCTCGATCCCGGTTACGCGCCGGTGCGCTGCAATCTGGGCATGAGCCTGTTGGCGCTCGGCCAGTTCGAGGAGGGCTTCGCCGCCTATGAAGGCCGCTGGCTTCGCCCCGATCTGCCGCCCCGTCCCTTTGCCCAGCCGCTGTGGAACGGCGAGGACATCGCCGGCAAGACCATCCTTCTGCATGCCGAGCAATGCCTGGGCGATACCTTTCACTTCGTCCGCTACGTTCCCTTGGTCGCCAGGCTGGGCGCCCGCGTCATCTTGGAATGCCAGCCGGCGCTGAAATCGGTTCTCTTCGGTTTGGACGGCGTTTCCCACCTGATCGGCCGCGATCGCGATCCCCTGCCCGATTTCGATTGCCATCTGCCGCTGATGAGCCTGCCGCGCGTTTTCGCCACCCGGCTGGAGTCCATTCCGGCCGAACCCTATCTGAGCGCCGACCCGGCACGGACCGCGGAGAAACGGGTCTGGCTGGCCGGTTTTCCCGGCCTGAAAGTGGGGCTGGCCTGGCGCGGCAACGCCAAATATCAGGGCACCGATTGGCGCTCGCCGGGCTTGGAGCCGCTGGCGCGGCTGGCCACGGTTTCCGGCGTGCGCTTCGTCGGACTGCAAATGGATGGAAGGCGGGAATTGCTTGAGCGCTTCGGCCCCGATGCCGTGCTCGATCTCGGCCATGAGGTCGATGCCGCCACCGCGCCCTTCGTCGAGACCGCCGCCCTGATGGCGGCGCTCGATCTGGTGATTGCCTCGGACACCTCGGTGCCGCATCTGGCCGGGGCGCTTGGGCGGCCGACCTGGCTGATCCTGCCCCATCCGGCGGAATGGCGCTGGCTGGAGGAGCGCCCAGACAGCCCTTGGTATCCTTCGATGCGGCTGTTCCGCCAACGCCCCGGCGAGAACTGGGAGCCGATGGCCGAACGCCTGCAAGCCGCCCTTGCCGATCGGGTGCGCGCATGCGGGTGATCGTGCTCGGCGCCGGGGTAATCGGCACCGCCACCGCCTATTGGCTGGTCAGGGACGGGCACGAGGTCACCGTGCTCGACCGCCAGCCGGGCGCCGGGCTGGAAACCAGCTTCGCCAATGGCGGCCAGATTTCCGCCAGCCATGCCGAACCCTGGGCCAATCCCGCCACGCCCGCCAAGGTGCTGCGCTGGCTGGGGCGAAAGGACGCGCCCCTGTTGTGGCGCTGGCGCCTCGATCCGGCCCTGTGGGCCTGGGGGCTGCGCTTTCTCGCCAACTGCACGCCCGGCCGGACGCGGATCAACACCGAGCGCACGCTGCGCATCGCCCTTTACAGCCGCACGCTGTTGAAGGCGCTGCGCGCCGAGACCGGCATCGAATACGACCAGCGGAGCGAGGGCATCTTGCATCTGTACCGCGACGGGCGGGAATTCGATCTGGCGGTGAAGGCCGCCGCCGCCATGCGCGCCATGGGGCTGGAGCGGCGCGTGCTCGACCCCGCCGCCTGCGTGCGCCTGGAGCCGGCCCTGGCGCAGGCCAAGCTGATCGGCGGCATCCACAGCCCCGAGGATGAAAGCGGCGACGCCCACCTGTTCACCCAGCGCCTGGCCGTTCTGGCGCAAGAGCGGGGCGCGACCTTCCGCTACGCCACCCGCATCGAGGCCATCGAGACCGAGGCCGGGCGCCTGTGCGCCATCCGCACCGATCAGGGGCGCCTGGCGTGCCAGACCGCCGTGCTGGCGCTGGGCAGCTTTTCGACTGGCCTTGCGAAAAGCCTGGGCTTCACCTTGCCGGTGGTGCCGGCCAAGGGCTATTCGGTGACCCTTCCCGCCGGTCCGGGCGCGCCCAAGATGAGCCTCACCGACGACGAGCTGAAAATGGTCTATTCCCGCCTGGGCGAGCGGCTGCGCATCGCCGGCACCGCCGAATTCGCCGGGCTCGACGCCGCGATCGATCCGCTGCGGGCCCGGCTGCTGCTCGACCGGGCGCTCGGCCTGCTGCCCCAGGCCGGCGACCCGGCGAAGGCCCAATACTGGGCCGGCTTGCGCCCGGTCACCCCCGACAGCGTGCCGATCCTGGGACCAAGCCCGATCGCCGGCCTGTTCCTGGCGACCGGCCACGGCACGCTGGGCTGGACGATGAGCGTGGGAACCGGCCGCTTTATGGCCGATCTGGTGGGCGGCAAGAGGCCCGAGATCGATCCCAAAGGGCTGGGGATCGACCGTTTCGGCTAGTGGACCGACTCTAACGCCTCCTTCCCGCGCTTGACGGCAGCGAGGACACGGTCTGGGTCGGCGGTCCATACGAATGGCTTTGGATCGCCGTTGGTCTCGTCGATGAAGCGATTGATCGCTTCCTGGAGTTCGACG
>JACRPC010000034.1 GCA_016214125.1 Rhodospirillales bacterium | reverse complement strand
ATAAGGTTTGGCGACCAAACCCTACCGGAGTTTCACGATGACCACCGCCGTGGATAACTGGCCCGCCGCCGCCAGACTCTTACGGTCGCGGCCGACGGGCCAGTTACCCACCGCTCCTACACCACTCGGGGGGACGTGACCAGGTTCGACCCGAGACCACCTCGCCCCGCCAGCAAAAAGTGACCCTCAAGGGTCCCTTTTTGCTGGCGCTGGTGAACGAAGTGGGTGTTGCTTGGCTCCTGACCAAGGGGATAATCCTAGGCTCGAACCAACCGATCCAATCGAGAGGAAAGCGGCAATGCGGCCCACGATAAAATACGGAAACCCGGCGCCATGACAGCGATGGCCATTCCCTGCCCGCCGGCGATGCGCGCCCGGCTGATCGCCGTAGCCGAGGAACGCCAGGCCCCCGATGGTCTCATCCTGGGTGCCCAAGTCTGGAACGCCTTTACCGGCGAGATCGCGCCCGGCGACATCGCCCTGGTCGGCGATCGCATCGCCAAGGTCGGCCCCTGGACGGGACCGCGCGACGAGGCGACCGAGATCATCGAGGCCGCGGATCGAATCGCCATGCCGGGCTATATCGAGCCGCACACCCATCCCTGGCCTTTCGTCAATCCCCTAAGCCTGGGCGAGGCCGCCCTTTGCCGCGGCACCACCGCCCTGGTCTATGACGATCTGCAACTGCATCTGGCGATGGGTACCGAGCGCCAAGCCGCCATCACCGCCGCCCTGTCGGCGGCCGCCCTGCCGCATGTCTATTGGGTCGCCCGCATCGCCTCGCAATCGCGCTTTCAGGCCGAAGAGGACCTCTTCTCGGCCGCGGCGATCCGCCGCCTGCTTGAGGAACCGCACATCGTCGGCACCGGCGAAATGGTGCGCTGGACCGATCTGCTCGACCCCGCCCGCTCGGCCCGGCTTTTGGACATTCTCGAAATGGCCCGGCGCATGGGCAAACTCAATGACGGCCATACGGCAGGCGCCAGCAAGCGCCGGCTGGCCGCGCTGGCCACCGCCGGCATCCATTGCTGCCACGAGGCGATTGACGCCGAGGATGCGCTCGAACGCCTGCGTCAGGGCTTTTGGGTTCTCTTGCGCCATTCCAGCTTGCGCCAGGATCTGCCGGCCCTGCTGCCCTTTCTCAAGGCGACCCACTTCCACGACCGCATCGCGCTGACCACCGACGGCACCTCGGAGACCCATATCGAGCGGTTCGGCTACACCGACCACCTGCTGCGCTTGACGCTGGAAGCCGGAGTGCCGGCGCACACCGCCTACCGGCTGGCGACCCTGAACCCGGCCACCCTGCTGGGCCTGGCCGACGATCTGGGCGCCGTGGCGCCCGGCCGTATCGCCGACATCAATCTTCTCACCGATCTGGCGACGCCAAGGCCCGAGCGGGTGATTTGCCGCGGCCGTCTGGTGGCCGAGCAGGGCCGTCTGGTCGTGCCGGCGCCCTCCGCCACCTTCCCCTGGAAAGCCACCTATGCCGGCAGCGCCCCGGTATTTCCGGCCTGGCCGGCGGAAACCTTCCTGTTACCCGCCGACGCCCCCAACCCCTTTCCGGCCGCCAAGCTCGTCAACGCCGCCATCACCCGCGAAACCCCGGCACCGCTGCTTGCCCGCGACGGCGGGCTGTGGCCGGCCGAGCAAGACGCGCTGGTTCTGGCGGTCACCGACCGGCTGGGTGGCTGGCTCACTCAGGGGGTGGTGCAAAATATGGCGCCGGGCCTCGAGGCCATCGCCACCACCTATTCGACCAATGGCGGCACGCTGGTGCTGGGCCGCAGCCCGGCCGCAATGGCGGAGGCTTTGGCGCGTTTGGCGCGGCTGGACGGCGGCTTTGCCATGAAGGCGGTGGGCGGCGATTGGGCCGATTTCCCCCTGCCGATGGCCGGCATCCATCGTGAGGGCGGCTTCGAGAGCGCCGCTCCCGCCGCCGAGGCCTTCCGCCAGGCCTTTGAGCGTTGCGGCTACAGCCATTCCGATCCCCGCTACAGCCTGCTTTTTCTGACCTGCGACATGCTGCCCGAGCTGCGCGCCGTCGAGGCCGGATGGCTTCGGGTCAAGACCGAGACGATCTTGCTGCCCTCGCGCCGCATGGAGGGGAACGCGCCTTAGGGATCCGGAAGATTTTGGGTTTCGCTGCCGCGCCGATGGCCGGCGGTCGGACCGGGCTCAGTTGGTCGGGCTCGAGGGCAGGATCACCACCCACTCGCCCTCGCGGCCCATATTGAGCATGATGCGGGCGCGTTCCTCGATCAGGTCGGGATCGAGGCTGCCGGGCCGGAGCGCCACCACCCGATCCTCGATCGCCTTCTTTTCCGCCTTGACCACGGCCAGCGCCTCCTCGGCCTGGCGCAGATCGAGCCGCAATTGCAGATAGCGCACCACGCCCCGTTCGCCCTGGACGGCGTGGTAGCCGAAATAAGCCAGCGCGCAGATCCCCAGCAGGGGCCCCAGAACGGCCACGAACAGGCGGCGCATGTCGACGAGAAGGCTCATGGGCTTAGGGAATCACACTCCGAGTCGCGCCGTCAAGAAATCCTTCTTAACGATTCGTTTAGGGATTCCAAGACTGTGGCAAAAATGACTCACATTCTGATTCAAGGTCGCGACTCGGGGCATTCCCGCTCCAAAACGACCGGCAATGTCAAGCGGGGCGCCGCCGGCCCGGTGAATCCCGACATTGTGCAGGCGCGAAGGCGGCGCTATAAGCAGCCACCATGATCGAAGCCCTGCGCGCGCAAGCCCGAGCGTTCCTGGCGGTCTGGGTGACGGCGATGGCGCGCCGGGCCTGGACGGTGACGATCCTTGCCCTCCTGACCACCCTGCTGTCGGGATGGTTCGTCGTCACCCATATGGCGATCAACACCGACACCTCGGACATGCTGTCGCCCGAACTGCCCTTCCGCAAATTGGGCAAGGCGCTCGACGCCGCCTTTCCCCAATACAACGACAATCTGCTGATCGTCGTCGATGGGGCGACCCCCGATCTGGCCGACCGGGCGGCGCTAAAGCTGGCCCAGGCGCTGCGCCAGCGGCCGACCAGCTTCCGCATGGTCCAGGACATCGCCGGCGAGGCCTATTTCCGCACCAATGGCCTGCTCTACTTGGACGAGGCCGAACTGGCGAAACTGGCCGATCAGCTTGCCAAGGCCCAGCCCTTCCTGGTCAGCCTGTGGCGCGATCCATCCCTGGTCGGGCTGGCCGATATTTTGGGTCTGGCGCTTGAGGCCATTGCCAAGGGCCAGGCCGGGCCGGGCCTGTCGATCGACCCGGTGCTGAACGCCTTGGCCCAGGTGGCGGAGGCCAGCAACCAGGGCCGTTTCGCCAGCCTGTCTTGGCAGAATCTGATGCAGGGCGACGATCCGGCCAAGCCGGGCCGGCGGATGATCCTTACCCAGCCGGCGCTCGATTTCGGCTCGCTTGCCCCGGCCAAGGCGGCGATGCGCGAAGTGCGCAAACTCGCCCTCGAATTGGGCCTGACCGAAGACAACGGCATCCGGGTGCGGCTGACCGGCTCGGCCGCCCTGTCCCAGGAAGAGCTGGAAAGCGTCGAGGAGGGCATGGGCATCGCCAACATCCTGTCCCTTCTCCTGGTCGGGCTTCTTCTGGTCGTCGGCCTCAAGGATTGGCGGCTGGTGGGTGCCGTGTTCATCACCTTGCTGATGGGGCTCGTCTACTCGGCCGCCTACGCCCTGTTCGCCGTCGGGCGGCTCAATCTGATCTCGGTCGCCTTCGCCGTGCTGTTCATCGGTCTGGGCGTCGATTTCGGCATCCATTTCGCGCTCCGCTACCGCGAGGGGCGCGACCAGGGCCAGGATCAGCTTGGCGCGTTGGCCTGGGCGGCCGAAAATGTCGGCGGGCCGATGACGCTGTGCGCCCTGTCGGCCGCCATCGGCTTCCTATCTTTTCTGCCCACCGCCTATATCGGCCTGGCGGAACTGGGCCATATCGCCGGAATGAGCATGGCGGTGGCGCTGGTCGCCAATCTTACCATCCTGCCTGCCCTGCTCACCCTGATGCCGATCGCCGCCAAGCCCCTGCGGCTGGGCAAGGCGCCGCCGCCGACCGGCCTCGTCGTGCTGCGCCACGCCCGCGTCACCGCGATCGCCGCCCTGATCCTGGCCGGATTGGCCGTCCTGTTCCTGCCCAGGGCCCGCTTCGATTTCGATCCGCTCAATTTGAAGGACCCGCGCACCGAATCGGTCGCCACCTTGTTCGAACTGATGAAGGACAAGCGCAGCGGGCCCTATTCGATCACCATTCTGGCCGCCGACCGCAATCAGGCGCTGCGGCTGGCCCAGGACCTGGAAAAACTGCCTGAGGTCGATTCCGCCGTCACCATCGCCGACTATGTGCCGAAGGACCAGGAGGCCAAGCTGGAAAGCATCGAGGCGATGGCGCTGCTGCTGTCGCCGCTTTTCCTGGCCGAGCGCGGCCCACAGCCCGAGCCGGCGGCGAGGCAGGCCGCCCTGACGCGCCTGACGGCGGCGCTCAAGGACCATCCGGGCCCGGCGGCAAGCCGACTGGCCAAAGCGCTGGCGAACGCCAAGACCGATTCCGAATCTCTGTTGCGCCTGGAAGAGCGGCTGGTCGGCGCCCTGCCCGACCGCCTGACCATCCTACGCCAAGCCCTGTCGGCCCAGCCGGTGAGCGAGGCCGATCTGCCCCGCGATCTGGTGGCGGGCGAAGTGGCCGCCGACGGTCGCACCAAGGTCAAGGTCTATCCGAAGGCCGACCTGCGCAACCCCGACGCCTTGGTCCGCTTCGTAACCGCAGTGCGCGCCGTGGCCCCCGACGCCGCCGGCACCCCGGTCACCATTCACGAGGCCGGCCAGGCCGTGGTCGCCGCCTTCCAAACCGCCACGCTGGCGACCGTGATCCTGCTCGCCCTGATGCTGGCGATCGTCTTGAGAAAGCTGCGCGACACGCTGCTGGTGTTCGCACCCCTGGTGCTGGCGGCGCTGGTGCTGGTGCCGATCACGGTGATCTTCGATCTGCCCTTCAATTTCGCCAACGTCATCGTCCTGCCGCTGCTGTTCGGGTTGGGCATCGCCAACGGCATCCAATTCGTCGCCCGCGAGCGCCTTGAACATGACGCCGCCGGCCTGATGGCCAGCACCACGCCGCGCGCCGTCATCTTCAGCGCGCTCACCACCATGGTCTCGTTCGGCAGTCTGGCGATCTCCAGCCATCCCGGCACCGCCGACATGGGACTCTTGCTGGCGATCGCCCTTACCCTCACACTGGCCAGCACGCTTGGGGTCCTGCCCGCCCTGATGCGCGTCTGGCCCACCAACAAGACCGCAACTCCATGACCGCTCTGCCGCTCATCCGCCATCTCTCGACCCGCGTTACCCCCTGGCTGGCCCGCACCCCCCTGTCGGCCAACCAGATCACCGCCCTGTCGCTGGTTTCGGGATTGAGCGCCGCCTGGAACGCCGCCGAAAATCGCGCCCTGCTGGCCGCCCTGCTTCTCGTCGTTACCTACATTCTCGACAATTGCGACGGCGAGATCGCCCGGCTCAAGAAGCAGAGTTCCGCTTTCGGACGATTTTTCGATTCCTTCGTCGATTGGATCGTCCACGCCGTCCTGTTCGTGGGACTGGGGATCGGCGCCAGCCGCAGTCTGGGCGGAGATATCTGGACGTGGCTGGGCTGGATCGCCTTTGCGGGCGCCACGATCAATTACGCGATCGGCCAGTATTACGAATTCCGCGACGGGAGCGCGGATTTGCCCCCCTCGGACTCGCACAAGCCTCAATCCCCGGGCGAATGGGTTCTCTTCGCCTTCCGCGAATTGTCGCGCGCCGATTTCTGCTTTTTGTTTTTGGCGCTCGCCCTCTTCGATCAGGCCTGGCTCCTGGTGCCGGCGGGCGCCGTCGGCGCCCAGCTTTACTGGGCCGCCCAGTTTTTCGCGGCGGCCCGCCGCTTCCATGTATAGACTGGCCAAATTTCTCTATTTCGGCTTGGGCGCGGCGCTCTTGGTCTGGGTGTTCGCCCAGACCGACCTCACGCAAGTCGTCCAGACCGCGCTTGGCATCGGCGTCCTCGGCTTTCTGGTGGTGCTGGCGCTCTATCTGGCGGCCTTCGGCATCGATGTCCTGACCTTCCAGCTTGCCCTGCCGGAGCTGCCGGTGACGCGGACTTGGTTCAGCCGGGTCTTTCTGGTGAGGTTGGTGGGCGAGCTGTTCAACACGGTGCTTCCGGCCGGCGGCATGGGCGGCGAGCCCCTGAAGGCCATGCTGATGAACCGCCATTACGGCATCGGCTGGCGCGAAGGCGCCGCCTCGCTGGTGATCGGCAAGACCGTCAACATGATCGCTCTGGTGTTGTTCCTCACCGTCGGCTTCGCCTTCATCCTGGCCGAGCGCCACCGCCTGCCGGAACCCTACACCGCCCTGGGTGGCGCCGGGCTTCTCGCCTTCGCCTTCAGCATCCTGGCCTTCGTTCTCATTCAGCGCCTGCCGGCCACCTCGACCCTGCTTGGCCGTTTCGGCCGTCTGGCTGGGCTGATCGCCAAGCTGCGCGATTTCGAGGACCGGCTGGCCGAGTTCTACATCGCCCACAAGAAGCGCCTGGTCCTGACCATCACCCTGGCCTTCGCCAACTGGATTCTCGGCATCGCCGAACTGTGGGCGATCAGCCGCTTCCTCGGCCACAGCCTGACTCTGACCGACGCCTGGATCATCGAGGCGGCGCTGCAATTGGTGCGCACCGGCGCCTTCTTCATACCCACCGCCATCGGGGTGCAGGAAGGCGCCTTCTTGCTCCTGTACGCCGCCTTGGCCGGCTCGGCCGATCTGGGGGTGGCGGTGGCGCTGGTGCGCCGAGCCCGCGAACTGGTCTGGCTCGGCTGGGGCGCGCTGGCCGGTCTTGCCTACGCTCGGGTCAGGCCGTGAAAAAGGGTCTTACGATCGCCGCCTGGAATCTGGGGCTGCTGGTGGTGGCGCTCGTGGCGGTCGAACTGATCTTCGGCTCCTGGCTCAAGGCACCCGGCCTTTGGAATCTCGGCATTTACCGCGAGGTCGAATGGCGATTCAACGTTGCCGGGCGCTACGCCACCGACAAGCCGGACATCGTCTACAAGCGCGATTACTATGGGCTGCGCGGCGCCTATGGGCGTGTCGAGGACATCGACGTCCTGGTTCTTGGCGGCAGCACCACCGACCAGCGCTTTGTCGACGAGGGCCGCACCTGGACCGACGCGTTGATGGCCTGCCGGCGAAGCCAGGGCAAGACCGCCCACATCGCCAACGCCGGCGTCGCCGGCCAGACGACGCGCGGGCATGCCGCCAATTTCGATGTTTGGCTTGCCCGAATTCCGGGGCTTAAGCCCCGCACGGTGGTGGCGCTCATCGGCGTCAACGAGAATGTGCTCGACGAGCGCGACGCCAACGACGACGTGCGGCGCTATCACGAAACCGCGACCCCCTTATCCACTTGGCACAATGTGCGGATGTGGCTACGGATGAACAGCGCCCTCAACCGCCTTTACACCGTCGTCAAAGGCAATCTAAAAGCCTACCGCGCCCAACTGCATCCGGCGCGAGACATCGCCACCACGCCGGGCGAGACCACGGCGCAGGCGATCGATCGCCAAGTTGGCGGCATGGCGCATCGGCGCGTCGCCTTGGAAAGCCGGGAATGGCAGGCGCGGATCGCCCAACAACGCCAGGTGATGGCGTCGGAAATCGAAGGCCTGAACGCCCGCCTCGCCGCCCTGGCCGACCGTATCCGGGCCTTCGGCGCCCAGCCGCTCTTCATCACCCAGAACAGCGCCGCCTACCGCAAAGCCGACGGGGAGATTCGGGGCGATCTGGAGAGTTATTTCCGCCTGCGCGTGCTGGCTGATGCCGTCGTCGCCTTCGGCCAGGCGCACAACATCGCGGTGCTCGATCTGGCGGGGGATCTGTTCATGCAGGATGGCGACGCCTATGACAGTGTCCACACCACCGACCGGGGATCGCGCCGGATCGGCGAATGGGTCTGTGCCCACTGGCCGGACGGTTATTGATCGGGCGTCAGCCAGACTTCTTGCCGGCGGCCAGATCGGCGGCCTTCTGTTCGATCTTGCGCAGGAGGCCGGTTACGCCCTCGACACCCAAAATGGAGAGATATTCCGAGCGCTGGGTGGCCAACTCGCTCACCGCGCCGTTGTAGAAGACGTCAACGATCCGCCAGCCTTGGTCGCCTGGCAGCAGGCGGTAGCTGAGCTTCACCTCGCCACCCGAACCCTTGACGAGGCGGGTGTTGACCATCACCCCCTTGTTGGGCGCCGGCAGGTCGTCGACCGACAGCGTCTCGAAGCGTTCGCCGCCATAGCCGTCGAGGCGCGCCGCATAACTTGCCGCCGACATCTTCCCATAGGCCTTAACCAGGGCCGCCCGATCGGCATCGCCCATGTTCTTCCAATGGCTGCCGGTTGCCACCCGCACCATTTCCGAATAGCCATAGACCCGCTCGAGCACCGGAGCCAATTTGGCGATCCGCCCATCATAGCCGAGACCTTGGGCGTCCTTCATGACGCCCAGCATGGCGGCATGAAGGTCTTCGACCAGCTTGATGCCCGGATGGGTATCGGCCTTAGCGACGCCAACCGAAAGGAAAAGAACCGCCAGCATGGCTTGGCCGGCGGGGCGGCCGAAGAGCAACCTCAGGAGCATGATTGGAAGCCTTTGTCTGTTGCAGCCAATACTAGGCCGGGGAGGACAACCTTGACAATTCCCTCTCCTTCTCCCACATCACCATGGTATAATTCAAGCACTTGAAGCCAGCCGGAGAAGTCGCCATGAACACCATGGTCGCCGATTGCCCGATCCTTCTTACCGAGAACGCGCTGGGGCGCATTCGCTTTCTCATCGAGGGCGAAGGCAATCCCAACGCCATGCTCCGCCTTTCGGTTTCCGGCGGCGGCTGCTCGGGGTTCCAATACGCCATGCAGCTCGACTCCCAGAAGAACGCCGACGATCTGGTCTATGAGCAAGACGGCGTCCGCCTGGTGGTCGACGAAATGTCACTTGAACTCTTGCGCGGGGTCGAACTCGACTTCGTCGAGGATCTGGCCGGCGCGTCCTTCCATTTCCGCAATCCCAACGCCTCCTCGACCTGCGGCTGCGGCAGTTCCTTCTCGGTCTAGGCCCGTGTTTCGGTGACGGTGGTCGCGACCTGGAACGTCAATTCCATCAAGGTCCGCCTTCCCCTGGTGCTCGATTGGCTCGAGCGGGCGGCGCCCGATTTTTTGTTTCTGCAGGAGACCAAATGTCCGACCGAGGCCTTTCCTGGCGATCCCTTCCGCGAACGGGGCTATCAGGCGGCGGTGGCCGGCCAGAAGGCCTATAACGGCGTGGCCATTCTCTCCAAAACCCCGTTGGCCGACATCCGGACCGACCTGCCCGGCGACGCCGACGATGCCCAGGCCCGCTACCTGGAGGCAACGACGGAAGGCGGCGTTCGCCTGGCCTGTCTCTACGCCCCCAACGGCAACCCGGTCGAATCGGAGAAGTTCCCCTGCAAGCTGGCCTGGATGGACCGCCTGGCGGCGCGCGCCCGGGCGCATCTCGACGAGGGCCGGCCGCTGGTGATGGGGGGCGACTTCAACATCATTCCCGAGGACCGCGACGTCTACGATCCCCAGGCGGTATCCGCCGATGCCCTGATCCAACCGCAAAGCCGCGCCCGCTGGCGCACGCTTCTCAATCTGGGGCTGGTCGATGCCTTTCGCGCCTGTCACGCCGACGCCATCGCCTACAGCTTCTGGGACTATCAGGGCGGCGCCTGGCCGCGCAACCAGGGCATGCGCATCGACCACATTCTGCTGTCGCCCGATCTGGCCGACCGCTTGGCCGATGCCGGAATCGATCGCAGCCCGCGCGGCGCCGACAAGGCCTCAGACCACACACCGGTCTGGTGCCGGTTTCGGGACGGTGCCCGATGAACCGTTTGGGTGTTCTGTCGCTGGCTCTTATCCTGGCGTTGGCGCCGGTCGCCAGCGGTCGGGCTGCCGAGGAGGATGGGGTGCGTCTGGGGGTGGTCGCCCCGGCCGGCAAGGATCTGGCCGCCAAGCAATGGCAAGCCACCGCCGACTACCTGTCCAAGGCCATTCCCGGCACCCGCTTCGAAATCGTGCCGCTGGCCTATGACGAGGCCGACCGGGCGATGGCCGACGGTTTGCTCGATTTCATCCTTGCCAACCCGCTCATCTATGTCGATCTCGAGGCCAGGCGCGGCGCCACCCGCATCGCCACCTTGGTCGAGAATGGGCCGAGCGGCCCCTTGACCACCTATGGCGGCGTGCTAATCGCCCGCGCCGACAACACCACCTTGCAAGGACCGCGCGATCTCAAGGGCAAGACGGCGATCGCCGCCTCGGACGCCTCGTTCGGCGGCTATCAGGTTTTGCGTTACGAGCTGGGCCGGATGGGCATCGATCTTGCCCGCGAGCCCAAGGCGTTGACCTTCGCCAATGTCCAAGACGAGGTGGTGCGCGCCGTGATGGCCGGCTGGGCGGATGTCGGCTTGGTGCGCACCGGCGTCATCGAACGCATGATCGCCAGCGGTGAAATCGGCCCGCGCGATCTCAAAGTGCTGCGCCTGCCGGGAGCGCGCGGCGATTATCCGCTGGCGATCAGCACCGCCGCCTATCCCGGATGGCCGATCGCTCGCGCCGCCCATACGGACGACGAGTTGGCGCGCAGGGTTGCGGTGGCGCTGATGGCGATCACCCCCGACGCGACGCCGGCGCGCGCCTCGGACACCGCGGGTTGGACGGTGCCGCTCAACTACGCCATCGTTCACGATCTCATGCGAAGCCTGAAGCTTGGCCCCTACGCCCAGTTCGGCGAAGTGACGCTGGCCGACGTCTTCCGCACCCACGCCGCCTGGATTCTAAGCGCGCTCGCCCTGATCGGCATCATGGCCTTCGGTCTGTTCGAGCTTTTCGCGCTCAATCGGAAACTGGCCGTGTCGCGCGCCCAGATCCGTGCCGCCCACGACGAACTGGAACTCAAGGTGGGCGAACGCACCACCGATCTTTCGGCGGAAATCGAGCGGCGGCGTCGGGCGGAATCGGCGCGCAGCCGGGAAAGCCAACGCGTCAAGGACGCCCTGGTGCAAACGGTGCGCGCGGTGGCGCTCACCATCGAAACCCGCGATCCCTACACGGCCGGCCACCAGCAGCGGGTCGCCCGGCTGGCCGCCGCCATCGCCCGCGAAATGGATATGGGCGAAAGCGCCATCGAGGGAATTTATCTGGCCGGTCTGGTGCACGACATCGGCATGGTCTATGTGCCAAGCGAAATCTCCAACCGGCCGGGACCGCTCACGCCCATCGAATTCGAAATCGTCAAATCACATCCGCGCGTCGGCCACGACATTCTGGCCACCGTCGAACTGCCCTGGCCGCTCGCCCAAACCATCCTTCAGCATCACCGCCGCCTCGATGGAAGCGGCTATCCCTCCGACGTCGAAGGTCCGATGCCGATGGAAGCCCGCATCATCGCGGTGGCCGATGTGCTGGAAGCCATGTGCGCCCACCGCCCCTATCGACCCGCCCCCGGCCTTTCCGCCGCCTTGTCGGAAATCGAGGGCCAGAAGGGGATTCTCTATGATTCTCAAGTTGTTGAAGCAAGCCTTCGTCTATTGCGCGACAAGGGATTCCAATTCCGTTAACACTCATTCATACTTAAGTTCCGCTAACTTGATACAAATCAATAACACTTAGCGCCAATTACCCATATATTTCATTTTGTAACTTGTAACAAAAACCGAGACCACCACTTCGAACGATACGGGGCGCACGGTTTTCAACGCATTCTCTTAGAGGGGATATGACCATGTTTTCATCCTTGCGCATTGGCCAACGTTTGTGGCTCGGCTTCGGCCTCCTGTGTTTCATCATTGCCGCCATCGCCATCTACGCGGTGATCAGCGTCAACAAGATCGATGCGGCGACCAATTTGATGACGAATATCCGAATGCCGGCCGCCGACACCGGCGCCCGCATTCAAACCCAGATGGTGAACTCGCTGGCCGCCCTGCGCGGCTTCATGCTGACCGGCAACGAAGCGCTGAAAACTGACCGCGCCGATTCTTGGAAGGAGATTGGCACGCTGTCCGGGGAAATGGACAAGATCGCCGCCCGTTTCACCAATCCCAAGAACAAGGAACTCTGGGACGAGATCAAGAAGATCATGGGTGAGCTGAAGGAGGTGCAGGACCGCGCCGAAACCACCCAGGCCACCAGCCCCGAAGACGCCCGCAAGATACTGGCCGGCGAGGCCCTGCCTCGCGTCAACCGCCTGTTCGCGCTGTTCGAAGGCGAGAAGGGTGCCGACGGTCGGCGCGCCGGCGGCATGGTCGACAATCAGAAGACCTTGCTGAAAAAGGATGCCGAGAACATCGATTCCAGCATTGCCACCCTTCTGGTCGTCGTCTGGGCGGCCTTGGCCATCGGCTTGGGCTTGGGCGGCACCATCGCCTTCACCACGGCGCGCGGCATCACCGTGCCCTTGCACGGCATGACCGAGGCGATGAATTCGCTGTCACAAGGCAACCTTCAAGTCGAAGTGCCTGGCGTCGGACGCAAGGACGAGGTGGGCGACATGGCATCGGCGATGCAGGTGTTCAAGGATGGCCTGATTCGCCAACGCGAATTGGAGGCCCAGCAGGAACGTGATCGGCTGGCGCGCGAGGAACGCGCCAAGAAGATCGAAGTGCTGACCGGCCAGTTCGACAAGGATGTTTCCGAACTGGTGGGAGCCTTCGCCAAGGCGGCCAAGCAGCTCAACGGCACGGCCACCACCATGTCGGCCAACGCCGAACAGACCAGCCGTCAGGCCACCGCGGTGGCCGCCGCCGCCGAGGAAGCTTCGACCAACGTGCAGACGGTGGCCGCGGCGGCCGAGGAGCTTTCCTCTTCGATCACCGAGATCAGCCGCCAAGTCTCGAACAGTTCCACCATTTCGGCCAACGCGGTGGGCGAAGCCAACCGCACCACCGAAATCGTCAACGGCTTGACCGAAGCCACCGCCCGCATCGGCGAGGTCGTCCACCTCATCAACGACATCGCCAGCCAGACCAATCTGCTGGCCTTGAACGCGACCATCGAGGCCGCCCGGGCCGGCGAAGCCGGCAAGGGTTTCGCCGTGGTCGCCAACGAGGTGAAGAGCCTGGCCAACCAAACCGCCAAGGCCACCGACGAGATCACCCAGCAGATCAACGCCGTGCAGGACCAGACGAGCCGCGCCGCCGAGGCCATCAAGGGCATCGTCAAGATCATCATGGAAATCGGCGAGATCGCCAGCTCGATCGCCACCGCGGTCGAGGAGCAATCGGCCGCCACCCAAGAGATCGCCCGCAACGTCGAACAGGCGGCCCAGGGAACGCGCGAGGTGACCTCGAACGTTTCCGGCGTCATGCAGGCCTCGACCGAGACCGGCTCGGCCGCCGGCATGGTGCTCGATTCCTCCAAGGACATGTCGGAAAAGTCCGAGTGCCTGAGCGTCGCCATCAGCCGATTCCTGAAAGACGTCAAGGCGGCCTAAGCGCCCGCCCCTCGGACGCCATGCCCCTTCAGGTGCCGCCCGGAATTTCCGCCGGGCGGCACTTGTCATGTAAGGGTGGAACGACGACCTAAGAACAAGGCCACCTTTGCTGGGGGAATCGCCTTGTATCTGACCCTTCGATTGGACCAGGCGCGCGAACTCGACCAGGCCGATACCAGCTCACGGCTGGCTTCGGCGGTGCAAGGCGTGCTCGACGAGTTGGGCCGCAACGGCCTGCCGGAACGGGCGATCAAGGAAGGCGATCGCGCCCCGGATTTTACCTTGGCCGATGCGGATGGCGTCCTTCATCGGCTTGCCGATCATCTCCGCAATCCCTTGGTCCTCAGCTTCTATCGCGGTGGCTGGTGCCCGTTCTGCACCCAGGAACTGCTGACCTTGGAAGAATATCTGCCCGAGATCCGCGCCTTGGGCGCCGATCTGCTGGCCATTTCGCCGGAAGACCGCCAGGCCGCCCGCACCACCCGCGAGGAAAAGGGCGTGACCTTCACCACCTTGATCGATCCCGGTCTGGCGGTCGCCCGATCCTATGGGCTGGCCTTCCCGGTCGGGCCGGTTTGGGATGAGGAGTATCGGGCGGGTCACGTCCCCCCGAGTGGTGTAGGAGCGGTGGGTAACTGGCCCGTCGGCCGCGACCGTAAGAGTCTGGCGGCGGCGGGCCAGTTATCCACGGCGGTGGTCATCGTGAAACTCCGGTAGGGTTTGGTCGCCAAACCTT
>JACRPC010000030.1 GCA_016214125.1 Rhodospirillales bacterium | reverse complement strand
CCACGGCCCGCCTCACCCCACCCTGCCCGCCGTTCGGCGCGCCATCACCGAGGCACTCACGCCAAAACGCCCCATCCGATGTTTCCGCTGCAAATACCGCCTCCGGGAGCATCCCCATGAAAAAGTGCCAAAGTAGTGCTAAGGCGTCAGGTTTGTAATTTTGCAGTCTTGAGAAGTATTTTCGTGCCGGGGTTGCCTCAAGCGCGAATGAATTCATGGGTGAGCATCCAATTGCCAAGGACATCGTGGCCTGCCGCGATTTTTTGTAGGCGGCCCATAATCCGGCTATTCCAATTGAGCCCTTGATGGAAACATCGCTCGGAAATGAAATTGGCTTTTCGGGCCAGAAGGAGAAGAAGGCAGCCTGCAGACGGTCGTTTGCGTTGAAAATGCGGCTGGTAAAGCGCATATACGTCCCATGCTATTGACTTTGGCCAATATCGTCCGCTCGGCGATGCTTGGGCGGCTGGGCTTCACCCAGTCGCCGTCCTTCGTGACGTTTTTCGTCACCTGGGCCTGCAATCACCGCTGCCTCTTTTGCGACGTTTGGAAGAAAACCCCGCAAGACGAGATGACGCTCGATGACATTGAGCGGGTATTTTCCCAGCTTGGGCGGCTTGATGTCGTGCGGCTTTCCGGCGGTGAGCCATTCTTGCGTAAGGACCTAGCCGAAATCGTCAATTCCCTAGACCGGATCAATCGACCCTCCCTGATCCACATCACGACCAACGGAATTCTCACCCGGCGCATCGTCGAGATGATCGAGCGGGTGGAACGGCCCGGTCAGATCCATATCAAAGTCTCGATCGACGATCTGGGCGAAAAGCATGACAAGATTCGCGGCGTGAACGGCGCCTACAACAAGGCGATGCAAACGGTCCAGGAGCTTGTTCGGTTGCGCCAGTCAACCGGGCTGCATGTCGGCGTCAATCAAGCCATTCTTGATGAGGAGTCGCTCGGCGCCTATGAGGAACTGAAGGCCGTCCTGGCGCCGATGAACGTTCCGGTCTATGCCTCCATCGCCTACGATTCGAAGGCGACGATTTACAGCGAGGGCGATGGAACGGAGACGTTTGATCCCGCTTCATCTCTCAGCACCTTCGGTCAGTGGACCCCGGAAGGGATCGAGCGTGCCATGCGGCGTATCGCCGCCGACAACAAGAGCAACAACAGCTTTCTTGAGCAGATTGTCGATTCCTATTTTATGAATGGACTTTATTCGCGCATGGTGGAGCCGGGACCGCATACCGGGCCGCGATGCGTCGCACTCGGCAGTCATCTTCGCATTCTGCCCAATGGCGATGTGCCGGTATGCCTCTATGACCGGGCGGTCGTGGGGAATCTCCGCCAGACCGATTTCAAGGAATTCTGGCATGGCGCGAAGATGAAGCCCTTTCGCGAAAAGGTCGCGGCCTGTCCCGGCTGTTGGTCAAGCTGCGAAACCGCTGTCAGCGCCATTTACACCGGCGACATCTGGAAGGGCTTGTTCCGGACGCCGGTCACGCGCTGATCAGGCTCCTTGCTTGACGCCAACCGCGTAGAGGATGTCGCCCGTAGGCACGTACAGGCAAAGCCTGCCAAACGCCGAGCGCCGGACTCTCCCCACCGTTTCCTGGCTGACCAGTTCTGGCAGGATACGGCTGATCTTGTAGAGCAGAAAGCCGAGATTGACCCATTTGCCCCGGCTGAAGCTGGTGACCGGTTCGAACCCAAGATCCTTCATCAACGCGAACAGGGCGCGCCGGTCAAAGAAACCTACGTGTTCGGGAGGGGTCATAAAGGCCCAGCGCCGCCCCATCAGCCGGGCCGTCACGGCGCCGATATCCGGCGTCGAAAACGCCATCACGCCCCCTGGCCGGACGAGACGGGCGGCCTTGCGCAGATCCTCGACGGGATGCAGCAGGTGTTCGACGACATCCCATAGCAGAACGCCGTCAAAGAACCCCGTCTCCAGGGCATCAAGCTCATCCAGGCCAAGCAAGCGCCCGCTCAAATCCGGCAGTCTGTCACGCGCCTTGGACAAGGCGGCGGCTGACACCTCGGCGCCCCACATGTCGAATTCTTGCTTGGCGTGCGACAGAAATGCACCCGTCGCGCAGCCATAATCGAGCAGACGGGCGGGCGTCTTGACGCCCGCCTTTCGCAACAGACTGACGCGCCGCTCCTGCTCTCGCCGCTCCGCTCGATCGACAACGTATTTGCCCTTGTCGAAATAGTCCTCTCCATACAGCGCATGAAGCGCCAGGGCAGAGGGCGGCGGATCGATCTGAACATAGCCGCAGCCTTGGCAGGAGAAGAATTGATACCCTCTCGCTTCGAGGCGAAAGGCCGCCTTCTCGGCTCCGCACACGCGGCAAGCGGAAGCGCCAGCCTCGGACGTCATGGCGTGGACTTTCTGGGGCCGAAGCGGGGGCTGGAGCTGGCGGAAAATCGGGGAGGCAAGCAAGCCCTCTGATAAATGGTGTGAGTATCTGGCATCCGCCCCGTTGCCCTTGTCGTTCGCGCCCTGTCTTGCCAGAAGGAAAAATAGCGTTCTTTCCCCCAGCCTGCCAGCGCTTTGCCTCCCCGCGTGCCCGTTGGGGACAAGGCAAGAATACTGCCCACTTGATCGGGCGTTGCAATTAAGATACGCCCAATCCGAGTCAAGTCCAGTGACGCTGGACTAATGCCGCGTGTTTAACAGGAATCGATCCGTGTCCGCAAAGGCCGTCACGTCTGCGCCCGCCGCCCGTTGGACCTTCTTTCTCCTGGTCATCGCATGCGTCTTGCTGATCGCGCGCCACCAATGGTCGGCGGATATTCGGGAATCGGATGATGACGTCACCTATCTGAGCTACGCCATGAGCCTTGGCATCGATGGCGATCTCGATTTCTCTAACGAGCTGAAATGTTGCCGGAACATGGCGCTTAACGGCCGTGTTCCGGGGGGATTCTATGGCGCCGGATTGATGGCAGCGCCTTTTGTTACCTTGTTCTCGCTGGTCGACCGGGCGGTGAGACATCCCGTTATAAAGGATCGCAGCCAGTATCGGCATAGCTGGAGCTATTTCGGCTTCTCCTTTGCCGTGCATTTCTACTTCCTTGCCGCCGTTTTCCTGTTGGCGCGGACGGCCCGCAGTCTAGACCGGCGGGCGGGTCCCGCCATGGTGCTGCTGATGGCGGTTGGATCGGGCGTCTATTATTTCGTGTTCGGGCGCCCGCGCATGGCCCATGGCTTCGAGTTTTTCGCGCTTTCGCTCGCGCTTTATGGCGGGGCTCTTGCCGCAACGACGCTTCAGGAGAAGGGGCTGCGCCTTTGGTGGGCCACGGGGGTTGGCGCGCTTGGCGCCGTTCTTACGGTTGGCGTTCGCTTTTCCGATCTCAACGTTCTGCTCCTGCCCGTATTGTCGTTGCTTCTTGTCCTCTCCTTGACCCCGTCAGCGCCCCCCGCCCCGTCATCGCTCAAGGAATTCCTTTTCCGTTACGCCATAGCGCTTTGCCTGGCGCTCTTTCCCTTGGGCTTGTTGAATCTCGCCGTCTACGACCACGTCTTGCTGACCAGCCGCGTCGTCTATGCCAACACGACGCAGCTTACGTCTCTGGAAAGCGGCTCACCGGTCATAGCGCAGTGGCTGGGTCTTTTAAAAAATCTGCCGGTACTCCTTTTCGGTTCCGAGTTCGGGCTCCTTTATACGCACCCGGTAGCGTCTCTCGGCACGGGAGCGGCGATACTCATGCTGTTCCTCCAGATGGCCCGCCGGTTCACTTGGCTGTCACTCGTCGCTCTGCTCCTCGTTCTCGCCTATGCCGGATTTAGCATCATGATCGTGCTGATCTGGAAAAGCCCGGGCATGTCGTTCGGCTACCGCTCTCTTTTTCCCCTCTTTCCCTTGGGCTTTCTCGGGTGGTGGCTGCTGGTCCGCCAATGTCCGGCCATGCCGCGGAACGTCTTGATGTCCGTCATGGCGGGCCTGTGTCTCTTGTCCTTCGCCGGCCAAGCGCTGTTTACGAAAACCCGCGATTTGGGCTATCGCCCGGGTGTGTCGTCGATGGGGCTGGAAGGTCAATCGGCGGATGGTTTTCAAATGGCCCTGTTGCGCGGCGTGGCGACGGCAGAGCCCTGGACCGTCGCCATCAAGGACGGACCCTTGGGGTTTATGGGCAAAATGTACTTCTCCAAACCCTATTTGGACTGGAGGATCGCCAGACTCCAGGGAAAAGCCGTTGCGGCGCCCGAGCGGCAACATCCGCCGATCGATGGCGCATTCTTGGGGATACTGGGACTGATGTGGCTTTTCTGGTCGGCCTTGCTCTTGCGCGATCGGAAGATCGCCGAGGCCAATGACAATGGAATGAGGATATGACGGGGGGATGGGGGGTGTCATGGGGGCGGTCGATCCTTTTGCGGCTGTGGAGGCTTTGGAGCCCGGAGCGCGCCCTTCGCATTCTCTTCAAGGTACAGGACGTGCTTGAGCGTCTGATCGCCGAGTGGGCCACCGCTTACGGCGGTGGAATTCATCCCAAGCATCGTCTGACGCGGTATCATGACTTCTTCGTCGAGCGCCTGGAGGCGGGCTCAAGCGTTCTCGATATTGGTTGCGGCATCGGCGCCGTGGCGCGCTCGATCGCCGAACGCGTCCCCGGCGTCCGCGTAACGGCGATCGATTCCGATCCGGACATTTTGCGCCAGGCGCGCGCCCTTCCTCATCCCGGCAATTTATGTTTCCTCGAATCCGACGCCTCGAGCGGCCTGCCGGCGGGGTCGTGGGACGCCGTCATCCTTTCCAACGTCCTCGAACATATCGAGCGGCGCGTGGAGTTCTTGCAGATGATCCTTGCCAAGGCCGCCCCCAGGAAGATCCTTATCCGCGTGCCCCTGTTCGAGCGGGATTGGCGGATGCCTCTCAGGCGCGAGTTGGGGGTGGATTTCCGGTCCGATCCGACGCACTGCATCGAACACACGCTATTGGAATTCGAAACCGAGGTGACGGCGGCCGGTCTTCGCATTGTTGAACAGCGGACACTTTGGGGCGAGATCTGGGCCGTGGCGGAAGCCGCAACATGAGGATCGCCTTCGGCCACCGGCCGCAATCCGGGCCCTGGGGCGGCGGCAACCGTTTCGCCAAGGCCTTGATCGAGGCCCTCGAGGAGCGCGGCGATGAGGTGGTCTATGGTCTTGGCCATCCCGGCATCGACATCATCTTGATGGTTGACCCGCGCAGCCGCAATCCCGTCGTCCCCTTTACGCCCGGTGCCGTCTTCCGCCACGTGCTTCGCCATCCCCGCACCCTTGTCGCGCACCGGATCAATGAATGCGACGAGCGCAAGGGCACGCACACGATGAATCTCCGGCTCAGGCTGGCTAACTATGCGGCGGACCACACCATCTTCATTGGCCGCTGGCTGGCCGATCTGGATCTCTGGCGCGGCGAGACCCCCTTCCGCGTGATACACAACGGAGCGGATCGCAGAGTCTTTACGGATGCTGGGCGCGCGCCCTGGAATCGCAACGAGCCTTTCCGGCTAGTGACCCATCATTGGGGCGCCCACGCCAACAAGGGGTTCGACGTCTATGACCGTCTCGACGCCATGATGGGCGAGCCCACCTGGCAAGGCCGTCTTGAGTTCACCTATATCGGCAACGTGCCGGGTGGCCATGCCCTGCGGCATGCCCGGCATCTTGCTCCTCTGGACGGCCCGGATCTGGCCGCCGAGCTTAGGCGGCACCATGGCTACGTCACGGCCTCCCTGAACGAACCGGCCGGCATGCATCATATCGAGGGGGCGCTGTGCGGCCTGCCGCTCTTGTTCCGCAACAGCGGCGCCTTGCCAGAATATTGCGCCGGCTTTGGGGAGATGTTTGAAAACGCCAACGATGTCGGCGAGGCCCTGGGCAAGCTCCTGGCGCGCTACGACATGCATTGCGCGGCGCTCCGCGATTATCCCCACGACTCGGCGCGCATGTGCGCCGCGTATCTCAGCACCTTCGATTTCATGATCGAGAACCGCCAGGAAGTCTTGGCGCGGCGCAGGCCTTGGCGCGACCCACTCTCAGCCTTCCTCATCCAATTTCCCTGGTAGAGGGCGTGCGCAATCTCGGGAAGTGCTGATCCGCCACCAATTGCCCTCTTGCCCGTCTGGCTGAAATAGGCGAGTCTCGGGAGCGTTTTCGCTTTCACACAGCGCCCTGCGTTCCAGACCAAAAGCGCATTCATCCCGCCGTCACCTCATCACCCTTGAGCCCGTGTTCCCATGTGCGGCATTTTCGGACTTGTTTTGCGCCCGCCGGCGGCGATAACGGTCAGGCAGTTCGAGGCCTGTCTTTCCAACTTGTTCCTGCTCGCGGAGCAAAGGGGCAAAGAGGCGGCTGGATTGGCGCTTCGTTACGGGGATGAGGTGGAGATTTTCAAGGCCGCAGGACGGGCGTCGGCGATGGTCGCCTCGCCCCCCTTCAAACGCTTCATGGAGGATTTTCTATCCCGCGCCGCCAGCGGCGGAAAGCTCGGCCTGCCTCTTGCGATGTTCGGTCATAGCCGTCTGGTGACCAACGGCTGGCAGACCGTCAACGACAACAATCAACCCGTGATGACCGACGCCACCATCGGCGTCCACAATGGCATCATTGTCAATGAGGCGCGCCTCTGGGAGCGTCATCCCCACCTTAAAAAAACGAGCGACGTCGATACCGAGGTGCTGTTCCGGGTGTTCGATGATCTAAGAAAGAGCGGGCATGGCTTAAGGGCCGCCCTGGCCGAGGTTTATCGGCAAGCCGAAGGCGTGGCCAATCTGGCCTTTGTGACCAAGGATGCGGACAGCCTTTTCCTGTCCACCAACAATGGCTCGCTTTATGTGCTCGACAATCTGGTCGGTGGTTTCGCGGCCTTCGCTTCGGAGCGGGCGAGTCTTGAGGGGGCGATTTCAGCCTCGCCCTGGAAGATCCTCGCTGGCGATGCCGCGATTGCGCATCTTCGTCCCGGCCAGGCGATGGAACTGCCGATCGCCAAAGGCGGCGCGGAAGGGTTCAAACTTTCAGGATCGACCTTGCTTGCCGAGCCGGATAGGACGTCAAAGCCGGTCACCTTCGTCTGGAAAGGCGGTGGAAGAGCGATCCTGCGCCGCTGCGCTTGCTGCGTGCTGCCGGAGACATTTCCCGGCATAAGTTTCGATGCAGCGGGCGTTTGTTCGCTGTGCCGGGATCGGAAGCCCAAGCCCGCCCAGGGGCGCAACGCCCTCTTGAAGCTGGTCGAGCCCTTCAGAAGGAAGGGCGAAGCCGACTGCATCGTCGCCGTTTCGGGCGGCCGGGACAGCTCCTACGGCCTGCACTATTTGAAGACGGAACTGGGCTTGAATCCCGTTGCCTATACCTACGATTGGGGCATGGTGACGGACTTGGCTAGGCGGAACATCTCACGCCTCTGCGCCAAGCTGGGCATTGAGCACATCATCCGCTCGCCGGATATTCCCGCCAAGAGGCGCAACATTCGGCGCAACATCGAGGCCTGGCTCAAGCAGCCCGATCTCGGCATGGTTCCGCTCTTCATGGCGGGCGACAAGCTGTTCTACCACTATGGCCGCCAGTTGCGCCATCAGCTCGGCATTGATCTGGTCTTCTTCTGCGCCGGTAACGAGCTTGAGCGCACCGAGTTCAAGACCGGCTTTTGCAACATCCGCGAAAGCCAGCATGGTCAAGTCCTCTGGAAATACTCTCTCGGCAACAAAATCGCCCTGGCCGCCTATTACCTCAGCCGCTTCCTTAAAAATCCAGCCTACCTCAATGGATCGTTGCTCGACAGCGCGGCGGCTTATTGGTCGACCTATGTCGCGCGCGACGATTTCGTCTATTTCTACCACTATATTCCCTGGGACGAGGACAAGATCCAGGAAACGTTGCGGCGGGACTATGAGTGGGAGACGGCAGGCGATGCCGCGACGACCTGGCGCATTGGCGACGGCACGGCGGCCTTCTACAATTTCATCTACCATACGATCGCGGGCTTTTCCGAGCATGATACGTTTCGCAGCAATCAGATCCGGGCGGGCCTGATCGGCCGCGAGGAAGCCCTTGCTCTTGTCGAGCGGGACAACCAACCCCGCTGGGAAGCGATGCGCGAATATGCCGCGCTCGTCGGCTTCAATCTTGAAGAAACGCTGACCGTGATCAACGCGGCGCCGAAGCTTTACCGGTGAGCATGTCATGAACGCACCCCAATCCGTCAGCATCGTCATCCCGGCCTTCAATGAGCAGGAGACGATCGATGCCGTCCTGCGCGAACTTTCGGACTACATGGCCAAGCGCCCGGAAATCGCCTGGGAGGTAATTGTCGTCGATGACGGCTCATCGGATTCCACCGCCCAGCACGTCGTCAAATGGGAGAATGTCCGGCTGATGCAGCACCCACTGAACCGCGGCTATGGTGCCTCGCTGAAAGCGGGAATACGGGCAGCGAGGGGCGATTTCGTCCTCACCATGGACGCCGACGGCCAGCATATGGCGGAGGAGATCGACCGGATGCTCCCCGGAGCGCAGGACTACGACATGACGGTGGGCGCGCGCGACATTTCAACCTCGCCCGCTCTGCGGCGGCCGGGAAAATATCTGTTGAACTTTCTCGCCCGCTACTTGTTGAACGATGCCATCCCTGACGTGAATTCGGGCCTAAGGCTGATGCGCCGCTCGACGATTCTTCCCTATCTGGCGCTGTGCTCGGATCGCTTCTCGTTCTCGCTCTCATCAACGATGGCGCTGGTGAGTGAGGGGCATTTTGTCCGCTTCATCCCCATTGTGTCGCGCAGCCGCCAGGGGAATAGGAGCTTCGTCAAGCTGTCGAGCGGCCTGGCCGCGGTGCTGATGATCATCCGCAGCAGCCTGATCTTCCACCCCTTGCGGATTTTCCTGCCTTTCTCGGCCTTTTTCGGTGCGATTTTTGCCGTGTCGTTTTTCCTCGATCTGCTGCAAAACAACGTCAGCAAGTCGACGCTGGCCTTGCTGGTTCTGACGGCCAATCTCCTGCTGGCGGGCTTTCTTGCCGATCAGATTTCGCGCGTGCGCAGAAGCCTGTCGCAAAAATGATTGGCGCCACTCCGGCCCTCTGCTCGTCTGGAGAGCGCCTAGGCCCGCTATTGAGCGGTAGGAGAAGAATGTATTATGGGGCGAGAATAGTCCCGAATCGTGGCGCCAATTGAGCGCGTTGGATGCCCTGGCATTGGCGGGTCTTCTGCGAGCGAAGGCACCGCAAGAGGGCGGCCTGAACAGCAATTAGAGAAATGACTTCAGCTTCATGTGCGGCATCGCAGGCCTTCTGACCGACAGGGCGACCGAAGCGGGCAGCCACGCGAAGCGCATGGCGGCCACGCTGGCCCATCGCGGACCCGACGCGCAAGGCGCGTGGGAGGACCGGGCGGCCGGGCTGGCCTTCGGCCATGCGCGACTGGCCATCCGTGACCTTACGCCCGCAGGCGCGCAGCCAATGGTCTCGGCCTCGGGGCGCTTTGTCCTCGTCTATAACGGCGAGATCTACAACGCCGAGGAGATGCGCGCCGAACTGCCCGGCCATCCCTGGCGGGGCACGTCGGACACCGAGGCCCTGCTCGAATACGCCGCCCGCTTCGGCCTTCGGGCGGCTCTGGAGATGGCCAACGGCATCTTCGCCCTGGCGCTATGGGACCGCGAGTCCCGCACCCTTGCGTTGGCCCGCGACCGCATGGGCGTCAAGCCGCTCTATTGGGCATCGTTTCCGGGCCTTTTCCTCTTCGGCTCTGAACTGAAGGCGCTGGAGGCCCATCCCGCTTTCGAGCGCGAACTCGACCGCGAGGCCTTGGCCCATTTCCTGCGCCTGTCCTATGTTCCCGCACCTTTCTCGATCTGGCGGGCGGCCCGCAAGTTGGAGCCTGGGCATCTGCTGATCCTGACCCATGGCAAGCCGCCTTGCATCGAACGCTGGTGGAATGCGAGCCACGCCATCGGCCAGGGTCTGGCCCGCCGGGGCCAAGTCCCTCTCGAGGATTTGGCGGGCGAGCTGGACGCGCTGCTCGCCGACGCCGTCTGTCGTCAGACGGTGTCCGACGTGCCCATCGGCGCGTTCCTTTCGGGCGGTCTTGATTCCTCGGTTGTCGTAGCCCATCTGGCCGCCCAGGGCGGCCCGCCCATCCAAACCTTCACGATGCGCTTTGCGGAAGGCGGCTATGACGAGGGCGTGGATGCCGCCCGAATCGCCCAGCATCTGGGCACCAAGCACCATGAGACCTTTGTCACGGCGCAAGATGCGCTGGCCCTTGTCGAGGAACTGCCAAGTATCTATGACGAGCCCTTCGCCGATTCCTCGCAGATTCCCACGCTCCTCATGTGCCGCTTCGCCCGCGAGCGGGTTGCCGTTGTCCTGTCCGGCGATGGCGGCGATGAAATGTTCGCAGGCTACAACCGCCATGTCTTCATTGCCCGCGCCTGGCCGCTCCTTCAGGTCATTCCGCGCCCCTTGCGCGGGCTTGGGTCCGGCGCCTTGGGGGTGGTGAAGCCGGAAATCTGGGATGAGTTGGGTCTGAGCCTAGGCATCCGCCTGATGGGCGAGAAAGCGCAGAAACTGGCCGCCTTGCTGGGCGAGACGGATCTGGAGCGCATCCACAGCCTATTGACGGCGCAAGGCTTGGCCGAAGACGAAACCCCGCTTGCCGGACAAGCTTCTAGCCCTTACCTTGCGCAGCCAAGGACGGATCTCGAACCCTTGGACCGCATGCAACTGGCTGATATCCAGCACTATATGCCCGATGACGTGCTGGCCAAGATCGACCGCGCCAGCATGTCCTGCGGCCTAGAGGTGCGCGTGCCACTTCTTGACCACCGCCTGTTTGCCCTCGCCTTCGCCGCCACGCCGCGGCAAAGAGTGGCGGGCGGCAAGGGCAAGGCGCTGTTGCGCCGAGCCCTGGCTCGCAGGCTGCCGACTCCCTTGTTCGAGCGCAAGGCGAAGATGGGTTTCGCCGTGCCCATCGATCCCTGGCTCAAGGGTCCGCTGAAGGGCTGGGCGATGGATTTGCTGGCGCCGGAGCGGCTGAAGCGCCAGGGACTGTTTGACGTCGGTCTGGTGGAGAGCTGGTGGCGCGACCATCAATCGGGGCGCACGAAGCGGCACCATGCGCTGTGGAATATCCTCATGTTCCAGGCCTGGAACGCCCAGGGCGGAGGGGCCGGCTGATGCCCAAGCTGCTCTTTCTGGTCACCGAGGATTGGTATTTCTGCTCGCACCGCCTAGCCATCGCCCGGGCCGCCAAGGCCAAAGGCTATGAGGTGGTGGTGGCGACCCGCGTACGGGATCACGGGCCGGTCATGGAGGCCGAAGGCTTTCGCGTCGTCCCCATCCGCATGCGTCGCCGCTTTGGCAACATCCTTCACGAATTGGCGACGATCTGGGAGCTGGTCCGCCTTTATCGGCGCGAAAAGCCCGACATCGTTCACCACGTCGCCTTGAAACCCACCCTGTTCGGTACGCTGGCCGCCCTGATCGCCGGCTCGCCCGCCATCGTCAACGCCGTGGCGGGTCTGGGCTACGTGTTCACCTCGGGCTCGTCGCAGGCCCGTCTCTTGCGCCCCTTCATCCAAACCTTCTTGCGCCTGCTGCTCAACAACAAGCGCACTCTGGTCATCTTGCAGAATGAGGATGATGCCGGGCTGCTCAAGGAATTGGGCATCCTCGATCAGCGCCATGTGCGCCTGATCCGGGGATCGGGCATCGACATCGATCACTTCCATCCCCAGCCCGAGCCTCCCGGCGAGGTGACGGTGGCCGTCGTCTCGCGCATGCTGTGGGACAAGGGCATCCACAATCTGGTCGAAGCGGTGACCAGCCTGCGCGCCAAGGGCGTGCCGGTGCGGCTCAATCTGGTGGGCGACCCCGATCCGGACAATCCCGCCTCGATTCCCGCAGCGACCCTTGAGGAGTGGGACCGGCGCGACGGCATCGACTGGCTTGGATTCCAGAACGATGTGCGCGAAATCTGGTCGAAGGCGCATATCGCCGCCCTGCCGTCGCGCCGCGAGGGCCTGCCGAAAAGCCTGCTCGAAGCCGCCGCTTGCGGTCGGCCAATCGTTGCCACCGATGTGCCGGGCTGCCGCGAGGTGGTGATCGAAGGCGAAACCGGCTACCTGGTTCCTTCCCGCAATATCGAAGCGTTGGCCAGCGCCATCGAGCGCCTTGTCGCCGATCCCGCGCTGCGCAGCCGCATGGGCCAAGCCGCCCGCAGGCGCGCCATCCTCGAGTTCCGCGACGAGCTGGTGATCGAGAGGCACCTAGCGGTTTATGAGGAGCAACTGGCGCGGATCAATCCCGGTTTTGGCCGGGACAGGCTCTCCATCCTTTTCGTGGCCGACAATTTTCCGCCCGAGACCAATGCGGCGGCGACTCGCGTCTATGAGCGTGCGCTCTATTGGGTGCAATGGGGCCATCAGGTGACCATCATCACCTCGGCCCCCAATTTCCCGCAGGGCAAGCTGTTCGAGGGCTACGAGAACCGCTGGCGCCAGGTGGAGGAGATCGGCGGCATGCGCGTCGTGCGCGTTAAGACCTTCATCACCGCCAACGAAGGCGTTCTTCTGCGCACGCTGGACTTCATGAGCTTCATGGGCTCCGCCGTGTTAGCGGGTCTCTTTGAACGCAAGCCCGATCTGGTGGTCTCCACCTCGCCGCAATTCTTCGCCGCCGTGGCGGGCTGGATGCTGGGCGCGTTCCGCCGGGTGCCTTTCGTCTTCGAACTGGGCGATCTTTGGCCGCGCTCAATCGTCGCCGTCGGCGCCATGCGCCAGAAATGGCTGTTGGCGATAATGGAGTGGGTTGAGCTGTTCCTCTACCGCCGCGCGGCCGCCATCATCGCCCTGACCGGCGCCTTCAAGGCCGATCTGGTGCGCCGCGCCATACCGGCGGGCAAGATCGCCGTGGTGCGAAACGGCGTTGATCTGCCGCGTTATGCGCCAAGGCCCCGTGACGAGGCGCTAGCCCAGGAATGGGGGCTTTCGGGTAAGTTCGTCGTCGGCTATGTCGGCACGCACGGCATGGCGCATGGGCTGATCAATGTTCTGGACGCCGCCGCAAGCCTGCAGGGGCACGACGACATCCGTTTCGTCCTGGTCGGTGCCGGCGCCGAGCGCCAGATGCTGATCGACGAGGCCAAGCGGCGCAACCTTGCGAACGTCGTTTTTCTGCCGCCGCAGCCCAAGGAGCGCATGCCGGTGATCTGGAGCTTGCTCGACGTCGCCCTCGTCCATCTCAAGGACGCCGAGGCCTTTGCCGAAGTGATCCCCTCCAAGATTTTCGAGGCCATGGGCATGGGTCTGCCGATCCTGCTCGCCGCCCCCGAGGGCGAGGCGACGGCGATCGTGCAGGGCGACAAGGCTGGACTGTGCGTGCCGGCCGGCAATCCCTTGGCCCTGGCCGCGGCCGCCGGGCGTTTGAAGGACGATGCCGGGCTGCTCACCCGATTGACGCAACAGAGCCTGGCTGCAGCGCCGCTGCACAGCCGCGAGCATCAAGCCCGACAGATGATCGAGGCGCTGAGCATGGCGGCCCGGGGGCAGGGCGCCGCGGTCGAGAGGATCAACGCATGAGTGCTCCCGTTCTGATTACCGGCGGCGCGGGCTATATCGGCAGCCACACCGTGCTGGCGCTCGCCGATGCCGGGCGGAGCGTGGTCGTACTCGACGATCTTTCGACGGGCAACCGATCTCTCGTTCCCAAGGGCATTCCCTTGGAAATCGGCGATGTGCGCGACAGCGGGTTCGTGGGTGCGGTTATCCGGCGCCATGGCTGCGATTCCGCCATCCACTTGGCCGCCAAGATCGCGGTTGAGGAATCGGTGCGCGAGCCCCTGGCCTATTGGTCGGTCAATCTCGAAGGTACGCGCTCGTTGTTGGAAGCCTGCCAAAGGGAGGGCGTGAGACATTTGGTTTTCAGCTCGACCGCCGCGGTCTATGGCGAGGCGAGCGAGAAGCCGATTGGCGAGGATGCGCCCCTTCATCCCCTCAATCCCTACGGCCGTGCCAAGCTGGCGGCGGAATGGTTGATTGAGGATGCGGCGTCGGCCTGGGATTTGAATTATGTCGTGCTCCGCTATTTCAATGTTGCCGGCGCCGATCCCCAGGGCCGGAGCGGCCAATGCGGTCCGGAATCCACCCATCTCTTGCGCATCGCCTGCGAGACCGCACTCGGCAAGCGGCCCGGCATGGAGATCTTTGGTACCGACTATCCGACGGCCGACGGCACGGCGCTGCGCGACTACATTCATGTTTCGGATGTGGCGTCGGCGCATTTGAGAGTGCTCGACCACTTGCAGGCACAGGGCGGTCGGCTCACTTTCAATCTCGGATATGGACGAGGCTATTCGGTACGCCAAGTGATCGAGGCCGTCGAGCGAGCCTCAGGAAAAAAACTATCGGCCCTCGAATCGCCCAGGCGGGCAGGCGACAGCGCCGTGGTGATTGCGGATTCGACGCGGATCAAGACGATGTTGCGCTGGAATCCTCAGCACGAGGATTTGAACGTGATCGTGGCGTCTGCTTATGCCTGGGAAGGTAGGCCACGTTCAGGATGAGGGATTTGCGCAAGACGATCGCGGTGTTCAAGTCGGGCGCGGCGTCTCAAGACGGGCGCCCAGACCAGCGAGGTGCGCGCGGGCGATATTGTCTCGCTCCGACCCAGTCTGAGCGATCGCGTGCCGAGGTGGTCGTTCTTTGTCCGCCGATCACGCCCTCATTGGCAAAACGTTGGTTACGGCGTTGGCCGAGATGGATTGAACGGCGCTGTTATGGCAAAATGCAGCGCGCTCAGCAAGGCGACCGCGATCCACCAGTTCTGCCAGATGCCGTAACTGACCGAACCTTGGATGAAATACGCGAAGCTGGCGGCGAGAACCAAGCCAAGGCGCAATTTGGCATCACCGAGGTTTGCCATCTGGTATCGCGCCAGTAGCGCCAAAGAAATCGCCAACAAGATTGCGCCCGGCACTCCCAACTCCAACCAAACTTGCAAGAAGCCGTTATGGGGATGCAGAGGCATGAATTCGGCACCCTCGACACCCGGAATGCTGTCGCTGCCCCCGGGAAGTCGCCGTGACCCGTCCAGACCCCAGCCAAGCAATGGGTGCTCGAAATAGCGCTCGGTTGCAAATTGCCAAATAATCAGGCGATGCTTGATATTCCAGGACATCGTGTTTCTGAGCAGCTCTTTGACCCAGTCTTGTGAATAGAGTGCCGCAAAGATTTGAGGCAAAAGCAAGAAGAGCGCGAGCATGATCCCGTAGGCCGCGAAGGCGACAGGCCGGCCGAGTTTCCAAGCGAGTGTACCAATCAAACCCGCTCCAAGTATGGTCAGGGGCACCGCCATGGACATTCCGTGGGTTAATACGGCGACGGAAAGGAAACCGAACGCTATGCCCCAGAGAGCGCCCCGGTAGCGTATCCAGGCCATTACGTAGGCGCTGCAAAGGACGGTATAGGCCGCAATTCCACGGTTAAACCGGGATTTGTCGTCATCCAAATTTTTTGGATCAATTAGGTGAAACAGCTTTACCAAAGGACTCTCGCTGCCGACTGCCAGAGTCACAATCAACAGGTAGCCGAGACCCGCAAAAGCCATCCCACGAAGGATCCGCCGCCGAGGTTCCGGCCCAAGCGTTTCCACCGCCTTTAAATGCAGCAGGGCGATCAGAACCAGCAAGAGCAGACGCGTTCCCGACCAGAGACTTTGTTCGGGGTGAACCGACCAGGCCGACGAAAGCAGTCCCCAACCCGCCAGGCCTGCCAGCAATAGATAAAATGGCGGCGGGGCCTTAGCTGTTAGCGCCTGCCGCGTCGCGGCATCCGCTGCGAGCGTCATACCTCCCAACCAAATCAGGGTGGCCAACCCCAAAGGGGCCAGTGCCGCAAGAATTGGGGTGAGAAGGATTTCAGCATAGAGAACCGAGCGCACGATCACCGAATCGCCCGAGGCGTGAGGGCTCATTTGCGCCTCGATGAATCGCCGTCCTCGAACCCGTGCGTCGAACGCACAATATAGAGCGGCCGGCCCTTCACCTCGTTGAACACCCGGCCCAGATAGTCGCCCAGGATGCCCAGCGTCAAGAGCTGCATGCCGCCCAGGAAGAGCATGATGATCAGGATCGATTCGTAGCCGGGAATGTCGACGCCGTAAATCAAGGTGCGGATCACCCGGATCACGATGTAGAAAAAGGAAAGACCGGCGATCATGGCGCCGATATAGCTCCAGACGCGCAGCGGAAAGTTGGAGAACGAGGTCAGCCCGTCAAAGGCGAAGCGCAAGAGCTTGACGAACCCCCATTTGGTGCCGCCCTCGACCCGCTCGCCCTGCTGATAGGGAATGCCGATCTGGCGAAAGCCGACCCAGGCGAAGATGCCCTTCATGAAGCGCGAGCGCTCGGGCATGCGGTTGATGACGTCGACCACCTTGCGGTCCATCAGGCGAAAATCGCCGGCCTCGCGCGGCAAGGGAATTTCCGCCAGATGCTCGAAGGTCCAATAGAAGCCGCGGGCGAACAGCCGCGCCGCCAGCCCCTGGCCGATGCGGGCGTGGCGGATGGCGTAGACGACGTCATAACCCTCGCGCCATTTGGCGATCATGTCGCGTACGGTTTCCGGTGGATGCTGGAGATCGGCATCCATCGGCACCACCGCGTCGCCCTGGCTATGGGCCAGCCCGGCCGACAGCGCCAGTTCCTTGCCGAAATTGCGCGAAAGGTCGATCACCTTGATGCGCGAATCGCGCCCATGCGCCGCCAGCAACCGGTCCAGCGTGTCGTCGCGCGAGCCATCGTTGACGCACACCACCTCCCAGGCGAGATCCAAGGATTCCAGGAAGGGCGTCAGGCGCAAGAACAAGCGCTCGACATTGGCCCCCTCGTTGAAGAAGGGCACGACGATCGACAAAAGCGGGCGGGCGGCAACCATGAGGAAATCCTAGCAGAATAAGGCGCGATCACAAACGGCGGACCGCGCCGCCACGCGAGGGTCGATAGCGGCGTTGATCAAGCCCGATCAACGCCGTTTTTGTTTCGCTACCAATATTTTTCCAGATGCAAGGGGCCGGCGTTGGCCCGGGCGCCCTGGGCATAGCCCCGGGCCTCCAAAAGGCGCGCCGCCTCCTCGACCATGCCCGGATTGCCGCACAAAAAGACATGCGCCTGCCCGGGATCGATCGGAAAACCGCAAGCCTCGGCCAAATCGGCCCGGGCGAGCCAGGTGGTAAGCCGGCCGGTTCGCCCGCCCCAATCGGGATCGTCGGCCGGGCGGGAGACGATCGGCAGATAGCGGCAATGGGGCCGAATGCGGCTTAGAGATTCCAATTCGCCCCGATAGCCAAGGTCCCAGGAATAGCTGGCGCCATGCAGCACCGCCAGGCGTCGGTCGGGGGCATCCAACAAATGGGTGCGCAGCATGCTGACATAGGGCGCCAGGCCGGTGCCGGTGGCCACCAGCAGCACCGCCTTCTCGGCCGGCACCCCGGCCAGGGTGAACAGGCCCTTGGGCTTGCCGCCCACGAACAGCCGCCCGCCCTCGGGCAAGGCGAAAAGGCGCGGCGTCAGTTCGCCGCTCGTCACCAGCGAGACGTAGAATTCCAGGAAGTCGCGCTCGCGGCTGCCCGACGAGATCGAATAGGCCCGCTTGATCAATTTCTTGGGGTCGGCGGCAAGGGCGTCCGAGCCCCCGGCCTCGGGCAGCTTGGGCGCCTCACCGGTGAGGCCCAAAACGGTGTACTGGCCGGGCGTGAAGTCGAACACCCGATCATCCACACGCACCCGAAAGATCGCCAGACGGGGCGTGATCTCGATGCGAGCGATCAAGGTGGCGTTATAGAGGTCGGACATGGCGTTCTTAAGGGGGATGACGGGCCCGAAACGGTCCGTTTATTCGAGGAAGGCGCTGTAGAGGAAGATGGCGAAAATCGCCGCCATGTAGAAGACCGCGCCGACGCCCAAGACGAACAGGAAGTTGCCAAGCGTCAGCATCGGGTTTTCCGATCGGTCCTTGCGCCGCCGGTCGGTGTCGCGCCGCTCGAACCCGCCCACCACCGCCACATACATTCGCCGGCCGGGGAGCGGCACGCTCAAGCGCAAATTGATCCGGTGACCGCGCCAGGGCCGGGTTTCGCTGGGCCCGCTGGGATCGCTGGGCGCCGACGCGCGGCCGTCGGGCGGCTGAGCGAACAAATTGTCGCTCCCGGGTCCGAAATTGGCCGCATCGCGGTTCATCGGAAGGTTCCCCCTGACTTTTGAACAGGTCCCACAATAAGGCGAATCCCTTGGGCCTGCCTAGATGTTTCTGTATTTCCGCCCTGGCTTCCGTTAGCGTTACCGGGGGTGGGGGAGTGCGCGGACCGGGAGGACGGCCATGGCGGGGCAAGGCGAACAGGTCAAGACCGGATTGATCGAGCGCTTAGCGGGATTGGTGCGAAGCCGGGTCGCCGCCGCCGAGGCCGAGCGCGCCGAACGCTATCTGCGTCAATTCCTGGCCAATGCGCCGGCCAGCGACCTTCTCAAAAGCGAACCCGACCAGCTTCTGGGCGCCGCCCTATCGCTTTACGGGCTCGCGGGCCAACGCGACCCGGGCAGCGCCCGGGTCCGCATCGTCAATCCCGATCCCGAGGCGCATGGCTGGAGTTCCCGCCACACCGTGCTTGAGGTCGTCAACGACGACATGCCGTTCCTGGTCGATTCGGTGATGGGCGCCCTGCAGGCGAAGGGGGTCGAGGTCCATCTGGTCATTCATCCCATCCTTTCGGTGAACCGCGACGAAGCCGGCCGGCTGCTCGATCTCAGCGGGGGCTTGCGCGAATCGCACATGCATCTGGCAATCGACCGCGAGGCCGACGCCGCCGTCCGCGAGGCGCTGGCGGCGGAAATTCTGGCGGTCCTGGCCGATGTGCGGGCCGCGGTGCGCGATTGGCCGGCGATGCGCGAGGCGGCCGCCCAGGCCGCTCAGGCCCTGAAGGACGAGGCCCGCGAATTCCTCGATTGGCTGGCCGCCAATCACTTCACCTTCCTGGGAACAAGGCGCTACCGCCTCGAAGGCGACATGGCGCTGCTCGAGGCCGACAGCGGCAAGGGCATCCTCGCCGATCCCGGCCGCAAGCTGTTCGACGTCACCGGCGATCTGGCCGGGCTTTCCGGCGACAATGGGCCGGTGATCACCCGTCCCGATCCCCTGGTGGTCGCCAAGGCCGATCTGCGCTCGACCGTGCATCGGGCGGTGCCGCTCGACACGGTGGGGGTGAAAATCTATGACGGACGGGCGAAGGCGACCGGCCTTCTCGTCCTGGCCGGCCTGTTCACCGCCGACGCCTACACCGGCAGCGCGATGGCGATTCCCTTCGTCAAGCGCAAGATCGCCCGCATCCTGGCCGAGGCGGGCTGCGCGCCCGACAGCCATGACGGCCGCACCCTGGTCCATATTCTGGAAACCCTGCCGCGCGACGAACTGATTCAGGGTTCGGTGCCGGCGCTGTCGGAAATCGCGCTCGGCATTCTCGATCTGCAAGGACGGCGGCGCGCCGCCCTCTTCGTGCGCAAAGACGAATTCGGGCGCTTCTTGTCGTGCCTGGTCTACATTCCCCGCGACCGTTACGACACGCCCCTTCGCCAGCGCATCCAGACGATCCTCGAGAACGCCTTCGGCGGGCCGACGATCGCCTATTACACCCGGGTCACCGACGAGCCGCTGGCCCGGCTGCAGATGATCATCCGCCTCAAGCCCGGCAAGCCGCCGGTTTACGACCACGCGGCGCTGGAGGCGAGCCTGGCGCAGGCCGCCCGCTCCTGGAGCGACATCCTCGCCCATTCGCTGATGGACACGCTGGGCGAGGCCGAGGGCCTGGCGCTCTACCGGCGTCTGGGGCGCTCCTTCCCGCTTGCCTACCGCGAACGGTTCCCCGCCCCGGTGGCGATGGCCGACATCAAGCGCCTCACCGCCGTCCTGGCGTCGGGCAAGCCGGAACTGTCGCTCTACAAACCCCAAGATGCCCAGGAAGCCGGGGTGCGGTTCAAGATCTACCACCCCGAGAAGATGGTGGCGCTTTCCGATGTGCTGCCGATGCTGGAGCATCTGGGCTTTCGGGTGCTGAGCGAAGTCCCCTACCCAATCACGCCTGCCAACAACGCCGGCCCCACGGTCTGGCTGCATGATTTCGGGCTTGATGCCGGCGGTGCCGATCCCTTGGCGGTGCGCGAGCGGATCGAGGAAGCCTTCGCCAAGGTCTGGTCGGGCGCGCTCGAGGATGACGGCCTCAACCGCCTGGTGCTTTTGGCCGGGCTTGATTGGCGCGAAGTCACGGTCCTGCGCGCCCTGGCCAAGTATCTGCGTCAGGCCGGCATCGGCTTCAGCCTGGCCTACATGGAGCGCGCGCTGGCCGCCAATCCGGGCATCGCCCGCGATCTGGCCCGGCTGTTCCGCGCCCGCTTCGATCCCAAGGGCGCGGGCGACGGCGCGCCAATCGAGGCGGCTTTGGCCCAGGCGCTCGACCAGGTGACCAACGCCGACGAAGACCGCATCCTGCGCCGTTTCCTCAATCTGATCGAATCGACCCGGCGCACCAATTTCTTCCAACCCGCCCCCGACGGATCGCCCAAAGCCTACGTCTCGTTCAAGATCGACAGCCGGACGGTGACCGATCTGCCGCTGCCGCGGCCGATGGCGGAAACCTGGGTCTACAGCCCAAGAGTCGAGGCGGTGCATCTGCGCGGCGGCATGGTGGCGCGCGGCGGCATCCGCTGGTCGGACCGGCCCGAGGATTTCCGCACCGAGATTCTGGGCCTGATGAAGGCGCAGATGGTGAAGAACGCCGTCATCGTGCCGGTGGGGGCGAAGGGCGGTTTCGTCGTCAAGCGCCCGCCCAAGGAAGGCGGCCGCGAGGCCTTCCTGGCCGAGGGCATCGAATGCTACCGCACCCTGATGCGCGGGCTCTTGGACATCACCGACAATCTGGTGGCGGGCGCCATCGTCGCCCCCAGGGACGTCAAAAGGCTGGACGGCGACGATCCCTATCTGGTGGTGGCGGCCGACAAGGGCACCGCCACCTTCTCCGACATCGCCAACGCCATTTCCGAAGATTACGGCTTCTGGCTGGGCGACGCCTTCGCCTCGGGCGGCTCCAAGGGCTACGACCACAAGGGCATGGGCATCACGGCGCGCGGCGCCTGGGTGGCGGTGCGCCGCCACTTCCGCGAAATGGGTCACGACACCCAAAGCCAGGATTTCACCGTGGTCGGCGTCGGCGACATGTCGGGCGACGTTTTCGGCAACGGCATGCTGCGCTCCGAGCACATCAAATTGGTGGCGGCGATGGATCACCGCCACATCTTCGTCGATCCCGATCCCGATCCCCAGGCCTCGTTCGCCGAGCGCGAGCGGCTGTTCAAGCTGCCGCGCTCCTCCTGGGCCGACTACGAAGCCAAGCGTATCTCCAAGGGCGGCGGCATCTTCGAGCGGGCCGCCAAAGCGGTCAAGCTCAGCCCGGAGATGAAGGCCCGCTTCGGCATCGAGGCCGATTCCCTGCCGCCCGCCGAACTCGCCAAGGCGCTCCTGAAGGCGCCGGTCGATCTGTTGTGGTTCGGTGGCATTGGCACCTTCGTCAAGGCGCGCGCCCAAAGCAACGCCGAGGCCGGCGATCGCGCCAACGACGCGCTTAGGGTCGATGCCGAGCAGCTTCACTGCAAGGTGGTGGGCGAAGGCGCCAACCTGGCCATGACCCAGGCGGCGCGCATCGCCTACGGCTTGAAGGGCGGGCGGATCAACACCGACGCCATCGACAATTCCGCCGGCGTCGACACCTCAGATCACGAGGTCAACATCAAGATTCTCCTGAACGCCATCGTCGCCCAGGGCGATCTCACCCTCAAGCAGCGCGACCAACTTCTGGTCGAGATGACCGACGAGGTCGCCGCCCTGGTGCTGCGCGACAACATCATGCAGACCCTGGCGATCACGCTTGCCGAGGTGCAGGGGGTCGATCTTCTCGACCAGCAGGCCCGGCTGATGCGCCATCTGGAGCGGCTGGGCCGGCTCGACCGGGCGATCGAGGGCCTGCCCGACGACGAGGCCCTGGCCGAGCGCCAGGCCGCCGGCAAGGGGCTGACGCGTCCGGAGATCGCGGTGTTGCTGGCTTATGGGAAAATCTGGCTCTATGACGACATCCTGAAAAGCGATCTGCCCGACCAGCCGCTTTTGGAAGGCGAGCTGATGCGCTACTTCCCCAAGGCGCTCTACGAGCGCTACCCCGAAGCCATCCGCCAGCACCGCCTGAAGCGCGACATCATCGCCACCCACGTCACCAACTCGATGATCAACCGGGTGGGCGCCACCTTCATCGCCCAGGTGATGGAAAAGACCGGCATGCCGCCGATCGCCATCGCCCGCTCCTACATGATCGTGCGCGACAGCTTCGGCCTGCGCGAGCTGTGGGAAGAGGTGATGACCGACGAATCGATTCCTGCCCCCACCCAGACCCACATGCTCTTGGAAACCAACCGGCTGGTCGAGCGGGTGACGCTGTGGCTTTTGCGCCAGGGCGAAACCCTCGACATCGGCGCCCAGGTGGCGAGCCTGGCGCCCGGCGTCGCCGACATGGCCGAGGCGCTGGCGGGCGTGCTGGGCGAGGATGTGCGCCGCCCGGTCGAGGAACGGGCCCGCAAGCTCACCGACCAGGGCGCGCCCAAGGATTTGGCCTGGCGGGTGGCCAGCCTAGTCATCCTGGCCGCCGCGCCCGACATCATCGCCATCGGGGCCGAATTCAAGCGCGCCATCGCCGAGGTGGCCCGGCTCTATTTCGCGGTCGGCGCCCGCTTCGGCCTGGGCTGGTTGCGGCGCTCGGCGGAAAGCGCCACCGGCGGCACCCATTGGCAGAAGCTGGCCCTGGCCTCGCTGATCGAGGAGTTCCACGGGCTGCAGCGTGACCTGGCCCGCCTGGCGCTGGCCGAGGGTGGGACCGCCGAGGGGGCGCTCGAGCGCTGGATCGAGGCCAACAAGGCGGCGGTGGAACGGGTCGATCAGTTGCTGGCGGAATTGAAAAGCCACGGCCAGCCCGATGTGGCCGGCCTGGCCTTCGTCTCCCGCCAACTCCGCGCCGGCCTGGGCAAATAACGCCGGGGGGCAAATAGCGCCGGGGCGGCCTCAGCCCAGCTTCACGGCGGTGCCGTTGACGCTGACCATGAGGAGCGTCTTGGCGTCGCCGCCGATCGCCTGATAGTCCATGTCGATGGCGACCACGGCGTCGGCACCCAACTGGGCGGCCTCGTCGGCCATCTCCTTCATCGCCGCGTCGCGCGCCTTGCGGATTTCGCCTTCATAGGCGCCGGAGCGGCCGCCGACGATGTCGCGGATGCCGGCGAACAAATCCTTGAAGATGTTGGTGCCCTGTATGGCCTCGCCGGAAACGATGCCGAGATAGGCCACGATCCGCTTGCCCTCGACCGAGCCGGTGGTGGTGAGAATCATCGCTTCCTCCCTGGGTTAATGGCGGAAATGGCGCAGGCCGGTGAAGACCATCGCCAAGCCTTTTTCGTCGGCGGCCTTGATCACCTCCTCGTCGCGCATCGAGCCGCCGGGCTGGATGACCGCCGTGGCGCCCGCTTCGGCAGCGGCCAACAGGCCGTCGGCGAAGGGGAAGAAGGCGTCGGAGGCCACCACCGAGCCCTTGGCGAGCGGTTCGGCCCGTCCGGCCTCTTTGGCGGCCTCGGCCGATTTCCAGGCCGCGATGCGCGCCGAATCGACCCGGCTCATCTGACCAGCGCCGACGCCAACCGTGGCGCCGTCCTTGGCGTAGACGATGGCGTTCGACTTCACATGCTTGCAGACTCGGAAGGCGAACAGCAGATCGGCCAGCTCGGCGGCGCTAGGCGCGCGCTTGGTCACCAGCTTGAGCGCGTCCTGGGTCACCCGGCCCCCGTCGCGGCTTTGCAACAGATAGCCGCCCGCCAGCGCCTTCAGACCCATGCCGGCTTCCGCCGGATCGGGCAGGCCGCCCGCCACCAGAAGCCGCAGATTCTTCTTGGCCGCAAAGGCGGCCGTCGCCGGGTCGTCGGCCTCGGGCGCGATCACCACTTCGGTGAACAGCTTGGCGATCTCCTGGGCGGTGGCGCCGTCGAGCGGCCGGTTGACGGCGACGATGCCGCCGAAGGCGCTCACCGGATCGCAGGCCAGCGCCTTGGCGTAGGCGTCAAGCAGGGTTCGGCCGACCGCCACGCCGCAGGGGTTGGCGTGCTTGATGATCGCCACCGCCGGCTCCTCGAACTCGGCCACCAGCTCATAGGCGGCGTCGGTGTCGTTGAGGTTGTTGTAGGACAGTTCCTTGCCCTGAAGCTGGCGCGCCGTGGCAACGCCCGGCCGCTTGGTCGAGTGAATGTAGAAGGCGGCCGCCTGGTGCGGATTCTCGCCGTAGCGGAGCGTCTGCTTCAATTCGCCGGCCAGCACCAGACGCTTGGGGAAGGTCTGGCCCAGCTCGCGGGCGAACCAGGCGGCGATCGCGGCGTCGTACGCCCCGGTGCGGGCGTAGGCGGCGGCGGCCAGTTCCTGGCGCAAGGTCCGCGTGGTGGCGCCCTGATTGGCGTCCATGGCCGCCTGGACGCGGGGGTAATCGGCGGGATCGACGATCACCGTCACCGAATCATGGTTCTTGGCTGCCGAGCGGATCATCGCCGGTCCGCCGATATCGATGTTCTCGACCGAGGTGTCGTAATCGGCGCCCTTGGCCACGGTGGCCTCGAAGGGATAGAGATTCACCACCAGAAGATCGATGGGCGGGATGCGGTGCTGGGCCATCGCCTGTTCGTGTTTGGCGTTGCCGCGCACCCCCAGAAGCCCGCCATGCACGGTGGGATGCAGCGTCTTCACCCGGCCGTCCAGCATTTCGGGAAAGCCGGTATGGTCGGAAACCTCGGTGACCGCCAGGCCGGCCTCGCGGATCGCCTTGGCGGTGCCGCCGGTCGAGAGCAGCGTCACGCCCCGGCCGACGAGATAGCGGGCAAATTCGACCAATCCGGTCTTGTCGGAAACGGAAAGCAGGGCCAGGCGGATGGGACGGTCGGTCACGGAGGGGGCTCCTTGGATTTCGGATGGTGGTCGGGTTCACGGTATTCCGGCACCAGGGTCCGGATGTGGGCCAGCACGGCGGGGGCATCGCCCCGACGGCAAGCGGCTTCCAGCTTGGCGATGGCGGCGGCGAGCTCGTCCAGTTCGGCGGCGCGCGGCGCCGCCACCAGGATGCCGGCGCATTCGCTGGGCTGGGTGGATTCGGCGGCGTGCAGGATTTCCTCATAAAGCTTCTCGCCCGGCCGCAGACCGGTGAAGACGATCGGAATGTCCTTGTCGGGATGCAGCCCGGCCAGGCGGATCAACTGGCGGGCCAGATCGAGAATGCGGACCGGCGGCCCCATATCGAGCACGAAGATTTTGCCGCGATATTCCTCGCCCTTGGCGCCCAGGGCGGAGGCCTGCAAGACCAGCTCGACCGCCTCGCGGATGGTCATGAAATAGCGCGTCACCTCGGGGTGGGTAACGGTGAGCGGCCCGCCGGCGGCCAATTGGCGCTGGAAGAGCGGCACCACCGAACCGGTCGAGCCCAGCACGTTGCCGAAACGCACCGTCATGAACCGGGTGCCGTGATCGTGATCGCGCTCGTAGACATCGAGGGCTTGGCAATAGCTTTCCGCCAGGCGTTTGCTGACCCCGAGAACGTTGGTGGGGTTGACGGCCTTGTCGGTGGAGATGGTGACCATCACCTTGACCCGGGCGGATCGGCAGGCGCCGGCAACGTTGCGGGTGCCGATCGTGTTGGTCAGCACCCCTTCGATCGGATTGGCCTCGATCATCGGCACGTGCTTGAGGGCGGCGGCGTGGAAGACGATGTCGGGGCGGGTCTCGGCGATCAGGCGGGCGAGCGCCGGACCATCGCGCACGTCGGCGATCCGGGCCGCCCGGGGAACGGCGGGGTGCAGTTCCGAAAGCTCGAGATCGATCGAATAGAGGGCGTATTCCGAGTTGTCGAGCAGGATCAGGCGCAAGGGCGTCATGGCGGCCACCTGCCGGCACAGCTCGGCGCCGATCGAGCCGCCGGCGCCGGTGATCAGCACCACCTGGTGGGCGACCAGGGCACTCATGCCCTCGCGGTCGAGCACGGTCTGCGGGCGGCCCAAAAGGTCCTCGATCGCCACCGGGCGAAGCTCGACGCGCTCGGAAATGCCGTCCTTCAATTCGGTCATCTTGGGCAGCCGGGCCATGGTCAGACCCAGGGTTTCCGCCCCTTCGAGCAGCTTGCCCACCAGGGCGCCGTCGAAATCGTCGCGCGTCAGGATCAGGCGTTGCGGCTTCTGGCCCCGGCGGGACAGCTCGGCCACCGCGCCTTCGAGATCGGCCGGGGTGCCCAGCGCCTCGATCCCCTGGATGGCGCGGCCCACCCGGGCGTCGCTGATCGCCAGCATGCCCACCACCTGATAGGGCGCGCCCTCGCGGGCCATGGCGCGGATGAACAGGTCGGCCGCGTCGCCGGCGCCCACCAGAAGCACCGGGATGCGGCGCACGCCGTCGCGCTCCATCTTGAAGGTGATGTGGCGGTCCTTGGCCATGCGGTAGAGAAAGCGCGGCCCGCCCAAAAGCGCCATCAGGACGAACCAGTTGATGAAGGGCACCGAGCGCGGCATGGCGTCGAGGCGCAGGACGGCAAAGAGCAGCGGCACGAAAATCAAGATCACCAGGGTCGCCGCCTTGGTGATGGCGATCAGATCGTTGAGCGAGGCGTAGCGCCAGACCCCGTTATAGAGCTTGAGCGACCAGAAGACTCCGGCGGCGATCAGCACCATCAGCCCGATGCCCAACAAAAGGGATCGGGAATCGAAGCGCTGCCAGGTCTCGTCGCCCAGGCGCAGATAGAGGGCGGCAAAGAAGGACAGGCCCGCCATGACGACGTCATGCAGGTAGACCAGGTGGCCGCGGTTGAACTGGTAAGGCAAATCCGAAACCCTCTTAAGGCGGGCGCATTTTGGGGGTTCGGGCGGCCTCTTACAAGCCTTGCTTGGCCCGAAATTCATCCGCCATGCGGGCCAGTTCCAAGGCGGGCGGAAGGGTGGGGTTCCAGCCCAACTCCTCGGTCAGCCGCTTGGCGGAAATTTCCAGCGATCCCAAGACCCGTTCGACGATTTCCGGGCGCCCAAGCAGCCAGCCGCCCAGGCGGATGAGCCCGCTTGGAACGGGCAAGAGGCGGGCCGACCGCCCCAAGGCCTTGGCGATCTGGCGCACCAGTTCGGGCGAGGACGCCGTCCAATCGCTCACCAAATAGGTCCGCCCCACCGCCTGGGGATGGGTCAGGGCCAGGCGAACCGCCTGGGCCAGATTGGTCGCTCCGACCAGACTGCGCCGGTTGCGAACGGCACCCAGGGGAAGCGGCAGGCCGCGCACCAGAACCTTCATCAGGGATTGGAGATTGGCCTTGACGCCCGGCCCATAAACCAAGGGCGGGCGCAACACCACGCTTTCCAGCCCGGGAAGCGCCATCACGGCTTGTTCGGCCTCCCATTTGCTGACGGCGTAGGCGTCGGCGGGGGCGGGCGGATCGTTTTCGGTGAAAGGATGGCCAAGGGCCGAGGACTCGCCCATCACCTTGGCGGTGCTGATGAAAACAAAGCGCCGGACTCCGGCTTCTTGGGCCTGCCGGGCCAGCCCAAGCGTGCCGTCGCGATTGGCCTGGCGATAGACGGCCAGGGCGTCGCCAAGCGGTTCGTCGATCTGATGAACGCGCGCCGCCGCATGCACCACGGCGTCGACGCCGTCCAGGGCGGCCCGCCAATCGGTGGCGGGGCCAAGATCGCCAATCGGGCGGACCGTCACCCCATCGGGCATCGGCATCGGCCGGCGCAAGGCGGCGACCACCGGATGCCCGGCCGCCAACAGATGGCGAAGGACCGCGCCGCCCACCAGGCCCGAGGCGCCGGTGACCAGGACCGCACCTTTCATGGCCCGGCCTTGGCGCGCGCCAGATTGACCAGCAGCCCGGCCACCGTGAGCGCGGCCAGGGCCAGGGCGATCCAGGCATGGACAAGCGACAGCACCGCCAGGGCGATCAGGATGAGGTTGGCGATCAGGAAGCGCAGCGACACCTGGGCGTGGTCAAGGCCGTTTTGTACGGCCCGCTGGTAGAAATGGCTGCGGTGCGCCTGCCAAATCTTTTCGCCCCGGATCAGACGGCGCAGCAAGGTGAGGGTGGCGTCGCCCAGATAGGCGGCGGGCAGGATGAGGGCGGCGGCCCAGGCTCCGCCGGCTGCCAGCTTGAGCAACAGCCAGCCCTGCAGAAAGCCCAGGGGAATGCTGCCGACATCGCCCAGGAAGATGCGGGCCGGCGCCCAATTCCAAACCAGGAACCCGATGGCGCTGGCCATCAGGATCATCGCCAGCGGCATCACGCCGTCGCTGGAACCGGCCAGAATGGCGATCAAGGCCGCGCCCAGCGCGATGGCGGCGGTCTCGACGCCGGCGATGCCGTCGATCCCGTCCATGAAATTGAAGAGGTTGACGAACCACAGCCAGAAAATCCCGGCCAGCACCCAGTCGAAACCGGTGGCGGCTTGGCCCAGCACCAAAGGCGGAGCGGCAAAGGTGAAGAGGCCGGCGATGACGGCGGCGACCTGGACGGGAAAGCGCGCCAAGGGCGACAGGCCGCGCCGATCGTCGATCCAGGACAGCAGGGCCAAAGCCAGGGCGAGGATCAGGATGGCGTCGAGACCGCGGGGCGCCTGGCCGAGGCCGATCAAAACCAACCCGCCCGCCAGCACCGCCGCCAGCAGACCGATGCCGCCGCCGCGCGGCGTGGGAACGCTGTGGCTCGAGCGCTCGTTCGGATGATCGAGAATGGCTTGGCGGACAAGCAGCACCATCACGCCGCGAACGGCGGCGAGGCTGAACAGAAAGGCGGCCAAGGCCAAGAGGGTTGCCAACAGCATCGGCAGCCAACCTACTGAAATTCGGCCGGCCTCGCCATGCGAAAGGAACGGAAATTCCCGGCTCCAAGACGTTGGGGATTTTCCAGCCTAACCGTCTGGCGTCCTGTGGATAAATCGGCTACCCTTACTTCCTTCAGGGTTATCGGGGGGGATTTAGAAGATGTTTGAAACGGCGGAATTGGGCCAGAAGATCGCCAAGGAAGAGTTCGACGCCCTGGCGCCCAAACTGCGCAACGAGCTGGTCCATATCCAGCAGGCGCTGCGCGGCTGCAAGTTTCCGGTGATCCTGGTTTTCGCCGGCGTCGACGGCGCCGGCAAGGGCGAGACGGTCAATCTCCTGAACGAATGGATGGACCCTCGCTGGATCGTGACCCGGGCCTATGGCGTGGCCTCGGACGAGGAGCGCGAGCGCCCGGAATTCTGGCGCTATTGGCGCGATCTGCCGCCCAAGGGGCAGATCGGGCTGTTCCTGCGCTCCTGGTATTCGGCGCCGGTGCTCGATCGGGTGCATGGCACGATCAGCGCCAAGGCCTTCGAATCCGAACTCGACCGCATCATCTCGTTTGAAAAAGTGCTGGCCGACGACGGCGCGCTGATCTTGAAATTCTGGATGCATCTGGGCAAATCGGCCCAGAAGAAGATGCTCAAGAATCTGGAAAAGGACCCGCGCACCGCCTGGCGCGTCACGCCCACCGACTGGGAGAATTGGCGCAATTATGAGAAATTCACCAACACCGCCGAGCGCGCTTTGATGCGCACCTCGACCGGCCAGGCGCCCTGGGTGATCGTCGAGGGCGCCGACCCGCGCTACCGCTCGCTCATCGTCGCCACCCGCTTGCGCGACGCCATCCAGACCCGGATGAACGAAGAAGCGGCAAAGACGCCGCGCAAGCCGGTGCCGGCCAAGCTGCCCAGCCTGCGCCCGGCGCGCTCGGTTCTGGACGGGCTCGACATGACCCTGCGCATGACCGGGCCGGAAGCCTACAGCGAGGAAATGCGCAAGGCGCGCGCCCGGCTCAACATGCTCTATCGGGCGGCGCGCACCCAAGGCGTTTCCTCGATCATGGTCTTCGAGGGCTGGGACGCGGCCGGCAAGGGCTCGGCCATCCGCCGTCTCACTTCGGCGATGGACGCCCGCGATTACCGGGTGGTGCCGGTGGCGGCGCCGACCGACGAGGAGCGCGCCCAGCATTATCTTTGGCGCTTCTGGCGCCATGTCGCCCGCGCCGGCCGGGTCACCATCTTCGATCGTAGCTGGTACGGCCGGGTGCTGGTGGAGCGGGTCGAGGGCTTCGCCACCGAGCATGAATGGATGCGCTCCTTCACCGAGATCAACGATTTCGAACGCGAGTTGGTCGAGCACGGCATCGTGCTGATGAAATATTGGGTCCACATCACCAAGGACGAGCAGGCCAAACGCTTCAAGGCGCGCGAGGAGATCGAATACAAGCGCTGGAAGCTCACCGACGAGGATTGGCGCAACCGCGAGAAATGGGACCTCTACGAGTTGGCGGTCCACGATCTGGTCGAGCGCACCAGCACCCGCATCGCGCCCTGGACGCTGATCGAGGGCAACGACAAGCATTTCGCCCGCCTGCGGATCATCAACGCCTATTGCGATCGGTTGGAAGCGGCGCTGGGCAAGAAGGCGCCCAAGATCCCCGAGGATCTGCGCTCGCGTCTCGACCAGGTCTCGGTCTCGGCGCCGCCCGAGGCCCCGCCCGGAAAGGCCAAGGCGAAGCCCGCCCAGAAAAAGGCGGCAAAGCCCAAGGCCAAAGCGGCGGCGGCCAAGCCGGCGACGAAACGAAAGCGCAAGGGTTAAGGCGTCGGCCCCGATACATATCGTTACCAAGAGGGGCTCGACGGCGGGCGGAATCTCTCCCACACTGGGGACCGTTCCGACCGACAGGCCCCTATGTCGCTTTTGACCGTGATCGCCCGGTTTCCCCTCGCCCATCCCCGCGTCCTGGCCGTTTTGGCCCTGGCCATCCTGGCGGCGGGCGGCTGGTACGCCTTTGCCCGCCCGGGGTCCAGCGAGGCGTCGTTTCTCACCGCCAAGGTTCAGAAGGGCGACATCGAGGACACCACCACGGCGCTGGGCACCCTTCAGCCGGTCAATTACGTCGATGTCGGCACCCAGGTGTCGGGCCAATTGCGGCGGGTCCATGTCGAGATCGGCCAGACGGTCAAGGAAGGCCAGCTCCTAGCCGAGATCGACCCCATCATCTACGGCACCAGGGTCGATGCCGGCCGCGCCCAATTGCAAAGCCTGCGCGCCCAATTGTCGGAAAAGCAGGCCCAGCTCGCCTTGGCCGAGGAGCAGTTCGAACGGCAAAGCCGGATGATCCGCGCCAACGCCACCAGCCAGGACGCCTTCCAGAGCGCCCAGACCGCGCTCAAGACGGCGCAGGCCCAGGTGGCGCAATTGCGCGCCCAGATCCAGCAGATCGAATCGAATCTGAAGGGCGACGAGGCCAATCTGGGTTACACCAAAGTCTATGCGCCGATGACCGGCACGGTGGTGACCCAGATCGCCCGCCAGGGCCAGACCATCAACGCCACCCAGCAGGCGCCCACCATCGTGCGGATTGCCGATCTGGCGACCATGACGGTCTGGACCCAGGTCTCCGAAGCCGACGTGACCAAGCTTAAAGTGGGCCAGGAGGTCTATTTCACCACGCTGGGCCAGCCCGAGCGTAGGCGGTCGAGCCGGCTTCGCCAAATTCTGCCCACCCCCGACGTGCTGAACAACGTCGTGCTCTACAACGCCCTGTTCGACATCGCCAACCAAGAAGGCGATCTCGGCATCCAGATGTCGGCCCAAGTCTTCTTCGTGCACGCCGCCGCCCAGGACGCGCTTTTGGTGCCGATCGCCGCCCTGGCGCAGGCCGAGGCCGGCCAGGATCGTGCGGCGGGCAAGCGGCGCGAGGGCGGACCGCCCGATCGCGGCCGCGGCACCGTTCTGGTGGTGAAGGACGGCAAGCCCGAGGCGCGGCCGGTAACCGTCGGCGTGCGCAACCGGGTCCAGGCCCAGATTCTTTCCGGGCTGGCCGAGGGCGACGAGGTGGTGATCGGGCGGCGCCTGCCCGAAGCCAAACGAGCCGGCCCGCCCTCGGGACCGCCGGGCGGCGGCGTCGCACCGCCGGCCTCCGGCCAACAGCCGGCCCGTCCTCGGCCATGAGTTTGGCCGCCGAACCCTTGATCGAGCTTGACGGGGTGACCAAAACCTACCGGCGCGGCACCCTGGCGGTCGAGGTGCTGCATGGGGTCTCGCTCGCCATCCGCAAGGGCGCCTTCATCGCCATCATGGGCGCCTCGGGCTCGGGCAAGACCACCTTGATGAATATTTTGGGCTGTCTCGATCGCCCGACCTCGGGCCGCTATCGGCTGGGCGGGCGCGATATTTCCAATCTCGACCGCGACGAATTGGCCCTGCTCAGGCGCGACACCTTCGGCTTCATCTTCCAGCAATACAATCTGCTCGCCACCGCCGACGCGGTCGAGAATGTGGAAATTCCCGCCGTCTATGCCGGGCTTGGCAAGAGCCAACGCCAGACGCGGGCGCGAGCCATCCTGGCCAGCCTGGGCTTGGGCGATCGCCTCGACCACCGGCCGCACCAGCTGTCGGGCGGCCAGCAGCAGCGGGTGTCGATCGCCCGGGCGCTGATGAATGGCGGCGCCATCATCCTGGCCGACGAGCCGACCGGCGCGCTCGACAGCACGAGCGGCCGCGAGGTTCTGGCGCTGCTCCATCAACTGAACGCCAACGGCCACACCATCATCCTCATCACCCACGATCCGCGCATCGCCGCCGAGGCCAGCGAGATCGTCACCCTGGCCGACGGGGTGGTGGTTTCCCGAACCGAAGGCGGCGGTCCGGGTACCGGCGATCCGGGCGCCATCGCCCTGCCGCCGCCCGACCCCCAGCGCTCGGTCGGCGCGTTCACCGATGTTGCGGAAGCGGTGAAAATGGCCCTTCGCTCGCTGCGGGCCAATCTGTTCCGCTCGGTGCTGACGCTTCTGGGCATCGTCATTGGCGTCGGCTCGGTGGTCGCCATGCTCGCCTTGGGCGACGGCGCCAAGCAAGAGGTGCTGGCGCGCATTCAGGCCATGGGCACCAACCTGTTGCTGATCCGCCCGGGCGCCCCCAATCTGCGGTTCGCCAGCGGCTCGGTCGCCACCCTGGTGCCCGACGACGCCCTGGAGATCGCCCGGCTCGAGAATGTGCGCACCGCGGTTCCGGAAATGGGCGGGGCGGTGACCATCCGCACCGGCAACGCCGATTACCAGACGGTGACCACCGCCACCTCGGCCGACTATCCCCTGGCGCGCGATTGGCCGATGGCGCGCGGCATCTTCTTCACCCCCGACGAGGTGAAAAGCTACGTGCCGGTGGTGGCGCTCGGCCAAACGGTGGTCGACAATCTCTTTCCCCGGGGCGTCGATCCCATCGGCCGCTACGTGCTGATGAACAACGTGCCCTTCCAGGTGATCGGGGTGATGGGCATCAAGGGCGCCACTCCCTTCGGCTCCGACATGGACGACGCCGCCTTCGTGCCGCTCACCACCGGCAGCCTGCGCCTGTTCGGCCAGCGCCATCTGCGCTCGATCACCGTCCAGGTCGAGGATGTGAGCGCCATCCCCGACACCCAGGACCGCATCACCCAGCTCCTGATCGCCCGCCACCGCACCCAGGATTTCCAGATCCGCAACATGGCGGCCATTCTCGACACCGCCACCCAGACCCAGAACACCATGACCCTGCTCCTGGGCTCGATCGCCGCCATCTCGCTGGTGGTGGGCGGCATCGGGGTGATGAACATCATGCTGGTCAGCGTCACCGAGCGCACCCGCGAGATCGGCATCCGCATGGCGACCGGCGCCCGCACCGTCAACATCCTGCTTCAATTCCTCACCGAAGCGATGGTGGTCTGCGCCATCGGCGGCGTGCTGGGGGTGGCCGGCGGCCTGGCGACCGCGCTCATGGCCGAACGTTTCGGCCAGACGGCGCTCTTTTCCCTGCCGCCGGTTCTGCTGGCCTTCGGCTGCGCCTTCGCCACCGGCCTGCTGTTTGGCTACATGCCGGCCCGCAAGGCCGCGCATCTCGATCCCGTCATCGCCCTGTCGGCGGAGTAGGCGATGCGCGCCCCCCTTCCGGCGCTGGTCCTGATGGCGGTCGCGCTGTCGGGCTGTTCGCTGGCCCCCGATTTCCGGCTGCCCGATCTGGCGCTGCCCGACTGGTGGACGAACGCCGATCCGCCCCCGCCCGCCCAGCCGCCCCTCGAGATGCCGGCGCCCGGCGCCTGGTGGAAGGAATTCGCCAGCTCGGACCTTGACGCCCTTCAGGCGCGGGCGCTTGCCAACAACCGCGATCTCAAGGCGGCGATCGCCCGCATCGAGCAGGCCCAGGCCCAGGCCGACGCCGCCAGCGCGCCGCTCTGGCCGACCTTCGGCCTAAGCGGCCAGGGCCAGGTGGCGAAGCGCTCAAGTTCGGCCAGCAGCAGTTCATCCTCGACCCGCACCACCACCAGCTCGGCGGGCACACTGCGCAGCTATCAGGCCAGCCTGACCGCCAGCTACGAGATCGATTTCTGGGGCAAGACCCGCTCGGGCATCGAGGCGGCCGAGCAGGGTCTGGCGGCCAGCGAATTCGACCGCGACACGGTGGCGCTTACGCTCACCGCCAACGTCGCCACCACCTGGTTCCAGGCCTTGGCCCTGGCCGAGCGGGTGGCGGCGGCCAAGCGCAATCTCGAGATCGCCCGCCAATCGCTGGAGCTGGCCGAAAAGCAGGAAGCCTTCGGCAAGACCTCGGCGCTCGAGGCGGCGCAGCAGCGCAGCGCCGTGGCCCTGATCGAGGCCCAGGTGCCGGCGCTGGAATTGCAGCGTCGCCAGGCGCTCGACACGTTGGCGCTTTATTGCGGCCTGACCAATTCGGCGGGGTTGGCGGATCGGGTGGCGCTGGGCGAACTGCCGGTGCCCGCCGTTCGGCCCGGCCTGCCGGCGGCGCTTCTTTTGAGCCGGCCCGACATCCGCAAGGCCGAGGCCAATCTCAAGGCCGCCAACGCCAACATCGGCATCGCCCGCGCCCAGCTTTTTCCGTTGATCACTCTGACCGGCGATCGCGGCTATTCCTCGATCTATCTCGACACGCTTCTTGACCCCAAAAGCGCCTTCTGGACCCTGGGCGGCAACCTTGCCGTCACCTTGTTCGATCACGGCAAGCTGTTGGCGAATGTCCGGCTCTCCGAGGCCAAGATGAAGGAACTGGCGGAAAGCTATCAGGGCGCCATCCTGGCGGCGCTCAAGGATGTCGAGGACGGGCTGGCCGCCACCCGCTGGCTGGCCCTGCAGGAGGACGCGCAGACTCAGGCGGTGATGGCGGCCAAGGAGGCCCAGCGTCTGGCCGACATCCGCTACCGCGAGGGGGCGGTCGATTATCTGGCGGTGCTGGAGGCCCAGCGCACGCTCCTTCAAGCCGAGGACGGCGCCATTCAGGTCCGCTTGGCCCGCCTGAACGCCGCCGTCGGCCTCTTCAAGGCGCTGGGAAGCGCGCCGCCGCCTTAACGCTCAGGGCCTGACGAATTTCAAGACGAACTCGTCCTTCGGCATCGGCGGATCGGGGGTGTTCTTGTCCCTGGGGTCGGCGGGATTGCGCAGGAAATTGCCTTGGGCGAGCAGTTTGAATCCGGCCGCTTCCACTTCCGCTCTTAGGAAGGCTTCCTCGATCCGGTGCAGGGTGCCCGATTCCGAGATGCCGGTGCCCGGCCGGCCGGAATGGTCGGCGATGACATAAAGGCCGCCCGGTTTCAGGGCCTTGAAGACCGCCCGGTTCATCGGCGCCCGGTCGACGCCCATATGGCCCAGATCGTGGTAATTGAACATCAACGTCACCAGATCGAGGCGCCCTTCCGCCAGTTCGGGCGGAATGGGATCTTCGAAGGCGCGCACGATGGCAGTGATCGGCGCCGCCGCCACGCCCGCCTCGCGCATTTTCTGGGCGCGCGCTGCCAAGGCCACCGGCGAGGGCGGGCGCGGCGGCGCCGCGGGCGCGCCGGCAGCGGGGGACGCCGCGCCGCCTTCGGGCTGGGCCGGTGGGCGCTGGTTGGGCGTGGCGGGCCGGCTTTGACCGTACACCGCGCCGCTGGGCCCGACCGATCGCGCCAGAAGCTCGGTGGTGTAGCCGCCGCCGGCGCTGAGATCGAGCGCCGCCATGCCCGGCCAAGGCGCGATGAAGCCCAAGATCAGCTCCGGCTTGCGGCGCTGATCGTTGGTGCGGTCGGCTTGGCTGCGATCGGGGCTGGCGATGATGGCGGCGATCCGCTCGGGTGCCAGCGGTTGCGGCCCTTGGGCGCAGGCGCCAAGCGCCAGGCCGGCGCCGAGCATCAGGATGGCCGACAAAAGGGGCTGTGTGTGCTTCATGACGTCCTCCCTGGGTGCCATGCGATCCTTGCATAAGTAGCGTCCTGCCGCCCATCCTACCACGACAAGCCAGGATTTTCCTTGATCGCCCCTTTAAGGGCGGCACAACTCACCGTATATTGGGGTGTTGTCGTGATTGTCGTTTGGGGAGGATGGGCAGGATCAACCTGCGCAATTGGAACGCGGCGAAGAGAGCTGAAACGCCGAGGCTCGGACGTCCCGCCTTCGAGATCTTGCACAAGAGCCCCCCGGGGATCGTTGTCTAAGGCGTCTTGAAATCCAGGAAGGAGCGAACATGTCCAACGACACTGCCAAGCCGGCCAAGAAAGCCACTCCGCCCGGCACCACGCGCCGCCGCTTCCTCAAGGCCGGCGTCGCCGCGATGGCCGGCGGCACCGCCGCCGTCGCCATGCCCAGCGTCTCGCGGGCGCAAACGGTCGCCCTCAAATTCCAGAGCACCTGGCCGACCAAGGATATCTTCCACGAATTCGCCCAGGACTTCGTCACCAAGGTCAACGATATGTCGGCCGGCCGGCTCAAGCTCGACCTGCTGGCCGCCGGCGCCGTGGTGCCGGCCTTCCAGATGCAGGATGCCGTCCATACCGGCGTCCTCGATGGCGGTCACGGCGTCTGCGCCTACTGGTACGGCAAGCACAAGGCTTTTTCGCTGTTCGGCACCCCGCCGGCCTTCGGCTGGCAGGCCAACGCGATGATCGGCTGGATGAAGTATGGCGGCGGCGAGCAGCTTTACAAAGAGCTGGTCAACGATATTCTTAAGCTCAATCTGGTCGGCTTCCTCTCGGGGCCGATGCCCAACCAGCCGCTCGGCTGGTTCAAGAAGGCGGTCACCAAGCCCGACGATCTTAAGAACCTCAAATACCGCACCGTCGGCCTGTCGGCCGACGTTTTCAAGGAGATGGGGGCGGCGGTCACCATCATCGCCGGCGGCGAGATCGTACCTTCGATGGATCGTGGCGTGCTTGACGCGGCCGAGTTCAACAACCCATCCTCGGACCGGCTCCTGGGCTTCCCCGACGTCTCCAAGGACTACATGCTGCAGAGCTACCACCAGGCTTGCGAGTGCTTCGAGATCATTTTCAACAAGACGAAGTACGAATCGCTGCCGGCGGAATTGCAGTCGGTGATCCGCTACGCCGCCGAAGCCGCTTCGGCCGACATGTCGTGGAAGGCGATGGACCGCTATTCCAGGGATCTTGAAGAGCTGCAGACCAAGCACAAGGTCAAGGTCCACACCACGCCCAAGTCGGTGCTCGATGCCCAGCTCGCCGCCTGGGACAAGGTTCTGGCCGCCCAATCGGCGGAACCGTTCTTCGCCAAGGTCATCCAATCGCAGATGGCCTGGGCCAAGCGGGTGGTCAATTTCGAGGTCAAGAACACGCCCAGCACCATCGCCGCCTACAACCACTTCTTCGCTCCCAAGAAGAAATCCGGGTAGGATCGGACGATCGGAGACGACGATCGGGCCGGGACGGTTTCACACCGTTCCGGCCATCGTCTCGGCGTTCCTCTCGACGGCATTCTCCCGGCACGGTCATGAATAAATTCATCTTCGCCATCGACACCATCAACACCTGGGTCGGCAAGGTCTTCGGCTGGTGCATCGTGCTCCTCACCTTCGCCACCAGTTACGAGGTCTTCGCCCGCTACGTCTTCAAGGCGCCGACCGAATGGGCCTACGACGCCGCCTACATTCTTTACGGTACCCTGTTCATGATGGCCGGGGCCTATACGCTGGCTCGCAACGGCCATGTGCGTGGCGATTGGCTCTACCGCGAATGGCCGGCAAGGCGCCAGGCGGCGGTCGAGCTGCTGCTTTATTTCATCTTCTTCTTTCCGGGCGTGCTGGCCCTCGTCTATGCGGGCTTCCATTTCGCCAAGCTGTCCTGGCTGATGCACGAGCACAGCGCCGCCAGTCCCAACGGCCCGCCGATCTACCATTTCAAGACCATCATCCCTCTGACCGGAATCTTGCTTGTCTTGCAGGGCATGGCCGAGGTGGCGCGCTGCGTGATGTGCCTGCGCACCGGCGCCTGGCCCTCGCGCCTGCACGACGTCGAGGAATTGGAAACCGCCATCCTGCACGAGAAGGAGTACCAGGCCGCCCATGAGGCCATCGAAGCCCAGAAGGCCGGGGCGGCGGAGGGCGGGCGATGACGGACCCTCAAGTCGGCATGCTGATGCTGGCGGTCTTCCTGGTCGCCATCGCGCTTGGCTTTCCCATCGCCTTCACCCTGATGGCCACCGGCGTCGCCTTCGGCTACTACGCCATGGGCGATCACATCTTTCAGCTCTTCGTCCAGCGCACCTACAGCGTGATGGCGAACGACGTGCTGATCTCGGTGCCGCTCTTTTTGTTCATGGGCTACGTCATCGAGCGCGCCAACATCCTCGATCGCCTGTTCCACAGCCTGCAATTGGCGACCAAGCATATTCCCGGCTCGCTGGCGGTGGCGACGCTGGCCACCTGCGCCCTGTTCGCCACCGCCACCGGCATCGTCGGCGCCGTCGTCACCCTAATGGGCCTGTTGGCCCTACCGGCGATGCTAAAGCGCGGCTACGACCAGCGCCTGTCGGCCGGGGTGGTCTGCGCCGGCGGCTGTCTTGGCATTCTGATCCCGCCCAGCGTGATGCTGATCCTGTACGGCGCCACCGCCGGCGTTTCGGTGGTCAAGCTCTATGCCGGCGCTTTCCTGCCCGGCCTGATGCTGGCCGGTCTTTACATGCTCTATGTGGTGGGGCGGGCCATCATCGATCCCTCGCTTTGCCCGCGCCCGCCCAAGCATGAGATGGACGTCCCGCTGCTGACCGTGGTCAAGGCTCTGCTCACCTCGTTCTTTCCCTTGAGCCTGCTGATCGTGGCCGTGCTGGGCGCCATCCTGTTCGGGCTGGCCACACCCACCGAAGCGGCGGCGGTTGGCTCGCTGGGCGCCCTCCTGCTGGCCGCCGCCTACCGGGAAATGACCGTCGTCAAACTGAAGGAGTCGGTGTTCCTGACGGCACGCGCCTCGGCCATGGTGTGTTGGCTGTTCGTGGGCTCGGCCACCTTCTCGGCGGTGTTCGCCTATCTGAACGGCCACGAGGTGGTCAAACAGGTCATGGACTATCTCAACCTGTCCTCGACCGGCTTCCTCATTTTGGCCCAGTTCATCATCTTCCTGCTCGGCTGGCCGCTGGAATGGACGGAGATCATCGTCATCTTCATGCCGATCTTCCTGCCGCTGCTGCAGCATTACGGCATCGATCCCTTGTTCTTCGGCCTGCTGGTGGCGCTTAACATGCAAACCTCCTTCCTCACCCCGCCGGTGGCGATGGCCGCCTTCTATCTGAAAGGGGTGGCGCCCAAGCAGGTGACGCTCGACAACATCTTCAAGGGCGTCTACCCGTTCGTGGCCATGGTCTTCGTCGCCATGGCGCTGCTCTATTTCTTCCCGCAGATCGGGCTTTGGCTGCCCGAGAAGCTGTATGGGGTCGAGCAGCAGGCGCCGATCGCCAAGCCGGTGTCCGGCGAAAAGGCCGGCGATGGCACCAGGGCGGGCCCCGAGACCGCGCCGGCGCCCGCCGCCGAAATCGAAGAGGCGCTTGAGGAGGACGAGGAACGATTGGCCGATCCCGATGAGGAGCCCGACCCGCCGGACGCCAAGGCGAAGCCCTGAGGGCTTGGGGCGCCCTATTGGCCTCGTTCAGGAATGGCAAGGGCGGGCACGACGATCAACGCCCGCCGGCGTGCCGCGCCAGCGCCTGATAGGCGGTCCAATGCACCGGCGTGGCCTGGCCCACTTGGCGGCCAAGCTTGACCACCGAGCCGGAAAGGAAATCGAGTTCCAGGCGCCGGCCGGCCTCCAGATCCTCAAGCATCGAGGCGCGGCCGTCCTTCGGCATGTCGCGGACCTGGGAATGGACGAGTTCGGCAATGTCTTCGGGCAGGGCGACGCCCAGCGCCCGACCGACGGCGGCCGCCTCGTTGGCGGCGGCCAGTACCAGCTCGACCGCCTCGGGGCTGGCGAGGATTTCGCCGATCGATGCGCGGGACAGGCAGGACACCGCCGAGAAGCTGGACAGCATCACGAACTTCTTCCAGATCGCGGCATCGATATCGGGCGAGAGGGCGGCCTCGACGCCTTGGCCGGCGTTAAGCGTGGCCGCGATGGCGCGGGCGCGCGGGCCGGGCGGGCCGGCGCCCTCGCCGAAGGTGATTCGGCAAAAGGGCGATTTGCAAACGATCTCGCCCGGACCGGCCAGACGCGACTTGATGGAAACCGTTCCCTTGAGAAGCGCCTCGGTGGGCAGGTGAGCGGCCAGAATGGCATGGGCCTCGACCCCGTTTTGAAGCGGCAGGACGGCGCTGCCGGGGCCAAGGAGCGGCCGCAACCGCGAGGCCAGTTCGCCGAGATCGTAAAGCTTGACGGCAAGGATGATCAGATCGGCCGCTCCCAGCGCCTCGGCCTTGTCGCTCACCCGTTGCGGCCCCAACGTGACATCGCCCAGCGGGCTCGTGAGCGTGACTCCCCGATCGCGCAGATGGGCGAGATTGCGCCCGCGCGCCAACCAGGCCACCTCTTGTCCGGTCTGGGCGAGGCGGACGCCGAGATAGCCGCCGACCCCGCCCGCCCCCACGATCGCCACCCGCATCGATTTTCCCTTCGCCGATTTGCGCGTCCGGTTCGTCCTGGAACAGCGTTGACCGGTGCGCTACCCTCAAGCTTCGCTCGCCCCGCCGATCCGTATTCCTCGACCGCGACGAGGCGAGCCCAACGCCGGAGACCTTCTCACGATGAGCTTTTGCCTGTTCATTATCCACCACGATGGTCCTGCCTTTCAACCGAGCGCCGCGGCGTGGGACAATCTTGCCCGCCTGCTGAAATCGATTCCGGCACTCACCAAAGCCCACCTCTACACGCCCGACCAGGCGAGCGATCCCTTTCTCAATGACGGCCCGCCGCCGCCCTTCGCCCTCCAGCTCTATTTTCCGACGCTGCCGGCCCTGGAAGCCGCCGCCGCCCACGACGGCCCTCTGCAAAGGCTGGTGGGCGACCAGGCCTTGCTGTCCTTGGCCGGCGCTTCGGTCTCCCAGCAGGCGATGCTGGTGCGCGACTTCGCCGTTCCCGACCCCACGCTTCGCCATGCGCCCCATTGCACCTATCTGGTCGGCTATGAGGGGCCGGCCGAGGATCTGAACGCCTGGCACGGCCATTATCTGGCGCACCACCCGCCGATCATGGCCACCATGCCGGGCCTACGCGAGCTTGAAATCTACACCCGCGTCGATTGGGTAAGCTTTCTGCCCTGGAAGCGGGACGATCTCATGCAGCGGAACAAGGTGGCGTTCGACGACGCGGCCGCCCTTACGGCGGCGCTCAACTCGCCGGTGCGCCAGGCGATGCGCGCCGACTACAACAAATTTCCGCCCTTCGCGGGCAAGACCACCCACTTTCCGATGACGACGCGCGTTTTGCGCCCCTGATACCAAGATGCGATGAGGGTGACTCATGGCATCTTGGTCGGCCGCGCCGAGTACCGTGCCTGGGGGCCGCGCGCCCTATGGCGCGAAAGCCAAGCGAGCCGGAGGCGAGCGCTTGGGCCGCTTGAGGGCGCGTTGATCGGGCACGATCAACGCCGATTGCTATAAAGCGCCGCGAGGCCGGGCGCCTAGGCGAGCGCGACCGCCTCGATCTCGATGTCGAAGGGCTGGGCCCAGGAGCCCACCGTGATGAAACTCCGCGCCGGCGGATCGTTGATGAAATACTCGGCGTAGATGGCGTTGATGTCGTCCCAATAGGCGCAGTTGCTGGCCAGGACGGTGACCTTGAGAACCTTTTCGAGCGAAGACCCGGCAATTTCGACGGCGGCTTTCAGATTTTCTAGGCACCGCCGGGTCTGGACGCGAATGTCGCCGCGGATCAATTCGCCGGTTTCGAGGTCAAAGGGTGGGAGGCCCGAAACGAAGACCAGCCCGCCGCCCTTGGTCACCGCCGAAAGCGGCGCCTTCTTGGCCTTGACGACGTCGGAAATCTTGCCCAGATGAAAGGTCTCTTTCTGCGACATGGTGCTCCCCCTTGAACGAGCGGCAACGGATGGTGGAGGTCAATCTTAGTGTCTGTCCCGCTCCTTCGGAATCATTTTCGCCCGGCCGAGCGGGCGGGAACATTTGCTCATCGCCGCTTGGAAGCGCCCAAAGGGGACGGTAGGCTCGTGGCAAGCCAAGGCAGAAGGAATCATGCAGGCGATCAGCTTTAAGCGCTATGGCGGGCCGGAGGTGCTGGAACTGGGCGAATGGCCCGATCCGCAACCGGGGCCCCATCAGCTTCTGATCGCGGTGCAGGCCGCCAGCGTCGGGCCGGGCGATTGCAAGCTGCGGGCCGGCCGCTTGCAAGCGCAGCATCCGATCGCCCTGCCCAAGATTCCCGGCCGCAGCGGCGCCGGCGTGGTCGTGGCCTGCGGCCCTGGCGTTACCTATGCCCGGTCCGGCCTGCGGGTGGCGTTTCTTGCCCGCCACAGCGAACCGGGCAGCGCCGCCCAATTCATCGTTCGCGGACCCGAGCAGATCGTTGCCCTGCCCCCGTCGCTCGACGAACGGGCGGCCAGCGCGGTGGTGCAGCCGGCGCTCTGCGCCCTGATCGCGCTCGACGAGGTGGCCGGCCTGAAGCCCGGCCAGTCGGTGCTGATCCATGGCGGCGCCGGAGCGATCGGCGGTCAGGCGGTGCTGTGGGCCCGCCATTGCGGCGCCCGGGTGGTCGCCACCGCCCGCGCCGCCAAGGCCGATTACCTGCGCAGCCTTGGCGCGGCGGCGGTCCTTTGCCATGACCGCGAGGATTTCTCGGCCACGCCCGAGCGCTTCGACGTGGTCCTCGACACCATCGGCGGCGAGACCCATGCGCGCAGCTATCGGGTTCTGCGGCCCGGCGGTACTCTGGTCTGCCTGAACGCCTTGCCGTTCGTCGATCAGGGCGCCCAATTCGGTGTCCGCACCGTGGTGGCCGCTATCGACGAAACGGCGGAACGGCTGCGCCGGGTGATCGCGCTGGTGGCTGAGGGCGTCTTCAAGGCGCAGGTGGCGGCGGTGCTGCCGCTGGCGGATTGCGCCGAAGCCCACCGCCGCATCGAGGCCGGCACCCAAGGCTGCGGCCGCATCGTGCTCGCCGTGCCCTAAGGGGCAATCGCCCGCTTCGTCTCTACCCCTTCTCCATCAGGCCGGGCAGCCAGAGCACCAGATCGGGAAAGGCCAGCAGAAGGGCCATCACGACCAAGTCGAGCAGCAGAAACATCACGCTGGCCGCGTAGACGTCGCCCATCGTCGTGCCTTTGGGCGCCACACCCTTCATGACGAAAAGGTTGAGGCCGAAGGGCGGCGAGATGGTCGCCATCTCCATGTTGAGGAGCATGACGGCGCCGAACCAGATCTCGTTGTAGCCGAACGCCTTGATCACCGGAAAGAAGATGGGAACGGTGAGCATCATGATCGACAGCGGCTCCATGAACATGCCCATGACGATCAGCACCGCCTGCATGATGACGACCACCGTCATCGGCCCCACCGTCGCCTGGGCGGACACCGCCAGCCCCGCCAGGCCGGTGGTCGCCCCGGTGAAGGCCAGGATCTGGGAAAACGCCGTCGCCCCGGTGACGATGATCAGCAGCATGACGGTGATGCGCAGCGAAGAGAGCAGCGATTCCCGCACCAAGGCCCCGCTCAAGCCGCCATAGAGGGCGGCGAGGACGAAGGTGCCGACCGCCCCCAGCGCCGCCGATTCGGTCGGCGTGGCGACGCCCAGGAAGATCAGGCCGACCACCAGGAACATGATGAAGAACAGGGGAAAGATGTAGAGGACGGTGAGGCCGATCTTGCGCGCCAGCGGCACCGGGGCCACCGGATAGGCAGGCGCCAGATGCGGCTGCACGGTGCAGCGGCCGACGATGTAAAGCGCATAGGCCGCCGACATCATCAGACCGGGAACGATGATCGCCAGCAGGAAATCGCCAACCGAAAATTGGCCGAGCGCCGCCATCAACACCCCCAAGGCCGAGGGCGGAATCATGATCGCCAGGCCGCCGGCGCCCATGATCGGCCCCAGCGACATCGCCTTGCCGTAGCCGCGCCTTTCCATGTCGGGGACCAGCAGCTTGCCCAGCATGGCGGTGGCGGCCGATCCCGAGCCGGTCAGGCCGGCGAACACCGTGCCGCCGGCCACCGAGATCAGGGCCAGCCGGCCGGGCAGGCGGCCGAACCAGGAATCGAGCACATCCATCATCTTGGTGGCGATGCCGGAGCGGAACATCACCTCGCCCATCAGCACGAACAGCGGCACGCTGACGATGGTGAAGTGGGTGACCGAATCGGAAATCGACAGCACAAGCTGGTTCCAGCCGGCGAAGCCGTTCCAGAAAACGAACGTGCCGACGACGTTGATCGCCAAGAAAGCGAAGGCGATCGGCAGCCCCAGCGCCATCAGAAGCAGGAAGGCGCCGAAGATGATGGTCAGCGTCCAGTACCACTCCACCGCGCTCTCCTCAATGGCCCGCTTCGGCGCCGAAATCGCGCCGGCGCGTGTAGTATTCGACGAACAGATCGGCAAAGCGCAGCACAAGGAGCAGGCTGCCCAGGGGAATGACGATGACGATCATCCAGGTCGGCACGTCCAGACCGGTCGAGCGGAACGAGCCGCGCAGAAAAGCCACCCAGGTCACGTTGACGCCGAAGCCGACCAGGACCAGCGAGACCAGCGCGCCGGAGGCGGCCGAGAGCATGCCGCAGATCCGCAAGGCGCGCCGCGACAGATGCTGGAGCAGGATGTCGACACGGACATGACCGCCCTGGCGCAGCACCCAGGAGGCGCCGAGGAAGGTGATCCAAAGGAGGGCGTATTCGCTGATCTCGACGATCCAATGGATCGGGCTGTTGAAGCCGTAGCGGAAGAAGACCTCGGCGCAGACGCCAAGGGTGATGAAGACGAAGATCGCGCAGCCCAGGACCGCGAAGGCGTTTTCGCAAGCCGTCAAAGCGCGCCGCCATCCCTTCACGTCATCCCCCCGCGGCCTCGGGGCGGGCCGAGACCCCGCCCGCCGGTTTCGGCGCCCGGCTTGTTAATTGCCGGTGGCCTTGCGCAGTTGCGCCAGCGTATCGGGCGAGACGCGCTTGGCGATCGCCGCCCATTCGACATCGTAGGCGGTGTCGAGATATTTCTTGTTCTCGGCCTCGGAGAATTTGACCCGGGTCACCACCTTGTCGAGTTCACCCCATTCCTTGGCCTCGCCCTCCTTGAAGAAGGCGACCATCTTGGGTTCGTATTGGGCGGTGGTCTCCAGCACGGCCTTCTGCACCTCGGCCGGCAATTTGTTCCATTTGTCGAGATTCATCACGGCGATCATGTTGCTCGTCTCGTAGAAGGGCAGATCGACGGCGAACTTGACGTGCCGCGTCCAGCCGATCGAGCGCACGCCGAACACCGGCCAGCCAAGCCCGTCGACCGTGCCCTGTTCAAGCGCCGTGTAGGTTTCCGGTTGATTGATGCTGACCGGCACCATGCCAAGCTCGCGCATCATCTTGTCGTAGAGCGAGCCGGTGCGCATCTTGAGGCCCTTCAGATCGGCCAGGGTTTCCGGCTTCTTCTTGGTCCACAGATAGAAGCCGCCATACTGAACGCGGCCGATGTAGCGGACGTTCACCCGCTCGTGGGTCTTGACCATCAGATCGTAGAAGCCCGATTTGCGTTCGGCCTCCGGGCCGAGCTTGGAGAGGGTGAAGGCGCTGACTTCGGGGATCTCGTCTTGGAAGTCCGAGGTCACCGACATCAGCACGTCGAGAATGCCGGTGCGCAGCGCGTTGAGCTGCTGGTGCCGTCCGATCACTTCCGGACCGCCGACGTAATTGATCTTCACCTTGCCGGCCAGCTTCTCGTTGATGGTGTCGACCCAGACATTGCCCTGGGCCATCACCGGATGGTTCTTGGGAACAAAGCTGACGGCGCGCAGGGAAACCTCCTGGGCGCCGGCCGAGCCGGTTGCCAGTCCAACCGCCAGGACGATTGCCCCGGTCCAAAGGATCTTTCGCTTCATGGCTGCGTTCCTCCGCGCTTGCGGTCCCTTGGCAAGGCGGGCCGCTCTGGGTTCAACAATAGGGACGGCGGCACCGAACGGTCAAGCCGCGCCCGTCCGCCCCGGCATTCACCCCAAAATCTCTGTTAATCGGCCAAAGCGCGGCGACGCGCCGGCCAGGATCGCCTCCTCGGTCGCCGCGACCGTCGCGGCATCGAGGGCGCGCCCGGCGTTGGCGTGGAATTTGGCGCGCAGCTTGGCGACATCGGGCGGCGCCGCGGTCACCGTCGCCTGGTGGATCGTCCCATCGTGGAGCGTGAGGACGAGCGTGCCGTCGAAGCCCTGGCCCAGCGCCGGATCGGCGCGGTGCTCGACCCGCTCGGCCAAGGCCCGCACGGCCGCACGGGTCCGCGCCCGGGGGCCCAGCGTTTCGAGATCGACCCTGCCGTCAATCAACGCCGCCGCCACCTGATAGGGCAGGCTGGCGATGGCGTCGAGGTCGGTCTCGGGGGCGAGCTTCGGGGCGCGCGGCTCGCAGACGATCGGCACCGCCCAGGGCGCGATGGCGCAGCTCACCCGGCGAATGGCGTCGGGGGCGATGGCGTGGCGGGCGCGCAGCCCCAGGGCGGCGTCGAGATAGGGTTGGATGACATGGGCGCAGGGATAATATTTGAAATGGGCGCCGGCGCCTTGCCAGCGCCGGCCAAGATCGGCATCGAGCGCCTCGGCTTCGGGCACCCTTTCACCTAGGAAGGCCGCGAACAGATTGTGGCGGCCATCGAAGACGCCGCGCGGGCCGCGAAAGCCCTGCTGGGCCAGTTGGGCGGCTAGGATGCCGCCATGGGCCGACCAGCCGACATGCAGCCATTTCGACCATGCCCCATCGTCGACGAATGCCATCAGGCCGCCCGCCATGCTGGCGGCCAGGCCGAGCGCGTCGGCGGTGGCCGCCGCCGAGAGGCGGTAAAGGCGGGCGGCGGTCAGGGCGGCGGCCAGCGGACCGATCACGCTGGTGGCGTGAAAGCCGCGGGCGTGAAGGCGCCGTCCGGCGACGGCGCCCAGGCGCGCCGCCGCCTCGTAGCCGATGGCGATGGCAAGGACGATTTCCTCGTCAGGCGCCGCCACCGCCTCGCCGACCGCCAGGGCGGCGGCGATCACCGTCGAGCCCGGATGAACCACCGATTCGAGAAAGGTGTCGTCGAAATCGCGGCAATGGGCGATGGTGCCCTGCGCCAGGGCCGCCAGGGCGGCGGGGCGGCGCAAGCCGGTCCGATAGAGCGCGCTTTCCGGGTTGCCGCCCTGCCGATCGGCCAGGGCAAGGACCGCCCGGGCGGCCTCGGTCTCCAGCCCGGCCAGGATCAGGCCGACCGTGTCGAGAACGCGCAACCCGACCAGCGCCCGCTGATCCTCGGGCAACTCCGCCCAGGCGAGGGCGGTGCTCCAGGCAGCCAGGCGTTCGGCGGCCAAGGGCAGTGGCGCCATCAAAAAGCCTCGCGCAAGAGGGATTCGACGGCGCTCTGTGGCGTCGGCCGCGGCACATGGGCCATCATGTAGTCCTTCATGGTGGCGGTGGCGATGGCCGGAATCTCCTCTTCCTTCATGCCCAAATCGCGCAGCCGGCGCGGCAGCGGCAAGGTATCGACCATCGCTTGGAGCCGGTCGGCGGCGCGCTGGCCGGCGGTGTCGGCGTCAAGGCCGGTCGGGGCCTCGCCCATCGCTTCCAGCGCGTAATATTGGTCGGCGCCGATCGCCGGCAGCATCCGGCGCATGGCGGGCGCCAGCAAGATGGCGTGCGACACCCCGTGCTGCAGGCCGAATTTGCCGCCGACGATGTGGCCGATGGCGTGGACGACCGAAACCATGGCGTTGATCGAGGCTGTGCCCGACATCAGGGCCGCCATCTGGCAATCGGCGCGCGCCGCCAGATCGCCCGGATCGGCGATCGAGCGCGGCAAGGCGGTGCGCAACAGGCGGGCGCTGTGCAGCGCCAGACCGGTCGAGATCGGGTGCCGATCGGCCGAATAGAGGCATTCGATGGCCCGCGCCATCGCCGTCATGCCGGTGGCGGCGCTCAGGAAAGGACCGGCATAGACGGCCATTTCCGGATCGAGGATGGTGGCGTCGGGCACCATGCGCGCGTCCCAGAACAGCATCTTCTTGCCGGCCTTGGCGTCGCGGATGGCGGCGGTCGGCATCACGTCGCTGGCCGAACCGGCGGTGGTCGGCACCGCGATGTGCACCAGGCCGGGGGCCGGCATCGGCGCCCGCGTCATGCCGGTGGTGCCGAAATCGATGACGTAGGGCGCAAAGACGCCGCCGGTGGCGAAGAGCAGCGCCACGCCCTTGCCGCAATCGATGGCGCTGCCGCCGCCAACGCTGATCACCGCATCGGCGCCCAGCGCCTTGACCCGCGCCGTCGCCGCCTCGACGCTTTCGAAAGGGGTGTGGGCGGGAACGCCGTCGAAGACGCCGGCCAGCCGATCGCCCAGCGCCTGGCGGACCTTGACCAGCATCGGCCCGCCGGCCACCGATTGGCCGCAGACGACCAGGGCGCGCTTGGCGCCCAGGCCATCCATCACCTCGGGCAGGCGGGCCAGGCTGCCCGGGCCGAAGCAGACCCGCTTGGGCCAGTCCTGGATCAATCCCGAGTACATCGGCGCGTCGCCCCCCCAATTTCCCGGCCGCTTCGCGGGCTCTCCTCGACGAGGGCGGCCCACGGATCACGATGTCCGGTCGAGGCGGTCACTGTAAAGAAAATATCTTTTGATTAGAAGCGGTCCGGCGGGACGAAAGGGCGCGGCTACTTGACCACTTCCCAGAAAATCCCGGCCACCGACACGAAGCCCAGCGTAAACACCAGAGTCCGCACATAGGGCACCGCCAGAAGATAGACCGCGGCGTGGATGACGCGCAGCCAGAAGAAGCTGACCGACCAGAAGGCGGTCATCTCGTTGGATTTGCCGGTGACGTGCGCCACCAGCACCAGGGCGGCGAAGGGCGCGAACACCTCCACGGCGTTGAGATAGGTTCGATCGGCGCGCTTGCCCCACAAGGGAACCGGGCGCGGCGTCGGATCGACATAATTGGGCGGCGCCAGAAAGCCGTTGGTCTTCACTTGGCAAACGACATAGGGAATCCAAAGGGCGGCGGTCAGCATCGCGGTGTAGGCGAGGTAGACGAGATCGGTTTTCATGACGGTATCCTCCTCGGTCGATGGCGATCGGCGGCGCGCGTCGACGAGCGCGATGCGCTCGGAGCCCGGCGCGAAACGATTACCCCGGACGCGCCAATTCGGTGCGGCGGAACGGCTCGAGCGTATCAAGGGATTCAACCGAATCGCGGCGCACATTCCAGCGGAAATAGCGAAGAACGATTTTGTCCGGCGTCAGATCGGCGATGATGAACCCGTTCTCCTCGAGGGGCTTCAGGTCTTCTTGAAGGTCGAGATGAACCGAGGGCATGGCCCCGATCCCCCTGAAGCTCGAGGGCCAACCCTGATCGCCGGTTCCCATCGACCCCGAAAGCACGACAACGACCGGATTCTTGCCCAGATCGATGGCGCCGGTGCGCAGCATGCGGCCTTCGGCCAGGGCGTGCAGATCGCCGCTCACGAACAGCGGAACGCGCCCGGACATGGCCGAGGCCGCTTCCATCAGGCGATCATGCTGCTTGAGCCAACCGGTCTGCCAATAGGGTTTCGGCTTCGCGGTCGTGAGCTTGCCGTCGGGCCCCAAGACGTCGGGATACCATTCGCCCCATTTTCCGGCGCTCCATCCCGGCGGATTGGAGGGGACGTTGATCAGATGCGCGGTGTCCTGGGCGGCCATTCGTGCCTTCAACCAGGTCTCGACTTCGGGATCGAGGAATACGGCGCTCGGCCCGGCAAGGGTGGTGGTCGGGCGCACGGAATAGAGGAGAAATTCGGCGAGCTTGCCATAGCGCAAGGTTCCGAACCACTCGGAAACCCCGGGCGGACGGTCGAGCGCCGAGGCTCCGGGAAGGCCGTTCGGCCGGGTCGGATCGGGCAGGAATTCCGGGTAATAGAGGCGCTGGGTGGTCCGCGCCAGGGCGGTCATCCAAGATTTCGGCGGAAAGGTCACGACCTCGTCGGTGGCTTCGTCGTTGTCGAAGAAATCGTGATCGTCTTGGACGAAAAAGACCGGGGTGGACCGACAGAGGGTGCCGTAGAGCGGCGCGATCTGTTCGCCGCCGGCGCGCTTCAGGAATCGTTCGTTGGCCGTGCCGAGGATCGGCTGCTTGGGGTCAAAGACGCCCGCATAGTCCTTGGCCTGCGGCGACGCGCCAAGCAGGGGAGACGCCCGGGGCGCGGTAAGGTCCCAATAGACATGGTCGCCATTGGCGATCACCGCATCGGGTTTGAAGGCCAAGGCCCGACGCAACAGCCTTTGGCGCACGGCCAGGGGCAAGAAGGCCGTCTTGCCGTTGACCATCGGAATCGCGTCATGCCCTCCGGCGCAGGTGTAAATCAGCACCCGCAACGTCTGCGGTCGATCGTCGGGCGCCGGAAAGGTCCGCAAGGTCCAAGGGTCGCCAAGGGCGTGCCCATCGGCGCTGGCAATCGCAAGCGGATAGGCGGTGGAGGGTCGCAAGCCCGTCGCGTCGAACTGCCAACATTCGCCGGCGCCATCGGTGCGCAGGCCGCGAACCTTCCCATTCCTTCCGATCCGCAGCACGGGGGCGTTGGTCAAGGGGTGGCGGAAGGATGCCTTGATGAGGAATCGTTCGTGATTGACCGTGGGAAGAAGATGCACAAGGCCTTGTGCCTCCGACCGGTTCGCGTCGGCGCTGGCGCGCGCGGTGGCGGTGGCGGCTTTGAGGGGCGAGGTGAAGATCGTGCCCAGTGCCGCGGCACCGGTCGAGGCGACCGAGAGCAGGAATTTGCGTCGTGTGGGCATGGGCGACCCCTTGCAATCCGCGTTCTCGCAGCTTTCCTTCCTTTGCGAAACCCTGTCAAGCCGAACCCTATTAGCGTCCCAAACGCGTTGCACCGGGGATCGGCAAGGAACCGGGCGGTCGGCGCGCCGGCTTGGGGGGCGATTTCGGTCCAAAGCGCCACCCCGGAAAGCGCAAAAAGCCGCGTCGTTACGCGGCTTTATGACAGTCTGAAATTTGGAGCGGGCGAAGGGATTCGAACCCTCGACCCCAACCTTGGCAAGGTTGTGCTCTACCCCTGAGCTACGCCCGCGTCCAACGGCCCGGTCGGGCCGGAGGCGGGATAATACGAAACCGAGACGGCTTTGCAAGCGGCTTTTAACCCCCGGCCCGTGGTAAGCCCTTGCCAGATCGGCCGGCTTTCTCCATCTATGGGGCCAGGACGGATAGCCAGGGGGCCGGAAGGGTCATGGAGTTCATCATCAATCAAGGCGGCGGCGGCGCTAGGGCCGGAGCCGGCGCACCGGGCATGGGCGGCGGGGCCGGCCCGGCGGGCGATGTGATCAAGGACGTTACCGCCGCAACCTTCATGGCCGACGTCATCGAGGCCTCGAAGAAGGTGCCGGTGATCGTCGATTTCTGGGCCACCTGGTGCGGACCCTGCAAGCAGCTCGGCCCGTTGTTGGAAAAGCTGGTCCGCCAGGCCAACGGCAAGGTCCGCCTGGTCAAGATCGACATCGACCGCAACCAGGATCTGGCGGCGCAATTGCGCATCCAGTCGGTGCCCACCGTCTACGCCTTTGCCGGCGGCCGTCCGGTCGACGCCTTCGTCGGCGCCCAACCGGAAAGCCAGATCAAGGCCTTCATCGGCCGCCTGATGGGCGGGGCCGACGCCGGCCCCGGCATCGAGGACGTGCTGGCCGAGGCCGACGCCCTGTTGGCCCAGGGCGACGCGGCGGCGGCCAGCCAGCTTTTCGCGGAAATCTTGAAGCTCGATCCCGAGAACGGCCCTGCCTTGGGCGGCGTGGCGCGCTGCTATCTGGCGGTGGGCGATCAGGAGCGCGCCGAGCAGGTGCTGGCCCAGGTGCCGCCCAAGCTGACCAACCACCCGGCCATTCTGCAGGTGAAAAGCGCCATCGATTTGGCCAAGGCCTCGGCCGGCGCCGCCGGCCAGACCGCCGAATTGCGCAAGCGGCTGGCCTTGGACGCCAACGACCATCAGGCCCGCTTCGATCTGGCGATGGCCTATTACGGCACCGGCGAACGCGAAGCCGCCGTCGACGAACTGTTGGAGCTGGTCAGGCGCAACCGCGCTTGGAACGAGCAGGCGGCGCGCCAGCAGCTCGTCAAGCTGTTCGAGGCCTTCGGCCCCACCGACCCACTCACCATCGAGGCGCGCAAGCGCCTGTCCTCGATCCTTTTCTCCTAAGGGAGCGATCGTCATGAGCGAAGCCCCAACCTCCGAACGCAAGACCGTCGATCCCAAGCTGCTGGAAATCCTGGTCTGCCCGCTCACCAAGGGGCCGTTGCGCTACGACGCGGCGGCGCAGGAGCTGATCAGCGACAAGGCCGGGCTGGCCTATCCGATCCGCGACGGCATCCCGATCATGCTGGTCGACGAAGCAAGGCCGACCGACGCCAAGCCATGAGCGGCACCTACGCCCAGAAACACGCGCCCAGCGAAATCCGCCTCAAGCGGGCGGAGAAGATCTTGGCCGTCACCTTCGAAGACGGCCGGGCCTTTGCGCTGCCGGCCGAATATCTGCGGGTCATGAGCCCCTCGGCCGAGGTGCAGGGCCACGCGCCCGAACAGCGCCAGCTCGTTCATGGCCGCGCCCATGTCGGCATTCTCGAAGTCGAGCCGGTGGGCAATTACGCGGTCCGGCTGGTCTTCGACGATTTGCACGATTCCGGCCTGTACACCTGGGACTACCTCTACGAGCTGGGCGACGAGCAGAGCGAACGCTGGGCCGGCTATCTGGCCGAATTGACCGAGGCCGGCAAAAGCCGCGAGCCGGAGAGAAGGTAGGAAAAATGCTCTTCTTGTCGCCGTAATTATATGTTTCCATTATTGCAAATTTTCTTCGGGCGCGGTGATGCCATCTAATCCGTCTTCGCTTTTTCTGCTCGGCGTTTGGCTAAACTGCCGGGCAAAGTAAAGGCATATTCCAAAAAGGTTCGCGTGAACTTGATCAACGCCTCGGCGTCGTCTTTACTAAACGGATCGTCTTCATGGGCAGCATCATTTCCGAGCCTACGCACCTCGTGCGCCCATTCCTTTAGGTCGGGTGTGATTCGGTGAGCCTCAGCGAGCGCATCAATGCGCCCGACAAGTTTTGTGTCAGCTAAAGATTGGTCAAGATGCTTGGTGGCAAGGTCGAGCGCCTTGCGCCCCGCCATGCCGCAAGCGTCCCAATTTCCACGGTGAAAATTGTCCATCGCTTGGCGAAAGGGGCTAGCGATGTTTTCAGGCGTGTATTCCGGCGCATCGAGTGGCGGCGGTTTAGGTTCGACCCCGGCCAAGAAATACATGCCGTCTTTTAGCGGATTGGTGGCGCTCTTTGGCTCCACGAATCCCGGTTGGAGGGAATACCCATCCAGAAAGGCCAAGATGGCGCGTTGGCAGTTAGCGCAAACTGCCATCACATCCCAATAGGTCATTCCCCTATCATTTTTCCACATGTTCTGGGCGATTATCTGGAAGGTCATTTTTCCGCCGCCGCAATGCGGGCAATCGTGAAGAAGGACGGCCATGGGTACACGCTCCGGTTGGTATGTAACCATGTTAGGTAGCGGGTTCAAATTGGGCAAGGGGCTGCGCTGGTGTCAATTATGAAGATCGGCTTTTTCAAACACGGATGTATATGAAACGACACGGAAGAACCGGGCGATCCTTTACCGCCCCGGCGTTTTACGCCCACTGGCCGCGCCTCGTCCCGCGGCCCCTTCTTCCGCGCTCTCGGCGTACTCAACGGTAATATCCGCCACCCCTTGCAGCAAATCTCGCCCAGCGGTAGCATGTGGTTAAATGACCGAGCCCCCGAGGTCTTGTCAGTGCGCTTTTCGATCCCTTTTGCCATCGCCTTTTTCACTCTTGCCGGCAGCTTCCCGCTACACGCAAAGGATTGCCCGGCCCCACCGGCCAAGGACGGCATCGATTTTTCCCTTCCCTGTTTCACCCGCCCGGTCAATCCGATTCCCGATGCGGATCGTCGCGTCTTCTTCGAATCCCTTTCGGCCGCCCTCTCGGCCGAAAGCAAGGCAACGCTCGATCGCCAGGCGACGATTCTCGCCAAATACCCGAACATCACGATCGCGATTATCGCCTTCGCCGACGATGCCGAGGCCCCAACGACCTCGGAAAGATTGATCCTCAGCACAAAGCGCGCCCGGGCGGTGGGCGATTATTTTGCGGCCAAAGACCTAAAGGTAGCGACGATAAAGATGAAGGGAAGCGCCGATCCACTACTCATCCCCCGAGTCCGCGACGAGAAAACCCTGACAACGATGCGCCAAGCCCAGACCCTCGTGGAATAGGAGCGCCAAGAGCGTTGACCGGCCTGCCTGTGTTCATTCGTGTCCATCTGTGTCCATCCGTGTCGTTGATCGCCTTCCGCCCCGATGATCGACACGGATCAACACGGAACCACACGGATCAACGGGTCGCGGTCTTCACGACGGACCTGCGGTCCTCCCCACCCCTCGTGACGGACCTTCGGTCCTCCTCGGGGTGAGGTTCATGATTGCCTCGTGCTGAGGAGGCCGCCCTTGGGCGGCCGTCTCGAAGCATGCGGGCCGCACCTTGCGACGTTTCCCGCCGCCCGCCAAAACTCCGAACCAACGCCGATGATGTTTGAAGAAGGCGAACCACCAAGGCACCAAGACACGAAGAATCGGTGATCTTTGTGCCTTCGTGTCTTGGTGGTTGGTTTGTCCCTATAGCCCGAGGCGGCCGTAAATCGGCGACAGCGTAAATCGGTGACAGGTAAATCGGTGACAGTATACGAATTTCCTCTAACCCTTGCCGGGCCGCTTGGCGGTTTTTTTTGCCGCACCGCCCGGTCCTCCCACCTTCTTGCGCTCGAGCCTTTCTTGCTTCCAGTCGTCGGCCTCGAGGAAGCGGCTGGTGTCGATGGCCTCCAACTCGGCGATGGTGCGGATGTCGGCGGCCTGCTTTTCGCTGATGCCGAAGCGCTTGGCGATCTCGAGGTCGGTATGGCCGCGATGCGGCTTGCCCCGTTCGGTCCGCTGGGTGGCGTTGGTGAGCCTTAGAACATCGGCCTTCAGTTTTTCGTAAAGCTTGGGCGAGAGGAATCCGCTCATCGGGCGCACCTCGTGGAAGGGATCATGCGAGCCTCGCCCGCGCCGCCATATCGACCGGGCATTTGCGCATGCATTCGAAACATTGGCCGACCAGTTCGGCCGAATAGCCGAGCGAAGCCACGGCGCGCGAGAAATGATTGCCATAGACGATCATCTTGCGCTTTTGCGGATCGGGCTCGTTCATCGCTTCTAGGATCAGCTTCTGGAACGAGGCCATGGCCGAGGTCTGGGCCCGGGGCAGGCAATAGCTTTGCCGGTACTCCATCCATTGGATGGCGCCGTCTTCCAGCGCGCCGTCCAGGCAGGTCGGGCAGGAATCGAGGCAGGGCAGCACGCCCTTCTTCTCCCACAGCTTGACGCAGGAGGGATGCGGGCAGACCGGCTCGTCGAGCGGGCCGTCGGCCTTAAGCTCGAGCGTGGTCAGCGCGGCGCCGAAATAGAGAAGCCCATGCTGGCGGTTGAGCAGAATGCCGGCCGCCATCGAGCGGGTGCCCAGCCCGGCCATCTCGGCCAGGAGCTTCAGGCTGATATAGGGGTGGCGGCCATTGGCCGAGCCGGGCGGGCAGAGCATCGCCGCATGGCCGAAATTCTTTTCGATGAAGGGCACCAACTGCTGGGCGATGACGATGTTGAGGGTGCGGTTGTAGGCGATCGAGGCCTGGATGCGGGCGCTGGGGGCGCGCCAGGAGCCGGCGCTGGTGACGCCAGTGCCGACGACGACAACGCTCTTGGTGCCGCGCATCAGGTCGGCGGGCCGATGGCCCTTGGGGGCGATCTTGTTGATCGCCTCGGCGCTGGCGATGCCCACCACCCAGGCGCCCAGCTTGGCCGCCTGCTCCTTGATCGCCTCTTCGGGCTTGGCGCGGACCATGCCTCGATCCTCCCCGTCGGTTTTCTTGCTTGGCCTCAGTCCTAGCACAAGGCGGGCTTCGGAGCATCGGCAATCGCCGTTAATCATTCTTTCACTTGTCTTTGGTCTAATGGCAATCGGGCAAAGGGGTCTTTCCCCTGTTTGATCCCTTGGCCCGGATCGGCCCGCCCTTCCTTCCCTGGCAAGTGATCCCTCGGAAGGGCGATCGGGTTCTCGGACCCGCCTTCAGGCCGATCGCTTCGTGCATCTTATCCTCCCTGGACTTGAGCCCGGCAGACCCTGCCGGGCTCCTTTTTTCGCGGCCGAAATTTGCTGGTTGTTAACCCTTTATCGGCTACAGAGGGTGAACGGACATGCGCAACAATCGGCTCGACGCTTTGACGGACTATCCGTTCCAGCGCCTCACGGCGTTGTTGGAGGGATTGCGGCCGGGCGGCCCGCCCATCGTCATGTCGATCGGCGAGCCCCAGCACGCGCCCCCGGCGCTGCTGGCCGAGGCCCTGGCGCGGTCGCCGGCGCTTTGGGGCAAATATCCGCCGGTGGCGGGCACGCCAGAATTCCGCGCCGCCGTGGCCGCCTGGCTGGGGCGCCGCTACGCCCTGCCCGCCGATTATCTGGCGCCCGACCGTCATATCCTTCCGGTGGCCGGCACCCGCGAGGCGCTCTACATGGCGGCGACGCTCTGCGTGCCCGACTCGATCGACGGCCAGAAGCCCATCGTGCTGGTGCCCAACCCCTTCTATCAGGTCTATTCCGGCGCCGGCCTGATCGCCGGGGCCGAGGTGCAGTTCGTCGACGCCCGCATGGGCCCGCCCGATTACACCCGCCTGCCCGATGCCCTGCTGGCGCGGGTGGCCCTGGCCTATCTCTGCTCGCCCGCCAATCCGCAAGGTGGGGTCGCCAATCTCGATCTGCTCACCCGCAACCTCGCCTTGGCCCGGCGCTTCGGTTTCACGCTGGCCCTCGACGAATGCTATGGCGAAATCTACGACCGCGAGCCGCCGCCGGGCGGGCTTGAGGCGGCGAGGCGTCTGGGCAGCGGCTTGAAGAATCTTCTGGTGTTCAACTCGCTGTCCAAGCGCTCGAGCGTGCCCGGCCTGCGCTCGGGCTTCGTGGTGGGCGATCCCGAGCTGATCGCCGCCTTCACCCGCCTGCGTTCCTATGGCGGCGCCGTGCTGCCGCTGCCCATTCTGGAAGCTTCGATCGCGCTTTGGGGCGACGAGGCGCATGTGGTCGCCAACCGCGTTCTCTACCGCGCCAAATTCGATCTGGCGGAACGATTCCTGGGCAACCGCTTCGGCTTCGCCCGCCCGCCGGGCGGCTTCTTCCTGTGGCTCGATGTCGGCGACGGCGAGGCCGCCACCAAGGCGCTGTGGCAAAAGGCGGGCATCCGCGTTCTGCCCGGCGCCTATCTCGCCCGCCCCGACGAGCAGGGCGTCAATCCCGGCCAGGGGCGCATTCGCGTTGCCCTGGTGCACGATCCCGACACCGTCGCCGGCGCGCTCGAGCGTCTGGCGCGCACGCTTGAGGAGGGCTACTGAGATGGCCACCCACCCCGCCTTGTCGCGTCCCGACGCCTTCCTGCCCAGCGGCACCGCCGATTTCCTGCGCCGGCGCCTGATCCAGCTTTGCGGATTGGCGATCCTGGCCGCGGCGATCGGTCTGGGTTGGGCGCTGTCGAGCTTCGCGCCCGACGATCCCTCGCTCAACACGGTGACCGACGGGCCGGTGCGCAACGCGCTGGGCCGGCCGGGCGCCATCCTGGCCGATCTTCTTCTTCAGACGCTGGGCATCGCCTCGGCCCTTTTGGTGGCGGTGCCGGCGCTGTGGGGCCTAAGGCTTCTGGTCCTTCGGCCGCCCGGGCGGGCGCTGCTGCGCGTACTTCTTCTGGCCTTCGCCACCCTTGTCGCCACCCTGCCCCTGGCGCTTCTGCCCGCGCCTGGCGGCTGGGAGGCCGGTCTGGGCGGATTCCTGGGCAAGCTGGCCCTGACCCGCCTGGAAGAGGTGGCGCTGCCCTGGTTCCTGGGCCTGCCGACCCGGATCATCGATATCGTTTTGGGTGGGCCGGCGGCCCTGTTGGCCCTCTTGGCGCTGGCCCTGTCGCTCGACATCCCCTGGCGCGACTGGCAGGCGGCGGCGGCGCGGCTGTTCGCCATGGGCGCCATGGTCGGCCGCGCCGGAGCCTGGACCGGACGGCGGATGGGGGGCATGGCGGCGGGCGCCGGCGCCTTCCTCGCGCCCCGGCCCGGCCGGATGGAGCCCCGGCTGTTCGACGGCCCGGCCCCCCACCCGCCCAGCGAGCCCGCCTTGAGCGAACCCAGCCAAGACCCCGGCCTGGTCGAGGCGGCGCCTTCGCGCAAGCCCCGGAGCCCGCGCCAAGGCGCGCTCGATCTGGCGGCCAGGGGCAAGAAGAGCACCGCCTTCCGCCTGCCGCCCTTGTCGCTGCTCGCCCAGCCCGGCCGCGAGGACCGGGTGCAGGCCGCCAACGAGGACGCGCTGGCCCAGAACGCCCGGCTGTTGGAATCGGTGCTGGCCGATTTCGGGGTCGAGGGTCGGATCGTCAAGGTCCGCCCCGGCCCGGTGGTCACGCTTTACGAACTCGAACCGGCGCCCGGCATCAAGACCAGCCGGGTGATCGGTCTGGCCGACGACATCGCCCGCTCGATGAGCGCCATCAGCGTGCGCATCGCCGTGGTGCCCGGGCGCAACGTCATCGGCATCGAACTGCCCAACGCCAAGCGCGAGACGGTGTTCCTGCGCGAGATGATCGCCAGCGAATCCTTCGAGCGCTCGGGGGCGCCGCTCACCTTGGTCTTGGGCAAGGACATCGGCGGCACGCCGGTGCTGGTCGATCTGGCGCGCATGCCGCATCTGTTGATCGCCGGCACCACCGGCTCGGGCAAGTCGGTGGGCGTCAACGCGATGATCCTCTCGCTCGTCTTCCGCCTTACTCCCGAGCAATGTCGTTTCATCATGATCGACCCCAAGATGCTGGAGCTGTCGGTCTATGACGGCATTCCCCATCTGCTCTCGCCGGTGGTCACCGATTCCCGTAAGGCGGTGGTGGCGCTCAAATGGGCGGTGCGCGAGATGGAGAACCGCTACCGCGCCATGAGCCAATTGGGGGTGCGCAACATCGCCGGCTACAACCAGCGCCTCGAGGAGGCCAAGACCAAAAAGGAGAAGCTGGCCCGCACGGTGCAGACCGGCTTCGATCCCGAGACCGGCAAGCCGATCTACGAGGAGCAGCCCCTGACGCTGGAGCCCCTGCCCTTCATCGTCGTCATCGTCGACGAGATGGCCGATCTGATGCTGGTGGCCGGCAAGGAAGTGGAGGCCGCCATCCAGCGCCTGGCGCAGATGGCCAGGGCCGCCGGCATCCATCTCATCATGGCGACCCAACGCCCCTCGGTCGATGTCATCACCGGCACCATCAAGGCCAACTTCCCCACCCGCATCAGCTTCCAGGTGACGTCGCGCATCGACAGCCGCACCATCTTGAACGAACAGGGCGCCGAGCAGCTTTTGGGCCAGGGCGACATGCTCTACATGGCGGCGGGTGGGCGTATCCAGCGCGTCCACGGACCCTTTGCCAGCGACCGCGAGGTGGAGATGGTCGCCGATCATCTGCGCGCCCAGGGCGAGCCGGTCTATCTCGAGGAGGTCACCGTCGACGAGGAGGAGGAACCGGCCTTGGGCGACGGCGCCGACGAGTCCGATCCCCTTTACCAGCAGGCCCTGGCCCTGGTGCTGCGCGAGCGCAAGGCCTCGACCAGCTTCATCCAGCGCCATCTGCAGATCGGCTACAACCGCGCGGCGCGCATCGTCGACATCATGGAAGAGCGCGGCGTGGTTGGCGCCGCCAACCATGTCGGCAAGCGGGAAGTGTTGATCCGCAGCGCGCTGGAGTGATACAAGGCGGCATGCGTCGCCTTGCCCCCCCTCTCCTCGCCGCCCTTCTGGCGCTGGCTTCCGCTTTTGCCGTCTTCGCCCCGCCCGCCTTTGCCAAGCCGGTTCCGGCCAAGCTGTCGGCCGACGATCGCCAGGAGCTGGGCCGGGTCGAGGGCTATCTCAACGAGATCGGCACCCTGAAGGGGCGCTTCCTGCAGGTCGCGCCCTCGGGCGCCACCAGCGAGGGCGATCTGTACCTCTCGCGGCCGGGCAAGCTTAGGCTGCAATACGATCCACCGGTGCCGATCCTGGTGGTCGCCACCGGCACTTGGCTGGTCTATCACGACAGCGAATTGAAGCAGACGAGCTATGTGCTGCTCAATTCTACCCCGGCCGGCATTCTGGTGCGGCGCAATCTGGTGCTGGAGGGCGGCGACGTCACCGTCACCCGGGTCGAGCGCAAGGCCGGGCTGACCGCCGTGTCGCTGGTGCAGACCGAGGATGCGGCGGCGGGCGAGATCACCCTGGTCTTCACCCAGCAGCCCTTCCAGCTTCGGCAGTGGAAGGTGAAGGACCCGCAGGGCCAGATCACCACCGTCTCGCTGTTCGACGCCCAGCCGGGCATCGCGCTCGACGGCAAGCTGTTCGAATTCGCCGATCCTAAGGCGGGCGAGTTGAAGATGCCCTTGGGGAACTGAGGCCCGAGCCTGTCGCCCGCCTTCGGGCGCCGCCCACCCCCTGCCCCGCTTGCGGCCGATGGACGCCGATCTTAGCCAGCTTTGCGCCCGCTTCGCGCCGATTTGCGCCCGATTGGCACCGGTTTGAGACCGGATATAGCTCGATTGGCGCCGCTTTGACTCAACTAAGTCGTTGATCTGGCTCGATTTACCCCCGAAATCGGCGCAATCTTTTAGTATTTTTATTGGTAGCGCCTTGAAAGAATTGACTGATTTCTGTCATTTTGCGATTCGTTCGCAGGTGGCGGTGCCGATATTGGGCCAATAGCTTGATGCCGTTGAAAAAATTGGCTTCTTCGGTTGTCTTACAGCCGCCCCAAGCCGCTTGGCCTGGCATGTTAGCGTATTGTTCCCGTTATTTGGCGGGGCTGTCAAGGCAAATTTTCTTTCGTTTGGTTGTTATTGGCAACTTAAGGGGGGTTGCCCGGCCTGGGCGGCGGTGAAGGTGGGGTGACGAAAAGGGCGAAACGCGGAGCGCGCGGCGAGCGCGGGGAAGGGCGCGGCTGCAGAGCGCGGCGTCTATCCGCCTCCCATTGCCGTCATGCCCGGACTTGGTCCGGGCATCCACGTCTTTCTCGTCCGCCGTCGGCTAGACATGGATCGCCGGGTCAAGCCCGGCGATGACGGAAAGGGGGCGTGAGGGCGTGGCGTCACGCTTCGGCCGTGTTTAACCCCTCATGATCCCCGCAAATCGAAAACGGCGTTTTTAATTTGCAAGGATGATCGCCCGGGAGCCCGTCGGCCCGGGCCGTGTTGGCCTGCGAGACTTGGCCGGCCAGGCCTATAACTGATGCCCGCCCTTGAGTGCACCTCTCGAACGAGACCGTAATCATGGCGGCCGCTCTCGGAGCGCCAAGGACCCAACGCGCGCAAGGACCGCCTTTCACCCGCGATAGGGCGGCAAGGCGGAAAGATCGGTCCGGCGCCGATCGGACTTGTAGGGAGCGGGCGCCACGGTGGCGCGGATGGTTTTTTGCGGCCCGCCCGGCCTACCCCAGACGACCGCGACCTCGGTGCCGAGCGCCGCGCTGCCGACATCGAGCGTACACAGCGACAGCATTTGGCGGAAGAAATGGCTGTAGCAGCGCGAAGTCGACACCCCCACCAGCCGACCATCCTTCATCACCTGATCGGCCTCCATGCGGTTGAGAAGGGCGCGCGGCATCTCCATGTAGTCGAAGGGCGCGCCGCCCTGAAAGAGCGAAGCGTAGACATCGATGACGTCTTCAGCATTCCAGACCAGGGTGGTCATGACGCGCTTGGGCCGGGCGACCTCGGCCTCCAGCGCGGCAGAGCCGATGAAGGCATGGTCGAATTTGATATTCTTCATCCAGCCGAGTTCGACCGGACTGCGATAATAGGCGCGGATGTCGTCGGATTCGAAGCTGCCCGCCGTCGCCATTCGCCGCCCGGAGAAGCCCGGATACTTGGTCCGCATCCAGGCGAAATAATTCTCTTCGCCATAGACCGCCGGTATGAAATCGACCGAGGGCGTGGGGAAGCAGGCCTCGACATGGTTGACCATCTTGGCTCGGCCGCCCAGCCGGCGGATGCCGAATTCCCGGCCCGCATCGAGGATCGCTTGGTGAGTGGCCAGGGCGTCGGCACTTGGGCCGTGCAGTTCGAACCCGATGTCGCCCGACATGCCCTGGCGCAAGATGGTGACCGCGCGCCCGGCGATCCGGCCCTTGCGGAAACGCATGAAGCCGATGTCGCGAAGGCTTTCGCCCGCCGCCTTCTCGAGCACGAACAGGGCGGTTGGGCCTTGGACCTGAATGATGAATTCCTCGCGCTCGAGCCAGCGCGCCTCGGCCCGATAATTGCCCCTCTCGAACTGGAAGGCCGGCCAATGGATGGTGCCGGCGCTGTAGACCAGTTCCTCCGCGCCATAGCGCATGCAAACGCCTTCGGTGACCACTTTGCCGTCGGCGTTGCACAAAACGAGATGCTTGGCCTGGCCGACCTCGAACTTGGCAAGGCTGTTGACGGCAACGTCGGAGAAGAAGTGGAGCGCCTGGGGGCCCTTGACCTGGAATTTGTTAAGGGGCGACCAGTCGCCGATGTAGCAGGTTTCCTTCCAAGACAGGCTTTCGTCGATCCAGCCGGTGTATTCGTAGGGCTCGTAGCTGCCGCCCCGCGCCGGAAAAATCGTGTAGGTGCCGATGTCGGGATCGAAAGGAATTTCCGGGGTGTGGCGCAACAGGCGGGGTTCGGCCGGCTTGCCCATCGGGATCGCCCTTTCCTAAAACAAATGCCCGCCCTTGGTGGCCTTGGTGCGCAGGTAGAATTCGTTGTGGCCGTTGGCGGGAAAGACGTGCGGCACCCGCTCGCTCACTTGGATGCCGTGGCCGGCCAGCGCCTCGACCTTCGAAGGGTTGTTGGTGAGCAGCCGCACCCGGCCGATGCCCAATTGGCGCAGCATTTCGGCGGCCGGCGAATAGACGCGCTCGTCGTCGTCGAAGCCCAGTTGGCCGTTGGCGTCCAGCGTATCGAATCCGTCGTCTTGGAGCTGGTAGGTGCGCAGCTTGTTGACCAGCCCGATGCCGCGCCCTTCCTGCGCCAGATAGAGCAGCACGCCCGAACCTTCCTTGGCGATCTCGCCGATGGCGCCCCTAAGCTGATCGCCGCAATCGCAGCGCAGGCTGCCCAGAAGATCGCCGGTGAAGCATTCGGAATGCAGCCGCACCAGCACCGGCTTGTCGCCGTCGGGCTCGCCGATGACGATCGCCAGATGCTCGATGCCGCCATCGCCGGGGCGAAAGGCGATCACTCGGGTCTCGAAGGCCTGGTCGAGCGGGACGCGCGCCTCGCTCACCGCCCGAAGGCTTTTCGCCGAATGCTCGGGATAGGCCAGGATGTCGGCCACCGCCACCAGCAACAGATCGTGGCGGGCGGCAAAGCCGGCCAGATCGCGCCCCGGCGCCAAGGGCGCCATCAGGGCGGCGGGAAGCAGGCGGGCCAGCTTGGCCAATTGCACGGCGGCGCCGGCGCAGCAGCGCGCCTCGGCCACCGCGATGGCCGCCTTGGCGAAGGCCGGATCGGCCTGGGCGGTTTCCTGGGGATCGGCCAGGGCGTGAATCTGGGCGGCGTCGATCGCCTCGCTTAACGTCAGGGTCACCGCCGGATCGTCGCCCCTGGGCAAAAGCCCCAGCACGGCGGCGCGCCGCCCGGTGATCGCCAAGAGGGGCCTAGCGCCGGCAATCTGGGTCATCTGGGCCAGGGCGACCGGCGTCACCGCCTCGGCCGCCAGCACCAGACCGGCGGCCCCATCCTCGGCCACCAGAAGCGCCAGGCCGCCCCGGCGCAATTCCGCCACGGCCCGATCCACCGCCCGAAGCGCGCTGGGCGCGGCGGTTGCGACCTGGGGGGTGAGGGTCAAGGGCTTGGTCATGGCTTGTTGCAACGCACCTTATCGGGAAACACCGTTTGGGGAAAGCGTCCCCTTAGCCTTCCGATATGATACAATCTTGGCCGAAAGCAAGGCGATTCGGTCATGAACGACAGCCCGATCACGGTTCTGGTGGCGGCCCGACCGGCCTTGGCGCGGGCGATCGGCGATTCCTTGGCCCCCCATGCCATGATCCTGCGCCATCTGGCGCTGGGCGCCGTCCCCCAGGAGGCGACCGACGCCGCCGTCATCGACGCCGATCTGCCCGGCCTCGACCCGACCCAGGTCGAGGGCTGGGCCGGGGTGGTGCTGCTTCTGGCGCCGCCCGCCCGGGTGGGCGAACTGTCCGGCCTGGCCTCGGCGGTGCTGGCCAAGCCGGTGCGGCCCGCAAGGCTGGCCGAGACCGTGCTGGGGCTGGTGGCCCGGGCGCGCGCCACCCAGGCACGCGAGATCGGCCCCTTTCGGCTCGACCCCCTCACCCGCACCCTGTCGGGTCCCGACCGGCAGTTCCGCCTGACCGACAAAGAGGTGGAAATCCTCGATTATCTGGCCGCCCAGCGCCGCACCGTGGCGCGCGAGGAGCTGCTGTCGGCGGTGTGGAACTATGGCGAGGGCGTCACCACCCACACCGTCGAGACCCATATTTACCGCCTGCGCCAGAAGATCGAGGCCGATCCGCGCCATGCCGCCTTGCTGGTCACCGAGCCGGGGGGCTATCGGCTGGCATGAGGGTCTTTATTTTCGGGCTGGGCTATAGCGGAAAGGCGGTGGGCCGCTTGCTGGCCAAGCATGGGGTGGCGGTGACGGGCACCGTGCGCCATCCCGACGAGGCCAAGGGCCTGGATTTCCCGCCGCTGGCGTTCGAGCGCGGCCATCCCTTGCCCGCGCAGGCCCTGGCGGGAATCACCCACATCCTTTCGACCGTGCCGCCCGACGACAGCGGCGATCCGGTGATCGACGAGGCCGGAGCGGCGATCGCCGCCCAGCCCGGCCTGGTCTGGGTGGGCTATCTGTCGACCACCGGAGTCTATGGCGACCGCCAGGGCGGCTGGGTCGATGAGGACTCGGAACGCCGGCCCGGCCTAGAGCGGGCCAAGCGGCGCGCCAAGGCCGAGGATCAGTGGCTGGAGCTGTGGCAAAGCCGGGGCGTGCCGGTGCATCTGTTCCGTCTGGCCGGCATCTATGGGCCGGGGCGCAGCGCCTTCGACGCGCTCAAGGCCGGCAAGGCGCACCGGGTGATCAAGGAAGGCCAGGTCTTTTCCCGCATCCATGTCGAGGACATCGCCGGCGCTCTTTGGGCCTCGATGAACCGGCCCCGCCCGGGCGCCATCTACAATCTGTGCGACGACGATCCGGCGCCGCCCGAAGCGGTCATTGCCGAGGCTGCCCGGCTGTTGGGGATCGAGCCGCCGCCCGCCATACCGTTCGACCGGGCCGGGCTTTCCGACATGGCGAAAAGCTTCTACGCCGACAACAAGCGGGTGAGCAACCGCAGGCTCAAGGAGGAATTGGGCTATCGTCTGCTTTATCCCGATTACCGCCAGGGCCTGGCGGCGATTTTGAAGGGCTGGCTTGAAGGGTCGGCTTGAAGGGCCAGGCGGAAGCCGGGTAAATTGATTGTCATGCGAACGCTCTATCATCTCTGGCTGTCCCCCCAGTGCCGCAAGGTGCGCATCCTGTTGCAGGAAAAGCGGCTGCCGGTGCATCTGGAGGTGGAGCCGATCTGGGAGCGGCGCACCGCCTTTTTGGCGCTCAATCCGGCCGGCGATCTGCCGGTGCTGGTCGAGCCCGAGGGCCAGACGATCGCCGATCACGGCGCCATCTGCGAATATCTGGACGAGGCCTATCCCGAACCGACCCTGATCGGCGCCGATCCCTTTTCCCGCGCCGAGGCAAGGCGTCTGGCCGCCTGGTTCGACACCAAATTCGATCACGAGGTAAGCCGGCCCCTGGTGGCCGAGAAGGTGATGAAGCGGGTGCTCAATCAGGGCGAACCCGATTCGCGGGCCATTCGCGCCGCCGCGATCAATCTGGGCACCCATCTCGATTATCTCACCTGGCTGGTCGATCGGCGCAAATGGCTGGCCGGCGACGCCTATTCGCTGGCCGACATCGCCGCCGGGGCGCATCTGTCGGCGGTCGATTATTGCGGCGACGTGCCTTGGAGCGACTATCCGCAGGTCAAGGACTGGTATGTGCGGCTGAAATCGCGCCCCTCTTTCCGCCCCATCCTGTCCGATCACATTCCGGGCGCCGCCCCGCCACGCCATTACGCCGATCTCGATTTTTAGCCGGGCTTGCGCACCCAGAAGCGGTAGGTGCTGGCGAAGGTGCCGGGGTTATCGGCCTCGAAGGCGGCCCAATTGCCCAGCGAAGCCATGAGCCGGTCGGCGGGAAAGCGCGCCCGATAGGCCTTATGCGCCGCCGGATCGGCCAGATCGAAGCCCAGGAACTCCAGCCCCGTTTGGTCCAACATCGCCGCGATCGCCGGCAAGGTCAGCCGATGTTCCTGGACATGGAACAGAAGATCGCGGCACAGGCTTAGGGAATAGAAATCGACCGAGGTGACCAGGCGGCCCAGCGGCGATTGCGGATCTTGGGCGCGGATGGCCTGGCGGGCCTGGCGGATGCCGTCGTCGGTCGGGGCAAAGCCCTGCCGGGCGATGAAGGCCCGTCCGGCCACGATGTCCTGGCGCGCCCGTTCGCTGTAGAGCCCCAAGAGCATATAGCCGTTCGGGTCCAAAATGTCGGCCAGCACCGCCAGCCCGGCTAAGGGATCGGCCATATGGTGCAGCACGCCATAGCATTCGATCAGATGAAAGCGCCGCCCGAGATCGCGCAGGCGCAAGATGTCGGCCTGGGCGTGGGCGAGATTGTCCACGCCCAACCGGCGGCGCTGGCGCTCGGCATAGGCAAGGCTTGCGCGGCTCAGATCGATGCCCAGCACCTGGCAATCGGCGTAGCGCAGCGCCGCCAGGATCGATTGCAACCCGGTGCCGGCGCCGGCGATCAGCACTTGGAGTGGCCGGGCGGCGGGGGTGGGCCAGGCGCGGCCGGGAAACAGCAGCCCCAGATGCTCGGCCAGCGGCCTGGCCTTGTCGGGGCGGGGCAGATTGATCCAGCGCGGATAGGGATGGGTTTCGTATTGCGCCCGCACCGCCTGCGACACCGCATCCTCGATCGGCGTCAGCGCCGCCAGCTCGGCCGCCAGGCGGCGCTCCTGGGCCGGCTCGTCGACCATCAACCCCGCCAGCTCGGGCACCGACGCGCTCGGCCGATAGGCGGCGCCGATAGGATCGGCGGCATCGAGCCCGGCCAGAAGCGCCTCTTCCTCGGCCGCGACGGCCCAGGCGTATTCGCCATAATAGGCCTGGCGGGAGAGCGCCAGCGCCAGATCGCGGGGAACCTCTTGGCCGGCCCTGCGCCGCTCAAGCAAAAGACGGCGCAGCGCCGTCAGGCGATCCTCGGCCTTGCGATCGGCGATGAGGATTCGCGCCAAGAGCGCCATCAGCAAGGGGTGCGCCGCCAGACGATCGGGATCGGCAAAGCCGGCTTCGCCCAGATCGTTCTCGGCCAGCGTCAGCACCGGCGCCACCAGATGGCGGGCGTCGCAACCCGGTTCGGTCAAAGCGCGCAGCAGATCGGCCCGAAAACCCGGATCGGCCTTGGCGAGGCGAACCTCGTTCAGGGCGGCGCCAAAATTGAACCAGAAGAGCGCCCTTTCGGGCGCCAGGCGGATCGCCGCCACATGATGGGGGATCGCCTCGCCCCGTCGTCCCTGGGCGACCAGCAAAAGGCCGAGATCGTTGTGGGCGTGGGCGAAATCGGGCCGCAGCGCCACCGCTTGGCGAAACCGTTCCTCGGCCAGGCCGAACTCGCCCGCCAGCAGCGCCCGGATGGCTTCGGCGTGGCGCAGGCTGGCACGATCGCCCGGTTTCGCCATGCCCGATCGGCTAAAGGCGGTGATAGGCGCGGTACCACTCGATGAAGCGGGGAATCCCTTCATCGATGGCGGTGGCGGGGCGGTAGCCCGTGTCGCGGCTGAGCGCCGCGATGTCAGCGTAGGTTTCCCGCACATCGCCCGGCTGCATGGGTTGGAAATCGATGACGGCCTTCTTGCCCAGCGCCTCTTCGATCAGGCCGATGAAGCGCATCAAGGGCTCGGAGCGGTGGTTGCCGATGTTGTAGAGCCGATAGGGCGGGCTGGTTCCCGGATCGGCGGGCGGGCGGTCGAGCACGGCCAGCGTGCCGGCGACGATGTCGTCGATGTAGGTGAAGTCGCGGCGCATGTCGCCCTGGTTGAAGACCGGGATCGGCCGATTCTCGAGGATCGCCTTGGTGAAGATGTAGGCCGACATGTCGGGCCGGCCCCAGGGGCCATAGACGGTGAAATAGCGCAGCCCGGTGGTCGGCAGGCGATGAAGATGGCTGTAGCAATGGGCCATCAGCTCGTTGGCCCGCTTGGTGGCGGCGTAGAGCGAGATCGGCGTGTCGACCCGATCCTCGACGGCGAAGGGCAACTTTGTGTTGCCGCCATAGACCGACGACGAGCTGGCATAGACGAGATGGGTGAGCCGGGAAAGCGCTCGGCACAGTTCGAGCACCACCAGGAAACCCTCGACGTTCGAGCGGGTGTAGGCGTGCGGGTTGACCAGCGAATAGCGCACCCCGGCCTGGGCGGCCAGATTGACCACCCGGTCGATGGTGGGATGGCGCCGGGCCAGATCGAGCATGGCGTCGCGCTGGGCGATGTCGAGCCGCTCGAAGACGAAACTGGGCGATTCCCGAAGCCGATGAAGCCGGGCTTCTTTGAGCGCCGGATCGTAATAATCGTTGAGATCGTCGACGCCGATCACCGCCTCGCCGCGCGCCAACAGGGCGCGGCAGAGCGAAAAGCCGATGAAGCCGGCGGCGCCGGTAACCAGAACGGGCATGCGAAAGGGCTCCTTAGGGCGCTTCTATATCCCGATCGTGGGGGAAAATCATCCGAAAGATTGGTCCGGCAAGCCCCCAATGACCCCGCAACCCCCTAGGAAATCAACGGCGTTCCGGATTAGTCTGGGGCGTCTTCCGGATCGGCGGAGCGCGCTTGGTGACCACCACCCCCCATCGACCCGCCTTGCCAACCGCCCGACCGGCGGCCGAACCGCCGCGCCTGGCGCGCCTTCTGGGTCTGGGGATCGGCCTGATCGTGCTGCTCGGGGTCGGGCTGGGCGGCCATCAATGGCGGGAACGGCAGATTCTGATCGATCAGGGCGAGCGCGATGCCGCCAATTTCGCGCGCATCCTGGCCGGCCAGATCGAAACCCAGATCAAGATCATCGATCAGGGGCTGCTGCGCCTGGCCGAACGGGTTGCGGCCGATCCGAATTTGCTGCGGCCGGGCGATCGGGCGAGCCACGACAAATTGCAGGAATGGGCGGCGCTCATTCCCTATCAGCGCGGGCTGATCCTGGTCGACGCCAAGGGCGCCGTGCTGAACGACTCCTTGCGCTTTCCGGTTCCCACCCTTTCGGTGGCCGCCCGCGATTATTTTGTCCACCACCAGAGCACCGATTCGCGAGTCCCGCATGTCAGCCAGCCGGTAACGGGCCGCATCTCCGGCAAGAGAACCTTTTTCATCTCGCGCCGCCTGAACGCGCCCGATGGCGGCTTTGCCGGCATCGCCGTGGCGTCGGTCGAGCTTGACCGGCTCGACGAGCTTTTCCAGGCGATCGAATACCGAAGCGAGCTGCACATCGCCCTGTTCCGGACCGACGGCACCTTGCTGGTGACCTGGCCGGAAAACGCCCTGCCCGAGGCCGAGGGCTTGGGCGACCGACTTCTCGGCGCGCTGCGCGAGTCGGCCGGCCGACACAGCACTCTGGTTTTTCCCGGCGATCGCATGCCGCATCTGTTCGCCCACAGCCTGCTGCTCGACAACCGGCTTGCCCTGATGGTGCTGATCGACCGCGCGGGCGTGCTCGAATCCTGGATGGCCTCGGTCCGCATCGTCGTCCTGGTCGCCCTGCTGGCCGTATTGGCGGGCGGACTGGCCTTCGCGCTGGTTTTCCGCCAATCGCGCGAACGCGGCCAGGTGGCGGAAAGGCTGCGCGAGAGCGAAGAGCGCTACCACGACATCCTGGACAGCTCGCCCGACTGGATCTGGGAAATCGACGCCCAGGGCCGGCTCACCTATGCCAGCGCCCGGGTGACCGAGATGCTGGGCTACACGCCCGAGGAACTGATCGGCCGCTCGCCCTTGGACTTGATGGCCGAGGCCGAGCGCCAGGGCGCCTGGACGACCTTCACCGCCCTGTTCAAGGCCCGGCTGCCGATCGCCAACGTCGTCAACGTCAACAGGCGCAAGGACGGACATCCGGTGACGGTGGAGACCAGCGGCACCCCGGTCTTTGGCCCCGACGGCACCTTCCGGGGCTATCGCGGCATCGACCGCGACATCACGCGGCGCAAGGAGGCGGAGGAGCGGGCCCGACGCCATCTGGAGATTCTCGATCTTCTGGGCAAAGTGAGCGCGGCGGCCAATCAGGCGACCAATGGCGGCGAGGTCCTGCAGGCCGCGCTTGACCGCATCTGCACCCAGATCGGCTGGCCGATCGGCCATGCCTTCGTCGCCGATCCCAACGAACCCGATGTCTTTCGCGCCTCGGTCTACCGCCATGTCGGCGATTTCCAGCGCTTTGGTACATGGGACGAGCAGACGCGACGCCTGACCTTGCCGCCGGGCGAAGGGTTGCCCAGCCGCGTCGCCGCCGCCGGCCGGCCCTTGTGGTTTGCCGAGATCGCAAAACTGTCCTGGTTTTCGCGCGCCCAGTTGGCGCGCCAATTGGGCATCCACAGCGCCTTTGCCTTTCCCATCTTCGTCGAGGGCCGGGTGGCGGCGGTCTTGGAATTCTTCACGCCCGCCCATGTTGTGGCCGACGCCAACCTGATCGGGGCCCTCGATCCGATCGCCTTCCAGATCGGTCGCGTCCTCGAGCGCGAGCGGGCGACGGCGCGCATCCGCGAAGCCAAGGAGCTGGCCGAAGCGGGCAGCCGATCGAAATCGGAATTCCTGGCCGCCATGAGCCACGAGCTGCGCACCCCCTTGAACGCCATTCTGGGCTTTTCCGACGTCATGCTGGGCCAGACCTTCGGCCCGATCGAGAATCCGCGCTACCGCGACTATCTGGGCAACATCCGCGATTCCGGCCAGCATCTCTTGGAATTGATCAACGACATTCTCGACATCGCGGCGATCGAGGCCGGCCGGATCAATCTGAGCGAGGAGCCGGTCCATCTGGAGGCGATCGTCCACAGCAGCCTGCGGCTGGTCCGACCCCGCGCCCAGAAGAACAACATCGCGCTTGAGGTCGCCCTGGCGCCCGAGATTCCCACCGTGATCGCCGACACCAGGCGCTTGAAGCAGATTCTCCTCAATCTTCTGTCCAACGCCGTCAAATTCACCCCGGAGGGCGGGCGCGTTACCCTGGCCGCCCGTCTCGACGCCGAGGGCGCGCTGCTGCTGACGGTCACCGATACCGGCATCGGCATGGACGAAGACGGCATCGCCAAGGCCCTGATGCCTTTCGGCCAGGTCGACAGCACGCTGGCAAGGCGCTTCGAGGGCACGGGCTTGGGTCTGCCGCTCACCAAGGGTCTGGTCGAGGCGCATGGCGGCACCCTTGCCGTTGTGAGCGCCCGGGGCCAAGGCACGACAGTGACCGTGCGCCTGCCCTCCGCAAGGCTGCGACCGGCGGCGGCGTAACAAGCTTTCGAGCCGGACCGCCCAGGCGCAAGCTTGCCCCCGCGCCCGACCCGATGGCGCAGCTTTCCGTCTTTTTTCGTTGCCGTCTTTACAGACGCGCCGTCAGAACCCAAAGTATCCGAAAGATAAAAATGGGCGCCAAGCCAAGCGCGCCGGGAGACGTCGATGACCCTGAAGTCGGTCCGGTTGGACGACAAATACGTGGTCGAGAAGGGCCGGGTCTATCTCAGCGGCTCGCAGGCCCTGGCGCGCCTACCGATGCTGCAACGCGACCGCGATCTTAAGGCCGGGCTCAACACCGCCGGCTACATATCGGGCTATCGCGGTTCGCCCTTGGGCGGGCTCGACAAGGAGCTGTGGGCGGCCAAGGTGCATCTGCAAAGCCACCACATCCATTTCCAGCCCGGCGTCAACGAGGACCTCGCCGCCACCGCCTGCTGGGGCACCCAGCAGGTCAATCTGTTCCAGGGGGCGCGCTATGACGGCGTCTTCGCCCTCTGGTACGGCAAGGGGCCGGGCGTCGATCGCTCGGGCGACGTCTTCAAGCACGCCAACAACGCCGGCACCGCCGCCAAGGGCGGCGTTCTGGTGCTGGCCGGCGACGATCACGCCGCCAAATCCTCGACGGTCGCCCATCAAAGCGAATACGCCTTCATGGACGCGGCGATGCCGGTGCTCAATCCGGCGGGCGTGCAGGAGCTGCTCGATTACGGCCTGATCGGCTGGGCGATGAGCCGCTACGCCGGCCTGTGGGTGGCGATGAAAGCGATGACCGAGACGGTGGACAGCTCGGCCTCGGTCGCCATCTATCCCGAACGGCTGGTGCTGGTCGAGCCCGCCGATTTCCGCATGCCGCCGGGCGGGCTCAACATCCGGCTGGGCGATGCGGTGCTGGCCCAGGAAAAGCGCCTGCTCGATCACAAGCTGGCCGCCGCCTTGGCCTTTGCGCGCGTCAACCGCCTTGACCGCGTCGTCATCGACAGCGCCGAACCCCGCTTCGGCATCCTCACCACCGGCAAATCCTATCTCGATGTTCGCCAAGCCCTGGACGATCTCGAACTCGACGAGGACATGGCCGCCCGCATCGGCATCCGCCTTTACAAGGTGGGGATGGCGTGGCCGCTCGAACCCGACGGCCTGCACCGCTTCGCCCAAGGCCTCGACGAGATCCTGGTCGTCGAGGAAAAGCGCCCGGTCCTGGAAAGCCAGCTCAAGGAGCAGCTCTACAATTGGCGCGAGGATGTGCGCCCGCGCGTGGTGGGCAAGCGCGACGAAGCGGGCCAGCCGCTTTTGCCCCAAGCGGGCGAGCTGTCGCCCGCCCAGATCGCAAGGGTGATCGCGGCTAGGCTCGAGCGCTTCGTCACCGGCCCCGGCATCAAGGAACGCATCGAGTGGCTGGCCGCCCAGGAGAAGGCGCTTTCCCGCCCCGGCCCGGGCGCGCTTCGCATTCCCTATTTCTGCTCGGGCTGCCCGCACAACCGGTCGACCGAGGTGCCGGAAGGCAGCCGCGCCTTGGCCGGCATCGGCTGCCACTACATGGCGCAGTGGATGGACCGGCGCACCGTCACCTTCACCCATATGGGCGGCGAAGGGGCAAGCTGGATCGGCCAGGCCCCCTTCACCGACACCCAACACGTCTTCCAGAATCTGGGCGACGGCACCTATTTCCATTCCGGTCTGTTGGCGATCCGCGCCGCCGTTTCGGCCAAAGTCAACATCACCTACAAGATCCTGTTCAACGACGCGGTGGCGATGACCGGCGGCCAGCCGATCGACGGGCCGCTCTCGGTGCCGATCCTGGCCCGCCAGCTCGCCGCCGAGGGCGTCGCGCGGATCGCCGTGGTCAGCGACGAACCCGACAAATATCCGCCCGGTTCGGCGTTTCCCGGCGGCGTCACCTTCCATCACCGCGACGATCTCGACCCCTTGCAGCGGGACTTGCGCGGCTGGATAGGCGTGTCGGCCCTGATCTACGACCAGACCTGCGCCGCCGAAAAGCGACGGCGCCGGAAGCGCGGCCAATTGGTCGATCCGCCCAAGCGGGTCTTCATCAACGAGCTGGTCTGCGAGGGCTGCGGCGATTGCGGGTTGCAATCGAACTGCGTTTCGGTGGTGCCGGTGGAGACCGAATTCGGCCGCAAGCGCGCCATCGATCAATCGGCCTGCAACAAGGATTATTCCTGCCTGAAAGGCTTCTGCCCCAGCCTGGTCACCATCGAGGGCGGAAGGCTGCGCCAGAAGGCCGGGGCGGGCGCCGACGCCGATTTTCCGCCCCTGCCCGAACCCACCCTGCCCGCGCTCGAAGCGCCCTATGGGGTGGTGATCACCGGCATCGGCGGCACCGGCGTGGTCACCGTGGGCGCGCTTCTGGGCATGGCGGCGCATCTGGAAGGGCTGGGCTGCTCGGTGCTCGACATGGCGGGGCTGGCGCAAAAGAACGGCGCGGTGATCAGCCATCTGCGCCTAGCCAGGGAGCCCGAGCAGATCCACGCCGTGCGCATCGCGGCCGGCGGCGCTCGCCTGCTCATCGGCTGCGATCTGGTGGTGTCGGCCGGGCCCGAGGCGCTTTCCAAGCTCCATCCCGGCCAGACGGTGGCGGTGGTCAACGATCACGAGGCGATGACCGCCGATTTCACCCGCAACCCCGATCTCGACTTCCCCGCCCCAGCGATGAAACAGGCGATCCGTGAGGCGGTGGGCAAGGGCGCCGCCCATTTCCTCGACGCCAGCCGGCTGGCCGGCGAGCTTCTGGGCGATACGCTGGCCGCCAATCTGTTCCTGGTCGGCTTCGCCTGGCAGAAGGGCCTGCTGCCCTTATCGCGCGACGCGATCGAGCGGGCGATCGAGCTTAACGGGGCGATGGTCGAATTCAACCAACGCTCCTTCCTGTGGGGGCGGCGGGCGGCGGTGGATTTGGTCCGGGTCGTCCAGATCGCTGAGCCCAGCGATTCGATCCCCGAGGACCGGATCGTGTCCGCCACGCTGGACGAGCGCATCGCCCGCCGCCAGGCTTTCCTGACCGCGTATCACGACGCCGCCTATGGCCGCCGCTACGCCGACAGGCTGGCCGGCCTGCGCCGGGCCGAGGCCGCGAAGACCCCGGGCCACAGCGGTTTGGCCGAGGCGGCCGCGCAAAGCCTATTCGCCCTGATGGCCATCAAGGACGAGTACGAGGTGGCGAGGCTCTTCACCCACCCGACCTTCGAACAAGCCCTGGCCCAGCAGTTCGAGGGCGATTTCAGGCTCACCTATCATCTGGCGCCGCCGATCCTGGCCGCCATCGGCGCCGACGGCCGGCCGCACAAGCGGGCCTATGGCGGTTGGATGAAAATCCTGTTCCGCCTGCTCGCCCGCCTGAAAAAGTTGCGCGGACGTTGGGCCGATCCCTTCCGTTTCGCCCCCGACCGTGTGCTGGAGCGCCGACTCTTGGCCGAGTACGAGGCGCTTTTGGACGTCCTCGAAGCCGGGCTCGAGCCCAAGCGCCACGGGCTGGCGGTGGAGTTGGCGGCGCTGCCCCAGGCGATGCGCGGCTTCGGCCCCGTCAAGGCCGCCAACGTCGCCAAGGCCCGTGAGCGTTGGGCGGAATTGTGGGCAAGCTGGCAGGCCCCGGCGCAACGAAACGCCGCCGAGTAATCCGAGCTTTCACCCAACCGCGCCGGGTGGCTTACCGAAGGGACAAGCGAACCACCAAGACACGAAGGCACGAAGATCGTGAATTCTTGGTGTCTTGGTGCCTTGGTGGTTCCACCTATCCTAAAAATCACCGGCGCTCGTCTGGGGGTTGGCGGGACTCGGAAGCGCGCTCGGCCGAGACCGCCCGATCAGGTGGCGGGCCCGCCCAGCCGCGCCGCCGCCTTGCCGATCGCCTGCTCCCAACCTTCGTCCCAGTTGCGCGCCAGGATTTCGAGCTTGGGAATCCAGGCCAGGCTTTCGGTGCCGAACCAATCCCAATGGGCGTGGCGGAGCAAGAAGCACAAGGTCGGGCGGCCGAGCGCCGCCGAAAGAATCGTCACCACCGAGCCGTTGCCGACCACCCGATCGAGCGCCGCCATCAGGGCGGCGACGCCGTCGAGATCGTCGAAGAGGTCGAGCCCGGGCGGGCGATGGATCGCCAGGCCGAAAGCTTGTTCGGCGGCCTTGATCTCGTCGTCGGTGGCGCCCGGCTGGAGGATGACGAAGACCTGGCCGGGCGTTTGCAAGATCGGCCCCCAGCCCGACAAATCTTGGAAGAAATGGCGCGCCCGTTCCGGCGTGACGAGCGTACTGCGCCAGGCGATGCCGATCTTCTGGCCCGGCCCCAGGCTGGCGAGCCAGCCTTGCCAATGGGCGATTTTTTCCGGATCGGCCACCAGATAAGAGTCGCGCTTGGGGAAGGCGTCGATCGTCTTGCGGAAATGGGCGAAGAGATCGCCCACCGGCAGATGGATGTCGAAATCGTCGCGGCTGGCGTCGCGGGAACGGTCGGCCGGGTGAAATTCGAGATCGGGAAAGGAGCGGGCGAGGATGGGACGAATCTTGGGCGCGCATTCGACGATCACCCGTTTCGCCTTGGCCGCCAGATCGCCCAAGGCCGAGGCGAAGGTGATCTCGTCGCCCACGCCTTGCTCGGGCCAGACCAGAACCCGCTGGTCGGTGAGATCGTCGACGCCGTTCCAGGCCGGCTGGCGGAACGAGCGCTTCGCCCCTTGGTACGAGGGCATCGCCCAGCGCCAGGCGAAATCGCGCCAGCCTTCCTCGAGCCGGCCCATCTGCAAAAGAAGATGGGAATAGTGCCAGCGAGCGTCGGCATCTTGGGGCCTTTGCGCCAAGGCGCGCTCGGCCAAGGGCAGGGCCTCGGCGTAACGGCCCATATCCTTAAGCGTCATCGCCCGGTTCAAGAGCGCCACCCGATCGTCGGGCGCCCGGGCCAGCCGGCGCGCCAGCAGCGCATCCGATTGGGCCAGCCGGCCGTAATGGCGCTCGACGACGCCTAAGGTGCGCAGCGCCTCGTCCTGATCGGGATCGCGCTCCAGCGCCTTTTGCAGAGGAGCCCGGGCCTCGGCGACGCGATCAAGCAGAAAGAGCAGGCGGCCAAGATGGGCCTGGATCGGCGCCAGATCGGGGCGGATCGCCGCCGCCTGGCGGGCCAACGCCAACGCCTCCTCGCGCCGGCCGAGATCGGAAAGCACGGTCGCCAGATTGTGCTTGGGCTCGGCGGCGCCGGGCGCTTGGGCCACCGATTTTTGGTAGCACTCGGCCGCCGGTTCGAGCCGCCCGGCATCCTGATAAAGCTCGCCCAGATGAAACCAGCCCTCGGGAAAATTGGGCTGGCGGGCCAGGGCCTGGCGGTAAAGGGCTTCGGCCTCGGCCAGACGCCCGGCCCGGTGAAGCTGGACGGCCTGAAGGAAGGCCTCGCCCCCCATGGCCGGGGCGGCACTGGCCTTGGCGCGGCGTTCCTTGCGGTTCATCGGGCTCCCGGTTGGCGGTGACGGGGCGAAGCTAGCACAGCCGCCGGGCCTTGAGAAACCGCCGCAAGCGGGCTAACAAGAGCCATGACCGAGACCCACGACGTCGCCACCCATCTGGCCCAGGTGAAGGACCGCATCGCCACGGCCGCCCAGGCCGCCGGGCGCGATCCGGCTTCGGTTGCCCTGGTCGCCGTCACCAAGACCCATCCGCCCGAGACCATCCGCCTGGCCCTGGCGGCCGGCCAGCGTGTGTTCGGCGAGAACCGGGTGCAGGAGGCCAAGGCCAAATGGCCGGCGCTTAAGGCCGATTATCCCGATCTGCGCCTGCATCTGATCGGGCCCTTGCAGACCAACAAGGTGCGCGACGCCATCGCCCTGTTCGACGTCATCGAATCGGTCGATCGCCCCAGCCTGGCCGAAAGCCTGGCCCGCGAAATGGAGCGGGCGAAGCGCCGCCCCCTCTGCCTGGTCCAGGTCAACACCGGCGACGAGCCGCAGAAGGCCGGCGTCGCCCGCGCCGATGCCGATGCCTTCATCGAGCGCTGCCGGACCGAGTTCACTCTGCCGCTGGCCGGGCTGATGTGCATTCCGCCCCACGATCAGGACCCCGCCCCCCATTTCGCGCTCTTGGACGCGCTGGCCCGCCAGCACGGCCTGGCCGAGCGCTCGATGGGCATGAGCGGCGATTTCGAAATCGCCATCGCCAAGGGAGCGACGCTGGTGCGGGTGGGCACGGCGATCTTCGGGGCGCGGTAGGGGCGGTTTCGCGGGGGTGCAAGGTTAGGCCTTGGCGGCGTTTGCCTTGAGGACCATGACGAGCATCAGCAAGACGCCCGCCAGAATGGCGACCGACGAAACGCCAAGGACGGGATCAAGCAGCGTAGCCGGCGCGATATTTCCGTAAAGCAAAAGCAAGCCAAGACACATCGTCACGGTCCCGGCCTGGTGAGCGATGAACTGGGTTTTCGCAAGGATCGGCATGAGCCGTTCGATCCACAGTTTATGGATTACGCCGTAACCAAGCGAAAGAACAAAGCCAACGAGAAGGGTGTGAGAGTGGACTTCTCGTTGTACGACGTTGTGGGAGGCCGCCATAACGATGCCAAAGGCGATCCCGACGGCCGCGTAACCCAGCGCCCAGGCCAGATACTTTCGGTCAAAATTCATGACACAGCTCCCACGTTCAGGTTGACGTCGATTGTCACGATCCGCGAGCCCGCCACCGCCCGTTTCGAACTGAGATTGGCACAGCCAGAACACGGCAGGAGCAGGGCACCGGACCGAATCAACCGCCTTGCCCAGGCGGCGAGAGAGGATCGTACGAAGGTGATGGCGTTTGGTTTCATTCGTCGAATTGAAAGGCAGGATCGGCGGCCAGGCGGCCGCGCAACGCCGCCGGCGCGAGAATGGGAATCGCGAAACGATCGGCCAGGGCAAGCAAATCCCTGTCGCCGGTCACCAGCGCGTCGGCCCGGGCGGCCAGCGCCAGGGCCAGAAAGGGCCGATCCTGGGGATCGCGGCCATTGGGAACCTTGATCCGCCTCGGCACGGTGACGGTTTCGCACCAGGGCAGGTAATCGCCCAGCAGATCCTGGCGCTCGGCGTCGGTCAGCGCGAATTTGGGATAGGCCAGAACGCGGATCAGTTCCTGGGTGGTCTCGCGGCCGGCCAAGGGGCGGACGGCGCCCGTTTGCCAAGCAAAACGAAGCCACGCCACCTTGCCGCGAGGAAACAGGAGGGCGGAAACCAGGATGTTGGTGTCGAGAACGAGGCGCGGCCGGGTCATCCGGCCTTGCGCGTTCGTTTTCGCGCCCAGCGCACCGCCTCGGCCACGTCGTCGTCGCCAAGCCCCATGGCGGCCAGCTTGGCGCGCACCGCGGCGGCTTGATGGAGGCGAACGGGGGTAAGCACGATGCGGCCATGGTCGGCGGTGACCTCGAAATATTCGGTGCCCGGGCAGGACGACAGCACCGCCTTGGGCAGGGTCAATTGGTTCTTCGAGGTCAGCTTGGCCAGCATGGGGGATTTCCGATTGTAAGGATGTAAGGAAAGATTACATCGCCGGCCCGCCCGATTCAACGATCATCCCCTGGGGTGCGGCCGCTGGCCGGGGGGTCCGGGGGCGGGTGGCTCCGCGTTCATCGCCGCCGATCGGGCCTTGGCACTGTACCAAAAACTGGTATATCCTGGCATCGGCCAAGGAGGGCCGGATGGCGCGCAACACGTCGGTTTCGCTGGGCGATCATTTCGCCGATTTCATCGATGCCCAGGTTCAGACCGGCCGCTACGGCTCGGCCAGCGACGTGGTGCGGGCGGGATTGCGGCTCTTGGAAGAGCACGAGACCCGGGTGAAGGCTTTGCAAGAGGCGCTTATCGCCGGGGAGAAATCCGGTCCGCCCGCGCCTTTCGACAACAAGGCGTTCCTGAAGCGCATGCGGGCCAAGCATGCAAGGTAGGCGCCGGGAAATCCGACTTTCCCCGCAGGCCGAATCCGATCTCGAGGACATCTGGCTTTATACCTTCAAGACCTGGTCGGCCGACCAGGCCGACCTCTACCACAACGCCTTCGTCGCGGCGTTCGATGACCTGGCGGCGGGGCGAAAGTCCGGGCGTCCGGTCGATATCCGCGACGGATACTTCAAATATCCGGTCGGGGCTCATCTGGTGTTTTACCGCATCTTGGAAACGGGCATCGTCGTCGTGCGCATTCTGCATCAGCGCATGGATGTGAATCGCCATTTGTAGAAGCGCCCACATCCCCTCCGGCCTCGGCCGAATTCAGCCGGGCTGGATGGTGATCGCCGAGCCGGGGTCGAGCCTGGCGACCAGGGCCTGAAGATCGGGTAGCGCGAGTGCGACGCAGCCCTCGGTGGGGGCGAAATCGGGCCTTGCGACATGCAAGAAGATGGCGCTGCCCAGGCCCGGCAGGGGCGGGTCGTCATTATGGCCCAGCACCACCAGAAGATCGTAAAGCCCGTCGTCGCGCCACATCGTTTCGCACCGGCCGTCATAAGGCAGGCGGACCAGGCGGTTGTAGCGTGGATCGCTTGGCTCGTCGCACCAGCCCATGTCGGGCTCGAGCGCCTGGATCGGCAAAGCCGCCCGCGGCTTGGCAAGGCGGTCGGGGCGGTAGAAGATTTCGCGCAAGAGAAAGCGGCCCACCGGCGTGGCGCCGTCGCCCTCGCGTTTGTTGGCGCTTACGCCGGAACGGCCCAGCGCGCAGCGGCAATTGCCGCCCGGCCAAGACAGACAGTCGGGCGGGCGGACGACAAGCTCCATCAATCACGCGGCGTTTGCAGCCGGGCTCCCTGGCGGTATTTGTCGAGCGCGCCGGCCATGGCGCGGGCCATCCATTCCGCATCGGCGCCGGTGGCGTCGGCAGCTTGCAGCATCGGATGATTGATCGGCTCGATGCCCTGGGCCTGGGCGGCGCGCCGGACCTGATCGGCGCCGGTGCGCGGCACCAGATAGGGGGCGGCGGCGGCAAACAGCTTGCCGTGACCCATCGGCTGGCCGCCAGCGGCCGAGGGCGGCTTGCGGGCGAAGCGGTCGGGCTGGGTTTCGTCGCCGGCCGTGGCCTTGGCAATGGTCTGCGGCGGGTTGAGGATGTCGGGCGAAAGCGGCACGAAATTGCCCGCGGCGACGATGCCGTCCTGGCCCTTGGGCAGCAAGGAAACCGGCTGAGTGGCAAGCGCCAAGGGCGGCGGCAGGATGGCGGGCGGGGGCGCGGCCGGAGTGGCGGTCAAAGGCGCGACCGGGGGCGAAGGGGGGGCCGAAATGGCGGGCGGCGCGGCGGCGGTGACGAATTGGTGCAGGGGCATGGGCGCGCCGGTGGCGTCTTGCGCCGGCGCGGGCGATTCATTCCAGGCGATGGTCACCGGCGGATTGGCGGGCGGCGGATCGTTCCAGGCGATGTTCACCGGACGGTTTGGCGCCTGATCGGCCAGCATGGTGTCGGTCGCCGGCTCGCCGTCGCCGAACAAGGCCGCCACCACATGCTCGCCGATATCCTTGCCGGTGCCTTCCTGAATCACCGCGTTGGCGACCGCGCTGATCAAGCCGGTGGGGCCGCCGAACAGGATGCCGCCCACCACGCGCGGCACCTGGCCCAGCTCGTCGCCGGTGATGGCGCGGTAGATGGTCGAGACCACCGGAATGTGCTGGAGCGGATTGATGATGTCGATCAGGTCCCAGAAGCTGGGGGTGTCGGAGCCGGCGGCAAAGGCCGAGGCCTCCTTGCGCACGGGCTTGGCCGCCGCATTGGTTTCGGCGCTGGGCGCTAGGACGGAATCGGCGATCGCGGACAGGCTCATGGCGGCACCCGGAAGGTTTCGGGCTATTCGCTGCAAGGCCGGTGCCAGGAAAATCGCGTTGATTATCAATAGGCCGGCCGTCGGCGCGGCCCGAGACGGGCAGATTCTGCCGCTTGGCGGGCGGCGGCTTCTGCCCAGCCCAAGACGTTTCGTGATAGGCTGGAACCCCGAACGATCTTCCGAGGAGGCCTGCCATGCGGCAGCGGAATTTGGCCGGGCGTAGCGTTGGCGCCATCGGCTACGGCGCGATGGTTCTGGAGGGTTATTACGGCCCGATCGACGAAGCCGAAAGCCTGAGCGTCCTTCGCGCCGCCCTTAATGCCGGCGCCACCTTGATCGATACCTCGGATGCCTATGGCAACGGTCACAACGAGCGGCTGGTCGGGCGCGCCCTGGACGGACGCACCGCCTCCGCCTTGATCGCCACCAAGTTCGGCATCGTCTACGAGGCCGATCGGCCAGCCACCGAATTCATGACCGGTTGGGGATTTCCGCTGCGCCTATGCGGGCGGCCCGATTACGCCCGTCGTTGCCTGGATCGCAGCCTTGCCAATCTTGGCGTCGAGCGAATCGATCTATGGCAACTGCACTTCCCCGATCCAGCGCTGCCGATCGCCGAAACGGTTGGGGCGATGGCGGGCGCGGTGCGAGCCGGCAAGGTCGCCGCCATTGGCCTTTGCAATGCCAACGCCCAGCAGGTGCGGCAGGCCCATGCCGAGCACCCGATCGCTAGCGTCCAAAACGAATTCTCGCTGTGGCGGCGGGAGGACGAAGTCCGCTTGTTTCCGACCTTGCGGGAATTGGGCATCGCCTATATCCCCTGGTCGCCGCTGGGGTCCGGTTTCCTGGCCGGGACCCGGAGCGAGCCGGCGGACGGTGATTTCCGCCGCTACAATCCACGCTTTCAGGCTGGAAACCTGGATGCCAACCGGGCGCGTTTCGCCCCCCTGGATCATTTGGCGCGACAAGCCGGAATCACCCCGGCGCAACTGGCTCTAGCCTGGATTCTGTCGCGCGGCGACTTTCTGGTGCCGATCCCTGGATCGCGGTCGGCGCGCCATATCGAGGAAAACATCGGCGCGGCGGCGGTCGAGCTGCCCAGTTCGCTTCTGGCGGAATTGGACTCAAGTCTGCCGACGCTCGATCCACAGGGCGGTACCTTGGTCACTTAGGCTCCTGTCAAATTGCCACAAGTTATAAATGGTATTCCTTTGTCGCATAGCCGCCATGCAGTTGATCCTCTGGCATTCTTCCAATCCATCCCCCAGCTTGATTCTATGACGGCCGGTTCCGCAAAGGGCCGGTCAGCGCGCCCCGGTTTCCCCTGCTGGTGCGCGCCGCTCCCTCCCCAAGGAGCAGTCGAAGCGCCCGGTTACCCCCCTAACCGGGCGCTTTTCTTTTGCCCGCGCCCCGGGCAGGATGGCGGCCCAGCGCAGCGAACGAGGTCACCATGAGCTTTGTCATTGATCCCCCCCCGCCGGTGGCGATTCCGGTCGAGGGCGGCGGGGCGTTTCCGGTGCGCCGGGTCTATTGCGTCGGGCGCAATTACGCCGCCCACGCCCGCGAGATGGGCGCCGACCCCAACCGCGAGCCGCCCTTCTTCTTCGCCAAGCCGGCCGACGCTTTGTGGAGCGCCGCCATCGTCCCCTACCCGCCGGCCACCCAGGCGCTGCATCACGAGATCGAGCTGGTGGTGGCGCTCAAGGGTGGCGGCGCCGATCTTTCCCGCGACCAGGCCCTGGCCGCCATCTATGGCTATGCGGTAGGGATCGACCTGACGAGGCGCGACATCCAAGACGTGGCCAAGAAGGCCGGCCGGCCCTGGGAGATGGCCAAAGGCTTCGACGCCTCGGGCCCCATCGGCCCCCTCCATCCAGCGGCTAAGATCGGCCATCCCGCCAAGGGCGCCATCACGCTGGCGGTCAACGGCCAGCCCCGCCAAAAAGGCGATCTGGCCGACATGATCTGGCCGGTGCCCGAAATGCTGATGCAGCTTTCCAGCCTGGTCCGGCTGGCGGCGGGCGATTTGATTTTCACCGGCACGCCGGAAGGCGTGGGCGCGGTGGCGATCGGCGACCGGCTGGATGGCCGGATCGAGGGCGTGGGCGCGCTTTCCGTGACGATCGGCGCCAAGGTGTGAGGCCGGGCGCTTGAAAATCGTAACCTGGAACATCAATTCGGTCCGGTTGCGGATCGAGCTGTTGGCGCGCATGGTCGAGACGCTTCGGCCCGACATCGTCTGTCTTCAGGAAACCAAGACCCAGGATCAGCACTTCCCAACCGAGGCCTGCAAGGCGATGGGCTTTCCCCATCTGGCCTTCGCCGGCATGAAAAGCTACAACGGGGTGGCGATCCTCTCGCGCCGGCCGCTGGCCGACATCGAAGCCTTTCCCCGCGTTGGCCGCGCCGATTGCCGCCATCTGGCGGTCACCCTGCCGAAAGGGATCAGGCTGCATAACCTTTACATCCCGGCCGGCGGCGACGAGCCCGACCCCGAGCACAACGACAAATTCGCCCACAAGCTCGATTTCGTGGCCGAGCTGGCGCGCTGGTTTCCCGACCGCCACGACGCCAAGGAAAAGCTCATCCTGGCCGGCGATTTCAACATCGCCCCCCTGGAAACCGATGTCTGGTCGCACACCCAGCTTCTGGGCGTGGTGAGCCACACGCCGATCGAGGTCGAGCATCTCAAGCGCTTCCAGGCCAGCCTGCCCTTCACCGACGCGGTGCGCCACGTCATTCCGCCCAAGGAGCGACTTTATAGCTGGTGGAGCTATCGGGCGCGCGATTGGCTGGAATCGAATCGGGGCCGCAGGCTCGATCACATCTGGGTGTCGAAACCTTTGGTCAAAAAAATCGGGGGCGCCCGGGTGTTCCAGGAAACGCGCGGCTGGACCCAGCCCTCCGACCACGTGCCGGTGCTGATCGAGATCGAGGATTGACATGAAGCCTGTTGGCGTTCTTCTGGCGGCGCTTGCTTGCGTGATCGCCCTTTCCGCTTGGGCCCAGAAGATCGATCCCCGGCGCGAATACGCCGCCTGCCTCGATCTGGCGCGCTCCGATCCGCCGATCGGTTTCGATCGCGCCATCGCCTGGGAAGGGCTGGGCGGCGGCTTTGCCGCCAAGCATTGCACCGCCGTCGCCCTGATCGGGCTGGGCAAGCACCGCGAGGCGGCGCACCGGCTGGAGCAGCTCGCCAACGAGGCCAAGGTGGAGCCGGCCACCCGAGCCGAGATGCTGGGCCAGGCCGGTCAGGCGCTGACCCTGTCGGGCGATCTCGAGCGCGCGCTGTCGGCGCAGAACGCCGCCATCAAGCTCGATCCCGGCAACGCCGATCTGGTGGTCGATCGTGCCGTCACGTTGTTCGGCATGGGCGATTATCGGGGCGCCGAATTCGATCTCGACCGCGCCATACAGCTTGCCCCCGACAAGCCCGATTCCTACGCCTTCCGCTCGGCCGCCAGGCGCCATCAGGACAAGAACGGGCCGGCCCTGGCCGATGCCGAAACGGCGCTGCGCCTGACCCGGGGCCGTCATGCCGAGGCCTTGCTGGAACGCGGCATCCTGCGCCGCCTGGGAGGCGACGGCGCCGGCGCCCGCAAGGATTGGATGGCGATCCTGGCCCTGTCGCCCGACGGCCCCACCGCCGATCAGGCAAGGCGCAACATCGAGCTTCTGGACGTCAAGCTGCCATGACCGAGGCCCAGGCCTTTGCGGTGCCGCCCTGCTGCCTGGTGCGCCGGGCCGACGATCCCTTGGGCCCGCTGTTTCTCAAGGCCCGGCGCGACGCCAAGGACTATGTCAACGACTATCTGGTGCCCGTCCAAGCCGGCGCCGATCTGGCGCTGATCTATCTCGATCCCGAGGCAAGGCTGGCAGTGGTGGCCGAGCGGCCAAGCCTGGTCGAGGGCCCGGTTCTGGAGCGAGGTCAGGCCTCGGCGCCCGGCGATCTGATCCGCACCCAGGAAGGCTTCTTCATCAAGCTTTGGGACGACAAGAAAGGCGCCCGCCATCTGGCCTATGTGGCGCTCGCCAGCGGCCTGGTCTGGCCAAGGCGCGAGCAGGGCCTGATCGCCATTCACCGCGCCTGGCGATTGGAAGTCTAGCTTTATATTTATCCCTCGCCGGGCGCGCGCGTACGCGCGCTTGGCCGCGGCCGCAATGGCCGCCGTTCGCGTCGCGCGTCAAATAAAACGCGCGACGCTCAGGATTTATTGGACGGCGAAGCGGCCGTCGAGGCGCAGCGCCTTGGCCGCCCCCGGACCCTTGGCCTTCGCCGGCACCAGCGAGATGAGGAAATGGGCGCCGCGCGCCTTGGCCGGCATGTCGAGTTCGAGCTTGAAATCCTTGCGCCCCGGGCTGGGCCGGATCTCGGCCTTGACATCCTTGGTGTTGACGCCGGCCGAGAGCTTGACCACCAGCTCGGCCTCTTCCTCGACCGAAAAGGCGGTGCCCCAGACCCGCACCTTGGGGCCGCTCACCTGGCCGCGGAATTTGCGGGTGGTCTGGCGGTCGGCCTGTTCGTCTTCGGCGTCGGTGATCGCCATGCCCTCGATCTGGAAATCGATCTGCATGCCCCGGCTGGGCTTGTCGGGATAAAGATCGGCCACGGCCGGGCCGCCAAGGGCGACCAGCGCCAGACCCGCCAACATCCATCGTCCCCCTTCGCCCATGCGCTCCCCTTCGGCTGCAACGCCGACGCAAGGGCCCCATGATCGCTGGATTGCCTTACCGGGCGGTTAACAAGCGGTGGCATGTAGGGCCTTTCCTCGCTATATCATCGGCTGGCAATTCGGGCGGGGTGCAAGGTGAAAGGCCCTTTGGTCGAATGGATGAATCGTGGCGTCGCGGCCCATCGCCAGGGCCGGCTGGACGAGGCTGCCTCGTGCTACGAGCAGGCGCTGCGCCTGGATCCTCGCAACGCCGACGCCCTCAACCTGCTGGGCACCGCCCATTTCCAGGCCGGCCAGCCGGCCCGCGCCGTCGAGCTGGTGGGCAAGGCGGTGGCGGCGCGACCCAATTTTCCCGACGCCCATCTCAATCTGGGCAGCGCCCTGGCCGCGCTGGGTCGCCTGGACGAGGCGATCGCCCATTTCGAAAAGGCCACCCGCCAGGCGCCCAACAATCCCAACGCCCATTACAATCTGGGCTTGGCCTTGCAAAGCAAAGGACGGTTTGAGGATTCGGCCAAGCGGCTGGCCCGCGCGCTCGCCCTGGCGCCCAATCATCCCGGCGCCTGGATGGCGCTGGGCACCGCCAAGATTCAGCTCAACGAGCCAAGCGAGGCCGAAGCGGCCTTTCGCAAGGCGATCGCGCTTGATCCCAAAATGGCCGAGGCCCATCTCAATCTCGGCAATGTTCTGTTTGAAGGGAAGAGAGTCGAAGAGGCCGAGGAGGCTTGCCGTCGGGCGCAGACGCTCGATTCCGCCCTTCCCCGGCCCCATCACCTGCTCGGCAAGATCGCCATCACGCGTTCGGCCTGGCAAACGGCGCTTGGCCATTTCCAAGACGCGCTGGCCCGCGATGCCAGCCTGATCGAGGGCCATGTCAATCTTGCGTCCTGTCTGAACGAGCTGGGCCGCTTCGAGGAGGCGGAAAGCGCCGCCAAGCGCGCCCTGGTCCTTGATCCCGGGTCGATGGGAGCGGTGATTGCGCTGGGAGCATCCTATTACGGCCGCGAGATGCTGGCGCCGGCGTTAACGCTTTTTCAAACGACCCTGGCCGCCGGCCTGGGCGACGCGCCGACGCTCTCCAACAACTTGGCTCAGGCCCTGACCATGGCCGACCGTCTCGATGAGGCGATCGGGATTCTGGATGAGCTGACCGCCGGCGCCGCCAACCCGGCGCCCTACCGGCTGAGCCAAGCCATCTGCCATTTGAATCGGGGCGAATTGGAACGGGGCTGGGATCTTTACGAATCGCGCTGGGCGAGTGGGCAACAAGGCAGTCTGCGCAATTTTTTGCAGCCGCGCTGGGATCGGGTTGCCGATCTGGCGGGCCAAAGGGTGCTGGTGTGGAAGGAGCAGGGCATCGGCGACGAGATGACCTTCGCCTCGGCCCTGCCCGATCTGATCGCCAAGGCGGGCACGGTGATCGTCGAGACGACGCCCAAGCTGGTGCCGATCTTCGCCCGCTCGTTTCCCCAGGCCGAGATTAGACCCGAAGATCGCTCGCAGGACCAGACCCGCGACGATTTTGACATCCATCTGCCGATCGGCGATCTTTTTTGCGGGTTGCGCCGCTCGATCGAGGATTTTCCCAAGCGGCCCGCCTATCTCAAGGCCGATCCGGCGCGGGCGGCGCACTGGCGGGAGCGGCTGGCGCAGTTGGGACCGAAACTCAAAGTGGGCATCGCCTGGCGCAGCAGCTTCATGTCGCTGCAAAGGCTGCGCACCTATTTCGCCGATCTCGAACCCTGGGGTCCGATCCTGGCGGTACCCGGGGTCGATTTCATCAGCCTGCAGACCGGCGACGCCGAAGCCGAGATCGCCAAAGCCGAGCAGGATCATTCCATCACCCTCCACCGCTTTCCCGAAATCGACATGTTCAACGATCTGGATGAGGTTGGGGCCCTGATGAGCGCGCTCGATCTGGTGATCGCGCCCGGCCTGTCGGTACCGGTGCAATCGGCGGCGCTGGGCGTGCCGACCTGGATCATACTTCTGCGCAACAATCACTGGGATCTGTTGGGAACCGACGGTTTGCCCTGGCTGCCGGCGGCTGAAATCTTCTTGCGAAATTTCGGTTCGGGCTGGAGCGAGCCCATCGCCCGAATTGCCGAACGTCTTGCGGCCCTGGCCGCGCGGAAAGGAACGACGACGCCATGAATCCCGCTTTCGATCAGGCCATGAACGCCGGAGTAACCTTGCACCGCCAGGGGCGGTTCGAGGAGGCGCGCCGGCATTACGAACAGGCGCTGGCGATCATTGCCGATCAGCCCGACGCGCTCAACCTGATCGGGCTCACCTGGTTCCAGGCCCGCGATGCGGAAAGAGCAATCGATTTTCTTCGCCAAGCGATCGCCGGCCGGCCGGATTTTCCCGACGCCCATCTCAATCTGGGCAGCGCCCTGGCCAGCCTTCGGCGCTTCGACGAGGCGATCGCCTGCTTCGAAACCGCCGCCTTACAGGCGCCCGACTATCCCAACGCCCATTTCAATTTGGGAATGGCCTTGAAGGATTCGCGACGGAGCGACGAGGCGATCGTGCACCTTGCCCGCGCCCTCGAACTGGTTCCCCAGCATCTGGGCGCCCTGATGACGCTGGGGGCAATCTTTGCTGAAAAGACGCGCTTCACCAAGGCCGAGGAGTATTTCCGCCAAGCGGTGAAGGCACAGCCCAATTACGCCGAGGCCTATCTCAATCTTGGCAGCGCGCTTTACGAATTGGGGCAGGTCGGCGAGGCGATTGAATCCTATGACCGGGCGCTGGCGCTGAAACCCGGATTGGCGCGGGCGCATCTGGGCGCCGGCGTCGCCCTGATGGCGGCAGGCAAGGCTGAGGGCGCCGTCGAGGCCTTTCGGAACGCGCTTGCCGGCGATCCCCTGCTCATCGACGCCTATGTGCGGCTGGGCAAAGCGCTCAATGAGCTTGAGCGCTTTGCCGAGGCCGAAGCGGTGTGCCGCGAGGGCCAGGCCCGCAAGGCCGATCATTGGGAAATCGAGCTGCATCTGGGCACCAGCCTGTTTCAGCAGGAGAGATGGGACGAGGCCGAACCCATCTTGCGCCGGGTGCTCGATCTCAAGCCCGATTATCTCGATACCCGCATTCCGCTTTCCATGTGCCTGATCGTGCGCGGGCGCCATGCCGAGGCGGAGGCGTTGTTGACCGAGGGCCTGGCGATTCGACCCGACCACCCGATCATGCGCTGGAATTTGGCGCTCGGTTATCTCATCGGCGGCCAATTGGCGAAGGGCTGGGCCAATCTGGCGGCGCGCTGGCAGACCGCCCAGCAGGCCGGTCAGGGGCGGAGCTTTTCGATTCCGAGCTTTGAGGGCGCGGCCTCGGAGCTTGCGCAAAAGTCGGTTCTGCTGTGGGCCGAACAGGGCGTGGGCGACATTATCACCTATGCCTCGGCCTTGCCCGATCTGGCGGCTTGCGCCAAGCGGGTGGTGTTCGAGGCGCCCGACAAACTGCTTCCCCTGTTCCGGCGTTCCTTTCCCGGCATCGAGGTTCGCGCCATCGACACCGGACGGGATGCCGAGCGCACCGATTGCGATGTCCAGATTCCGGTGGGCGATCTGTTTGGCCTCTTTCGCCCGACCATCGTATCCTTTCCGGCGGATCGGCGCCGCTATCTGGTCGCCAATCCCGATGCCGCCGCCCGCTGGCGTTCCTGGATCGACGACCTTGGTCCCGGATTGAAAGTGGGCATCGGCTGGCGCAGCAGCCATGTCACGCCCACCCGGCTTCGTCATTTCTTTGCCGACCTCCGGGCCTGGGGTCCGATCCTTTCCCAGCCCGGCGTACGCTTCATCGTGTTGCAGCCGGGCGAGGTGGAGGCCGATGTTCGCCAAGCCGAGGAGGCCTTCGGCATCGCGCTGCACCGAGTGCCCGAGATCGATCTGTTCAACGATCTCGATGGGCTTTCCGGATTGCTGGCCGGGCTTGATCTGGTCGTTTCCAACGGCACCGCCTTGGCGATTCAGGCCGCCGCTCAGGGCGTGCCGGTCTGGATGTTCCTGCTCAAGAACGCCCATTGGGATTTGCTGGGTACCGAGGGCTTGGCCTGGCTACCCGCCCTTCGGGTGTTCGCGCGCCAATGGGGCGAGAGCTGGGAGGGCGCGGTCGGCGCGGTGGCGGCGGCGCTGGCGGAGCGTCGAAAAGGAGCACGATGAGCCGGTCCTTCCTGGCACGCGCCGGCTGGGCGATCCGCGCCTGGCAAGGACGAGGGAGGGCCAAGGGATTTCCGCCGCCGCTGGCCTTTCTGACCGATCCGATCGTCGATTCCCTGGCGATCGCCCACCGCTTGCCGCCGGGCACGTTGGTGGTGGCGCGCGATTACGAACGGCCCAATCGCGCCGAGTGGGCCCGCCGGCTGGCGCGCATCGCAAGGGACAGGCGGCTGGTTCTGTTGGTGGCCGGCGATTTCCGTCTGGCGGCGGCAATCGGCGCCGACGGCCTGCATCTGCCCGAGGGGCAGGCGCGCGGCGGTATGATCGCACCCGCCTTGAATTGGCTTCGCCAGGGAAAGCGCCGGCTTACCGTTTCCGCCCATAGCTTGGCGGCGCTTAGACGGGCCGAGGCCTTGCGGGCCGACGCGGCGTTTCTGTCACCGGCCTTCTCCACCCGATCGCATCCGGATCGTCCGGCTTTGGGCGTGCTCGGCTATGGTTCCCTGGCCCGCGCCGCCGGCCTGCCCGTCATCGCCTTGGGCGGAATCGACCGCGTCAAAACCCGGCGATTGGCGGCCTTGGCCACATCTCGACCGGCCGCCCTGGGCTCGATCCGACTATTCCAATAAGGGGTCTGAAAACGTTCGGCCCGGCCTGGCTTTCGCGTCCGAGGCAAAGAAAAACCCCGCCCTTTTGCAAGGGCGGGGTTGATCCTAGGCTAGACGGATTGGACTAGAACGCCAGCTTGACGCCGGTGTACACGGTCCAGGCCCACGAGTTGTTGTAGTCCTTGGTGCCGCCAGTCGGGTTGCCGACCGTGATCTGATCCTGCCAGTCCAGCCAAGCCGCGCTGCCGACCAGGTCGACGCCGGGGCCCATGGTGTACTTGGCGGTCAACTGGGCGACCTGCCAGTTATCCTTGGAACCGTTGTTCCAGGGGTTGATGGCACCACGCAGATTGCCTTGGTTGTAGGCAAGGCCGATCGCGTAGGGGCCGGTTTCGTACATCACACCCACATCCCAGACATAGCCGTCAAACGACGTGGCGAAGGCGCTGGTCAGGCTCATCGTGTTGGTCAGCGAACCCGCAGCGGAGGTTTCCGAGGTCTTCAGGCTGTCGAAGATGCGCATATACGAACCGCCGACCGTGAAGCCCCAGCCGGACAGCTTCAGACCGCTCGAGGAGGCCGAAGTGGTGCCGGTGGCGATCAAAGTGGTCTGGTTGATCGACTGAGCCGACTGCACCCGACCCCAACCGGTATCGGCCGACACGGTGACCGGACCGAACTTGTTGGTGTAGTTCAAAGCCACGCTGATCGCGTCATGACCGCTGGATTCCTGGTTGGCAATGCCGCGCGCGAACGCGCCGGTGCTGCCCGGGGCCGAAGCGGTGGTCGGGGTGTAGCTGGCGCCCAACTGGAGGCCCCACACCCGCGGCGTCACATAATCGATGCCGTGAGCGGTGCGGCCCCACTGGTTGATGCCTTCCAGCGAGGTCCAGTAGAAAGCGGTCGAGGTGACGTTGCCGGTACCGCCCTGGGCGTTGCCGCCCATCGGATAGGCGAAGTAGAAGGTATCGGCGAAGATCGTGCCGGCCTGCGGGGCCGAGTTGTGCATGCGATGCTGAACGTTGAAGCGTTCGCCAATCGACAGCGCGCCCCAGCCGCCCGACAGTTCCATCCACTGCTGATCGGCGTTGCGGCCGGTCGAGGTCGAGGTGCGCTCGGCTTCGATTTCGAACTGGATGGTGATGTTGAGGCCGTTATCCAGCTTCGTCGAACCCTTGAAGTGGATTTCGGCGTCAGTCGCGGTGGCGAAATTGCCGTATTCGCGGGCGGTGATGTAGTTCTGCATCGGGCCGTTGCCGCCCTGCCAGACATCACCGGTGCTCTTGCCCAGATCCTTGCGGATATCGGCCGTGGTCACGTCGCGGTTGAAGCCCATGCCGGCCCACTGCCACATGTAACCACCAACGCTGAGCTTGATCGGCTCGGCGGCCATCGCGGGCGCAGCCATTCCGACGGCAACCAGCGCGGTCGTGCCGAAAAGTACCTTCTTCATGTTGACTCCTCTCTTCTGCTGATCGCGGGGAACGCCGGTTATCGGTGCACCCTCATCTAACGTGGCGCATTGAGCCATGAGAGAAGGCGGGGGTCAAGGCGGCCAAGGGGGGGTCTGTGATAAAAGGAACCCACTGTGGCATCCGCGCAACAGAAATCCCCGGATCGGCGGATTTCCTGGCCTTTTAGCCCCTGAGAGACCCCTCATAGGGGCACCCGACCGCGCCGTTAAGCCCGTAGGGGTGGGGGCCAGGGGCCCGCAAACCCAGCCGCATGATAGCCTGCCGAGGTTTGCGGAACCGACCTAAGGGATGCGCTTAGAACGTCAGGTTGACACCAGAGATAAAGGCCCAACCAGAGGTATTGGTGGCGTCGATGTTGATCTCGTCCTTATAGACGGCGCGATGGGCCGAGGCGACGAAGCTTACCCCGGGGCCGACATCGTATTTCCCGCCCAGCGCCCATTGGGTGACGGTGTCGTTGCCCTTCACCGTCGGATCGGCCTTTTGCGATTCCTTGTAGTAGGTGAAGCTCACGCCCCAAGGACCGCTTTCATAGGACGCCCCGGCATCCCAGGCCCAGCCGCCGATGGTGCCGCCGGTTTGGGGAGTGGCGTCGTTGCGGTAATTGTCGATGATCCTGAGATGCGAGCCGCCGATCGAGAGGCCGTTCCAACTGATCTTGCCACCCGAGGAAATGCCGTGCGCCTGGCCCGAGACATTGGCGCCCAGCGTGGGATTGTGATTGTAAAGCAAGTGACCGTAGCCGACATCGAGGCCGACCTTGAAATCCTCGCCCACCGCCCGCTGATAGGCCAGCACCGCGCTCATCATGTCGCGCTGCTGGGTTTCCTTGTTGGCCAGGCCGCGCGACCCGTTGGTCGGCGTGTAGCCAAGGCCCAACGTCAAGCCCCAGAATTGCGGCGTCAGATAATCGATCTTGACCGCGCCGGTGCCGTCCATGGCGTCAAGCGCGGTCGAGTCATAGGCGCCCGAGGGCGACGGAGCCGCGACATGCATCCCGTTAGCCGCCGTGCCGCGCGGCACGATCACCTGGCGGATGATGTCGAGACCGGCGCCGAAGCGCGGCGCCGCGTTGTGGGCGCGAAGCTGCACATTGTCGCGCTCGCCCATGCTGAGCTCGCCGAAACCGCTGGTGAGAACAAGATATTGCTGATCGGCGTTGCGCGAGGTGGAGTTGTTGCCCTGACCGGTCGAGGAGCCGCCGGCGCTCATGCGCTCGGCCTCCATTTCGAACACCACGGCGATCTTGAGGCCGCTGTCGAGCGTGGTTTCGCCCTTGAAGTGGATTTCCGCATCGGTCAGGGAGGCAAAATGACCATGCTCGGCCGGACTGCTGGTCGTTTGGCCGTTGACCGGGTGTGTGTAGGTGCGGTTGTTGCGGCCGGCCACATCGTTTTCTTGAAAGACGACGGCGAACCATTGGTTCATGAATCCGCCAACCTCAAGCTTGATCGGCTCGGCGGCCTGGGCGGCGGTCGTCAGATGGATGACCGACATCAAGGCTGTGCCGGCAAGAGCAATCTTCTTCATGATCCCCTCTCGTATCCCTGGCTAAACCACATTATGATAAATCGTTTCTACCGTCCACTAGTTATTGTAAGGTTAATAACCCGTGGCCTTTTATTTGTGCGATGATGTTTGTTGCACAAAAAAGTGTCAACCGGATTTGTGGGCGGCGCATAATTTCCGCCTTCGCCGTTGCCGATCGGCAACAGCAGACGCTTTCGAAGGATTGTCTTAACAACGCCGGCCAATTGGTTTATCCCTATCGGCTTGAGGCGAGGATGAAGCGATGACACAGGCGCGCACAGGTATGAATGGGCGGGTGAATGGGCGGGCGTTGCTGGCCCTGGTCGGCGCGGCCTTTTTGCTGGTGGCCTGCGGCGAATCCGAGGCGGTCTATCCCGACAAGGGCAAAAAGGACACCAGCCCGGTTTATAGCAACCAGAAAAAGGAAACCATCTTCGGTCCGGGCGGCCTGTTCTCGACCGAGAAGCGCAAACGGGACGACGAAGGCGGCGGCATCGGCGTCAACGCCTTTCTGTGGCGCGCCACGCTTGACACCTTCGCCTTCATGCCGCTGGCTTCAGCCGATCCGTTCGGCGGCGTCGTCATCACCGATTGGTACGCACCGCCGGAAACGCCCAACGAGCGCTTCAAGACCACCGTCTACATTCTCGACAAGGTGCTGCGCGCCGACGGCGTCCGGGTGGCGCTGTTCCGCCAGGTGCGCGACGGCGCCGGCACTTGGAACGACGCGCCGGTCGACGTCAAGACCGTCACCGATCTCGAGAACGCCGTGCTGACCCGGGCACGGCAGTTGCGCATGGCCTCGGCCGAACGCTAGAGTTTTCGCACGCACGCACTGGTTCAGGGGCCCGTTCGGGGAATGAGTCGCTACAACGTCAAGGAAACCGAGGCCCGCTGGCAGGCCGAATGGGACAAGCGCGGCTGTTTCGCCGCCCGCGAGGGCGGGACCAAGCCCAAATACTACGTCCTTGAGATGTTTCCCTATCCCTCGGGCCGCATCCATATGGGCCATGTGCGCAACTACACGCTGGGCGACGTGGTCGCCCGCTACAAGCGCGCCAAGGGCTTCAACGTGCTTCATCCGATGGGCTGGGACGCCTTCGGTCTGCCGGCCGAGAACGCCGCCATCCAGAACAAAGTCCATCCCGCCAAATGGACGCGCGAGAACATCGCCGCCATGCGCGACCAGCTCAAATCGATGGGGCTGTCCTACGATTGGTCGCGCGAGGTCGCCACCTGCGAGCCGGATTATTACCGGCACGAGCAGAAGATGTTTCTCGATTTCCTCAAGCAGGGCCTGGTCTATCGCAAGGAATCCTGGGTCAATTGGGACCCGGTGGAAAACACCGTGCTGGCCAACGAGCAGGTGATCGACGGCAAGGGCTGGCGTTCGGGCGTGGCGGTGGAAAAGCGCCTGCTGGCGCAATGGTTCCTCAAGATCACCGCCTACGCCCAGGACCTTCTCGACGAGCTGGACCGGCTCGATCGCTGGCCCGAGCGGGTGCGGCTGATGCAGGAGAATTGGATCGGCCGTTCCGAAGGCCTGCGCCTGACCTTCGCCCTCGAAGGCCGCGACCAAGGCGTCGAGATCTTCACCACCAGGCCCGACACACTGTTCGGCGCCTCGTTCCTGGCGATCGCCGCCAACCATCCTTTGGCTCAGGAGCTGGCCAGGAACGACGCCCTGCTTGCCGCCTTCGTCGCCGAGTGCAACCGCATGGGCACCAGCGAGGAGGCAATCGAAACTGCCGAGAAGAAGGGCTTCGACACCGGCCTTAAGGCGATTCATCCCTTCATCGCCGGACGCACGGTTCCCGTCTACATCGCCAATTTCGTCTTGATGGATTACGGCACCGGCGCCATTTTTGGCTGTCCGGCGCATGACGAGCGCGATCTGGAATTCGCCCGCCAATACGGGCTTGACGTCATCGCCGTGGTGGCGCCCGCCGGGGCCGATCCCGCCACCTTTGCCATTGGCGACACGCCCTATCTGGACGACGGACGGCTGATCCATTCCGATTTTCTGAATGGGCTCAACGTCGCCCAGGCGAAAAAGGCGGCGATCGAGCGCATCGAGCAGATGGGCCAGGGCCATCGCACCGTCAATTGGCGGCTGCGCGATTGGGGCGTGTCGCGCCAGCGCTATTGGGGCTGCCCGATCCCCATCATCCATTGCGCGTCTTGCGGCATCGTGCCGGTGCCCGAGAAGGATCTGCCGGTGGTGCTGCCCGAGGATGTCGGCTTCGACAAGCCCGGCAACCCGCTCGACCATCACCCAAGCTGGAAGAACGTGCCTTGCCCCACTTGCGGCAAACCGGCAAGGCGCGAGACCGACACCTTCGACACCTTCTTCGAATCGTCTTGGTACTTCGCCCGTTTCTGCGCCCCCGTCGAGGGCCAGGCCTTCACCAAAAGCGCCGTCGATTATTGGATGCCGGTCGATCAATATATCGGCGGCATCGAGCACGCCATTCTTCACCTGCTCTATTCGCGCTTCTTCACCCGCGCGCTCAAGGATTGCGGCTATCTGTCGGTCAGGGAGCCCTTCGCCGGCCTGCTCACCCAGGGCATGATCTGCCATGAGACCTATCGCGGCGCCGACGGCGCCTGGCTGTTTCCGACCGAAGTTGAAAAGGGCGCCGACGGCCGCACTGTGCAGACGGGCAGCGGCCAAGCGGTGGCGGTCGGCCGTTCCGAGAAAATGAGCAAGTCGAAGAAGAACGTGGTCGATCCGGAAGGAATCATCGCCACCTACGGCGCCGACACCGCCCGGCTGTTCATGCTCTCCGACAGCCCGCCCGAACGCGATCTCGATTGGACCGAGGCTGGCGTCGAGGGCGCCTGGCGCTACATCAACCGGCTGTGGCGCATGGCGAGCGAACCGCCCCAGCCGATCGCCGCCATCGGCCAGCCGATGCCCGATCTGACGCCGGCCGGCCTGGCGCTGTGGCGGCTTACTCATAAGACGATCGCCGGCGTCACCGACGATCTCGACCGCTTCCATTTCAACAAGGCGGTGGCGCGCATCCGCGAACTGTCGAACGGTCTGGCCGATCTGCCGCCCGACACGCCCGGCCTTGGCTGGCTCGAGCGCAACGTGCTCGAGGTCATCGTCCGCCTGGCCGGGCCGATGGTGCCGCATCTGGGCGAGGCGCTGTGGCGCGAACTGGGCCATGACGATCTGCTGGTCGATGCCGCCTGGCCGCTGCCCGATCCGGCCCTGTTGGTCGACGACACCATCGTCGTCGCCGTGCAGGTGAACGGCAAGCTTCGGGGCGAGCTGTCCTTGCCCCTTGATGTTGACAAGACGATTGCCGAGCGTGAGGCGCTGGCGCTGGCCAACGTCCAGGCCGCCATGGCCGGCAAGGCGCCCAAACGGGTCATCGTCGTGCCCAATCGGATCGTCAATGTCGTCGTTTAGGCCCCTTCTTCTGGGGGCGCTGTTGGCGCTCGGCGCCTGCGGCTTCAGCCCCATGTACGCCCATCAGGACCGCGAGGCGGCTTCGGCGCATGCCGACCTTGCCGACATCAAGATCCGCTTCATCGAGAACCGGCTGGGCCAGATGCTGCGCAACGAGTTGCTCGACCGCCTGACGCCTCGGGGCGAGCCGGTCAGCGCCCGCTACACCCTGGTGGTCCGGATGTCGGAAAGCACCCAGTCGCTGGGCATCCTCAAGGACGAGACCTCGACGCGCTCCAATCTGATCGTCAATGCCGGCGTGCAACTGGTCGACACGACCACCGGGCGGCTGGTGTTCAGCACGCCCGCCACCGCCCAAGTGAGCTACAACGTGTTGGACGCCCATTTCGGCACCACCGCCGCCAAGGCCGATGCCGAGGCGCGCGCCGCCGTCGAACTTTCGCACGCCATCGTCACCCAGTTGGCCGCCTACTTCTCCCGCGCCCGCGCCGGCGGGCGGTCGGCGAATTAGGGTCGCGTGAAACTCTCGGGCAAAGCCCTTGCCTCGTTTCTCGAGCGCCCGCCCAAGCTGGCCGCCATTCTGGTCTATGGCCCCGATGGCGGTCTGGTGCGCGAGCGCTTCGATCAGTTGGCGCGCAGCGTGTGCCCGGATCTGGGCGATCCGTTCCGAGTGGCCGAACTGACGCCCGCTTCGCTCAAGGACGATCCCGCCCGCCTGGCCGACGAGGCCGACGCCCTGGCGCTGACCGGCGGGCGGCGCGTGGTGCGCGTTCAGGGCGCCGGCGACGGGCTGGCGGCCTTGTTCCAATCCTTTCTCGCCCGCAAGCCGGGCGAGGCCCTGGTGCTGGTTTCGGCAGGCGATCTGGGGGCGCGGTCCTCCTTGCGCAAGCTGTTCGAGGATTCGCCCGAGGCGGCGGCCGTGCCCTGCTATCTCGACGACCGCCAGGCGGTCGAGAGCCTTATCAACGCCGCGCTTCGGCCGCACGGCCTTTCGCTGGAGCCCGACGCGCTCGATTATCTGGCCGAGCGTCTGGGCGGCGACCGGCTGGCCAGCCGCGCCGAGCTGGACAAGCTTGTTACCTATATGGGCCAAGGGGGCGTGCGCACCATTCGCCTTGACGATGTCGAGGCGCTGATCGGCGACAGCGCCGAGCGCAATCAGGAGGACTTGATTTTTGCCGCCGCTTCCGGCCAGACGCTGGAATCGCAGCGCATCCTCGATCGGCTGTTGCGCGAGGGCTCGGAGCCGGTGGGGCTGTTGCGGGCGCTGGCCCGCCACCTGCAGAAATTGCATCTGGTGAAGGGCCAGATGGCCGCCGGCCAATCGGCCGAGCAGGCGCTGAACGCGCTGCGCCCCAAGCTGTTCTTCAAGCGCACCGATGCCTTTCGCCGCCAGATCGAAAGCTGGTCGCTGGCCAAATTGGCTCAGGCGATGGAGCTGGCGGTGACGGCCGAACTGGACTGCAAGACCACCGGCATGCCGGCCCGCGCCCTGTGCGGGCGCACCTTCTTGCAGATCGCCCAATTGGGCAAGGCGGCGGCGGCCGGCCGGCGCCGCTGACCGTTCGGCTTTTTCATGCGATGATGGACGCCGCTCTAACGGGAGGCGCGATCGATGAGCCCTGCAACGCTACGTGGCGGCTGCCACTGCGGAAATATTACCGTCGCCTTCGAGACGGCGATCCGGCCGCAAGAGCTTTCGCCGCGCGCCTGCGATTGCTCGTTCTGCCGCAAGCATGGCGCCGCCTATGTCTCGGACCCGGAGGGAGGGCTAGCGATCACGGTCGGCGATCGCGCGCAGCTCAATGAGTATCGCCAGGGTTCGCAAAGCGCGCGGTTCCTGATCTGCCGCGCTTGCGGGGTGATGGTGGCGGTTTTGTTCGAAGCCGAGGACGGGCTTTATGGCGCGGTGAACGCAACCTGCCTCGAGAACGCCGTGGCGCTGGCGACACCCCAAACGGTCTCGCCGCAAAAATTGGGCGCCGAGGACAAGACGCGGCGTTGGAAAAAGATCTGGACGCCACGGGTACGGATGTCCGTATCGGGCGGTTGAAAACCCGGCGTCAAGCGTTTCGCCCAGCCGCGATCAGCTTTTGCGTCCGGTCTTCGCCGCCGCCTCTTCCGCTTCGTTGGCCTCGCTGGTGATGAGATCGGTTTCCGAGACGAAGCCCGATTGATCGACATCGATGTGAAAGGCTTCGTCCTCGCCTTCGCCTTCCTCCTCGGCGCCCTCGGCCGGTTCGCCTTCGGTCAGGAAGGATGAACCGCCCAAGCCCGACAGGGCGGAGAGCGGCTCGATCGGATCGAGATCGTCATCGCCCTTCTTATCGCCGCGCGGCTGGCTTAGGCGATGCAGCACATCGTCGAGCTGTTCGAGCGAGGTGTAATGGATGATGAGCTGGCCGCCGCCCTGGCCATGGAATTTGATGTTGACCTTGAGGCCCAGGAGATTGCCGAGATCGCGTTCGAGCGCCGCCGTATCGGCATCGACCCCCTTGTGGGATTTTTCGGCGTGGGTCTTCTTGCCCTTGTCGGCGCTTTCCGCCTGCACGAGCTTTTCGGTCTGGCGGACATTGAGGCCCTTGGCCGCCACCTTGCGCGCCACCGCGATCGGATCGCCGGCGGCCAAGAGGGCGCGGGCATGGCCGGCGGTGAGCTGGCCTTTCTCGACCATCTCCTTGACCGCGTCGGGCAGACCCAAGAGCCGCATCATGTTGGCGACATGGCTGCGGCTTTTGCCCACCGCTTTGGCCAAATCCTCTTGCGTGTGTTCGAACTCGTCCATCAGACGGCGATAGCCGTCGGCCTCTTCGAGCGGCGAAAGATCCTGGCGCTGCAGATTCTCCACCAGCGCAACTTCCAAAGCCTCGCCATCGCTGAGATCCTTGACGATCACCGGCACTTCGTGAAGCTGCGCCAGTTGCGCGGCGCGCCAGCGGCGCTCGCCGGCGATTATCTCGTAATGGTTGCGGTTTTCGGAATCGCGGCGCACCAGAATGGGCTGCAGGATGCCCTTCTCCTTGATCGATTCGACCAGATCGTTGATGCGGTCCTCGTCGAAGCCGTGACGGGGCTGGAAGCGGCCGGGATGGATCAGCTCGACCGCCACCGTCTTGGAGGAGCGGACCTTGTCAAGCTCGACCAGATCGGATTGATCCTCGCCCAAGAGGGCGGAAAGGCCGCGCCCCAGACCGCGCCGCTTGCCGGCGTCCTTGCCGGCATCCTCGGCGCTCATGGACGGACCTCGCGGATCTCCCGCTCGCGCCGCAGCACTTCGCTGGCCAAATGCAGATAGGCGGTCGAGCCGGCGCATTTCATGTCATAGACCAGAACCGGCTTGCCGTGCGACGGCGCTTCGGAAACGCGCACATTGCGGGGAATGACCGTCTTATAGACCTTTTCGCCGAAATGGCCGCGCACATCATCGGCCACCATGTCGGACAATTTGTTCCGCTTATCAAACATGGTCAGCACGATGCCTTGAATATCGAGGCCGGGATTCAAGGTCTGCTTGACCCGTTCGATGGTGCGGATCAAATGGCTGACGCCTTCCAGGGCAAAGAATTCACACTGAAGCGGAACCATCACCGCCTCGGCCGCCACCAGAGCATTCAAGGTCAATAGACCAAGAGCGGGCGGGCAATCGATCAATACATAGTCGTAATTATCGAGCCCGGCTTGCAGCGCTTCGCGGAGCCGGAACTCGCGCCGCGCCAGATCGACCAACTCGATCTCGGCGCCCGACAGATCGACGCCCGCCGGCACCACATCGAGGCCGGGAATGGCGGTGGCGACGATCGCTTCCTCGATCAGATTTTCGCCGATCAGCACATGGTAGGAATTGATCTCGCGGTTCATGCGCTGGATACCAAGGCCGGTGCTGGCATTGCCCTGGGGATCGAGATCGAAAATCAGCACCCGCTTGCGAACCGCCGCCATGGCGGTGGCCAGATTGATGGTGGTGGTCGTTTTACCGACCCCGCCCTTCTGGTTCGCAATGGCTATAATGCGCGGATTTTGCTCGATTTTTTCGAAGTCAGGGGCTTCGATCGGGGTTTCCATGGACACGGCGCACCTCATCGATTCGCAGGATGATTCCGTCCGGATCGCTTCGGCTCGGAAGGGTTTCGAGGTGCATCTTCCATTTTTTTTCGGCGGCGGTCAATTCATCTTGCCAATTTTTCCCCTTGGGGAACAGGCAAACCCCGCCAAGTTTCAGAAATGGCTCGCTATATTCGATCAATTTTTCCAGGCTGGCCAGGGCCCGCGAGGTCACCACATCGACGGCAAAGGGCGCAACCTGCTCGATGCGGGCATTGTGGATGGTGATCTTGGTCTTGGTCAGCCTAGCGGCCTCACGAAGAAATGCCGCCTTCCTTTGGTCGCTCTCGATCAGATGAACTTCCGGCACACCAAGTATAGCCAAGACCAAGCCTGGAAAGCCGGCGCCACTACCGAGATCGACCAGTCTTGTGGCGCCGGCTGGAAGTAAGGGCAGAAGCTGGGCGGAATCGAAGACATGCCGCAACCAGATGTGATCGAGCGTACCCCGACCCACTAGATTTATCTTTTCTTGCCATTGGCGAAGAATATCGATGTGGACTCGGACTCGGTCCAATGTTTCACGTGAAACATTAAGAGCGGTTTGGAATTCGTCCGGCGTCATGGTTGGGGTTTGGGAGTGGGTTTGGATTCGAATGTTTCACGTGGAACATTTTTACGCACATAAGCGAGAAGGGCGACCAGGGCGGCCGGGGTGATACCGGGAATACGGCCGGCGGCGCCCAGGCTGTTGGGGCGAGTCCGCTCCAGCTTTACGCAAACCTCGTTGGAAAGCCCACCGACCTGTCGGTAATCGAGGTCGGCGGGCAAGGTCAGCTCCTCTTCGCGGCGATAGGCCGCGATCTCGGCCATCTGTCGGGCCAGATAGCCGGCATAGCGACCCTCTATTTCCACACTCTCAAGAGCGACGGGGTCCAGCGCACCGATTTCCGGCCATAGCCGAGCCAATTGGGCTAGGCCGATATCCCGATAGGCCAGGAGATCAAGGGCCGAACGTTCGACCCCATCCAGATTGACCGAGATTTCGGCCTGGCGCAGGCGGCTTGGGCTGGCCCTCAGCCCCGCCATCACAGTCTTAGCCCGCTCATAGGCGGCCTGCCGGGCCTGGAACACGGCTTGGCGCGCCGACCCCACGCACCCAGCCTCCATGCCACGGGGAGTCAGCCTGAGGTCGGCATTGTCGTTGCGCAGCACGAGGCGGTATTCGGCCCGCGAGGTGAACATCCGGTAGGGCTCCTGGGTGCCGCGGGCGATCAGATCATCGACCATCACCCCAATATAGGCCTCGGCCCGATCAAGGATCAGTGGAGGCGAGCTGGCGGCCTTGCGGCCGGCGTTGATGCCTGCCAGGACGCCTTGAGCGGCCGCCTCTTCATAGCCGGTGGTGCCGTTAATCTGGCCGGCCAGGAAGAGGCCATGAACACGGCTTGTCTCCAAGGCCCTCGTTAGCTCCCTAGGGTCGATGAAATCATATTCGATGGCATAGCCGGGCCGGATCATTCGGGCATACTCCAGCCCAGGGATGGTCTTCAGCAGCTCGGCCTGGACATCGGCGGGCAGGGAGGTGGAAATGCCGTTCGGATAGACCGATTCATCGCCGATCCCCTCAGGCTCGAGGAAGATTTGATGGCCGTCGCGGTCGCCGAAACGTACCACCTTATCCTCGATCGATGGGCAGTAGCGCGGGCCGACCGATTGGATCTGCCCACTATACATGGGGGCGCGATGAAGATTGGCGCGAATGATGGCGTGGCCGGCCGGGCTGGTATGGGTGATGGCGCAAGGGATTTGGGCCTGCTCGATCCGCCCGGTTAAGAAGGAAAAGGGCGGCGGCGGGTCGTCGCCAGGCTGGGAATCAAGCCCCGACCAATCGATCGTGGCACCATCGAGCCGGGGCGGGGTGCCAGTCTTTAGTCTTCCAAGGGGAAAACCAAGCCGGGCCAGGGCATCGGAAAGGCCAAACGATGGCTTGTCGCCATAACGGCCCGCCGCATAGCGCGTCTCGCCCAAATGGATTAATCCGCGCAGAAAGGTGCCCGTCGTAAGCACTACGGCGCCTGCGGAAAGCTCCATACCTTCGCCGGTAACTACGCCCGCAATCCGGTCGTTGCCGAAAGTCAAGAGATTCTCCACCGAACCGGTACGGATTTGCAAATTGGGCATTTCCAAGAGTAGCGCTTGAATACTCAACCTATAGCGTCGCCGATCAGCCTGCGCACGCAAACCCTGGACGGCCGGGCCTTTGCTGCGGTTGAGGATGCGGAATTGGATGCCCGAGCGGTCGATCGCCCGGCCCATCAACCCATCGAGCGCATCGATTTCGCGCACCAGATGGCCCTTGCCCAGCCCGCCGATCGAGGGATTGCAGGACATCTCACCCAGAGTCTCGAATCGCTGGGTGATCAGCAGGGTTTTCGCCCCAAACCGGGCCGCAGCGGCCGCCGCCTCGCAGCCAGCATGGCCACCACCCACCACGATCACGTCGAAGGAATTCGTTTCGCTCATTTGCCGATGCAGAATTCGCGGAAGATGACATCGAGAAGCTCCTCGACCTCGACTCGCCCGCTGATACGGCCCAGCGCCCGGGCGGCCTGCCGCAGTTCCTCGGCCGCCAAGTCGGGGGAGGGGGCCAAGAGCGATTGCCCCAGATGGGAGCGGCATTCTTCCAGCGCCGCCCGGTGCCGGGGCCGGGTAATCATTGATTGGTCGGAACCAACCAACCTCTTGCGGATCTCGGCTTCAAGACCCTCAAGCAGTTGCGCAGTCCCCTGGCCGGTCTTCACCGAGAGGGCGATGGCGCCATGGATCGGTTTTTCCGGGCACAGATCGATGCGGCTGACGACAACCAAGCTATCGCGGTCAATTAGCCACGCACTCCCTATATCTTGTGTCGGCCAGGCGAGCGCATCGAACATCACCAGCTTGAGATCGGCCTGCTCGGCCCGCGCCAGGGCGCGGCGCACCCCTTCGGCCTCGATGGTCCCTTGGGCTTCGCGCAATCCGGCGGTGTCGATGACGGTTAGAGGATAGCCGGCAAGGTCGAGATGAACTTCGATCACATCCCTAGTGGTTCCAGCCTCCTCGGACACAATAGCTACGTCGCGCTTCGCCAGCCAATTGAGCAGGCTCGATTTGCCGACATTGGGAGCGCCCAGAATCACCAGGGTCAAACCGGCGCGCAGCCGCTCGCCACGGCGGTTGTCTTCAAGATGTTGGGCTAGGTCTTCGATAATTCCCATAACAATCGATTTAACGTCGGAATCGAGATGATCTGGCAGCTCTTCCTCAGGAAAATCGATGGCCGCTTCGGCCAGGGCCAGGGCCCGAACCAGCCGCTCGCGCCATTGTTCGCAGAGCCGGACGAGCGCGCCGCCTTCTTGGCGCAGCGCCTGGCGCCGCTGGGAGGACGTTTCGGCAGCGACCAGATCGGCCAAGGCCTCGACCTCGGTCAGATCGAGCCGGCCGGACAAGAAGGCGCGCTTGGTGAATTCGCCCGCCTCGGCCGGCCGCAGACCCTGCGCCGCCAGCGCCGCCATCACCCCCACCACCACGGAGCGCCCGCCATGCAGGTGGAATTCGGCCAGATCCTCGCCGGTGAAGCTCTTGGGACCGGGGAACCAAAGCACCAGGGCGTGATCGAGCGGATCACCCAAATGGGTGAGGCGGGCCAGAGTGGCGAGGCGGGGCGGGGGCAGGCTGCCGGCCAGGGAAGCGAGAACGGGGCCCGCCTGGGGCCCCGTTACCCTAATGACGGCGATCCCGGCCTGGCCTGGCGCCGTCGACAGGGCGTAGACGGTGTCCGTCACGCCCGATCCTTCCTATTCGGCCGGCGGCGGATCGGCCGGCACCAAAAGACGCGTCACCCGCCCATTACCGGCAAGATGGGTCTTCAGCACCTCCTCGACATCGGCCGGGGTGCGCGGCGCGTACCAAACGCCTTCGGGATAGACCACCATCACCGGCCCCTTGTCGCAGCGGCCCAGGCAGCCCGACGTATTGGCCCGGGAATCATCCAGATTCATATCCTTGAAGATGTTGCGCATCGCCTCGGCCAGCTCCATGGCGCCCCGATCGAAGCAGGAGCCGATCGGATGGCCGGGCGGGCGCCGGTTGGTGCACAGAAACAGATGGGCGCGGAAATGCGGCTTGGGATCGCTGGGCAGGCGGCGTTCGGTCATCTATTTCTTCTCCTTGCTGGGGCTGGGATTGGCGGCGGAAAACTGGTTCCAGAACATCTTCTGCATCTGCTCCATGCCCTGGATGCCGGCCGGCAGCCAGGTTTTCAGCATGGTTTCGGGGTCCATGGCGGTAAGGGCCGATTTCATCCGTTCCTCGACCATCGCCATCATCGCTTGCTGCATCGGCTGCACATCGGGCAGGCCAAGGAACGTGCGCGCTTCTTCGGGCGTGCATTCGACATCGACATGGATTTTCATCGCCGATCCCTCCTTCGCTTTCGCCTTGCAATGATGCGGCCGAGCCCCAAACTAAGTGCCTAACCCGGCCCGCGTCAACCGAAGGGAATCGAAGCATGAACCGCCTAGCGGGCGAGACCAGCCCCTACCTGCTCCAGCACAAGGACAACCCGGTGCATTGGTTCGCCTGGGGCGAGGCCGCCTTCGCCCAGGCGCGCCAAAGCGGCAAGCCGATCCTCCTCTCGGTCGGCTACGCCGCCTGCCATTGGTGCCATGTGATGGCGCATGAGAGTTTCGAAGACGAATCGATCGCCGCCCTGATGAACGAGCGCTTCGTCAACATCAAGGTCGATCGTGAGGAAAGGCCCGATGTCGACGCGCTCTACCAGAACGCCCTGGCCCTGATGGGCACCCAGGGCGGCTGGCCGCTCACCATGTTCCTGACCCCGGCGGGCGAGCCCTTTTGGGGCGGCACCTATTTTCCCCCCGAAACCCGCTATGGCCGCCCCGGTTTTCCCGAGGTGCTGCTGGGCATCGCCGAAACCTACGCCAAGGCGCCCGACAAGGTGCAGGACAATGTCCTAAGGCTGCGCCGCGCCCTCGAAAAGATGGCCAGCCAGGAGCCGGGCGACGGCTTTGCGCCAGCCCTGATCGAGCGCGCCGCCAGCGAACTTCTCTCCCAGGTCGACACCACCCATGGCGGGCTGATGGGGGCGCCCAAATTCCCCCAGGCCGCGACGTTCGACTTTCTCTGGCGGGCCTGGAAGCGTTCGGGCAATCCCGCCTACCGGGCCGCCGTCACCCACACGCTCGACCGCATGGCCAAGGGCGGCATCTACGATCATCTCGGCGGCGGCTTCGCCCGCTATGCGACCGACGCGATGTGGCTGGTGCCGCATTTCGAAAAGATGCTCTACGACAATGCGCTGCTGGTCGATCTGATGACCCTGGTCTGGCCGGAGACTCGCTCGCGCTTGTTGTCGCGCCGCATCGATGAAACCGTGGGCTGGATGCTGCGCGAAATGCGCGCCCAAAGCGGCGCCTTCACCGCCTCGCTCGATGCCGACAGCGAAGGCCATGAAGGGCGCTTCTACACCTGGACCGCCGCCGAGATCGACGCCGTGCTGGGCGCCGAAGCCCCGGCCTTCAAGGCCGCCTACGCCGTCGAGGCCGAGGGCAATTGGGAAGACGGGCGCAACATCCTTCACCGCCTCGAGGCCAAGGACGAAGACGAGGCCCGCTTCGACATCGCCAGGCTGCGCCTGCTTTCGGCGCGCGATCGGCGCGTGCGTCCGGGCCGCGACGACAAGGTGCTGGCCGATTGGAACGGCATGGCGATCGCCGCCATCGCCCAGGCCGGCTGGGTGTTCGACCGCACCGATTGGATTTCCGAAGCGATCGATTCCTACAAGGCGGTGGTGAGCGATCTGGCGATCGAGGACCGGCTGGTCCATTCCTGGTGCGCCGGCAAGCCGGGCGCCCCCGGCCTGATCGACGATTACGCCCAGATGGCCAGGGCCGCCCTGGTGCTGCACGAACTGTCCGGAGCCGAATCGTTCCTCGATCATGCCAAAGCCTGGGTGGCGGCCGCCGATCGCCATCACTGGGACGCCGTCGATGGCGGCTATTTCCACTCGGCCGATTCGACCACCGATCTCTTGTTGCGCTCGAAGCCGCTCTTCGATTCCGCCACCCCTTCGCCCAACGCGGTGATGACCCAGGTGCTGGCGAAATTGTTTCATGTGACCGGACAGGAATCGTACCGCGAACGAGCCACCGCTGCCCTGGCCGCGCAAAGCGGCGCCGCCGAACGCATGTTCCCCGCTTTGGTCTCGGCGATGATCGGCCAGGAGCTGCTGGCCGATCCCTGGCACATCACCGTGGCCGGCGAACCGCACGCCCCCGATACTTACGCCCTGGTGCAAGAAGTGCTGGGGGCTTCGTTGCCCAACCGAATCTTTGCCCTGGTTGGGCCCGGCGCCCAGCTTCCCCGCCATCACCCGGCCTTCGGCAAGGGATTGGTCGATGGCAAGGCCGCGGCCTATCTGTGCCGAAACGCCACCTGCTCGGCCCCCTTGACCGACGCCAAAGCGTTGCGCGAGGCCCTGGGGGCGCGATAGAGTTTGCGCATGACCCAGCTTTCCTTCCATTCGCCCTTGGGCGATCTCACGCTCACCGACGAAGGCGGGCGCATCATCTCGCTCGATTGGGGCTGGGCGCGCGATCAGGGCACCACGCCGCTTTTGCAAAAGGCGAAAAAGCAGGTGCTGGATTACCTGCAGGGCCGCTTGCGGAAATTCGATCTTCCAGTTGATCCGCCCGGCACAGCCTTTCAGCGAAGCGTGTGGAGGCAGATGCAGGCCATACCTTTCGGCAAGACCCGCAGCTATGCCGAGCTGGCCGCAAGGCTGAAGAGCGGGCCGCGCGCCGTGGGCGGGGCCTGCGGCAAGAATCCGATTCCGATCATCATTCCCTGCCACCGGGTGGTGGGATCGGGCGGCGGGCTGGGCGGTTTTTCCAGCCCGGGCGGCGTCGACACCAAGAAGCGTCTGTTGTCCATCGAGGGGGGTGCGCTATGAGCAAGGCCATTCGTTTTCACGCCCATGGCGGGCCCGAGGTCTTCGTTTGGGAAGAGGCGCCGGTTGGCGCGCCCGGCCCCGGCCAGATTAAAATCCGCCATCAGGCGGTGGGGCTCAATTACATCGATGTCTATCACCGCATGGGCGTCTATCCGCTGGCCGGTTTCCCGGCCATTCCGGGGCTGGAAGGCGCCGGCACGGTGGAGGCGGTGGGTCCAGGCGTGGTCGATCTCAAAGCGGGCGACCGCATCGCCTACGCCTCGCCGCCGATGGGCGCCTATGCCGAGGAAAGGCTGATGCCGGCCGATCGGGTGGTGAAGCTGCCCGACGCCATCGATTTCAAGATCGCGGCGGCCATGATGCTGCAAGGCATGACGGCGCAATATCTGTTGAAGCGCACCTACCCGGTGCAGAAGGGCGACACCATCCTGGTCCATGCCGCCGCCGGCGGCGTCGGGCTGATCCTGTGCCAATGGGCCAGGCATCTGGGGGCCACCGTGATCGGCACCGTGGGCTCGGAAGCCAAGGCGCAGCTCGCGCGCGCCCATGGCTGCGACCACACCATCCTTTATCGCCAAGAAGACTTCACCAAACGGGTGAAGGAGATCACCGGCGGCCAGGGCGTGCCGGTGGTCTATGATTCGGTGGGCAAGGACACCTTCATGGGCTCGCTCGATTGCCTGAAGCCCTTGGGCATGATGGTGAGCTACGGCAACGCCTCGGGCACCGTGCCACCCTTCGATCTCGGCATCTTGGCCGGCAAGGGCTCGCTGTTCCTGACCAGGCCGACGCTGATGACCTACATTGCCAAGCGCGAGGATCTGGTGCGCATCGCCGCCGATCTCTTCGAGGTGGTGGGCAAGGGCGCGGTGAAGATCGAAATCCACCAGACCTACGCGCTCAAGGACGCCGCCCAGGCGCACCGCGACCTGGAAGCGCGCCAGACGACGGGGTCGACGGTGTTGTTACCGTAATTCCGGAAGTTTCGCGGCCTTCGCGGCCGCCTCAAGCTTGTTGTCCAGCGTCGCCAACGGAAGCGCCATGCATTGGGCCAGATCAAGATAGGCCGCGTCATAAGCCGTGAGATCGTATTGACGCGCCAGGTCGAGCAAGGGCTTGGGCGCCAAGGTGCGCTCGCTCACCGTGATCGGGAGTGCGGCAAAAAGACCAAGATAGGCCGCGGTGTCCTCGGGCTTCACGACACGGCGCTTTTCCGCCATTCGAAGCGCGTTGGCGATTTCCAAAGGCCAAAGCGACGGCACAAGAGCTTTGGCCGAACCCTCGGTCAAGCGAACAAGGAGATGTTCGGCTTTGCGGCCATCTTCCTCCTCGAAACACCAAGCCAGCGCCAAAGAGGCGTCGAGAACGAAATTCACCGCCGCCCCGCCGCAATGGCTTCCTTGATGGGAATGCCGAGCTTTCGCCCCTTGCGCAGGCGGCGGAAGGTTTCAACGATGTCGCCCAACGGAAGGGGGCTTGCCCCCCGGCCGATCGGCACCAATTCGGCCACCGCCTTGCCGTGGCGGGTGATGACGATGGCGCGCCCCCCCTCGACCTCATCGAGAAGTTCAGCCAGCTTGGTTTTGGCCTCATAGGCCCCAACCCGACGCAGAACGGCCATGACCGCCTCCAATTCGACCAGTTCTGACCAGTCTAACCGATGGGCGGGGATTTGTCGAGCCGTGCGCCGCACCAACGAAAAAGGGCCGGGGGTTTCCCGGCCCTTTCCGTTGGCCTCTGTCGCCTGCCGGCCCTGTAACCGCCCGGCGCCTAGGTGTTCATCGCCTCGAAGAAATCGTTGTTGTTCTTCGAGTGCTTGAGCTTGTCGGTGAGGAACTCCATCGCATCGACGACGCCCATCGGCATCAGGATGCGCCTGAGCACCCACATCTTGGAGAGCGTGCCCTTGTCGACCAGGAGCTCCTCCTTGCGGGTGCCCGATTTGGTGATGTCGATGGCCGGGAAGGTGCGCTTGTCGGACAGCTTGCGGTCCAAGATGATTTCCGAATTGCCGGTGCCCTTGAACTCTTCGAAGATCACCTCGTCCATGCGCGAGCCGGTGTCGATCAGGGCGGTGGCGACGATGGTGAGCGAGCCGCCCTCCTCGATGTTGCGCGCCGCGCCGAAGAAGCGCTTGGGGCGCTGGAGCGCGTTGGCGTCGACGCCGCCGGTCAGCACCTTGCCGGAGCTTGGCACCACCGTGTTGTAGGCGCGCGCCAGACGGGTGATCGAATCGAGCAGGATCACCACGTCGCGCTTGTGCTCGACCAGGCGCTTGGCCTTTTCGATCACCATCTCGGCCACCTGGACGTGGCGGGCCGCCGGTTCGTCGAAGGTGGAGCTGACGACCTCGCCCTTCACCGAGCGGGCCATGTCGGTCACTTCCTCGGGCCGCTCGTCGATCAAAAGCACGATCAGATAGATTTCCGGGTGATTGGCGGCGATCGAATGCGCCATGTTCTGCAGCATCACCGTCTTGCCGGTGCGCGGCGGCGCCACGATCAGCGCCCGCTGGCCGCGGCCCTGGGGGGCGATCAAATCGACCACCCGCGTGGTGAGATCCTTCTTGGTCGGATCGTCAATCTCGAGCTTCAAGCGCCGGTCCGGATAAAGCGGCGTCAGATTGTCGAAATTGATGCGGTGGCGGACGTTTTCCGGCGGCTCGAAATTGATGGTGTTGACCTTGAGCATGGCGAAATAGCGCTCGCCATCCTTGGGGGCGCGGATCTGCCCTTCGACCGTGTCGCCGGTGCGCAGTGCGAAGCGCCGCGTCTGGCTGGGGCTGACATAGATGTCGTCGGGGCCGGGCAGGTAATTCGCCTCGGGGCTGCGCAGAAAGCCGAAGCCGTCTTGCAGGATTTCCAAAACGCCCGAGCCGTAGATCGGCGTGTCGTTGTCGGCCATCTGTTTCAAGATGGCGAACATCATGTCTTGCTTTCGGAGCGCGCTGGCGTTCTCGATCTGCAGTTCTTCGGCGAAGGCAAGCAGTTCGGCCGGCGTTTTGGCCTTGAGTTCCTGGAGATTCATGACGGTTTCCGAATCGAATCGTTCACGGGGAAAGAAGCGGGGGAGAGGCTGGAAGAACAGGCCGGGCCGATGCGCCGCGGGCCCGGGGCCTTGGGAAGGACGTAAGCGTGGCCCCGTCGTTGCCGATTGCTTTAGCGAACTTGCATGAAGATGTCAAGTAAGGGGGGGGGAGGATCAGAACGGCTTCAAGACCGCCAGAAGGACGATGCCGATCATCAAGAGCGTCGGGATCTCGTTGGCGACGCGGTAGAATTTTTCCGAATGGCGGTTGGCGTCCCTAGCGAAATCGTTCTTCCAGCGCCCGCAGGCGAAGTGAAAAACCACCATCCCGACCAACAGGACGAGCTTGGCCTGCAGCCAGCCGGCTTGCCAATCGGCGTTGGCCAGCAAGAGACCGCCGAAGATCAGGGTTAGCACCAGGGCCGGCACCATGATGGCGCGGTACAGGCGGCGCTCCATCACCTTGAAGAGTTCCGATTGGTCCGAACCGGGCTTGGCTTGGGTGTGATAGACGAATAGGCGCGGCAGATAGAACAGCCCCGCCATCCAGGCGATGACGAAGATCAGATGCAGCGCCTTGAGCCAAAGATAGGCGGTGGCGGACAGGGTCATGCGCGATCCTTACGGGGACAGAGGCCCGAGCCTTTTGGACAATCCCTGGAATGGCTAGCGGAATCAAGCCCCGGCCGGGCGGCCTGGATCATCGACACCAAACCGTCGATGAAGGCGGGCGCGGTGCCCAGGGCCGGCACCCGCACATAGGCCGGCACGCCCGCCTTTCGCGCATGGTCGCGGTATTCGATGTCGAGTTCGACCAGCGTTTCCGAATGTTCGGAGACGAAGGCCACCGGCAGCACGACCAGCGGCACCCGGTCCTGCCCGGCGCGGTCGATCTCGTCCAAGGTGGCGGGGCCGATCCATTCCAAGGGCCCGACCCGGCTTTGATAGCAGACCGTCCAATCGAGATCGGCGATCGCTAATTTCGCCACCACCGCCCGCGCCGTCATCTCGATTTGCGCCTGATAGGGATCGCCCCTGGCGATCATCCGCTTGGGCAGGCCGTGGGCGGAGAAAAGCAGGCGCGGCCGGCCGGCCTTGGCCGCCTGGTCCAGACCCTGGCGGGCGCCCTGGGCCAAGGCCTCGATCAGGCCGGGCAGGGTTGGGTAGCAGCAGATTTCCGAGGTGGGAATGGCAACCAGATCGCCCGCCGCCCGCCGCCAAGCCTGCAAGGACGAGCCGGTGGTGGTGCTGGAATAGTGCGGATAGAGCGGCAATAGCACGATCCGCTCGGGGGCGAAGCGGCGGATTTCGGCCACCGTTTCCTCGGTCATCGGATGCCAGTAGCGCATGGCGATGAACACCCGCGCCTCGCCCCCCAGCCGGGTTTCGATCGCCTGGGCCTGGGCGCGGGTGAGGCCCAATAGCGGGCTGCCCCCGCCCAGCTTGGCGTAGATCTCTTGCGCCAGCGGCGCCCGCTTTCGGGAAATCCACTGCGCCAGCAACCAGCGGATCGGCTTGGGCGCGCCGATGATCGCCTTGTCGTTGAACAGATTGAACAGGAAGGGGCGGACCGCCTGCGGCCCATCGGGCCCACCCAGATTGAAGAGGACGACCGCCAGCCGGCTCATCGGGCGCGCAGATGCTCGACCAGGCGGGCGACGTGTTCGGGCGGGGTTTGCGGCACGATGCCGTGGCCCAGATTGAAGACATAGGGACCCTGGCCCAGCTCGGCCACCAGCCGATCGATCTCGCGTTCCATCGGCTTGCCGCCCGCCACCAGCAGCATCGGATCGAGATTGCCCTGGACGCAGGCCTTGGGCTGCAAGTGCGACGCCGCCCAGGCGGCCGGCACGCCGGGATCGAGGCTGATGGCGTCAACGCCGGTCTCGGCCACATAATCGAGCGCCAGGGCGCCGCAGGCCCTGGGGAAACCGATGATGGGGATTTCGGCGTGGCGGGCGCGCAGGCGCTCGACGATGGTTTGCATGGGCCGGATGCAATAGCGGCGAAACGGCATTTCCGAAAGGGCGCTGGCCCAACTGTCGAAAATCTGCACCGCCTCGGCCCCGGCTTCGATCTGCGCCAGCAGGTACTCGACGGTGAAATCGGTGAGTTTGTCGATCAGAGCCTCGAAGTCAGCGCTACGCCCATAGATCCAGGCCTTGGCGTTGGCGAAATCGGTGCCGCCCTTACCTTCGATCAGATAGGTCGCCACGGTCCAAGGTGCCCCGGCAAAGCCGATCAACGCCGTCTGGGCGGGGATGGCCTTGGCCAAGCCCTTCAAGGTGGCGTAAACCGGCGCCAGTCGCTCGTGGAAGCCCTCGCCGGTCATGCGCTGGATGTCGGCCTGGCCGACCAGCGGTTCCAGAATCGGACCTTCGCCCTCGACGAAGGCCACTTTGCGACCCAAGGCGTCGGGAAGAACGAGAATGTCGGAAAACAAGATGGCGGCGTCGAACTGGTAGCGCCTAAGCGGCTGCAGCGTCACTTCGATCGCCAGCTCGGGCGTGTAACATAAATCAAGAAAACCGCCGGCCTTGGCCCGTGTCGCCCGGTATTCGGGCAGATAGCGCCCAGCCTGGCGCATCAGCCAGACCGGCGGCACGGCTTGGGTTTTGCCCCTGAGGGCCTCGAGAAAGGGCTTCCGCAGTTTGCGTTCCATCCCTTCTCTTACAAAGTTTATAGATAAGAGAAAAGGATGTAGTAGTGCGTTGGGCCTGTGGATGACGGGGAGAACGGCTTATCCACGGCTTGTCCAGACGCTTGCCGATCGGTCATGATGCCGGGGATGGTTTGTCGTGAACCGGATAAACCATCCCTGAAACCGGCTTTCGCAAAGCCGGGCAAAATGGGGAAAACCGAAAGGGCCTTGGCGTTGTCCAGAAAGCGGGATGAAGCGATCGACATGAGGGCGGCAGGGCAAACGGTTTGGGGGCGGGTTTGGGCGTCAGGCCCAAGCTGTGGATGGAAGGCCGCTTGTCCCCGCCATTCGGAATTCATCCCGGCATGAAAAGTTTTCATCTCCATCTGGTCTCCGACGCCACCGGCGAGACGGTAAGCAGCGTGGCGCGCGCCTGCCTGGTCCAATTCGAGGACATCGCCCCCATTCAGCATCAATGGTGGCTGGTGCGCAGCGAAGTCCAGATCGAGCGGGTGCTGAAGGCGATCGAGGACGAACCGGGTCTGGTGCTCTACACGGTCATCGACGCCGAGGTGCGCGCCAGACTCGACGCCGGCTGCCGGCGCCTTAACGTGCCCTGCATCGGCGTGCTCCATCCGGTGATCAGCGCGCTTGCCAAGCATCTCGATGCGGAAATGGCCTCGCCCTCGCCGGGCCGCCAGCACGCCATGGATGCCGATTATTTCGCCCGCATCGACGCCATGCATTTCACGCTCGCCCATGATGACGGCCAGATGGTGCATGATCTGGACAGCGCCGACATCATCGTTCTGGGCGTCTCGCGCACCTCGAAGACCCCGACCTGCATGTATCTGGCCAATCGCGGCATCAAAGCGGCCAACGTGCCCCTGGTGCCGGGCGTGCCCGTGCCGCCCGAAGTGATGGCGGCCAAGAATCCGCTGATCGTCGGCCTGACCCGCGAGCCCTCCAGCCTGTCCGACATAAGGCGAAACCGGCTGCGCCTGTTGGATCAGTCCGAAGACGGCTCTTACGCCGATGTCGAGAAGGTGCGGGAAGAAATCCTGGGCGCCAGGCGGCTGTTCGCCGCCAATGGCTGGCCGGTGATCGATGTCACCAGGCGCTCGATCGAGGAGGCGGCGGCCAACATCTTGCAGCTTTACGCCAAGAAGACGGGCAAGGTGCTGTGAGCGGCGCGACCCTTGTTCTCGCCTCGGCGAGTTCGGCGCGCCAGGCGATGTTGGCCGGCGCCGGGCTTGATTTCACAATCGATCCGGCCCATTGCGACGAAGGGGCGATCAAGGAGTCCCGCAAGGGCCAGCCCGCCTTGGCGATCGCCCAGGCCCTGGCCGAAGCCAAGGCCTTGGCGGTTGGCCGACGCCATCCCGAGTCCTGGGTGATCGGCGCCGATCAGATTCTGGAATGCGACGGAACGCTTTACGACAAGCCCCGCGACCTTGCGGCGGCGCGCCGCCAATTGCAGGATTTGCGCGGCCGCACCCATGAGCTGGTGAGCGCGGTGGCGCTGGCCCGCCAGGGCCGGATCGACTGGACCGCCTGCGATCGCGCCCGGCTCACGCTTCGTGATTTTCCCGACGCCGAGCTTGACGCCTATCTTGAACGGGTGGGCGTGACGGCGCTGGCCTCGGTCGGCGCTTATCGCATTGAGGGGCCGGCCATTCGCCTGTTCGAGCGGATCGAGGGCGATCATTTCACCATTCTGGGCCTGCCGCTCTTGGCCCTTTTGGCGGCGCTGCGCCAACGGGGGGCGCTTTCCTGACCATCCCACCCGGGAGACACATTGACCGCGTATCCTGGATACGCTAGGGTTTCCCATGACGCCCAAAAAAGCCCGACCGTCCCGCATGCGGAAATACCGAAGCCAAGGCGGCGGCGCCGATTGGGTGAAGGTCGAGGTGTTGGTGCCTGCCCAGGCGCGCGCCGCTATTCTCCAGCATGCCAAGGCAATCCGCGACGCGCATCGTGCCGGCAAGGTCAAGAACGACCGCCCGAAAAGTTTGCGCGAGGTGGTCCTGCTTGGCCTCGATCCGGAATTCGGCCTCGACCCGGCGCTCCGGGAATTCCTCGATCGTTTCTATGGCGAGACCGACGCCGGCGTTCGTTCCCGAATGCTCTGCGACGAGCCGCCGCTTCTCCCCGGCAACGATCGGGCCAACGCCCATCTTGCGGCGGTGGCCGAACATCTGGCGCAGACCTATGGCTTGGCCAATCCCTCTTGGACCGGGAAGCCGGAGCGCTTTCTCAAGCGCGCCTTTTTCCCCTGCGGCCTGCATTCCTTGAAGGCGACCCTGGTCAAGGAAAGCCCGCCGGCCTTTCGCCGACGCATGATTTTCGTCGAAGCCGAACCGCTTTCGCGGCCCCGAAAAGCCGACCATGAGCACGTTGCTCGCTAAATCCGACATTCTGCGCGGCTTGCGCAAATTGGGGCGACGCGCCCAGGCGGCGGGTCTTTTGATCGACATCGCCATTTATGGTGGATCGGCGCTCTGCCTTGCCTACAATATGCGCAAGGCGACGAAGGACGTCGACGCGGCCATCACCGGCGATCGCGCCTTCCTTCGCCAGGCCGCGGCCAGCGTTGCCGAGGAGGAAGGCTGGCCCAGAGATTGGCTGTACGAAGGGGTCAAGGGTTTCTTGTCGGCGCATGAGAAACTGGAAACATTGCCGATCGACGGCATCGAGGGCGTCCGCATCTATGTGCCGACCGCCCAATACCTCTTCGCCATGAAATGCATGGCCATGCGGCTGGACGGAATCGAGGGATCGCACGACATCGCCGACATCGAGAATCTGGCCCCGCTCGCCGGCATCGAAACCGCCCGCCAGGCGCTCGACTTGATCGCCGATTTCTATCCGCAGGAACGCATTCCGGCCAAGGTCCGGTTCGGGGTCGAGGAAATCATGGAACGGTTGGCGCAACGAAAGGCCGGTTCGCCATGACGATCAGCGGCAAAGCCAAATTGGCGGGCGTGATCGGCTGGCCGGTCGGCCATTCGCGCTCGCCCCTCTTGCACAATCACTGGCTGGCAAGGTACGGCATCGACGGCGCCTATGTGCCCTTGCCGGTGGCGCCGGCCGATCTCGAACTGGCGATCCAGGCCCTGCCGCGCCTGGGCTTTGCCGGCGCCAACCTGACCATTCCCCACAAGGAAAAGGCGCTGGCGCTGGTTGATCGGGCGACGCCCAGGGCCTGGCGGATCGGCGCCGTCAACACGCTGGTGGTCGAGCCCGATGGCGCGGTCGCGGGCGACAGCACCGACGGGCTCGGATTCCTCGCCAATCTGGCCCAGGAACGGCCGGGCTGGTCGGCCAAGGCCGGGCCGGCGGTGGTGCTGGGGGCGGGCGGCGCGGCGGCCGCGGTCGCCTTCGCGCTTTTGGACGAAGGTGCCCCGGAAATCCGCATCGTCAACCGCAGCCGCGACAAAGCCGAAGCTCTGGCCGAACGGCTGGGCGACACCGCCCGCGTAATCGATTGGAGCGAACGGGACCGGGCGCTCGAGGGCGCGGCGCTGCTGGTCAACGCCACCAGCCTGGGGATGAGCGGTCAGCCGGCGCTCGATCTGGCGCTCGACCGTCTCGATCCGCGGGCGCTCGTTACCGACATCGTTTACGCGCCGCTGGTGACCGATCTTTTGCGGGCGGCGCAAGAACGCGGCAACCCCATTGTCGATGGGCTGGGCATGCTGATCCATCAGGCAAGGCCTGGATTCGCCGCCTGGTTCGGGCTCACCCCCGAGGCCGATGCCGAAACCCGGCGGGTGGTGCTGGGATCATGAGAATCCTGGGGCTTACCGGCTCGATCGGCATGGGCAAAAGCGCGGCGGCCAAGATGTTCGTCCGCCTGGGCGTGCCGGTGCACGACGCCGACGCCGAAGTCCATCGCCTGTTGGGCAAGGGCGGGCGAGCGGTCAAGGCGGTCGAGGCCGCCTTTCCCGGCGTGGTCGCCGAGGGCGCCGTCGATCGCCTAGCCCTGGGCGCCAAGGTGTTCGGCGATCCGCCGGCCTTGAAAAAACTGGAGCGCATCCTCCACCCCCTGGTGCGCCAATCGACCGACGCCTTCCTCGCTCGCGCCAGGGCCAATCATGAACGGTTGGTGGTGCTCGACATCCCGCTCTTGTTCGAAGCCCGCGCCGAGGGGCGCTGCCACGCCACCGTGGTGGTGAGCGCGCCCGCCTTCTTGCAGACCCAGCGGGTGCTGGCGCGGCCGGGCATGACGCCCGACAAGCTGGCCCAGGTTCGGGCCCGCCAGATTCCCGACGCCCACAAGCGCCGCCAGGGCGATTTTCTCATCCCCAGCGGGCTTGGCTTCCGCTATAGCTTTGAGCGGATTTTCCGGCTCGTCCGTTCGATCAAGGGAGCGCCCGCATGCGCGAAATCGTGCTCGATACCGAAACCACGGGCCTCGATCCGCAGGCGGGTCATCGCATCGTGGAAATCGGGCTGGTCGAGCTTCTGAACCATCTGCCCACCGGGCGGACCTGGCAGACCTACCTCAATCCCGAGCGCGACATGCCCGACGAGGCCTTCCGCGTCCACGGCCTGTCGCGCGATTTCCTGGCCGGCCATCCGCTGTTCGCCGAACAGGTGGCGGACTTCCTCGAATTCGTCGGGTCCGATTCCAAGCTGGTGATCCACAACGCCGAGTTCGACATGCGCTTCGTCAACGCCGAGCTTGACCGGCTGGGCTTTCCCGCCTTGCCGATGAGCCGGGTGGTCGACACCATGACCCTGGCGCGCAAGAAATTCCCCGGCGCGCCGGCCAGCCTCGATGCGCTGTGCAAGCGCTTCGACGTCGATCTGGCCCAGCGCGACAAGCATGGCGCCCTCTTGGACGCCCAGCTTCTGGCCCGGGTCTATTTCGAATTGATGGGCGGCCAGCAGCCCGATCTGGCCCTGGCCGGCGGTCCGGCCCGCGCCTTGGCCCAGCGCCAAAAAGCGGGGGGACCGGCGATCCGCGCCGCCAGGCCGCACGCGCCCAGCGCCGAGGAAGAGGCGGCGCACGCCGCCTTTCTCAAGAAACTTACGAACCCGCTGTGGGCGAACTAGCACCCTCGGCGCCCGGTTGGGCGGCGGCGGCCTGTTGGGCCAGACGCTGGCGGTAAAGCTCGCCGAAATCGATCGGCGTGATCAGAAGCGGCGGGAAGCCGCCGTCGCGCGTCAGATCGGCCACGATGTTGCGCACGAAGGGGAAGATCTGGCGCGGCACCTCGACCAGCATCACCGGATGCAGATGCTGATCGGGCACGTTCAAGGTGCAGACCGCGCCATAGGCGACCTCGAGAATGAAGCCGGTGCGGCCGGCCGTCTTGGCTTCGGCGCGCAGATGCAGCACCACCTCGTAGGTCCGCCCGTCGAGATGGCGGGTTTTGACGTCGATGCCGATCGGAATGTCCTGGGTCTCGCCGGCATGGCGGAAGATTTCTGGCGCGCCCGGCACCTCGAAGCTCAGATCCTTGACATACTGGCCGTTGATGACGAGCGGCGGCTGCGCCGCGTTGGGGGCGCCGTTGGGCGGAGGGGCGTCGGTCATGGAAGCCTCGCAGTTTCTTTTCGGCCCAAAGGGCTATCATGAACCGCTTTGGCGCACAACAAGGGAAACCCCTTCCCGGGCTTGCTCTTTGTCTCTCCAAGGCTTATCTAATAAAGAGCGCCAAACGGGCGCGAAGACGGATCGATCCATGGGCGGCGGCTTGCATTTCCTCGACATCATCTTTTTTGCCGTGGTGGCGGTGTTCCTGGTGCTGCGGCTGCGCAGCGTTTTGGGGCGGCGCACCGGCAATGAGCGCCCGCCTTCCGACCCCTTCACCTTGCCGCCCGCCCGCGAACCCGGCGCCGACGACAAGGTGATCCGGCTGCCCGACCGCAATCGGAAGCCCGCCGCCGGCGAGCCCTCGCAACCCGCCCCGGCCGAACCCGCCCCGCCCCTTAGCCCGCGCGACCAGGGCCTGGCGGCGATCCGCGCCGCCGATGGCGGCTTCGTCCCCGAGGAATTCCTGAAAGGCGCCCGTGCCGCCTTCGAAATGATCGTCGCGGCCTACGCCGCCGGCGACAGCAAGACGCTGCGGCCGCTTCTGGCCGGCGAGGTCTATGACAATTTCGCCCAGGCCATCAAGGAGCGCCAGGCCAACGGCCAGACGCTGAAGACCGATCTGGTCGGCATCAAATCGGCCGAGATCGATGCCGCCCGCATGGAAGGCGCCACCGCCATGGTCACCATCCGCTTTGTCAGCGAACAGGCCAACGCGCTGCTTGACGGCCAGGGCAAGGTGATCGAGGGCGATCCCAACCAGATCACCTCCGTCGTCGATCTTTGGACCTTCGCCCGCGACACCCGCTCGCGCGATCCCAACTGGGCGCTGGTCGAGACCGGAACGCCGGATTGAGCGGCCGGGGCCGTTTTTTTTTCCTGGCTGGCCTGCTGCTTGCGGCCTGCGCGCCGATCCCCGCTCCCCCGCCCGCCGCTCCGCCCGCGCCTCCCAAAGCGGTCTTCACCCCGATCACCTTTGCCGATCTGCCCGGCTGGGGCAGCGATAACGGGCTGGGCGAAGCGTTGGCGGCGCTTCGCCGTTCCTGCCAGGTCTTGGCGAAACGGTCCGACGAGCTGCGCCAAGGCTCGTCCGCTTTGCCCAACGGCGCCAAGGCCGGCGACTGGAAAGCCGTTTGCCGCGCCTTGCCCGTCAACAACGACGCCCTAGCCGCCCGCTCCTTCTTTGAAACGCGCTTCCAGCCCCATCGGGTTTCGGACGGCGAGCAGGAAAAGGGCCTGTTCACCGGCTATTACGAAGCCGAACTGAAAGGCTCGCGCACCAAGATGCGCCCCGGCCAAGTGCCGCTTTTGGGCCCGCCCGGCGATCTGGTCGAGGTCGATCTGGGCCAGTTCCGCGAAGAGTGGCGCGACATCCGGATCAGCGGCCGCATCGAGGGCGGAAGGCTGCGCCCCTATTCGACCCGGGCCGAGATCGAGGCCGGCAAGCTGGGCGACAAGGCGCCGGTGCTGGCCTGGGCCGACGACGCCGTCGACGCCCACATTCTGCATATCCAGGGTTCGGGCCGGCTGGTGCTGGACGATGGCAGCGCGATCCGGCTGGGCTATGCCGCCTCGAACGGCCATCGCTTCGTCGGGCTGGGGAAAATCCTGGCCGAGCGCGGCAAGGCCTCGGGCTCGATGCAGGACATCCTCGCCTGGCTCAGGGCCAACCGGGCGGAGGCGCCCGCCCTGATGGCCGAGAATCCGCGCTACATCTTTTTGCGGACCATCGAGGGCGAAGGGCCGATCGGCGCCCAAGGGGTGGCGCTCACGCCCGGCCGCAGCCTGGCCGTCGATCCGCGCTTCATTCCCTATGGGGCACCGCTCTGGCTGGATACGGTGGAGCCCGGCGGCAAGGCGCTGCGCCGTCTGGTGATCGCCCAGGATACCGGCGCCGCCATCACCGGGGTGGTGCGCGGCGACTTCTTTTGGGGCACCGGCGAGGCGGCGCTGGCCCAGGCCGGGCGGATGAAAAGCCCGGGCGGCTATTTCATCCTGTTGCCCAAATAGTACGCGCCCCCAATCGGCCTAAGCGCTCGCCTTTGCTCGCTAGGCTCCCGCGCCATAGGGCGCGCGGCGGCCTTGCCGCCGAAAAAAACCCGACGCGATGATTTCGGTCATCGTCCTGGGCATCGGCCTCTTGCCTTTTTGCCCGGCGCCGACCATCCTTCGCTCAACCCCTGATCGGGGAGCGGGGGAAGGAGAAGACATGACGCCCACCGAGCGTCCCACCGTCGGTCTGTTCGCCACCTGTCTGGTCGATTTGTTCCGGCCCAGCGTCGGCTTCGCCGCCGCCAAGCTGATCGAGGATGCCGGCTGCGCGGTCGAAGTTCCCAAGGGCCAGACCTGCTGCGGCCAGCCGGCCTACAATTCCGGCGACCGCGCTACCGCCCAGCGTCTGGCCCGCCAGACCATCGACGCCTTCGCCCGCTATGATTACGTCGTGCTGCCCTCGGGCTCCTGCGCCGGCATGATCCGCATCCATTATCCCGATCTGTTGGCCGACGATCCGCTCTATGCCGAGCGGGCGAAGGAGTTGGCCGCCAAGACCCACGAGCTGGTGTCGTTCCTGGTCGATGTCCGCAAGGTGGACGCCATCAAGGGCCGCTTCGGCGAGACCGTCACCTATCATGATTCCTGCTCGGGCCTGCGCGAACTGGGCATCAAGGCGCAGCCGCGCCGGCTGCTGGCCGGAATCGAGGGGCTGGAACTCAAGGAGCTGTCGGGCCCCGAGGAATGCTGCGGCTTCGGCGGCACCTTCTGCGTCAAATATCCCGAGATCTCGGAGCGTCTGGTCGACGACAAGGCCATCGACATCGAGGCGACCGGCGCCGCCACCGTGCTGGCCGGCGATCTCGGTTGCCTGATGAACATGGCCGGGCGGCTGAAACGGCGCGGCTCGGCCGTCAAGGCCCGCCATGTCGCCGAAGTGCTGGCCGGTCAGACCGACCGTCCGGCGATCGGCGAGAAGGACTAGGCGATGCGCAGCCAGCCGGGCAGCCTCAAGACCAACGCCAAGGCGGCCCTGGCCGATCCCGTCTTGAAGGCGGCGATGGCCAAGCTCAAGACCGGCTTTCGCTCGAAGCGCGCCATCGCCGTCGACCGCCTGCCCGAATTCGACGCCCTGCGCGATCGCGGCCAGGCGATGAAAAACCATGTGCTGGCCAATCTCGATTTCTATCTCGAACAATTCGCCGCCCGGGTCGAGGAACAGGGCGGCGGCGTCCATTGGTGCCGCACCGCCGGCGAGGCCCGCCAGGCGGTGCTCGACATCTGTCGGGGCCAGGGCGCCAAGATGGTGACCAAGGGCAAATCGATGATCTCGGAAGAGATCGGCCTGAACGACTGGCTGATCAAGCACGGCATCGAGACGGTGGAAACCGATCTGGGCGAATACATCATCCAGCTTCGCCACGAAGCCCCCAGCCACATCATCGCGCCCGCCATCCATGTCAACCGCCATCAGGTGGCCGACGCCTTTCGCGCCGCCCATACCGATCTCGACGCCGCCCGGCCGCTCGACGAGCCTCGCCAATTGCTCGACGAGGCGCGCGCCATGCTGCGCCAGAAATTCCTGGCCGCCGATGTCGGCATCACCGGCGCCAATTTCCTGGTCGCCGAGAACGGCGCCACCGCCATCGTCACCAACGAAGGCAATGGCGATCTCACCCAGATCCTGCCCAAGGCGCACATCGTGCTGGCCAGCCTGGAGAAGATCGTGCCCACGATGGCCGACGCCGCCACCGTGATGCGCCTTCTGGCGCGCTCGGCCACCGGCCAGGAGGCCACCTCCTACGTCACCTTCTCGGCCGGGCCGCGCCGCCCCGACGACAAGGACGGGCCGAAGGCCTTCCATGTCGTGCTGCTCGACAATGGCCGCTCGGCCATGCTGGGCGGTCCCTTCCAGGACATGCTGCGCTGCATCCGCTGCGCCGCCTGCATCAATCATTGCCCGGTCTATGGCGCGGTCGGCGGCCATGCCTATGGCTCGGTCTATTGCGGGCCGATGGGCTCGGTCTTGAGCCCGGCCCTGGGCGGGCTGGCGGAATGGGCCGAGATGCCCAACGCCTCGACGCTCTGCGGGCGCTGCGAGATCGTCTGCCCGATGCGCATCCCGCTGCCGCGCATGCTGCGCCATTGGCGGACCCGCGAATTCGAGCGCCACCTGACGCCGCTTCCCGTGCGGGCCGGGCTGGCGGCCTGGGGATTCCTGGCCACCCGGCCAACGCTCTATCATCTGGCGATGCGGCTGGCGATGCCGGTTCTGGCCTGGTTTGCCAAAGGGCGCGGCCGTTTGGCCGATCTGCCTTTGGCCGGGGGCTGGACGGCGTCGCGCGATCTGCCGGCGCCCGAGGGCGAGACGTTCCAGGCGGCTTGGGCAAGACGGAAGCGGCGATGACCGACGACATGCTTTTTCAAGGCCTGAAGCAGGCGTTCGAGGCAAGGAAGCTCGACGTGGTCGGCGATTACCGCGTCCTCAACCAACCCTCGTCTTATGTGTACAGCGCTTGGGACAATGTCGCGCCGCTGCTGCTGCTCTTGGTGGCCAGCCTGGTGGTGATGGTCGTTTTCAAGCTCTTGGCCGGCATCGTGGCGCTTCTGGTGGCGGTGGCGCTCTATGTGGTGGGCGTGCGCACCTGGGTGGCGAACCGGCTGCATGGACGCCTAAGCCGCCTGCTCTTCCGCGATCTCACCGCCTTCAACGTGCTGTGGCGGGGCGGCGGCTTTTCGCTGCTGTGGATCGGCCCCCAGCCCGAACTCTGCCGGGCGCCCGAGGGCAATTGGCGCTACTTCGCCGAACGCCACACCATGACCGCGGCGCTGGCGGCGCCCGAGGGCGAGGAAAACGAGGTCCCGGCATGAGCGCCAAGGCCGCCATCCTCGACGGCATCCGGCGCGCCCATGGGCGCGGCCCGCTCGCCCAGCCGCCCCAACCCTTGCCGGCGGCGGCGATTCCGGCCAGGGCCCGCGATTCGGGTCCGGCGGCGGTGGCGCGCTTTTGCGCGATGGCCGAGGAAGCCTCGGCCCAGCTCGTGCGCCTGGCCTCGCTGGCCGAATTGCCCGGCGCCGTCAAGGCCGAGATCGCCCGCCAGAAACTCGACCCGGCGGTGGCGCTGGCGCCCGATCCGGCCCTGATCGAACTCGACTGGACCGGACTGGCGGTAAGGCGCGGCCCGGCCAGGCCCGACGACATGGTGGGCGTGGTCCAGGCCTTCGCCGGGGTCGCCGAAACCGGCAGCCTGGTGCTGCTTTCCGGCCCGCGATCGCCGACCAGCCTCAATTTCCTGCCCGACCTCCACATCGTGGCGCTGGAGGCCAAGAAGATCGTCGGCGGCTTCGAAGAGGCCTTCGCCAAGATCGAGCGCGAGGCGGGCGGCATGCCGCGCACCGTCAATCTCATCACCGGGCCATCGCGCACCGGCGACATCGAACAGACCATCCTGATGGGGGCGCACGGCCCGCGCCGCCTGGTCGTCGCCCTGATCGGCGACGCGTGACGGCGATGCGCGACGATCGGCGCCGCCGCCAGCCCAGCCACGAGGAAATCCGGCTTTGGCGCCATGTCACCCGCGACGCCAAGCCGCTGCCCGGCCGCGACGCCTTGGCCGACACCGAACCGGCGACCGAATCGCCCACCCCAAAACCGGCGACCACGGCCAAGCGGCCCCAGCCGCCACCCGCGCCGCCGCCTTCGCCGCCTTCCATCCTGGAGCCCGGCGGCAAGGCCGACCTCGATCGCCGCTCGGCCGAGCGCCTGGCCAGGGGCCAGATGCGCATCGAAGCCAGGCTCGATCTGCATGGCTGGGCGGAAGCCGAGGCCTATGAAAGGCTGGTGGCGTTTCTTTCCGCCTCGCACGCCATGGGGCGGCGCTGCGTGCTGGTCATCACCGGCAAGGGCCGCGAGGGGCGAGGCGTGCTTAAGACCAATCTGCCGCGCTGGATCAACGAAGCGGCCTTGCGGCCTTTGGTGCTGGCCTTCACGGCGGCGGCAATCAAGGATGGCGGCGAGGGCGCCTTCTACGTGCTCTTGAAGCGCCAGCGCGAAAAAAATCCGCCATGACTCCGTTCGGCGAAAGGGTGCGGGACTTGCGCAAGGCGCGCGGCATGACTCTGTCGCGCATGGCCGGCGAACTGGGCCTGTCGCCCGCCTATCTCTCGGCGCTCGAACATGGACGGCGCGGCCGGCCCGCCCCCGGTCTGGTCATGCAGATCTGCGGCTGCCTGGGCCTGATCTGGGACGAGGCGGCCGAGTTGAAGGCGCTGGCCAAGCAGTCGCATCCCAGGGTGACGGTCGACACCGCCGGCCTCTCGCCCCAGGCGACCAAACTGGCCAACCGGCTGGCGCGCACCATCCGCCATCTGCCCGAACCGACCATCCAGGCGATGCTGGCTCTTCTCCCTAAGGAGAAATGATGCCGCTGGTTTCGGCGCTGGTGCCCGTCTACAACGCCGCCCCCTATCTGGGCCTGGCGCTCGACAGCCTGTTCGCCCAAGACGTCGAGCTGGAAGTGATCGCCGTCGATGACGCCTCGACCGATGAATCCTGGCGGATTTTGGAAGAGCGTGCCCAGCCGCGCTTGAAAGCGCTTCGGCTGGAAACCAACCAGGGCGCGGCGGCGGCCCGGAACCGGGCGCTCGAAGCGGCGCGGGGCGATTTCCTGGCCTTTCTCGACGCCGACGATCGGGCCTTGCCCGGGCGCTTGCAAGCGCAGCTCGACGCCTTCGCCCTCGATGCCGATTTGGGGATTCTGGGCGGGGGGGCGCGGATCGTCGATTCCCAAGGCGCGCCGATCCGCCACGATTCGCCCATCGTGAGCCACACAAGGCTGCGCTGGACGGCGCTGTTCAATTCCGGCTTCACCGCCAGCACGGTGATGGTGCGGGCCCAGGCGGTGCGGGCGCGCCGGCACCGCTTCCGCGACGAATGGATTCCGGCCGAGGATTACGGCTTCTTCGCCAGCCTCTTGGGCTGGACCAAGGGCGCCAATCTGGCCCGGCCGCTGGCCGACTACCGGATTCATCCGGGCCAGGTGACCAAGCGCCGCGACGAGGCGCTGCGCCGATCCGGCAACCGCATTTCGCAAACGATCATCCGGGACTGGCTGGGCATGGAACTGCCGCTTGACGCGGTGTTCCTGCTCCGTCACCTTCACGCCTTCGGCCGGACGCGGCTGGGCGAAACCGGCGCGGTTTCCCTGCGCCCCCTGGCGGACGGCATGGCGAGCATGGTGATGGCGATTTTTCTGCGTTTCAAGGCGCTGCCCGGCCTGGAGAAGACCGAGCTGGAGGCGATCGAGGCCGAACTGATCGAGGCGTTGGGGCGATGAAATCGGCCCAGGCTCTCGAGCTGGAGTTCAACCGCGCGATCGCCTGCTATCGCGAGGGCCGCCACGACTGGACGGAAAAACTCTGCCGCGACCTGCACGCCCATCTGCCCACCCATCCCGGCGTCAATCATCTTCTGGCCTTGGCGCTGCATTTCCAGGGCCGGCTGGTCGAGGCCGCCGATTATTACCGCCAGGCGTTGGCGCAAGCGCCCGGCCATCCGCAGATCCTGGCCGATTGGGGCGCCTGCCTGCACCTTCTGGGCCGGCTCGACGAGGCCGAGGCCGCCTATCGCCAAGCCATCGCCTCGAAGGACGACGTCGCCGCCTTCCATTACAATCTGGGCACCGTGCTCTTGGATCGCGGCAAGGCCAAGGCGGCGATCAAGCCCTTGCGCCGCGCCCTCGAACTCGATCCCGCCCATGTCGGCGCGGTCTTCAATCTGGGCCGGGCGCATGAGGATCTGGGCCAGACCAAGGACGCGCTCAACCGCTTCCGCCAATGCCTCGATCTCGATCCCGCCGACGCCAACGGCGCGGCCAGGCGCATCGCCCATCTGAAGGGCGGGCCGGTGCCCGAGCGCTTCTCGCCCGAGGGCGTGCGCGCCTATTACGATCTGAAGGCCGGGCTTTGGGATGCCGGCAAGACCGAGGAACGCGGCTATAAGGGCCTGGCGATGATCGAGCGGGCGATCGAGGCCGCGCTGGGCGAGGCCAAGGGGCTCGACATTCTCGATGCGGGCTGCGGCACCGGCCTCTTGGGGCCCATCCTGCGCCGGCGGGCCAAATGGCTGGTCGGGCTCGACCTCTCGCCCAACATGATCGCCCAGGCCCGCGCCAAGGGCATGTACGACACCCTGCTGGCCGGCGATCTGATCAATCATTTCGGCTCGGGCCCCAGCTATCACCTGATCGCGGCCGGCGCCGTCTTCATCCATTTCGCCGATCTCGTCCCCGTTCTGACGGCGGCCAAGGCGGCGCTCCGGCCCAAGGGCGTGCTCGCCTTCACCGTCTTCACCCAGGACGCGCCCGGCGTCATGCCCGGCGAAACCGCTTTCTTCCGCCACAACCCCATCCACGTCACCGAGGCGGCGGCGCGGGCCGGGCTGGACCTGGTCTATCTGGCCGAGGACCTGCACGAAGTGAATGAGGGCGTGGGCCTTTCCGCTCTGGCGGTGGCGTTGTGCAAGAGCAATTGAGGATCGGCATGGCGGCGCGCCGCCATGTCCTGGACGGAACGATCGCCGCCCTGGTCGCGCTGGCCGGCTACCGCCTGTGCCTTGGCCCGGCCCGGCTGGGTTTCGACCTCGGTTCCGACCTCTTCTTTTACGGCGGCTACGCGGTGGCCAAGGGCGCGCGGCCCTTCGTCGATTTCCTCTCCGGCTATGGCGCGCCGATGTTCCTGATCCAAGGTTTGGTGACGGCGCTGTTCGGCCCCTCCTTCGACATCTATCTGATTCACACGGCGGTCTGGAACGGCCTGTTTGCCGCCATGGCCTATGGTTTTCTGCGCCTCTTGGGATTCGGCCCCTTCGCCGCCGGCCTCTACGCGCTGGGCACCGGCGTGCTGTTCTACGGGCCGGTCGGATACCTCCATCCCGACAAGGTGAGCTACCCCTTCTTCCTGGGGGCGCTCTTGTTGCAGATGCTGGCGCTAAAGCCCCGTTGGGCGGGGCGCGTCGCCTGGCTTTACGGGCTGGCGGCGCTCCTGGCTCTGACCGGGCTGGTGTGCAAGCTCAATCCGGCGGTGCTTTATCCGCTCGCCCTGGCGGTGCCCTTCCTGTTTCTCTCCCGGGCCGGACGATGGGCGGCGGCCAAGGGAATCCTGGTCACGCTGATCGGCCTGGCCCTGGCGCTGGGTCTGGCCGAAGCCTGGGTGCCGGGCTTTGCCCGCGATCTCGTCTATTACGCCTTCGCGCTGCCGCTTTCGGTGGGCGCCGAGCGGATGCAGGCCGGCTGGTCGATCGCCAAGCTGGGCACCTACGCCTCCTACCCGACCCTCTATCTCATGATGGCCACCGGACTGGCCGCCCTGGTGGCCGCCGGCTCCGATCTGGCCCGGCTCGCCCAGGCCGAGACGCGCCGGGCGGTGCTGATGCCGCTCGGGCTGGGCCTTGCCTTTTCGGTCATCGCCCTCTTCCACGTCACCCACATCGCTCAGCCGATGCCGGGCCAGCTCACGCTGGTGCTGCTGGCGCTGGGCGCCTTTCACGTCGTGTTGGAGAAAAGCCTGCCCAGCGAAAACGGGCGGCGGGCCCTGGCCGCCCTGCTCTTGGGTTTCACGGCGCTTGGCCTTTCCGAATTCCACCGCCAGCATGTGCGGTTCCGCGTCACCGTGTTCGACAATGTAACGCCCGGCAAGCCCGGTCCGGTCGGCGGGCTGGGGGTGAAGGGGTTGGAGAAGATCGCCTTCGTGCCCGCCGCCAACTTCCCCGAACGCTTTGTCGAGGATTTCCAGGCGACCGTGGCGGCGCTGGCCGGCCTTGACGGCCAGGTCTTTCTTTTCGCCCTGCCGGCCCAATATTACGTCTTCGCCGGCAAGGCGCCGCTGCTGCCGAGTTGGAGCCTGGTTTTTCCCGGCCACGCCACGCCGCCGGTGGGAACCGCCGCCGAAGCGAGGCTGGCCGAGCGGCTGCTCGCCAACCTGATCCGCCATCGGGTGCGCTATGTCGCGGCGCCCGCCACGGCCGAACGCGCCCTCGCGCTGCCGGTCTGCGATTGGCAAGCGGCCGGACCGATCCGCATCGGGCGCCTCTGCGCCGCCCTCACCGCCCAGGATCGCGATGTCGCGCTGGCCCTGATGCGGATGGAGTAGGCGCATCGATGACCGATTGCGGCCGCGCCGATTGTCCGCTTGCCAGGCCGGCGCCGGCCCATCTCGAAGACGGGCTGGCCGTCCATGTCTGCCCGGCCTGCGGCGCCAGGCGCAGCCCCGACGCCGCCATCACCCAACGCGCCGTCTTGCCCGACGCCGAGGCGCAAACGCCGGGCGCGATGCGCCTGCTTTTTCGTCTGCGCGAAGCCTGGCTTCGGCGCACCATCCCCGAATTGGCGAACATGGGGGCCCGTATCCTCGATTGCGGCGCCGGCGACGGCCAATGGCTGGAATGGCTGGCCCAGCGCGGCTGGCAAAGGCTGGCGGCGATGGAGACCAATCCCGATCGCCTGGCGCGGGCGCGGGCCCGCGGTCTGGCCGCCTTCCCCTCGCTGGCCGAAGCCGCCGCCACCCAGGAGGGCGGGCGCTTCGACATCATTTTTCTTTGGCATGTGCTGGAGCATGTCGACCGGCCGGTGGCGCTGGTGGGCGAGCTGCTCGATCTTCTGGCGCCCGGCGGCGTTCTGGTGGTGAGCCAGCCCAATCGGACCAGCCTGCAAACCCGGCTGTTCGGTCGGCGCTCGGCCTTCGTCAGCTACGGCCATCATCTCTGGTTCCTCGATCACGCCTCTTTCGCCAAGCTGGCCGACAGCTTTCCCGGCGTCTCGATCGCCGCCCTGCCCGATTGCAATGTCGAATACGAGGCCTTCGGCTGGCTGGACACGCTGGTTTCGGCGGCGCTGGGCGAGGACAATCTCCTCCACGCCACCTTGAAGAAAGGACGGGTGCGAGGCGGGCGCAAATGGGCGGTGCTGGCGCTGGCCCTGCTTGCCCTGCCGCTGGCCGCCCTCTTGGTGCCGATCGCGTTGACAATCCCCAAGATGGGCAGCACCCTCACCTACTGCCTGCGCCCGCAACCCTCCGGCCCCGCCCGATGACCAACGCCGCGTTCTGGACCGATCGCCGGGTTCTGCTCACCGGCCATACCGGCTTCAAGGGAGCCTGGCTGGCGGTCTGGCTCGCCCGGCTGGGCGCCAAGGTCACCGGCTATGCCCTGGCGCCCGCCACCAAGCCCAATCTTTTCGATCTGGCCGGCGTCGGCGGGACGATCGACAGCATCCTGGGCGATGTGCGCGACCCGGCGGCGCTCGAGGCGGCCTTCGCCAAGGCGCGGCCCGAGATCGTCATCCACATGGCGGCGCAAGCGCTGGTGCGCGAATCCTACCAAGACCCGATCGGCACCTTCGCCACCAACGTCATGGGCACCGCCCAGGTTCTTGAAGCGATCCGGCACGGCACCGGCTTGCGGGCGGCGCTGATCGTCACCAGCGACAAATGCTACCGGAACCATGAGGGGCCCGAGCCCTACCGCGAGGACGATCCCTTGGGCGGCCACGATCCCTACAGCGCCTCGAAGGGGGCGGCGGAAATCGTCACCGCCGCCTGGCGCGACTCGTTCTTTCCCGATTCCGGACCAGCGATCGCCTCGGCCCGGGCCGGCAATGTGATCGGCGGCGGCGATTGGGCCACCGACCGGCTGGTGCCCGATCTGATCCGCGCCTTCTTGGCCGGCGAAAAAGCGGTGCTGCGCTATCCCGATGCGGTGCGGCCTTGGCAGCATGTGCTCGATCCGCTGGCCGGCTATCTTCGGCTTTGCGAGCGCCTGGCGATCGAAGGCCGCGAATTCGCTCGGGCCTGGAATTTCGGTCCCGCCGACCGCGATTCCAAGCCGGTGCGCTGGGTGGCCGATCGGCTGGTGGCCGGTTGGGGCGCCGGCGCCGGCTGGGTTCACGACGGCACCCCTCAGCCGCACGAGGCCCACATGCTCCGGCTCGATTCCGCCCAGGCGATCGCCAAACTAGGCTGGCGGCCCCGCTGGGATGTCGAACAGGCGCTCGACCAGACGATCGCCTGGTATCGGCGCTGGCAGGCGGGCGAGGATGCCCGCGCCCTGATGCTGGACCAGATCAACCAGTTCGGAACTTAGATTCCCTGCGGACGGCCGGGCGTCAACAGGGCCTTGAGGCCGGCTAAGCGCTTGCGCAGGGCCAGAAGCATCTTCTGCAAGGCGGCCTCGACGAAGAAATCGTAATAATGATGGTCGAAGCGCCATTTCGCCACCGGGTGATAAACGGCGAAGGCCAGGCGCAAGAGCGGCGATTCGGCGAATTTCTCGCGCACATTGGCGTTGTGGAAATAAGAGGTGAAGGCGATCGCCTCGATGCGCCGGATGCTCTTGGCCGAGGACCAGCTTGCGTAATGGCGGCGCCATTCGATGAAATCCATTTCCGCCCATTCCTCGAGCGAGGCCGGCGTCTTGAAGCCGGCCGCCAACGCCTGATCGTAGAAGGGGGTGCCGATGATCGGCATGAAGGGAAAGGCCAGGCAAAAGGCGTTGGGGTTGGTCCGCTCAAGCTCGGCGGCGAAATTCAAGGTGTCCGTCATCTCGGCCTCGGTCTCGCCCGGGAAGCCCACGATGATCGTGTATTTGAGCTTGATGTCGAGCCTGGCCAGGCGCTGGTTGGCGATCCGCATCTCCTCGATCGTCTCGCCCTTGTTGACCAGGGCCAGCACCCTGGGATTGCCGGTCTCGATGCCGATCTCCAGCGAATGGCAGCCCGAGCGCCACAGAAGATCAAGCTCGTCCTCGCTCATCTTGGAGAGGATGTCGGCGCGAATGCCCATCGCCGTCCATTTCAGGCGACGCTCGAAACGAGCCAGGCCTTCCAGGATTTCCAAGAAGCGCTTCTTCGAGCCGGGGAAATAGTCGTCCATGAAATAGATCAGGCCGACGCCGTGCTCCTCGTGCAGGACGCGCACCTTCTCGATCACCTTTTGGGCGCTGTAGCCCCGCCAGCGGCCGAGATTGATCACCGGGTCCGAGCAGAATTTGCAGCGGAACGGGCAGCCGCGCGAGGTGTTGAGCGTCGTCTGCAGCATCTTCTCCTTGGTGTAGAAGACGTTGTATCGGGTGAGGTCGATGAGCTGGTAGGGAATGGGCGGCAGGGAATCGAGGTCGTTGAGAATGTCGACGGCGCCGTTCTTGCGCACGAAGCTGTAGCTCTTGGGGCCAAGCGCGGTGACTTCGAGCTGGCCGGCGTTGGAGCGGACCTCCGATCCCGGCTGGCGATAGACCAGGCCGCGCAGATCGTCGATGGGCCTTTTGTCGCGCAGCCGCTCGAACAATTCGCAAAACACGAATTCGCCGTCGCCCACCACCACGTAATCGATCAGGGGATGTTCGGCCGTCTGCTCGGGCATCAAGGTGGCGTGCACGCCGCCCCAGCAGACCGGCAGATGCGGATAAAGCCGCTTGACCAGCCGGGTTGCCCGAAGGGCGTGGCGAATCTGCTCGCCGGTGATGGCGGTGAGCCCGACCAACACCGTTTCCGGCCCCACCGCGGCCTGGATATCGGCTTCGAAACTTTGAGTGACCCGCTCGTCGATCAGGCGGACCGAATAGCCCCTCGCCACCGGCACGCTGGCCACCGCCAAGAGCGATTCCGGCAGGCGGAGCGACATCAGATCCCAGCTTCCGGTGTTGGGGTTGATGAGAAGGATTTCGGCCATGGCGTCTCAACAGATGGGAAGCGGGCGCGTCTTGGGAAAGGGGGCAACCTTAACCGGAACCGCCTTGGCGCGCCAGCTTTGGGAAAACGCGGCATTGCCTGGAATGCCCCCATAAACTAACATCCGCCCCAAGGGGTCCGGCCGGGCAGCCAGAAGCTTGTATTGTCAACGAGAATATCGATTCCCGGCCGGGCCGATAGGAAGGGTCGGGTGAGCGCCTCATGACGTCGGCACGCAAAACGATGACCGTCATCTGCCCCGTGCACAACGAGGCCCTGAACCTGCCCGTCTTTCACCAGCGGCTTTGCGACACCCTGGCCCCCTTTGGCGCCGATCTCGATTGCGAGCTTCTCTTCGTCAACAACGATTCCAGCGACGACACCCTGGCCGTGCTGCACGATCTGCGCGCCAAGGACCCCCGCATCGAGATCATCACCCATGCGCGCAATTTCGGCTACCAGGCCTCGGTGCTGTGCGGGCTGGTGCACGCCACCGGCGACGCCACGGTGATCATCGACGCCGATTGCGAGGACCCGCCGGAAATGCTGGCCACCTTCATCGAGCGTTGGCGCCAGGGTTACGACATCGTCTACGGCATCCGCGCCGATCGGCCCGAGGCCGCCGCCATCAAGGCGATGCGCAAGCTGTTCTACCGGCTCACCCATCACATCGCGGATTGGGAATTCATCATCGACATGGCCGAGTTCTCGCTGTTCACCCGCCGGGTGCGCGAGCAGGTGCTGCGCGTCTCCTCGACCTTCCCCTTCATCCGCAGCGAACTGGCCTATGTCGGCTTCAAGCGGATCGGCATTCCCTATGCCCGCCAGCCGCGCCTTTACGGCGCCACCCATTACAACCTTCTGCGCATGACCCAATTCGCGGTGGCGGGGATTCTGTCCGCCTCGACCTTCCCCTTGCGGATGATCGTCTATCTGGGCGCCCTCTTGGTGCCCGCCAATCTGCTGGCGGTGTTCCTTCTCGCCGACGCCCATCTGCTGCGCCTTCTGGTGCTCGACGCGGCGGTCGGGCTTACCGCCGCCGCCGCCCTGTCCACCTATGTCTCGCGCATCTACAAGGATTCGGTCGGCCGGCCGACCTTCATCGTCGATCGCCAGCGCACCACCTTGGCCGCCGAACGCCTCTTCGAACCGAAACGCTCGCGGGTGACGTCATGAAGGTCGTGCTGTTGGCGGGCGGGCTGGGGACCCGGCTGGCCGAGGAAACCGGGCTGCGCCCCAAGCCGATGGTCGAGATCGGCGGCAAGCCCATCTTGTGGCACATCATGAAGCTCTATTCCGCCCAGGGCTTCCACGATTTCGTCATCTGCCTGGGCTATAAGGGCTATATCATCAAGGAATTCTTCGCCAACTACCTTCTCCATGTCGCCGATGTCACCTTCGATTTCGCCAAGGGCGGCCAGATGGAAGTGCACGAGCACGGGCTCGAGCCCTGGCGGGTCACCCTGGTCGACACCGGCACCGACACCCAGACCGGCGGCCGCCTGAAGCGGATCGCCGGCTATCTCGACAACGAAACCTTCCTCGTCACCTATGGCGACGGCCTGGCCGATGTCGATCTCAAGGCGCTGCTCGCTTTCCACAAGGCGCATGGCAAGGCGGCCACCGTCACCGCCGTGCAGCCGCCCGGCCGCTTCGGCGCCCTGGTGATGGAGGCCGACAGCACGGTGCGCCGCTTCCAGGAAAAGCCCTCGGGCGATGGCGGCTGGATCAATGGCGGCTTCTTCGTGTTCGAGCCCCAATTGCTGGCGCGCATCGACGGCGACGCCACCGTGCTCGAACGCGAGCCCCTGGAGAGCTTGGCCAAGGACGGCCAGCTTCGCGCCTACCGCCATGACGGCTTCTGGGCGGCGATGGACACCTTGCGCGATAAGACCCATCTGGAGAACCTCTGGTCCAGCGGCCGGCCGCCCTGGAAAATCTGGCCCTGATCCGGACCCGATGACAAGCCGCTTCTGCCGCTTCTGCGCCCAGCCCGATCCCGCCCTGGTTCTCGATCTGGGGTCGCAGCCGCTGGCCAACGCCTACCGGGCGGCCGAGGAGTGGGACCGCATGGAGCCGCATTTTCCCCTGCCGCTGCTCTTCTGCCCCTCCTGTGCCCTGTTGCAGACCATTCCCGCCGTGGGCGCCGATCAGCTCTTTTCCGACTATCTCTATTTCTCCTCCTACTCCTCAAGCTGGGTCGAGCACGCGCGGCGCTATGTCGAGATGATCGGGACGCGCCTGGGCCTGGACGGCCGCTCCAAGGTGATCGAGATCGCCAGCAATGACGGCTATCTGCTGCAATTCTTCGTCAAGGCGGGCATTCCCTGTCTGGGCGTCGAGCCGGCCGCCAATGTCGCTCAGGCCGCCAAGGCCAAAGGGGTGGAAAGCCTGGTCGCCTTCTGGGGCGCCGACACCGCCGCCCGCCTGGCAGGCCGATGGGGCAAGGCCGATCTCATCTTGGGCAACAACGTCTTCGCCCATGTGCCCGACCTGGCCGATTTCGTCAAAGGCCTCAAGGCGGCCTTGGCGCCCCGGGGCACCGTGACGCTCGAATTTCCTCACGCCCGCAAGATGATCGAAGAGGTTCAGTTCGACACCATCTATCACGAACATTTCTCCTATTTCACCTTGCTCGCCGCGCGTCGCATCCTGGCCAGTCAGGGGCTTGCGGTTTACGACGTCGAGGAACTGCCCACCCATGGCGGTTCGCTGCGCCTTTACGCCGGGCATGCGGGCGACCATGCGGTGTCGCCCGAAGTCGCGCGCCTGATCGGGAGCGAAGAAGCCGGCGGCTATGGCGCGCTCGCCCGCTATCGGGGCTTTGCCGAGGACGCCAGGCGGGTGAAGCGCGATCTTCTGGAATTCCTGATCGGCGCCAAGCGGGCCGGTCGATCGGTGGTGGGCTATGGCGCGGCGGCCAAGGGCAACACCTTCTTGAATTATTGCGGCATCGGCGGCGATTTCCTCGATTACGTCGTCGATCGCAGCCCCCACAAGCAGGGACGCTTCCTGCCCGGCAGCGGCCTTCCCATCCATCCGGTCGAGCGGGTGGGGGAAAGCAAGCCCGATTATCTGTTGATCCTGCCTTGGAACCTCAAGGCGGAAATCGCCGAGCAGATGGCGTCGATCCGCGATTGGGGCGGGCGGTTCGTCACCGCCATTCCCAAGCTCGAGGTCGGACCGTGATCGTCTCCGCAACCGCCATCCCCGGCCTGTGGATCGTCGAGCCCGAACCGATCGGCGACGATCGGGGCTGGTTCGCCCGCACCTACGACCAGGCCGAGTTCGCCCGCCTTGGCCTCAACACCGACTGGCCGCAATGGAGCCGCTCGTTCAACAAACGGGCCGGCACGGTGCGCGGCATGCATTACCAGCGCCCGCCCCATGCCGAGACCAAGCTGGTGACCTGCCTTCAGGGCGCCATCCTGGACGCGGTGATCGATCTTCGGCCCGATTCGCCCAGCTATTGCCAAAGCGTCGCCGTCGAACTGGGCGGCGCCTCCGGGCGGGCGCTCTACATTCCGCCCGGGCTGGCGCATGGCTTCCAGACGCTGGCCGACGACACCTTGGTCGGGTATCACATCACCCCCCCTTATCGGCCTGAAGCCAGCGCCGGGGTGCGCTGGGACGATCCGGCCTTTTCCCTGTCCTGGCCCGGCCCCATCACCGTCATCGCCGACAAGGATCGCGCCTGGCCCGACTTCCGGCTGGGCGCATGACCCGGCTCTTGTTGATCGGCGGCCAGGGACAATTGGGCCGCGATCTGGCGCGGGCGGCCAGGGCCAAGGGCTGGATGGTGGCCGATCCGGCGCACCGGGAGCTGGACGTCACCGACCGGGCGGCCATCACGAGGGCGCTGAACGAAGTTCGGCCCGCAATCGTGATCAATTGCGCCGCCTTCCACGATCTTTTCCAGTGCGAAGCCGACGAAGCCGAAGCGCACCGGGTCAACGCCCAAGCGGTGGGCGAGCTGGCGGCGGCCTGCCAGCAGGCTGGGGCGCGGCTGCTCGCAATCTCCACCGACTACGTCTTCGACGGGTTGGCGAGAACGCCCTATGGCGAAGACGATCCGCCCAATCCCCTGCAGGCCTATGGCCGTTCGCGCCTGGAAGGCGAGCGGGCGGCGCTTGCCGCCGATCCCCAAGGGGCGCTGGTGGTGCGGACCTGTGGTCTTTATGGGCGGGGCGGCAGCCAAAGCCGGGGCACCAATTTCGTCGAGAAGCGGCTGGCCGACGCCGCCAAAACCGATCGTCTCGACGTGGGGTGCGATCTGGTCTGTACCCCCACCAGCACGGCCGCGCTGGCCCCAGCCCTGTTGGCGCTGGCCGCCCACCCCCTGGCCCAAGGCGGCGTCTATCATTTGACTGCGCAGGGCCAATGCTCCTGGGCCGAATTCACCCAGGCGATCTTCGATTTGGCCAAGGTGCGCTGCCAGGTGGTGCCGATCGATCGCCAGGGCGATTACGGCCCGATCCGCCGCCCGCCCTATTCGGTGCTGGCCAACCGCAAGGCGGCAGGGCTGGGCATTGCGCTTGGCCCCTGGCAGGACGGCCTGGCCGCCTATCTCAAGGATCGCGCTTGACGGCGGGAATCGGCCGCGCCACCTTCTCGCCTTTCAAGGGGGAGACGGCCAACCGATGAGACATGAGCGCTGCCGCATCTGCGCCCAGCCGATCCGGCCCTTCATGAGTCTGGGCCGCCAGCCGATCGGCAACGCGTTTCTCAAATCGCCCGCCGATTTCGCCAAGGAATATTTCTTCGAGCTGGCGCCCGCCCATTGCGCCCACTGCGCCACCTTCCAGATCGTCGAGATCCCGGCGCCCGAACAGATGTTTCACGACCATTACGCCTATTTCGCCACCACCGCCTCGACGGTGATGACCGCCCATTTCGCCCGCATGGCCGAGGAGGCGACGGCGCGCTTTCTGGCGGGCCCCGATCCCTTCGTGGTCGAGATCGGCTCCAACGACGGCATCACGTTGCGCAATTTCGCGCACAAGGGCATCCGCCATCTGGGCGTCGAGCCCTCGGCCAATGTCGCCGAAGCCGCCAGGGCCAACGGCGTCGCCACCCTGACCGCTTTCTTCAATCCCGAGACCGCCCGGGCGATCCGCGCTCAGCACGGCCCGGCCGATCTCTTCATCGCCACCAACACCATGCACCATATCGAAGACACCAACGGGGTGGCCGAAGGCGTGGCGGCGCTCCTTGGCCCCGAAGGCGTGATGATTTCGGAAGACCCCTATCTGGGCGACATGATCGAGATCGGCGCCTACGATCAGATCTATGCCGAGCACATGTACATCTGGTCGATCACCGCCATGAACAACGCCTTCGGCCGGGCCGGGCTGGAAGTGTTCGACGTGGCGCGCAACCGCCATCATGGCGGCTGCATGCGCTACCATCTGGGCCGCAAGGGCGTCCACGCGCCGACCGACGCCTATCGCGAGGCCCTGGCGCACGAAAACGCGCTCGGCCTGCATCGCCCGGAAACCTTCGAACGTTTTCGCGCCGATTGCGAGCGGGCGCGGGCCCGCCTGACCGAACTGGTGCGCGATCTGCGCGCTAAGGGCAAGACGGTCGCCGGCTACGGCGCCACCGCCAAGAGCGCCACCATCTTGAACTGGTGCGGGCTTTCGCCCGACGACATCGCCTACATCAGCGACACCACGCCGGCCAAGCAGCACAGCTTCGCGCCGGGCTCGCACATTCCGGTGGTGCCGCCCCAGCGCTTCGCCCAAGACCCGCCCGATTTCGCGGTGCTGTTCGCCTGGAACCATTTCGCCGAGATCGAGGCCAAGGAACAGGCCTGGCGAGCCAAGGGCGGACAATGGATCCTGCCCATCAAGGGCGTGCAGGTGGTGTGAGAAAAAAACCTACAAGATAAACCGCGACAAGTCGGTGTCACGCGCCAGGCCGCCCACCTTTTCGGCCACCATCTGGGCGGTGATGGCGATGGTCGATCCGCTCTGATCGGGGGCGGTGAAGCTGATGTCCTCCAAGAGCTTTTCCAAGACCGTGTGCAGGCGCCTGGCGCCGATGTTCTCGACGCTTTGATTGATGGCGGCGGCCAGATCGGCCAGGGCGCCGATCGCCTCGGGGGTGAAATCGAGCGTCACCCCTTCGGTCGCCAACAGCGCCTTGTATTGGGTGATCAGGCTGGCTTGCGGTTCGGTGAGGATGCGCACGAAATCGTCACGATCGAGCGCCTTCAGATTGACCCGGATCGGCAGCCGGCCCTGCAGCTCGGGCAACAGATCGGACGGCTTGGCGAGATGAAAGGCGCCCGAGGCGATGAAGAGGATGTGATCGGTTTTCACCGCGCCATGCTTGGTGGAGACCGTGGTGCCCTCGATCAAGGGCAGCAGATCGCGCTGCACGCCTTCGCGGCTGACGTCGCCGCCGATGCGGTGTTCCTCGGAGCGGGCGCAGATCTTGTCGATCTCGTCCAGAAAGACGATGCCGTGATTCTCGACCGCGGCGATCGCCTCGCGCACCACCGCCTCGGGATCGAGCAGCTTGTCGGCCTCCTCGGCCTCGAAGATCGTCAGGGCCTCGGCGACGCTCACCTTGCGGGTGCGGGTGCGCCCGCCCATCATCTTGCCCAGAAGGTCGTTCAGATTGAGCATCCCCACCCCGGCGCCCGGCATGCCGGGAATGTCGATGGTGGGCATGGACAGCGACGAGGTGTCGGCGGCCTGGATTTCCACCTCGCGCTCGGCCAGCGAGCCCTCGCGCAGCTTCTTGCGGAATTTCTGGCGGGTGTCGGGCTGGGCGTTCTCGCCCACCAGCACGTCCAAAAGCCGTTCCTCGGCCGCCAGCTCGGCCTTGCCCTCGACGCTGTGGCGCTGGCGCTCGCGCACCTGGGACAGCGCGACATCGACCAGATCGCGGATCATCTGTTCGACATCGCGCCCGACATAGCCCACTTCGGTGAAGCGGGTGGCCTCGACCTTGAGGAAGGGCGCCTGGGCGAGCCTGGCCAGTCTTCGCGCGATCTCGGTCTTGCCCACCCCGGTGGGGCCGATCATCAGGATGTTCTTGGGCAGAACCTCTTCCTTCAGTTCGGGCGAAAGCTGCTGGCGGCGCCAGCGATTGCGAAGCGCGATGGCGACCGCGCGCTTGGCGTCCTGCTGGCCGACGATGTGGCGGTCCAGTTCCGAGACGATCTCGCGCGGGCTCATCTGGGCGCCCGGGGCGGCGGCGGGAGGGTTCATCCGAGCGATTCGATCAAAATGTTGCGGTTGGTGTAAACGCAGATGTCGGCGGCGATGCCCATCGCCTTCCTAGCGATCGCCTCGGCATCGAGAGCGTCGAGATCGATCAGGGCCCGGGCGGCGGCTAGGGCGTAAGTGCCGCCCGAACCGATGCCGATCAGCCCGTCCTCGGGCTCAAGCACGTCGCCGGTGCCGGTAAGGACCAGCGAGACCTTGGCGTCGGCCACCGCCATCATGGCTTCCAGGCGGCGCAGATAGCGATCGGTCCGCCAATCCTTGGCCAGTTCCACGCAGGCCCGGGCCAACTGGTCGGGATGCTTTTCCAGCTTGGCTTCCAGGCGCTCGAACAGCGTGAAGGCGTCGGCGGTGGCGCCGGCAAAGCCGGCGATCACCTTTTCGCCCCCCAGCCGGCGCAGCTTCTTGGCGTTCGACTTGATCACCGTGGCGCCCAGGCTGACCTGGCCGTCGCCGGCGATCACCACTTTGCCCGCCTTGCGGACCGAAAGGATGGTGGTGCCGTGCCAGAGGTTTTCGGATCGGGATTCGCTCATGGGCCTATACATGCCATCTCTCAAGCCGGCCTTCAAAGGGAATCGATTTCCTGCTATGAGTGCGCGGGGTTAAGCAAGGACATCGCCATGCGCAAGGCCAAAGTCGAACGCGCCACCAAGGAAACCCGGATTTCCGCCGAGATCGATCTCGACGGCACCGGGCTCTATTCGGTCGCCACCGGCATCGGGTTTCTCGACCATATGCTGGAGCAATTGGCCCGCCACGGCCTGTTCGACATCACGGTGAAGGCCGAGGGCGATCTGCACATCGATTTCCATCACACCACCGAGGATGTGGGCATCACGCTGGGCCAGGCCTTCGCCAAGGCCTTGGGCGATCGCAAGGGCATCGCCCGCTACGGCGAGGCGCACGCGCCGATGGACGAGGCCCTGACAAGGGTGGTGCTCGACCTATCCAACCGGCCGGTGCTGGTCTGGCGGGTGGGTTTCGTCCAGCCCAAGGTGGGCGAAATGGACACCGAGCTGTTCAAGGAGTGGTTCCAGGCCTTCGTCCAGGCCGGGGGCATCACGCTGCACGCCGAAACCTTCTATGGCGAGAACAGCCACCACATCGTCGAATCGGCCTTCAAGGCCTTGGCCCGGGCGTTGCGTCAGGCGGTGGCCATCGATCCCCGCCGCTCCGACGCCATCCCCTCGACCAAGGGGGTCTTGTAAGCGTCGATGAGCGCGGTCGTCATCATCGATTACGGCTCGGGCAATCTGCGCTCGGCCGCCAAGGCCTTCGAGCGCGCCCTGGCCGAAAGGGGCGATAAGCGCCGGGTGCGGGTGACCGCCCAGGCCAAGGACCTGGCCCAAGCCGGCCATATCGTGCTGCCCGGGGTGGGGGCCTTCGCCGATTGCAAGCGCGGCCTCGATGGCCTGCCCGGCGTGGGCGAGGCCCTGGCGCGCGCGGTGCTCGAGGAGAAGCGGCCCTTCTTGGGCATCTGCGTCGGCATGCAGCTTCTGGCCGACCGGGGGCTCGAACACGGCAGCCATGCCGGGTTGGGCTGGATCAAGGGCGAGGTGCGGCCGCTCACCCCTTCCGATCCAACCTTAAAAATTCCTCATATGGGCTGGAACGAACTTGAGATTCCGGCCACACCTCATCCGATACTTGAAGGGCTGGGGAAGGGGCGGCATGCCTATTTCGTCCACTCCTATCATTTCGTAGCCGAAAAGGATTCGCAGGTTCTGGCCCGGGTCGGCTATGGCGGGCCGGTGGCGGCGGTGATCGGGCGGGACAACATCGTCGGCACCCAGTTCCATCCCGAGAAGAGCCAGGCCGCCGGTCTGACCCTGATCGCCAACTTCCTGGCCTGGTCGCCATGATCCTCTTCCCGGCCATCGATCTCAAGGACGGGGTCTGCGTCCGCCTGGTCAAGGGCGAGATGAACCAGGCGACGGTGTTCAACACCGACCCGGCCGACCAGGCCGCCCGCTTTGCCAAGGCCGGCTGCCGCTGGCTGCATGTGGTCGATCTCAACGGCGCCTTCGCCGGTAAGCCCGTTAACGCCCAAGCCGTCGAATCGATCCTGAAGACCGTTTCGATCCCGGTTCAACTTGGCGGTGGCATCCGCGACCTCGCCACCATCGAGATGTGGCTGGCCAAGGGCTTACGTAGGGTCATCCTGGGCACCGTGGCCTTGCGCAACCCTGCCCTGGTCAAGGAGGCCTGCCGGAAATTCCCCGGCCAGGTGGCGGTGGGGATCGACGCCAAAGGCGGAAAAGTGGCCATCGAGGGCTGGGCGGAGACCTCGGAACTTACGGTGCTCGACCTCGCCCTCAAATTCGAGGATGCCGGGGCGGCCGCCATCATCCATACCGACATCGACCGCGACGGGGTGCTGGTGGGCGCCAATGTCGAGGCCTCGGCCGAGCTGGCGCGGCGGATCACCACCCCGGTGATCGTCTCGGGCGGCGTGGCCTCGATCGCCGACATAAGGGCGGTGAAGGCCCAAGAGGGGTCGGGAATCCAGGGCGTTATAACGGGCCGGGCGCTCTATGACGGCAGGCTCGATCTCGTTGAGGCCATAAGGGTTTTCGACGAATGTTAAAGATGCGAATCATTCCCTGCCTGGACGTCAAGGACGGCCGCGTCGTCAAGGGGGTCAATTTCGTCAATCTGGTCGATGCCGGCGATCCGGTCGAGCAGGCCAAGCTCTATGACCGCGAGGGCGCCGACGAACTGACCTTCCTCGACATCACCGCCAGCCACGAGAACCGCGACACCATCTATGACGTGGTCGCCCGCACCGCCGAGCAATGCTTCATGCCGCTTACTGTGGGGGGCGGCGTGCGCACGGTCGAGGATATCCGCAAGCTGCTCCTGGCCGGTTCGGACAAGGTTTCCATCAACACGGCGGCGGTGCACCGGCCCGAATTCGTGGCCGAAGCGGCCGAGAAATTCGGCAGCCAATGCATCGTGGTGGCGATCGATGCAAAGAAAGTGGGTGAAGGAGAATTCGAAATCTTCACCCATGGCGGGAGAAAACCGACCGGAATCAACGCCGTTCAGTGGGCGAAACGAATGGCCGGCTATGGGGCGGGGGAGATTCTGCTCACCTCGATGGACCGCGACGGCACCAAACAGGGCTTCGATCTGCCGCTCACCCGCGCGGTGGCCGATGCGGTGACCATTCCGGTGATCGCCTCAGGGGGCGTCGGCAATCTCGACCATCTGGTCGACGGCATCCGCGAAGGTCACGCCACGGCGGTGCTGGCCGCCTCGATCTTCCATTTCGGCACCTACTCCATCCGCCAGGCCAAAGAGCATATGAAAGCCGCCGGCATCGCGGTACGGATCGAAGGCTGACTCTATATATATTGGGTGTTGGCTTCGCCCCACCCATATTTGGTGACAAGCCGGAAGGATTCGGCTAAAGTTCGTCCCATGAAGGTCGAACCCACCATCCTGGAAGAGCTTTACAAGGTGATCGAGAGCCGCAAGGGCGGCGATCCCGAAAAATCCTATACGGCCAAGCTGTTCGCCAAGGGACGGAAGAAAATCGCCCAGAAAGTGGGCGAAGAGGCGGTGGAAACGGTGGTGGCCGCCCTGTCGGAAAGCCCCGACCATGTGGCCGGCGAAAGCGCCGATCTGTTCTATCACCTGCTCGTTCTGTGGGCGGAATGCGGCGTCAAGCCCCACCATGTCTGGGCCAAGCTGGCCGAGCGGATGGGCACCTCGGGCGTCGACGAGAAAAAAGCCCGCAACGGCAAATAAGCAACGGCTGAACCATGAGCTACGATCCCAACAACGTCTTCGCCCGCATCCTTAGGGGCGAATTGCCCTGCAAAAAGGTTCTGGAAGACACGGAAATCCTGGCTTTCGAGGATATTCAGCCCCAGGCGCCGGTGCATGTGCTGGTGATCCCCAAAAAATCATACGCAACCCTGAACGATTTCTGCGAGCAGGCTTCGGACGGGGAAATCGCCGCCCTGATCCGGGGCGCGCATCGGGTGGCCAAGGCCAGGGGCGTCGAGCAATCGGGCTATCGCATCTTGGTCAACACGGGCCCCGAGGGCGGCCAGGAAGTGCCGCATGTCCATGTCCATGTCTTCGGCGGAAGGAGGCTCGGGCGCATGGTTCCCAAGCCGCCGGAAAGCGTTTCGAAGACCGATTGAGTCGGCGCCGGTCGGCTCGGCCGGAAAATATAAATTTTTCCTTTCCTTGCGTCCCGTCATGAAGACGACGGGAAAACGGGGTCCGGCGGCGGATCTACTTGCCCGCCCTGTGGATAAGCCAGAATTTCTGTGGATAAATGTTTCGGCTGTCGGTGGGAATTTCTTGACCAGCCCGGCTACAAACAACATTCGTAGTTAAAAACGGCGCGGAAGAGGCCGGGTTTTCAACTGCAATCGCAGATTCGTTAATTTTCACAGCCCGGCGGGCGGTGGAAAACAACGGATGAAGTTACCCACAGTCCTGAAAAACACATGTGATTACAGTATGTTACGCCTCACCCCACCCCGGGCGCGAAGCGCTTGGCGGCCTGGTACATGGCCCTTGCGTTCTCGATTTTCGCCTCGTCGGGGATGCCGACGCCCCCATCCAGGATGAATCCGCCACCCTTGCCGACGTCCTTGATCAGGCTGCGGCAATAGTCGGTGACGTCATCGGGGTTGCCGGTGTTGAAAAGCGAGGGCGGCACATTGCCCCTAAGGCAGACATGGCTGCCCAAAACCGCCTTGGCCAGGCGAAGGTCGGTGCGCTCGAACCAGTAGATGCAGGTGCCCTTGGGAACATCGGCGATGGTTTCCAGGCGCGAGGCGCAATCGCCCTCCCAAAGGATGAGCGGCACGATGCCGTTTTCGATGAAGCCCATCATCACCTTGCGCAGTTGCGGCCAGAAGAAGGTCTTGAACTGGTCGAGCGACATGAATCCATCCAGGCCCCAATGCATGGGCATGAACATCACCTTGCACTCGAAAGGCTGGATGGCCAACACGCCGTTGCGGACCAGGATCGGCACCAGGCGCTCCATCGCCTCCAAGAGCTTGTCCTTACGCCGGAAGAGATCGAGCATGATGCCCTTCGAGCCGCGCAGATAGTCGGCGAAATAATCGTAAGGCGCGGCGCTGGTCGTCGATTGCGACAAGGGGTATCCCAACACCTTCAACTCGTCGATGAAGCGGTTGGCGCGAGCGAACATGCGCAGCATTTCCTCGCCCGCCTTACCCAGCCGGTCGAAGGCCGCCTGGAGATCGGGGTTGGCGAAGAAGCGGCTCATCTGGATCATGCGGGTGTGCTGGAAGGCTGGAAACTGCGGCAATTTTGCAAAGGGGGCGTAGATGTCGGCCACCCTGGGCATGAATTTGGTCAGGTAGAACCAGCTCGGGTCCATGATGAAGTCGTCGTATTCCTCGGGTTTCATGTATTCGGCGTCGACATACTGATAGCCCGAATGTTCATCGACCCCGTGGCCCGGCCATTCGAGTTGCTTGTAGCCGATCAGGTCCATGGTGGGACCGAGCGCGTTGATCATGTGCGGCGGGTTGACGCCGTCGGGATCGAGATCCTGGGCGATCTTAAGCGTGATCTCAGCCAGCCAGTCATAATCGTACATTGCGCGCCGCACCGTCTCGCCGGCATAGAAGGAATGCCAGAACATGGCCGAATAGGCGACCGGCACCCGGTCGGTCTCTTTGAGCGCGACGGCGTCGTTCAAACGCTTGGTCTTTTCCTCGAACATCGCCTTCTTGTCGACGATCGCGTCCATCCCCAGCCTCCCTTGTCGAATCTTATCCGTTAAGCCCCGGCCTTCCGGGCATGATGCGCCGGTAAGACAGCGCCTCGGCGATGTGCAGGCGGTTGACGCCTTCGCGTTCCTCGAGATCGGCCAAGGTCCGCGCCACCCTCAGGATGCGATGGTAGGCCCTGGCCGACAAGCGCATTCTTTCGGCGGCCTCGGCCAAGAGGCGCCGTCCCTCGGCGTCGGGCTTGGCCACCCGGTCGAGAAGGGCGCCGTCGGCCTCGGCGTTGGTGCGGATGCCCTCGTCCCGATAACGTTCGAGCTGGCGGCGGCGGGCTTGGGCGACCCGCTTGGCCACCTCGGCCGAGCCTTCGGCCGGCGGCGGCAGCGAAAGATCGGCCGGATTGACCGCGGGAACCTCGACATGCAGATCGATGCGATCGAACAGGGGCCCGGAAATGCGCGACTGGTATTCGGCGGCGCAGCGCGGCACCTTGTTGCAGGCAAGCTGGGGATCGTCGAGATAGCCGCAGCGGCAGGGATTCATCGCCGCCACAAGCTGGAAGCGGGCCGGATAGGAGACATGGGCGTTGGCCCTGGCCACCACCGCCTTGCCCGACTCGATCGGCTGGCGCAGCGCTTCGAGCACCGGGCGCTGGAATTCGGGCAGTTCGTCGAGAAACAGCACCCCCAGATGGGCCAGCGACACCTCGCCTGGCCGGGCGCGCAGGCCGCCGCCGATCAAGGCCGGGATCGAGGCCGAATGGTGCGGGTCGCGAAAGCCGCGCCTGCGCAACAGCCGCCCGCCCGCCAGCTTGCCGGCGACGCTGTGAATCAGACTCACCTCCAGGGCTTCGCTGGGCGAGAGGGGCGGCAAAAGGCCGGGCAGGCGCTGGGCCAGCATCGATTTGCCCGAGCCGGGCGGGCCGATCATCAGCAGATTATGGCCGCCGGCGGCGGCCACTTCGAGCGCCCGCTTGGCGGTTTCCTGGCCCTTGATCTCGGCCAGATCGGGCAATAGGGCGCCATCCTCTTCCATGACCGGTTCGGGAGCCGACAGCACCTGGGTGCCCTTGAAATGATTGACCAGCGCCAGCAAGGAGGCCGGGGCGAGCACGGAAAGATCGCCGGCCCAGGCGGCCTCGCCGCCCTGGGGCTTGGGGCAGATCAGCCCCTTGCCCAGCCGAAGGGCGGCGATGGCGGCGGGCAAGACCCCGGCCACCGGCGCCAGCGAGCCATCCAGCCCCATCTCGCCCAGCGCCACATAGCCTTCGATCTCGGGGCCGGGCAGGACGCCCATGGCGACCAACAGGGCCAAGGCGATCGGCAGATCGAAATGGCTGCCTTCCTTCAGAAGATCGGCGGGCGCCAGATTGACGGTGATGCGCTTGGGCGGCAAAGCCAGACCCAAGGCGACCAGGGCGGCCCGCACCCGCTCGCGGCTTTCGCCCACCGCCTTGTCGGGCAGGCCGACCAGGGTGAAGGCGGGCAGCCCGGCCGCCATCTGCACCTGGACGTCGATTTCCAGAACCTCGATGCCGGCGAAGGCGACGGTGGAGACGCGGGCGATCACGCGGGCGCTTCCCTCACTCCCCGATCCAGACGCCGTCGCGCAGGATCGCCTCGTAGAGGGGATCGATATTCAGCTCGATGCCGCCCGGCCAAAGGATGGCGCCGTCCTCGACCGCAACCTGGAAAAACAGATCGGGGTCCCTAAGGGCGGCCAGCGGGCCTTGCAGGAATCGTTGGCGGAACTGCACCTTGCCCTCCAGCCCGTCGGCGAACGCCACCTGGAGTTCCAGTTCGCCGATCACTTTGGCCTCGATCACGTCGGGATGCGCCATGAATCACCTCGGCTTGTCGGAACCGACAGGCTAGGATGAATCGGGCTTTGGGAAAACCGATTTGTGCCGGCCCGCCGGGGTGGCTGGAAGCGGCCCGGCGATTCCACTAGGATGCGTTCAGGGGCGGGCCAGGCCGGCCGGAGGCCGGCGCATCAGGGGTAGGGGAGCATGCGGAAGAACCTGACTCCGTCGCAGATCGTTTCCATCTTGCGCGACCACAAGCTCTGGCTCAAGAAAGAGGGCGGCGCCCAGGCCGATTTCACCCTCACCGATCTGTCGGGCAACAATTTCACCCGCGTCACCCTTCGGGGCGCCAAGCTGGTCGGCGCCGCCTTTTGCGATTGCCTGCTGATCGGCGTCGATTTCGAAGGCGCCGATTTGTATGCCGCCGATTTCTTCAACGCCAATCTGGCCCAGGCCAATCTCAAGGGCTGCGATCTGCGCGGCACCTATTTGCGCGGCGCGGTGCTCGACCACGCCAATCTCGAAGGCGCCGATCTGCGCGACGGCACCTTGGCGGTGGGCGGCACCGGCGAAATCAAGTTCCTGGCGCATCGCCACGAATTGAAGGGCACCCAGCTCGCCGATCTCACCGGCGTGTCGTTGCGGGGCGCCCGGCTGGCCCGGGCCACCATCATCCAGACCGATCTCACCGGCGCCTCGCTTACCGGCGCCATCTTGAACGACGCCGATCTGACCGATTCCGTGCTCACCGACGTCGATCTGAGCGGCGCCAAGCTGATGAACGCCAATCTATCGGGCGTCAATCTGTGCGGCGCCAATCTGGCCGGGGCCGATGTGCGCGGCGCCAATTTCAACAACGTCAATCTGGCCTCGTGCAATCTGGAAGGCGTCGATCTGTCGAAGGCCAAGATGCAAAACGCCAAGACGACCCGCGACCTGGTCGCCCTGTCGATCGACATCCGCAAGGTGTTGCGCGAGCACGCCGCCTGGATCGCCACCCTGGGCACCCAGGGCACCCGCGCCGTGCTCGACGGCCTCGATTTCAGCTATGTCGATTTCCGCTCGTTCAATCTCAGCGGCGCCTCGCTGAAAAGGGTCGATTTCACCGGCGCCAATCTGGCCGGCATGGAACTCAACATGGCCGACCTTACCGGCGCCAATCTGGAAAACGCCAACATGATGGGCGTGCAGATGCGCGGCGCCAATTTCGCCAACGCGCTCCTGCTTTACGCCAATCTGCGCGACGCCGACGCCAGCCCCAAGGAAATCCTCGACCGCCAGGGCCTGTCGACCAACAAGGAATGGCCGACCAATTTCAGCAAGGCCGATCTCTACGGCGCCAATCTGAAGCGCGCCAATTTGACGCGGGCCAACCTCACGGGTGCCAATCTGGAAAACGCCAAGACCATCGACGCCAATCTGAAGGACGCCGATCTGACCAGCGCCATCATGAAGGACGAGTAAGCCAGGCGGCGCCCAGGCGGCTAAGCGCCTCTTGCACCTGGGCGATGGTGGCGGGGTCAAGCCGGCCAAGAATCTCCAGCCGATCGGCCTCGACGGTGGCGATCTTACCCGGCCGGATCACCGAGGCGATCGGCAGCCCGGCCTCGGCCCAATCGGCGATCGCGATGTCGCCCGGCTGGGCGGGATTGGCCCTGGCGGTGATCATCGCCACCCAGGCCAGCCCCTGCTCGCGCGCCAGAAAGGACGCCGAGATCACCAAAGCGGGGCGGCGTTGGCGCACCGGCCGTTCGCCATAGGGGAACGGCAGCGCCACCACGTCGAAGGGATCACAGACCGGCGTAGCCCTGGCTGTCGGCATCGCCGCCCCATTCGCGGAAGGTGGCAAAAGGATCGTCGCCCCGAGCCGACAGCTTGATCAGCTCGACCCGGCCGTTCTCGATCAGGAAGCCCACCCGATCGCCCGGCGCCAGGCCAAGGGCCTGGCGGACTTCCTTGGGCACCACGGTCTGGCTGCGCGCCCCCAAACGGGACAAAGCGAGGCTTTTGGTCGACATGAAATTCATACCATATGATTGTATGACAATCATACCACTCGGCCGAGGGCGGTTCAAGACGGTAATACCACGATGCAATGAGCGTGACTCATTGCATCGTGGTCGGCCGCGCCATGGATCGCGCTTTGCGGCCGCGCGCCCTGTGGCGCGAGAGCCAAGCGAGCCGGAGGCGAACGCCCGGCGCTTGAGGGTGCGTTGATCGGTCACGATCAACGCAAATTGGTATAAGAAGATGGGCGGGCGGGATGGGAAGGGAGGTTGGCCGGGAAAAGGAAGGGCTGGCGCTAATCCCAGGGGGTGCCGTCCTTGTGGACGAAGAGGCGCTTGCGCACCAGATCGAGATCGACATCGGGATAGCGCGCCTCGTCGGCCGGGTGGCGGGCGCCGATCTCCAGATACACCACCGGCACCATGCCCCGATTCACCAGATGATGGCCGTCGGCCTGGCCCTTGGGAAAGCCGGCGACCATGCCCGGTCCCAAATTCTGCGCCCCGGCTTCGGTGACCAGCGTCACCTCGCCCTCGAGGACATAGATGAATTCGTCCTCGTGGGTGTGCCAATGGCGCAGCGCCGAGGCGGCGCCTGGCTCGAGGCGGGTGAGGTTGACACCAAAATCCGTGAGCCCCAGGGCGTCGCCCAAGCGACGGCGCGAGCGGCCCTTGACCGCCGCCTGGAAGGGTTTGGGATAGATCGAGGCGCTTTTCGATTCGATGGTGGCGGGATCAAGCGCCGGCGGTTTCAAGCTGGGCGGCATGGGATTCCTCGTTAGGCCGCAACCCGGGCCTGGGCAAGATGGACCTGATTGCGTCCGCTGGCCTTGGCGACCAGCAGCGCCGCGTCGGCCGCCTCGATCACCCGGCTGAAATCGGGATGGCCGTCATGGAGCGCCACGCCGACGCTCACCGTGGCGCCGATCGCCTCGCTCTCGCCAAGCTGGAAGCGGGTTGCCATCACCTGCAGGCGGATTTTCTCGCCGATCCGCCAGGCCTGCTCGGCATCGACCTCGCCCAGCACCACCAGGAATTCCTCGCCACCATAGCGGAAGACGAAATCGCCGGCCCGGATCGCCTGGGTCAGGATGTCGCTCAACTGGGTGAGCAGCCGATCGCCCGCCGCGTGACCGTGCTGGTCGTTGACCCGCTTGAAATGGTCGATGTCGATCATCAAAAGGGCGAACCGACGGCCGCTTTTCAGGCTAAGCTCGGTTTCCCGCTGCAGGATCGCCGTCATGAAGCGGCGGTTGAACAGGCGGGTTAGGGGATCGCGCGAGCCCTCGAACACCAAGGTGCGCTGGCTGATCTCGCCCAGCACGCGGCTGGCCACCGTGATGTCGGAATCGAGCCGCGCAACCGCCTCGGCCAACTGGGCCGCCTGACCTTGCTGGCGAAAGGCGAAGGCTTCGCGGACATCGGTGTCCAGGCGGTCGAGCGCGCCTTGCAGCTCGGACACCTCGATATCCTCGGACAGCACCAGCGCCGCCTTGTGGCTGACCCAAAGGCCGAAATCGGTGTAGCGCACCGCCGGCCAGACGCCGTCGAACGGCTTCGGGCTTAGCAGCATGGCCAAAGTCTGGCGCCACCAATCGAGCAGCGAGCTTTTCAACCGCTCGCATTGAAGAGCCAAATTGGTGCCCAGGGACTGCATCTTGAGCGCCTGGCTTTGGCGGGTGCTGGCCATCAGATCGTCGAGATAGACATCGTTCATCGCCGAAAGCGCCGCGTCGATCAGCTTGTCGGCCAGGATAACCGCATCGGCAAGCCGTTCGCGCTCGAGGTCGGATTGGATGAGACAGCGGAAGATCTCTTCCTTGAGCAGGCCGGCGGCGCGCGTGACGCTGGCCAGGGGCACGTTCATGCGCGCATGCACGGCGCCGATCGCCGCCTGACGCTTGAACAAGGTGTCGATCGCCTCGGCTCCGCGCGGCTGAAAGAGGTCGTCGAGCCAGCCGGCCAGCGCCGTCTTCAGCCGGGCCGTCACCGACTCCATGGCCAGGAAGGACGCGTTTTCCGGACGCCGCATCAGATCGGCGAACAAGGCTTCGATCATCGCCGGCGCCCGGGCGCCCAAGAGGTCGCGCACATGCCGCAAGAGCGGCGCGTCGAGCGCACCATAAATGTCGGCAAGCCGTTGCCGATCCTGCTTTTGGATTGCCACCGTCGTAACCCCCAAGACCTTTTCTTTATATAGCCGAAAAGAATGTGGGTTATCGGTCGGAAAAGACAAGCCCAATAATTGTGAGGTTATGGGGTTTGTCCGTGGCGAAGCCTCATTCGGCGTTGGCGGGAACCGCGGTCGTTTGGCCCGGCATCCGATGACGATCCAAAAATGCGCGAATGCCTTGCTGAACGGTTAGGGTCGGTGCCAGGAGGGCAAATTGCGCCGCCTCCACCGCCAGTCCTTCGTCAATCGAAAGATTTAGGCCGCGGGTGACGCTGGCCAGGCAGGCCGCAACCGCATCGGGCGCATGGTTAAGAATACGATGCGCCAGCGCGAAAGCTTCCTCCATCAGCCGGGCATGAGGCACAACACGGTTCACCAGAGCCGTGCGGAACGCCTCGTCGGCCGAAATCGGCTGAGCGGTGAGAATCATTTCCAAAGCCCGTTTGCGCCCGATATGGCGGGGGAGGCGCTGTGTACCGCCGAAAGGAGGAGGAAAACCCAAGGCGATCTCCGGTTTGGCGAACCGGGCGACCTCGCTGGCGAGTGCCAGAGGGCAGGCTTCGGTGATTTCGCAACCGGCGCCGTAGGCAAGACCGTTTACGGCCGCGATGATCGGCTTGCAAAAACTCTCCACCCGACGCGTGAAGGATTGGCCCCGACGAACGAATTCACGCAGCGCCACGTCGGGTCCGGCGGCGATGCTGCGCGCGAATTCCTTTATGTCGGCACCGGCGCTGAAGGCGCGGTCCCCCGACCCCGTGAGGATGACGGCGCCAATCGAAGAATCCCGCTCGATCCGGTCGAGATAATCTGACAGCGCATCGAGCGTGGCGAAGTCGATCGCGTTGAGAACGTCGGGACGATTGAATGTCAGAACGGCAATCCCGTTGGCGATCTCAATCAACGGCCGTCCGTCCTTTGGGGTTTGGGTGGTCACGTGGCGCCTCCTCGTTCGTGGCGACAACGAGGTTGACGGAACCCGCCCTCGGCCACAAACGAAGAAACCTAATAAGCGTGGATTAGGCCAATTCATCCGTCGCTGCCGGGCGACGAAGGGGGGCAGGCTCTTACTCCACGGCCCGGGCCGGGGTGAACACCGCCTCGCCGGCGAGAAAGCGGGCGACCAGGCCGGAATCGTCGAGAATCAGCGCCACCGCCGGCACCAGGGCCAGATCGGCGCCGTCCAGGCCGAGTGCCTTCAGCCCCTCGCGCACGCCAAAGCCGATCTTGCGCCTGGCCTCGACGGTGGGATGGTAATAGAGCATCTCGCCGGCCCGCTCGCGGTGCTTCCAAAGGCTCTCGCAGCGGGTGCGGCTGGGCGAGAGCACGGCGCGACAGGAAAGCGGGCGCTGCGCGTAGACGGCGCAATTTTTCTTGTCGAGAAAGGGGCAGGCCAGGCGGGCCCGCCACCAGCCGGCGACGTCGCGGGGCGGGTTCTCCCCGGCCAGGGCGCGCAGACGCCCAGCCAAATCGGGCCGGGTGGCGAGATGGCGGGCCAGCGCGATCGCCTCCAGGGGTGACACCGCCACCAGGGCCGAACAGCAATAGGAGCAGCCGGCCCTGCAGGCGAAGGGCCGGTCGGGCGGCACCTTGTCGAGAAGGATCGCCGTCAGTTCTTCGTAGAGCTGGACGAGCGCCCGGTTGGCTTCGGCCAAGGTGGCCTCAGTCCGCACCATCCCCAGATGATTGGCGACCGTCTTCTGGGCCAGATGCTCGAGATCGTAATCCGAGGCGGTCACGCGCGCCTGGCCTCGATGGCCTCCCACACCCGCTCTTCCAGCCGGACGCCGTCGAAACGGTTGATCTCCTGGATGCCGGTGGGCGAGGTGACGTTGATCTCGGTCAGTTTTCCGCCGATGACGTCGATGCCGACAAAGATCAGGCCGCGCGCCTTCAGCTCGGGGCCGATGGCCTCGCAGATGGCGCGGTCGTCGGGGGACAGCGCCGCCTTTTCCGGCCGGCCGCCGACATGCATGTTCGAGCGCGCCTCGCCCTGGGCCGGCACCCGGTTGATGACCCCCGCCGCCACCCCGTCGATCAGGATGATCCGCTTGTCGCCCTGACGCACGGCGGGCAGATAGCGCTGGACGACGATCGGCTCGCGGTAGAGCTGGGTGAATTGCTCAAGCAGCGCGTTCAGATTCTCGTCGTCTTCGCGGATGTGGAAGACCCCGGCGCCGCCATTGCCGAACAGCGGCTTCAAGATCAAATCCTTGTGCCGGTCGCGGAACTCCAAGATCGCCGCCCGGTCGGCGGTGATCAGGGTGGGCGGCATCAGATGGTCGAAGCGGGTGACGAACAGCTTCTCGGGCGCGTTGCGCACATGCACCGGATCGTTGACCACCAGCGTCTTGGGGTGGATGTGCTCGAGCAGATGGGTGGCGGTGATGTAGGCCATGTCGAAGGGCGGGTCCTGGCGCATCAGCACCACATCCTGGGTGCCGAGATCGAGGATCGCGGGCGGACCCAAGGTGAAATGGTTGCCGGGCTCGCGGCGCACCCGAAGCGGGCGGGCGCTGGCGGTGAGCCGGCCGCCCGACAGCGCCAGCGCCCGCGGATGGTAATAATGGAGCGTGTGGCCGCGCCGCTGCGCTTCCAGCGCCAGGACGAAGGTGGAATCGGCCTCGATGTTGATCGATTCGATCGGGTCCATCTGGATGGCGACGGCGAGGGACATCGGCACACGGGCCTTTCGATCTTAGCGTTGGAACTCGAAGCGGCGGGGATCGCTTTTGAGCAGCACATGGTTGGCGATGCGTTTGACGTGCGGCACCTCGCGCGCATGGCCCACCACCCGGTCGATCTCGGCCTGGTTCTGGGCGATACCCATCAGATAGACGACGCTGTTGACGCTGTCGATGGTGTAATTGACGTTGTTGATCGCCTTGTCGAAGAGAAGCTTCGAGCGAAGCTGGTTGGCGATCTTGAGGTCGGTGGCCAGATCGGCAAAGCCGGTCTGGTCGCTCACCTGGATTTCGTTGATCACCGTGCGCACGCCGGCCGCCTGCCAGGCCAGCCGCACGGCATCGAGCCGGTATTCGGGCTTGTCGACCGTGCCGGTGAGCAGCACCCGGCCCTCGGTGATGGCGAGCGTCACCTGGCGGTACATCTCGAGATCGTGTTGGAACCAGAGATGGTTGATGTCGAGGCGGATCTTGGCGTCGTCGATGGCGCCCCCCAGGCCGCGTTCCTCGACGGCCGCCACCCCCACCGAGGCGCCCGCCCCCACGGCGGCGCCCAAAGGCGTGCAGCCCGCCAGCGCCAGCAAGAGGGCGATCGGTGTCCAGCGCGTCGTCTTCATGGGGTCCAAGTCTAGCACGGAGTGGTTAATCAAAAATGGCCGGCCGAATCGGTCTGCCAGGCGTTTTCGAGATGGACCGGCGGGCGCAGGGGCGCCACCAGCACGACGTCGAAACGGGCATCGAGCCCCGCCAGTTCGGGATGGGCCTGCAAAAAGGCCTCGGCGCCTCGGGCGATGCGGGCCTGCTGGCGGGGCGTGATCGAGTGGGCGGCCCGGTCGGCATCGGCGCGCGCCTTCACTTCGACGAAGGCCACCAGATTGCCCTTGCGGGCGATGAGATCGACCTCGCCCGCACCGGTGCCCGGCCCAGTGCGGTAACGTTGGGCCAGGATGGCGTAGCCCTTGAGCCGCAGCAGCAGGATGGCGGCGGCCTCCGCCCATCGGCCGCGCCGTTCGGCCTGGGCGCGGTTCATCCCTTCGCCGCCGCCAGGGCCAGCGCGCGGGCGTAGACGTCCTTTTTGCGCAACCCGGTCGCCACCGCCACCGCCTGGGCGGCGTCGCGCACGCTCATGGTCGTCAGGGCGTTGCCGATCAGGCTGTCGAGATCGGCTTCGCTGGGCAGGGAGGGCGCCAGGGGCGGGCCCACCACCAGCACCAGCTCGCCCTTGGGCGCGGGGGCGTCGCGGTACTGCGCCGCCAGCTCGACCAGCGGGGCGCGGCGCACCTCCTCGAACAGCTTGGTCATTTCGCGCGCCATCGCCGCCGGCCGATCGCCCAGGATCGAGGCCAGATCGGCCAGCGAGTCCGCCAGCCGGTTGGGCGATTCGAACAACACCAGAGCGGCCGGAACCGACGCCAGTTCGGCCAGCAGGCTGCGCCGGGCCTGGGCCTTGGCGGGCAGGAAACCGGCAAACAGAAAGCGCTCGCAGGGGATGGCGGCCAGCACCAGGGCGGTGAGGACCGAGGAGGGGCCGGGCAGGGCGGTGAGCGCGATCCCTTCCGCCGACGCCTCGCGCACCAGCTTGAAGCCGGGATCGGAAACGAGCGGCGTGCCGGCGTCGGAAACCAGCGCCAGCGCTTCGCCCTGGCGCAGGCGGGCCAGGATCGCCGGGCGGATCTTGTCGGCGTTGTGATCGTGATAGGCGATCATCGAGGCCTTGATGCCGAGATGGGTCAACAGCTTGCCGGTGACCCGGCTGTCCTCGCAGATCACCGCGTCGGCCTCGGCCAGAATGCGGGCGGCGCGGACCGTGATGTCGCCCAGATTGCCGATCGGCGTCGCCACCACCGCCAGACCCGACCAGGGGCGCCCCGGCGGTTTACTTCCAACGGTGGCGCGATTAGTCTTGCCCCCATTCTTCGGATGGGCGGCGGAGGCTGGGTTTGGCGCATCGCGGGTCGATTTGGTTGGGCGCTTGGCGCCGGCTGGCGATCGTCCCATGGCTGCTGGCCGTGCTGGTGGTGACGGGGTGCGAGACTCTGGATGTACCATTCCTGGGGCCCGAGGTTAAGCCATCCCCGCAAGCCACGACTCAAACGCCGCCCCCGCCCCTGCCGGGCGCGGCGCGCGCGCCCACCGAACCGCCGCCCGGCGAAAGAGTGGCGCCGCGCGTTCGCATCGAAAGCGTGCCCTTGCCGCCGCCCAGCGCCACCCCGGCGCCCGCGGTTTCCGCTCCGCCCGCCGCCGCCCAGCCGAAGGCCGACGCGGCCGAGCCCGACGAGGAAGAGGAAATCGTCGAGACCGTCATTCCCCCGGCCGAAGAGGGCGGCTTGGACTCGGCCGCGCCCTTGCCTAAGGCCGGACCCTCGAAGGCGGCGATCCTGCTGCCGCTTTCGGGGCCGCAGGCCGCTTTGGGCCAGGCGCTGCTCAACGCCGCCCAGCTTGCCCTGTTCGAGATCGCCGACGAGGATTTCACCCTTTTGCCGCTCGACACTCAGGGCACGCCCGAGGGCGCCGCCCGGGCCGCCGAGCGGGCCGGCGCGCAGGGCGCCAAGCTCATTCTGGGCCCGCTCTTTTCCGCCGAGGTGAAGGCGGCGGCGCCCGTGGCACGGCGCAACGGGCTTAATCTGGTCGCCTTTTCCTCGGACCGGACGGCGGCGCAAGCCGGAACCTATCTCTTGAGCATCCTGCCCCGCCTGCAGGTCGATCGGGTGGTCGGGCATGCGCGGGCCCGCGGCCTGTCGCGCTTTGCCGCCCTGGTGCCTTCCAACGAATCGGGTCGGGTGTTTCTCGAGGCCTTCCGGGGCGCGGTGGCCGCCCAGGGCGGCCAGGTCGTCGATGTCGAATCTTACGATCCCAACGCCAAGGACCATAACGACACGGTCAAGAAGCTGGCCAATTACGATGCCCGCCATCGGGCGCTGCTGGCGCAACGGCGCGAACTGGAGGCGCGGCGCGAGAAAGGCGACGAGGCCGCCAAATCGGCCTTGGCAAGGCTTGCCAATCTGGAAACGCTGGGCGAGGTCGGCTTCGAGGCCCTGTTCCTGCCCGAGGATGGCGGGCGGCTGCGCGCCATCGCCGCGCTGCTGCCCTATTACGACATCGATCCGGCCAAGGTGCGGCTTCTGGGCACGCTGCTTTGGGAGGACACCACCTTGGGCGCCGAGCCGGCGCTGGCCGGCGCCTGGTATGGAGCCCCACCGCCCGAGGCGCGGGCCGAATTCGAAAACCGCTATCAGAAGAATTTCGGCGCCAAGCCGCCCCGGATCGCCAGCCTGGCCTATGACGCCACCGCACTGGCCGCCATTCTGGCCCAGGGCGGCGATTTCTCGGCCCGGGCGCTGGCCAATCCGAACGGCTTTGCCGGCGTCGACGGCATATTCCGCTTTCTGTCCGACGGCACCACCGAACGCAGCCTGGCGGTGATGGAAATCCAGCGCGGCCGCCACCGGGTGGTCAGCCCCGCCGCCCAGACCTTCGCCAAGCCGGTGAATTGAACATCGAGGCTCGGGGCCCGATCAGGCCACCGCAACCCTTGCGAACCGGCGCCCGAAACGGCGCGAACAGCGGGCGAAACCCTTGAGGCGGTTTCACCTTGGTGTCTTCGTGACTTGGCGGTTTGAAAGCGCGAATTGGCGGAAGGTCGTGGCCCAGTGAGCGGTCGAAGAGGAGCGATGGTCGCGTTCACACCGCCAGCATCATCGCCCCGAACTCGAAGCGGACCGCACCCTTGGCGCATTCCTGCCGACAGGCGCCGCAATGCCAGCATTCGTCGGGATAGACGACATGGCCAATGCCGTCTTCCATGTAGATGACGTCGAGCGGGCAATAGAGGGCGCAGAGGCCGCAGCCGTTGCACTTTTTCTTGTCGATGACGGCAGTCATGGCTGGAACCTCTCAGACAGCGTAGTGAAGCGGCTGGAAACGGGTGGTCGGGCGGCCGTCGGCGCCCTTGCCAACCACCACCAGACCGCAATATTCGTCCTTGGTTTCAGGATGATCGGCCCGGTGATGGTAGGGACTGAAGCGCGATTCGGGCCGCGCCAGCGAGGCGTGGGCGACGATCTTGGCCATCGCGTGAATGTTCATCGCCTCGTGGCAACGCATAAGCTCATGGAGATTGGACGCCTTGAGTTCCTCACGGTGCGAATCGAGCTGGTCGAGCTTGGCGATGCCCGAGGTCAGGCTGATCTCGGTCTTGATCGGCCCGAAATGATCGGTGGTGATGATGCGGACGATGCCCTCGAACTCGCCGTAATGCAGGCCGGCCCGCCGGGTCAACGGGGCAAAGACGCGCTTGCGCTCGGCGGTCAGCACCTTGGCATCAAGGGGACGGTGGCGCGTCTGGCGGAGCGCATAACGGGCGGCGTGCTTGCCCGCGGCAAAACCGCCGGCCATGCACATGTGCAGGCAGCCCATCTGATCGGACGCGTCGCCGGCGCCGAAAACGCCCGGAATGTTGGAGGCGCAGGTTTCGTCGATCTTGATTCCCGCCCCGCACATTTCCGACGGCCGCGCCTGCATCGGCTCGGAAATCGTCATCTCGATCATCGTTCCCTCGCGGCTGTAGCCCTTGGCGTGGAGGAACTCGGGCAGGGTATCCTTGTCGATGCCGAGGGTGAAGAACAGATGCTCGAGATCCTTCGGCTTGAGGTGGCGAACGTCGATGTAGATCGGCCCCCGGCCGGCCCGCACCTCCTGCAGCGCCCCCCACACCATCACATTGCGCGGCGCTTTGTCGCCCATCGGATGGTAGGTGTTCATGAACGCATCGCCCAGACCGTTGACGAACTTGCCGCCCATGCCGAAAAAGGCGTTGAAGCCGGGGGCGCTGAAGCCCTTGGGAACAATGGTCATGCGCACGTATTCGACGTTGGCCAGTTCCACCCCCGCGTCCCAGGCGGCTCGGTGCAGATCGCCGGTATTGGCCGGGCAATACCACAGATTGAACGGGTTGCCGGTCTGACTCTTGAACATGCGGTTGGTGTTGCCGGTGGCGATCACCACCGCCTTGGCCTGGACCTCATAGAAGTCGCCGGTCCGCATGTCCCAGCCGGCGAAGCCCGCAAGTTCGCCATCGTGCAGATAGAGGTTGGTAACCTGCACGCGATTGATCACCTTGCAGCGGCGCCGCGCCACTTCCTTGGCCATCGCCGGCTTGAGGAACTTGCCGTCGAAGTTGATCGAGTACGGCCCCGGTTGACCGAGGGTCTGGGTGCGGAAAATCTCGCCCGAATCCTTCTGGCGCAGCGAAATGCCGATCTTCTCGACCCGCGCCAAGGCGGCGGGCAGTTCGTCGCAGAACACCTTCTCGTGGATGCGCAAATCGGCAGCGCCGCGCGCCACCTTGCCGACGTATTTGAGCCAAGCCTCGCGGGTGTCCCAGGATTCGCCGGTGTCGAGATAGGCCATGAAATGGTCGATACCCCCGGCAATCGCGCCCGAGCGCATGATGTGCGCCTTATCGACAATCAGCACGCTGGCTCCAGCTTCGCGCGCCGCCATGGCGACGTTGAGGCCGGCGGTGCCCCCGCCGATGACGGCGACGTCGGTCTTGATGCGGTGAACTTCACCGGAAAGCCATGCGGACATTTACGAACCTCCGGAAATGCGGGTCGGCGACAGACGGCGGCGAAACTTGGGGAAATGAACGAAAAGAAGAAAAAGCCCCAGAAGGGCACCAAGAATATCGGTCCATACCGCACCGGGGAAGGCCTGGGCCGGAATCAGCAGCAGGATGCCGGCGATGGTGAACAGGGCGCGTTGCAGGGGGCGCAACGACGCGTTCAGATGCCCAACCACACCGACCGCCGTGAACCACAAACCGGCGATGGCGGTGATCAAGGCCAAGCCGATGTCGGACCAATGGCCGACCATCAGCAGGTTGGGCGCGGCAACAAACAGGAAGGGGACGATGAAGGCCACCCAGCCGACCCGGCAGGCGGTCCAGCCGACCCGCATGACGTCCGAGTGGGCCAAACTGGCGGCGGCGTAGGCCGCGAGAGCGACCGGCGGGGTGATCATCGACAGCATCCCGAAATAGAAAACGAACATGTGGGCGGCCATTGGCGAGACTCCCATCTCGATCATCGCCGGCGCGACCAGGGTGGCGACCAGGACGTAGACGCCGACCGTCGGCATTCCCATGCCCAGGATCAGGGCGATCACCGCCGCCGCCAGCAACAGCACCGCGAGGCTGCCGTGGCCAAGTTCGACCAGGATCATGGTCAGGGCGAAGGACAGGCCCGAGAGATTGAGGATGCCGATGATGATGCCGGCGGCGGCGCAGATCAGGATGATGTCCAGTGCCCCGACCCCGGCGGCGCAAAGAATCGGCCACAGGTCGCGCCAGACCAGCTTGCGGCCGCGGTAGCCCAAGGCAAAGCCGGTGGCCAGAAGCGGCAGCAGCGCCACCAGCATCGCCGATTCCGGCTGCAGGTTGAAGCCGAAAAGGGCGACGATGAGGACGACGAACGGGATCGGAACATGCCAACCCTGAGCCAGGACCGCTCGCACCGAACGCTCGGACTTGACGGCGGCGATGCCGTTGCGCGCCGCCTCGAGATCGACCTGCACGAACAGCGAGAGATAATAGAGGATGGCCGGTATGGTCGCGGCGACGCACACCGCGCCGTAGCTGGTTTGCAGGAATTCCGCCATCAGGAAGGCGGCGGCGCCCATCACCGGTGGCATCAACTGGCCGCCGGTCGATCCCACCGCCTCGATCGCCCCCGCCAACGCCGCCGGGTAGCCAGCCCGGCGCATCATCGGAATGGTGATGGTGCCGACGGTGGCGACGTTGGCGACGGCGCTGCCCGAGATCATGCCGAACAGGCCCGAGCCGACCACGGCGATTTTCGCCGAGCCGCCGCGGTAGCGCCCCATCAAGGCGATCGCGATGTCGGTGAAGAAATCCGAACCGCCGCAGCGCCCCAAGACCTGGCCAAGCAGAATAAAGGGAATGACGACGATGGTGCCGACAATCATCGGCATGCCGAAGACGGCATTGGAATCGATCCCGATGTAGACGGCCAGACGGTCGATGGCGATCGGCCGCCCCGCGAGGCGGCCGGGGATCAGGTGCCCGAACAAAGCGTAGAGGATAAACACCAGGACGACGAGGCAGAGGGTCGGCCCCACCATCCGGCGCAGGGCTTCCAAGAGCAACCCCGTCAACAGGACCCCGACGACAACCAGCTTGAGCGGTCGGAAGGTGGTTTCATCGATCAAGATGGTGTATTGGGCGGCGACGTAGAGGCAAATCACCAGGGCCAGACCGGCGGCGAGAGCATCGTACCAGGGCAATCGCTGGCGCTTGCCCCCGCCAACCGGGAGGCGCAGATAGGCAAGAGCCAGCGCCAAGCCCAACATCATGGCCAGGAACTGCTCGGTGTAGGCGATGAAGCCGAACATCCGGGGGATGTCGGCCGCCCAAACCACCGAGGAAATGACGATCAGCGCCGCCAGCGTATCCGCGCTCGCCCGAACAAGGCGCGAGGCCTGACGGGCATCGCCAACATTTGATTCGTCGGGCAATTGCTCGGGCGGCATCCGGTCAGTCCTTGGGTGGCCAAAGACCGCTTTCCTGATAGAATTTCACCGCCCCCGGATGGTAGGAAAGGCCGTTTTTCTTGGCCATCTTGGCGACCTCGAAATCGAAGAAAAACGGCGCCGCCGCCGCCAGATCGGCCTTGTTGGCGGCGATCGTCGCGGTCAGCTTGTGGACGATCTCGTCGGGAACATGGGCGCCGGCGATGAGCAGGAAATCATAGGCCATGACCTTGGTCGGCCCGACCACGCCGACATATTTGTCCGAAGGCTGCAGGGTGGTGATATAGGACTGCGGCACGATCTTGCGCATCGCCGCCACCGCTCGCGGATCGTCATCGAGCGGCAACAGGCGCACGCCGCCGACACCCGCCGCCACCTCGGCGACCTTGGCCCCGCCGATCCCGAAGAAAAAGGCGTCGGCCTTGCCCTGCGCGAAGTCCTCGGCCGCACGGATGACGTTGGGCACCGGACCGGCTTTGACATCGTCGGTCGAGATCATGCCATTGGCCAACACCGCGTCGGTCAGCGGGCGAATGATCGCCTGACTGGAATAGCCGGTCGGCAACCGCTTGCCCTTCAAATCCTTGAGGCTCTTGATCGGCGAATCGGCCCGGACGAAAAAGCTCCCGGTCAAGGGAAAGATCACCGCCACCACCCGGATGTCGGGACTTTTGCGGCCCTGGAAGATCAAGGTTCCATCCACCGCCGAACTGACCTCGAGAATATTGGCGAGGGCAAAGTCGATTTCCTTGGTGCCGACCAGGGGTACGTATTGCGACGAGCCACCGTAGGGCTGGACCCGCAGGTCGAGCCCCGCCTTCTCGCTAGCCAGTTTGGCGATTGCCGCCGCGGAGGTGTAGATAACCGTGCCCTGCGGCCCGCTGCCCACCCCCCAACTGGCGGCGTTGGCGCTGGCACCGAGCAGCGACACAATCATTGCCGCCAGGGTGGTAAGAATCTTCATGGTAAGCCTCCCATTTATGGGCACCGGTGGCTCCGGTGTCCCTAATTCTTTGCCGGCAATTTCCGTCGACGGTGGGGCCGGGAAAATGGTGCATCGGCCCTCGGCCGGCGGATCAAGTTTCAGCTCGGACGCTCTTTGAGCGATCATCGAAGGATGCGCAGGATCGGACGATCCCCAAGCCGGCCTGCCGTGGGTCCCATTCCCCGGCCGATCATCGAAGCAGTATCGTATTGGAGGGTATTAACGTCAAGCGCCCCAAACCGCCGGCGCAAGAACCCTTGACGGTTACCGAACCGATTTTTTCCCGAAATCGGGGTTATCAAAGGATAGGATATGGAAAACGTAACGATCTGGGGATCCTGGTCCCCGCTTTGGGTTCGAACGGCCGATGCGGCGCCCGCCTCGGCGGGTCAACTGCGCCCGGGTTTCGGCATCAGCTCGGCCATGCACTGGCCGCGCGACATCTTCACCGGATTGAGGCTGCGCAGATTGACATAGGCGACCCGGGCCGGCTCGGTCTCTTTCGAAAAGAAGAGATCGAGGATGCAGCTTTGATTGGCGTACTGCCAAAGCTCGGCCGGGCTTTCGCGCCGCCTGAGCTGGGGAAAGCCCAACAGCTCGGCCACCTCGCGCGACGCCAGTCCCACCAGCTCCTCGGGATTGGGGGCGGGAACGGGGAGGGCGGCCGGCGCCGGGATCGAGGCGGTCTCCGTCTCGGGCTGGGCGGCGGGGGACTGGGCGGCTTCGAAGCGCGCCTGGGCGGTGGCGCTTGGCGGGGCCTCGGCCCCCACATTCGACAGCGAGCAGGCGGGCAGCAGAAGCGCCATCGCCCCCAAGGCCGCCCAGCGCGCGCCCGGCCGGATCGCCATCAGGCCTTGGACTCGCCGTCGGCCGCGGCCGGCGGGTGGCTGAATCCCAAGAGGGGCTGTTCCTCGTTGGCGGCGCGGACGACCTCGACGGTGCCGGCGATCTCGCCGCCGGATTCGACCACCAGGCTGCCATAGCGAACGGTGCCCGACACCTTGCCCAGGGCGCGCACCACCAAGCGGCCGCGCACCGACAGCCGGCCTTCGAAGCGGCCGTTGATGGTGGCGTCGTCGACTTCGGCATTGCCCTTGAAAAGGCCGGTTTCGGTGATGTCGATCGAGCGGGCGTTGGACAGCGAAGCCTCGACCGTGCCCTCGACCACCAGACGGTCGCAGGCGCTGATTTCGCCGGTCAGGCAGATCTCGCGGCCGACGATCAGCTTCTTGCCGTCGCCCTCGTTGGGCCGGTCGTTGCGCCGGGGCGCGCCCGGAATATCGACCACCCGCCTGGGAATATCCGGCCGGAAGGGCTGCGCCGGCGGTTTGTTGGGCATATGCGATCCTTTGCGGGTAAAGGGTTTCAGGGGCGGCGCGCCCATCTCGTCGAGATCGGAATCGCTTTCAGCCGACGGAGAAGATTTGAGATCCTCGTCCTCGGGATTCTTGCGCCGGAACATTCGGTTAGACCTTTCCCTCAAAGAATCGCGGCTGCCTTGCCCGCGGCGGCAAGCGCTTGGCACACGCAATTATATTATAGCCGTTCGTCTCGCCAACGCAAGGATTCCAGCAGGTGAACCATCCAGGCGGCGGCAACGATCGGCGCCACCAGATTGACGAGCGGCACCAGCAGCAAAGCCGCCGCCGCGATGCCCAACAGAAGAAACCGACCGCGATGGCGCAGCCGGGTCTGATGCATCGCCAAGGGCTCCAGGCGCCGGGCGGCCACCAGCTCGAAATATTCCCGCCCGAGCAGATAGCCGTTGAGAAGCAGAAAGGCGCCGACATTGATCACCGGGATCAGATAGAGCGGCAGAAACAGGATGTTCAGACCCACGGCGACGGCGGCGAAGCGCAGCGCGGTCGCCACCGATTCCACCACCGGCTGGGCCCTTGGTCTCGGCAGGTTCGGGTAATGGCGGTTTTCGACCGTCGCCACCACCTGCTCGAGATAGAAGCCCAGGATGACGCTGACCACGGCCGGAAACAGCCACAGGCTGGCCAGGAAGGCGCCCAGCCCACTTACGACCCGCAACAGGGTGTCGAGCCAGGCCAGATCGGTGGTGGGCAGATGCTGAAGGGCAAAGCCCAAAACGGCGTAGAGGGCGGCGTGAAGCACGAAGGCCCAGCCCAGCGACGCCCAAAGCACCCGTCGCAGGCGGGGATCGTTCAGTTGCGCCAGGGCCTTGAACAGGCCAACAATCATGACGGCACCTTGCCTTCGGCCTTGTGGTTCGGCAAAGCGTCGCTATACTCCCGCCGGCTTTATCAATCAAGACAGGGTCGCTTCATGGCCGCTCCCTTCGATGTGGTCGGCATCGGCAACGCCATCGTCGATGTGCTGGCCCATTCCACCGACGCCTTCCTGGCCCGGCACAGCCTGCCCAAGGGCGGCATGACGTTGATCGACGCCCACCAGGCGCAGCGGCTCTATGCCGAGATGGGGCCGGGCGTCGAATGCTCGGGCGGCTCGGCCGCCAACACCATGGCCGGGCTGGCCTCGCTGGGTTCGCGCGCCGCCTATATCGGCAAGGTGCATGACGACGAACTGGGCCGGGTCTTCCGCCACGACCTCACCGCCGCCGGGGTCTATTTCGCCACCCCGCCGATGCGCAAGGGGCCGACGACGGCGCGCTGCCTGATCCTGGTCACCCCCGACGCCCAGCGCACGATGCAGACCTATCTGGGGGCCTGCACCCAATTGGGCCCCGAGGACATCGACGCCGATCTGATCGCCCAATCCAAGGTCACCTACCTCGAAGGCTATCTCTTCGATCCGCCGGCCGCCAAGGAAGCCTTCACCAAAGCGGCCACGTTGGCCCACAAGGCGGGTCGCAAGGTGGCGCTCTCGCTGTCCGACGGCTTCTGCGTCAACCGCCACCGCGCCGAATTCCTCGATCTGGTCAAGAACCATGTCGACATCCTGTTCGCCAACGAAAACGAGATCGGCGCGCTGTACCAGACGGTGGAGTTCGACGACGCCCTTCAGGCGATGCGCGGCCATTGCGAGATCGCGGCGCTGACCCGCTCGGAAAAGGGCTCGGTCGTGCTGGCGGGCGACGAAGTCCACATCATCGACGCCGAAGCCGACGTCGCAGTGATCGACACCACCGGCGCCGGCGATCTTTACGCCGCCGGTTTCCTGCACGGCCTGGCCACCGGCCGCAGCCTGGCCGATTGTGCCCGCCTGGGCGGCATCTGCGCCGCCGAAGTCATCGGCCATGTCGGCGCCCGGCCCGGCCGGCCACTCGACCGGCTCATTGCCGAAAAAATGGGATAAGCCACCGCTCATGGAATTGCGCAACATCGCCATCATCGCCCATGTCGACCACGGCAAGACCACGCTGGTCGACGCCATGCTGCGCCAAAGCGGCACCTTCCGCGACAACCAGCAGGTGATCGAGCGGGCCCTCGATTCCAACGAGCTCGAACGCGAGCGTGGCATCACCATCTTGGCCAAATGCACCTCGGTGGTCTGGAAGGACGTGCGCATCAACATCGTCGACACGCCCGGCCACGCCGATTTCGGCGGCGAGGTCGAGCGCATCTTGTCGATGGTCGATGGCGTGCTGGTGCTGGTCGACGCCGCCGAAGGGCCGATGCCGCAAACCAAGTTCGTCACCGCCAAGGCCCTGGCCCAGGGCCTTCACCCGATCGTCATCATCAACAAGGTCGATCGCCAGGACGCCCGCGCCCACGAGGTGCACGACCAGGTGTTCGATCTCTTCGCGGCGCTGGACGCCAACGACGACCAGCTCGATTTCCCCACCTTGTTCGCGGTCGGCCGCGACGGCTGGGCCAGCCCGACCCTCGACGGCCCGCGCGAGGGGCTGGCGCCCTTGTTCGATCTGATCTTGGCGCATGTGCCGCCGCCGAAGCGCGATCTCGACGCTCCCTTCGCCATGCTGGCCTCGATCCTGGAATACGATCCTTATCTCGGCCGGGTGCTGACCGGGCGGATCGAGCGCGGCATCGCGCGCGTCAACACCCAGATCCGCGGCCTGCATGCCGACGGCAAGGTGATCGAGCAGGCGCGGCTCACCAAGCTTCTGGCCTATCGCGGGCTCGATCGGGTGCCGGTGGAATCGGCGGAGGCGGGCGACATCATCGCGGTGGCCGGGCTGTCGATGACCACGGTCGCCGACACGCTGGCGGTGCCCGAGGTCGATCAGCCGCTCTCGGCCATTCCCATCGATCCGCCGACTCTGGCGATGACCTTCTCGGTCAACGATTCCCCCCTGGCCGGGCGCGAAGGCGACAAGGTGACGTCGCGGGTGATCGGCAACCGGCTGATGCGCGAATCCGAGGGCAACGTCGCCATCCGTGTCACCGAAAGCGCCGATCGTGACGCCTTCGAGGTCGCCGGGCGGGGCGAACTGCAATTGGGCGTCTTGATCGAGACCATGCGCCGCGAGGGTTTCGAGATGTCGATCTCGCGCCCGCGCGTTCTCATGCGCAGCGAGCACGGCCAGAAGCTGGAGCCGATCGAGGACGTGCAGATCGACGTCGACGAGGAATTTTCGGGCGTCGTGGTCGAGAAGATGAGCCGGCGCAAGGGCGAATTGCTCGAGGTGAGACCCTCGGGCGCCGGCAAGCTGCGCCTCTTGATCCGCGCGCCTTCGCGGGGCCTGATCGGCTATCACGGCGAATTCCTCACCGACACCCGCGGCACCGGCCTGATGAACCGCAGCTTCCACGGTTTCGGCCCCTTCCGGGGACCGATCGAGGGGCGGCGCAACGGCGTTCTGGTCGCCAACGGCGCCGGCGAGGCGGTGGCCTATGCCCTTTGGTATCTGGAGGAGCGCGGGCCCTTGTTCATCGCGCCCGGCACCAAGGTCTATGAGGGCATGATCATCGGCGAGCACACCAGGGGCAACGACCTCGACGTCAACCCGCTTAAGGCCAAGCAGCTCACCAACATCCGCGCGGCGGGCAAAGACGAGGCGGTGCGGTTGACGCCGCCGCGCAAAATGAGCCTCGAGGCCGCCATCGCCTATGTCGAAGACGACGAGCTGGTGGAAGTGACGCCGAAAAGCATCCGGCTTCGCAAACGCCTGCTCGATCCCAACGACCGCAAGAAGGCGTCCCGGATCAAGGAATCGGCGTGATTTTCCTGTTGCCGGCGGGGCCCGACACCGTAGCATAGGCCATGAATTCGACCCCGGAATCCGCCCAAACCTCGCCGCTTTGGCTGCTCGGCATGCGCCGGCGCTGGTGGATGTTCCGCCCGCTCGATCTTTTGGTGCGGCTCTGGCCGGTCTTCAAGAAACCCCAGGGGCTGCTGGTGGTGCGGATGGACGGCATCGGCGACATGGTGCTGTTTCGCCGCACCCTCGATCACTATGCCGAAGCCTTCGGGATCGAGCCCGGGGCGGTCACCGTCTTGGGCTGCACCTCCTGGGGCAGTCTGGTCGGCGAAGTTTTCGCCGGCTATCGCCTCAAGGTGATCGACGAACACGCCTTCGAGCGCCAGCCGCTGTACCGCTTCCGCGAGGCCTTATGGGTGCGCCGACAGGGTTTCCAGGTCGCGGTTTCCGACATCTTCTTCCGGAAGGCATTGACCGCCGACAGCCTGGTCTGGTTCGCGGCGGCGCCGGTGAGCGTCTTGTCGCGTCCCTATGTGAGCGACGCCACAAGGGCCGAGTTCGGCTACTACATGCAGAAGGCGACCCGGCTGATCGACACCGGCCCCTATCCGACCCACGAAATCCTGCGCCATTTCCGTTTCATCTCGGAGATCGCCGGCAAGACGATCGCTCCCGAGCCGCCCCAGATCGCCTGGCGCGATCGGGCGCCGCCGGTCGCCGAAGGTCCGCCCTATGTGGTTCTGAATTTCGGCTCCAACGAGCCCGGCCGGCGCTGGCCGTTCGATTCCTTCCTCGCCATCGCCCGCCGGCTTCTCGAGCGCGGCTATCGGGTGGCCTTCACCGGCGGCAGCGCCGCTGAAAAGGCCCAGGTGGGCCGGCTGCGGCGTGAATTGAACCGGCCGGGCGTGATCAATCTGATCGGGCGAACCAAGCTGCCCGACTTGCTCGATCTGATGAAGCACGCCGCCGCCGTGCTCTCCAACGACACCGGTCCGGCGCATCTGGCGATTGCCCTGGGCGCGCCCACCGTGGTGATCTTGGGCGGCGGCCATTTCGGGAGCTTCGTGCCCTATCCGCCCGAGGCGACGCCGCCCGCGGCCCACTTCGTCTATCACGAAATGCCGTGCTATCACTGCTTCTGGCGCTGCGACAAACGTCCGACCAAGGAGCATGTCTTTCCCTGCGTTGCCGAGATCGCCATCGACGATGTCTGGCGGGAATTGGAAAGCATGGTTCCTGCCCGGCCGCAGCACCGGGCGGCGGAATAATCATTTCTCGGCCGGGAAGCGGCGCACCATCCACAGCAGCAGCAGAAGGCCGGGCAGGGCGGCGGCGGTGCTGGCGAGAAAGAAATCGACCCAGCCCATGCGCTCGACCAGCCAGCCGCCCGAGGCGGCGAACAGCGTGCGCCCCAGAGCGGCCGGCGAAGACAACAGCGCGTATTGGGTGCCGGTGAAGGAACGCCGGCACAGGCCCGACAGATAGGCGACGAAGGCAGCCGAGCCCAGCCCGCCCGCCAGATTCTCGATGCCGATGGTGAGATAGAGAAAGCCCACATCATGGCCGCGCATCGCCTGGGCGGCGAACATCAGATTGGACGCCATCTGAAAGACGCCGAAGACCAGAAGGCTGGGCTTAAGCCCGAAGCGCGCCACCGCCGCGCCCCCCAGAAAAGTGCCCAAAAGCGTCGCCCCCAGGCCGAAGATCTTGCTTATCTCGGCGATCTCGGTTTTGGAAAAACCCATCGTGAGATAGAAGGGCATGCTCATCACCCCGGCCAGGGCGTCGCCCAGCTTGTAAAGGACGATGAAGGCGAAAACCGCCGCCAGCGACCAGCCCATGCGGCCGACCAGATCGGCGAAGGGCGCCAAGACGGTGTCGGCCAGCCAGGAGGCCGGCGTTTCGCTTTTCGGTTCGCTGGCCGGTTCGCGGTTGAAAAGCAAGGTGAGCGCGCCCACGCCCACCAATCCCGCCATCACCGCAAAGACGCCCGACCAGGGCAGGGCCTCGGCCAGGAACAGCGCGCCGGCCCCCGAGGCCAGCATGCCCAGCCGATAGCCAAGCTGGATCATCGCGGCGCCGGCGCCGTACTGACGCTCGTCGAGAATTTCCACCCGGAAGGCGTCGATGACGATGTCCTGGCTGGCCGAGGCGAAAGCCACCAGAACCGCCAGAAGGGCGATGCGTTCGGGCGCCGCCAGGGGATCGGTTTGGCCGAGCAGCAAGAGCAAGATCGCCAAGAAAAGCTGGATCAACAGGCCCCAGCCGCGCCGCCGGCCCAGTCCGCCGATCAGCGGCGGATCGAGCCGATCGAGAAAGGGCGCCCACAGGAATTTGAGGCTGTAGGGCGTGCCCACCAGGGCGAACAGGCCGATGGCGGCCAGGCTTACCTTCGATTCGGTCAACCAGGCGGCCAGCGTGGTGCCGGTCAGCGCCAAAGGCAGGCCGCTCGAAAAGCCCAGGAACAGGATGGCCGCCATCCGGCGGTCGGCATAGACCCCGATCGAGGCGCGCCAGCCGGTCATCCAACCCCCAGCATCGCTTGGATTTCGGCGATCATCGCGTTGGGTTCGAGCGCCGCCAAACAGCGATACATGCCCCCCTCGAGGGGATAGCGGCAATCGCCCAAACAGCCGGCGCAGGGCATGGCCTGATAAAGCACCCGCAGATTGGCCGGCATGATCGTCGGATCGTAGGGCACGATTTCGCCCACGAAGGCGGCGCTGGCCAGGCCCAAGGTGGGCGCGCCCGAAAGCGCCGCCAGATGCATGAGCGCGGTGTCGACGCTGATCACCAGCCGGGCGGCGCGCAGATTGGGCAACAGCGCTTGGAAAGGACGGGAATCAAACGTCACCCGCACCGGATCGAGCAAGGCCCGATAGGCCGGGTTGCGGTCGAGATCACTGGGCGCGCCCAAGATGCGAACCCGATGATCGGCGGGCAGGGAATCGAGAATGGCTTGCCAGCTTGCGGGCGCGATCTGCTTGGCCGCCACCGCCGAAAAGGGCTGGATCATCACCGTCGGCGCCTCGAACGGGTCCGGCGCCGGCAGCCGCTCGTCGGGCAGGCGCAGAACCGGCGCATCGCGCCTGACATCTTGCAGCCAATCGGCAAAGGCGGCCCAACGAAGCGCCTTGTCGTGCCGGGGCGGGCCACTGTTAAAAAGGCGGCCGAAAAGGGCCTGGTTGGCGTCGAGCGCCCGCTGGTGCTTGGGCCAGGGTCGGGCGATCATCGCCGCGCTTTCGGGCGCCTGGGCGGCACGGATCAGCGCCTCGTCAAGATCGGGATGGCGCAAATAATCGAGGCTCACCGCCAAGCGATAGCCGCGACGCCGAAGATCGGCCTGGCTTCGGAAACGATACCAGGCATCGCGCGCCAGGCGTTTGAAATCGACGGCGAGAATCTCAAGCCCCGGCGGGGCCAGGAAACCCATCTTGGCGGCGTCGGAGCGCAAGAGCAGCGTCACCCTCTCGTCCGGTCGGGCCAGGCCCAAAAAGCGGTCGATGAGGGCGAGCAGGAGCACGGTATCGCCCAGGCCGCCGGCTGCCACCAGGAGCACGCCCTTGGGCGCCGTCCGGGGACGGCCCAGGAAGGGGGCGATCAGGCGATCGACGAGCTTAAGCGGCAGGCGCATCGGATTGGAGCGCGGTTTCCAGCGCCTCCAAGGCGGCGTGAAGGGGTATCCGCTCCATCTCGCGCCCGCCGAAGCTTTGCGCGGTGACCAGGACCAGCCGGTCGGTCATCGGGGTGAATTTGGCCGGGCTGGTGGGGCCAAAGAGCGACACCAAAGGCCGGCCGGTGGCGGCCAGCATGTGGCCGACGCCGGAATCGTTGGCGATCGCGGCGGCCAGGCGCCGGCCCAAGGCCACGGTGAACAGCGGCGAAAAGCCGTGGCGCTCGCGCACCCCCGGCGCCTGCAAGGGGAAGAGCGCGCCTTGCGCCAAGGCTTCCAGCTTCGTCTGCCAATCGATCTCGGCCGGACCCAAGAGGAAAACCGGCACCCGCCCCTTGTCGCGCTGGGCGTTGGCCAATTGGGCGAAGCGCTCCAAGGGCCAGCATTTCGGCAAGCCGCCGGCGCCGGGCGCGATGCCGATATAAAGGGGACCGGGGGGAAGCAGGCCGGCGGCGTCCTTGTCCTGCGCCTCGTCGATGGGAAGGGCGATGAATGCGGGCGAAGGGAAGCTTTGGCCGCTGGCCAGTTCGAGCAAATCGAGCATCTGGCGCAGCATGGTCTTGGGAAAGCGATAGGTCTTGGCCGGCTTGACGGTGGAAAACAAAAAGCGGGCGAAGGGCGAAATCCGCCAGCGGCAGGGAATGCGCAACAGCGCCAGCGAGGCCAGCGCCACCCGCTGGGAATCGATCACCAGATCGAAGCGCCGCCCGCCCAGGGGCCGGCGCAGCAATTCCAAGGGATCGAGCCCGATGCCGGCCCGCTCGATCACCTCGTCGATCAGGCCCCGAACCACCGGTGCCATCACCGTCGCGTAGACGCTGGTGTCCTTGCCGGCCACCCAGGTGATGTGGGCCTCGGGGAAGGCCTGGCGCAGGCCGCGCACGAAAGGCAGCTTCAGAAGCGAATCGCCCACCCGGTCGAGCCCGACATAGACCAAGATGGTGCGGGGAGCGAGGGGGGGGCGCGGATCAGAGATCGTCACGGCGTCTCGCAAACGCTTCGGCCACCCGTTCGTCCATATCCCGGACGCTCAAAGGCCGACCGATGACCGGGTTCCGCAGTTCGCCCGCAACCTGGTCCAGTTGGGTGGGCGGGAACAGGGTCTTGGGAGGCTTGTCCAAAGCCCGGGAGGGAGGGCGCTCGACGATTTTCATGGAAACCCGATACTGTCTCGAAAAATCAAGGCAAACCAGCCTAACGCCTTCCCCTTCGGTTGGAAAGGGCGGGGCATTTTTTCGTCGCACCGATCCTTGATCACGCCATCGGAAGGCGTTAGGTTACATGTAACCCATGGGAGGTGGGCATGACGACCCTGCCAAAGTCGACGAAGACCGCAACCACGCGGGCCAAGGTTCAGGCCTATCGCGACCGCCTGCGCGCCCAAGGTCTGCGGCCGATCCAGATTTGGGTTCCCGATACCCGATCCGAATCCTTCCGCAAGCAAGCGCACCGCCAGTCTTTGGCGGTGGCCCGGTCCAAGAAGGCCGCCCTCGATCAAGCCTTTATCGACGCGGTCGCCTTCATCGACGAATCGCCGTGAAGCGGGGCGAGATTTGGACCGTGGCCGCCGGCAAGGGCTATGCCGGCAAGCCCCGGCCGGCCGTCATCATCCAAGACGACCGCTTCGACGCCACCGCGTCGGTCACGCTTGCCATCTTTACGACCGACACGACCGAAGCGCCGCTCTTTCGCTTGCGGATCGAGCCCAGCCCGGCGAATGGCCTGCGCGATTCTTCGCACCTGATGGTCGATAAGGTCGTCACGGTTGCCCGACAGAGCCTGGGCAAGCGAATCGGAGAGCTGGACGACGCCGATCGGGTGCGACTCGACCGGTCTTTGCTGGTCTTTCTCGGTCTCGCCGGAAGGCGCCCTTGACCCGCCGGTGAGAATCGTCTAACTCCGCCCCTTCCGCCGCGACCGTTCCACCGGAACGCGGCGTCACGTTCCCTCCACCCGAACGCGGAGTTCCCATGAATCGCATCTTCTCGGGCGTTCAGCCCACCGGCAACCTTCATCTCGGCAATTATCTGGGCGCCATTCGCAACTGGGTCGCCTTGCAGCACCAGTATGAGTGCCTGTTCTGCATGGTCGACATGCACGCCATCACGGTCTGGCAGGAGCCGGCGCAGCTCAAGGCCAACACCCGCGAAGTGGCCGCCGGCCTGATTGCGGCGGGCATTGATCCCAAGAAGAACATCCTGTTCAATCAAAGCCAGGTGCCCGGCCATGCCGAGCTGGCCTGGGTGTTCAATTGCGTGGCCCGCCTGGGCTGGCTCAACCGCATGACCCAGTTCAAGGAGAAGGCGGGCAAGCACCGCGAGAACGCCTCGGTCGGGCTTTACGCCTATCCCAACCTGATGGCGGCCGACATCATGCTCTACAAGGCCACCCATGTGCCGGTGGGCGAGGACCAGAAGCAGCATCTGGAGTTGACCCGCGACATCGCCCAGAAATTCAACAACGACTTCAAGACCGAGTTCTTCCCCCTGGTCGAGCCCCTGATCTTCGGGGTGGCCTCGCGGGTGATGAGTCTGCGCGACGGCACCAAGAAGATGAGCAAGTCGGACCCCTCCGACTATTCGCGCATCAACATGACCGACGACGCCGACGCCATCGCCCAGAAGGTGCGCAAGGCCAAGACCGATCCCGATCCGCTGCCCGAACGGCCCGATGGGTTGGAAACCCGGCCCGAGGCCGCCAATCTGGTCGGCATCTACGCTGCCCTTAGCGATCAGGCGGTCGAGCCGGTGCTCGCCCGCTATGCCGGCGCCCAGTTCTCGGCCTTCAAGAACGATCTGGTCGATCTGGCGGTGGCGAAACTGGGCCCGATCAACGCCGAGATGAAGCGATTGATGGCCGATCCGGCCCAGATCGACGCCGTGCTTCGGGACGGCGCCCAACGCGCCCGCGCCCTGTCCGAGCCGATCCTGGCCCAGGTCTATGACATCGTGGGCTTCCTAAGGCCTTAAGCGGGCGAGGGGCCATACCGTCCAAAATCCGCCACAATCGGGGCTCATGCCCCGGAGCGGATTTCGGACGGGACGTCGATGCTATCGATCTATCTGCCGATTGCCGGTCTTTCGGTCAGCCTGCCGCTTCTGGTTGGGCTGGGGGCGGGCGTCGGCCTGCTTTCCGGCCTGTTCGGCGTCGGCGGGGGTTTTCTCCTTACGCCACTCTTGATCTTGCTCGGCGTCCCGGCGCCGATCGCCGCCGCCTCGGGCGCCAACCAACTGATCGGCTCCTCGGTTTCCGGCGTGCTTTTCCATTGGCGCCGGCGCAACGTCGATGTTCGGATGGGCCTGGTCCTGCTGGCCGGGGGGCTGGCCGGTTCGGTCGGCGGTGTCTTTCTCTCCGGCTGGCTCAAGCGGCTGGGACAGATCGATCTGGTGATCGCGGTCGCCTTCGCGGGCTTTCTCGGCATCGTCGGCCTGCTGATGCTGGGCGAATCGGTGACGACGCTGATCCGCGCCCGCCGGGGCGGCCTGATCCGGGGCAAATTGCATCCGCACGGCTGGACCCATGGCTTGCCGTTGAAGATGCGTTTTCGCCGTTCGCGGCTTTACATCAGCGTCATTCCGCCGATCCTGATCGGGGCGATGGTCGGGGTCATGGTGGCGGTCATGGGGGTGGGCGGCGGTTTCGTCATGGTGCCGGCGATGGTTTATCTGCTCGACATGCCGACCGCCCTGGTGGTGGGAACCAGCCTGTTCCAAATCATTTTTCTTACCGCCGCAACCACCTTCTTGCAGGCAGTCGCCAACCAGAGCGTCGATGCCGTCCTGGCGCTGATTCTCCTGGCGGGCGGGGTGATCGGTTCCCAGCTCGGGGTGCGGCTTTCCACCCGCTTGAAGGGCGAGCAGCTTCGAATCATTCTGGCGTTGATCGTGCTGGGCGTCGGCGTCAAGCTTGCCCTCGATTTGGTGCGAACACCGGCCGATCTCTATTCCTTGAGTTGACCCTCCGACTCTTCCCCCTGGCGTCGGGTTGGCTCTTCTCCTAGAGTCGGGCCAACGAAAACGGTTCCGAGGGAAAGAATGGCCGCACCCGACGACGGCGACCACGGCCACCGGGTCTTCCTGGTGGTGGTGGACGATTCCGAGGAAATGCGGGCCGCGCTGCGCTACGCCTGTCGGCGGGCCCGCCACACTGGCGGCAGGGTGGCGTTGCTGCGCATCGTCGAGCCCAACGATTATCGGGAATGGGTCGGCGTGGGCAAGCTGATGCATGAAGAAGCCCGCGAGGAGGCCGAGATGCTTTTGCATCGCATGGCCAACGAGGTCTATGCCTGCTCGGGCGAGACGCCGGTGCTCTATGTCCGCGAAGGCAACCCGCGCGAGGAGCTCTTGAAGCTCCTGAACGAAGACCCCACCATCTCGATCCTGGTGCTGGCCTCGGGCACCGGCTCGGAAGGGCCGGGGCCGCTGATCACCGCCCTTACCGGCAAATACCGCGACCGGCTGCGCATTCCGATGGCGATCGTGCCGGGCAGCCTGTCCGACGAAGACATTATGCGCATCACTTGATATAAGGCCTGAAACGACCCATCTTTGGCTCGATCCCGCCTTACCTGTCCAAACCGACGCCCGCCCAAGAGGAGACTGCGATGTTCATCGAAACCGAAACCACCCCAAACCCTGCCACCCTCAAATTCCTGCCGGGGCAGACGGTGATGGCGCGCGGCACCGCCGATTTCCCCTCGGCCCAGGGCGCCGGGCGCTCGCCTTTGGCGCAGCAGCTCTTCGCCATCGATGGCGTTTCCACCGTCTTCTTCGGCTCCGATTTCATCACCGTGGCCAAGCGCGACGACAAGGATTGGGCGGTGATCAAGCCGCAGATCCTGGGCGCCATCATGGATCATTTCACCTCGGGCCGGCCGATCGTCAACGAGGCCGAGGCCCAGGGCGAGGTCGGCATCGATAGCGAAATCGTGATGAAAATCAAAGAATTGCTTGATACGCGAATCCGCCCGGCGGTCGCCCAGGACGGCGGCGACATCATTTTCCGCGGCTTCGAGGACGGCACCGTCTATCTGCACATGCAAGGCGCCTGTTCGGGCTGCCCCAGCTCGTCGGCCACCCTCAAGCACGGCATCGAGAACATGCTGCGCTACTATGTGCCGGAAGTGATGGCGGTCCAGGCCGTCGAATAGTTATCAATTTATAAATAGGCGGCTCTTTTTCGCTGGACAGGCGAAAGCGAATCCGTTACGTTGCACCGCATCATGGAACGGAACCGCAACATTAACCCGGCAAGGATCGGCCGGGCGGGGAAGGGCCGGGCGCGCCTTTGGTTCGAGGGCGTGGCCATCTTGGGCCTGGTCGCCAGCGTCGCCGCTCTTTACGCCGCCAGCCTCACCAACTCGTTTTCCCGGGGTCTCGACCTTCCCCGGGAAATCCTGGTGGCGCGCGGCCTTCTGCCGCCCGCCCTGCCCGACGAGGAAGAGCGCCCGAACGCCCAGCAGCTTTCCCAAGCGCTGGCCGGCTTGGGCTACGATCTCGAGGAAATCGGCAAGGGCGATCGTGAAGTGCCAAGGCTGTTCCTGGCCTCGCTGCCCGCCGACATGGACGACATCGACGAGCCGGCCCAGCGCAAGGCGCTGTTCCTGCGCGGCCTGCTGCCGCTCGTCCTCAAGGCCAACGAAACCATTCTGGCCGAGCGGCGCCTGCTGCTCGATCTGGCCCAGCGCATCGCCCAGGGTGACCGGCCCACGCCGGCCGAGGGCGATTGGCTGGTCGATCTGGGGCGGCGCTACGAGGTCGAGGATCTCGACTTCCTCACCCTGTTCAATCGGGTCGATGTGATCCCGGTCTCGCTCGCCCTGGCCCAGGCGGCCGAGGAAAGCGGCTGGGGCACCTCGCGTTTTGCCCGCGACGGCAACGCCCTTTTTGGTCAGGGCACGATCAACGAGGAAAAAGGCATCGTGCCCACCGAGCGCCAGGGCAAGGGCCCCTATGCGGTGCGCCGGTTCGGCTCGCTGGCCGAGGCGGTGCGCTCCTACACGCTCAATCTCAACACCCACAAAGCCTATCGCGATTTCCGCCAGGCCCGCTGGCGGGCCCGCGAAGAGGGCAAGGACCTCGACGGGTTGGAGTTGGCCGGGACCCTGTCGGGCTATTCGGCGCGCGGCGAAGGCTATGTCGAGACCATCCGCACCATCATCCGCAAGAACGGGCTGGCGGCGCTCGACGACGCCCGCTTGAGCCGGCGCACCCTGCCTCAGCCCATGTACCGGTAGACATAGACCAAGACTGCGCCGCCCACCACCAAGCGATAGATGACGAAGGGGGTGAAGGTGGCGCGCTTCAGCCAATACATCAGAAAGGCGATGGCGATGAGGCCGAAGAAGGCCGAAAGGCCCATGCCGATCAGCGCGTCCGACATCAGGCCGGCATCGCCGGTCTGATAAAGCTCCCAGCCCTCCTTGCCGCCGGCGGCGACAATGGCCGGAATCGACAGCAGCATGGAAAAGCGCGCCGCCTCGGCCCGCTCATAGCCCAGCAGGCGCCCGGCGACCATGGTGACGCCCGAACGGCTGGTGCCGGGAATGAAGGCCAGACACTGCATGACGCCGATGAACAGGGCCTGGCCCAGCGTGATGTGTTCGAGCCGCCAGATGGTGAGGCCGAAACGGTCGATGACATAAAGCACGACGGCAAAGCCGACCATCGCCCAACCGACCAGGGCCGGATTGCGGATGGCGTCGCCGACATAATGGCGCATGGCGAGCCCGGCGATCACCGCGGGAATGGTGGCCACGACCAGATAAAGCGCCAGTTTGGCGCCCGGCTTCGGGCGGCCCTGGATCAGGCTGGGCAGATCGAGAAGAATCCGCCACAGATCGCGCCAGAAATACAGGCAGACCGCCACCAGCGTGCCGACATGCATGGCGACGTCGAGGATCAGGCCCTGGTCGGGCCAGCCGGTCAGCACCGGCACCAGGATCAGATGGCCCGAGGAGCTGATGGGCAGGAACTCGGCCATGCCCTGCACTAGGGCCAGAACCACAAGTTGGACGAAGGGCACGCGTTTCCTCGGGATTTGATTTTGGCTCTTATAACACCTTCATCGCCCCGCCAACAATGCGGCGAGCAGCGCGTTGAGGACCAACCGGCCCTTGGGCGTGGCGCGGACCGATCGGGCGTCCGCTTCCAAGAATCCGTCGGCCTCCAGCCGGACCAGGGCCTGGGCATCGAAGACCTCCTCAAGGGCGAAGCCCGATCGCCGGGCAAAGAGCGCGCGGTCGATACCCCCGGTCAGACGCAGGCCCATCAGGATCAGTTCCTGGGCCCGCTCGCCCGGTAACACCGGTTCGGTGTGGGAGGTGCCCTGGCCGTGGCGAACCACCTCCTCGCGCCAAAGGGCCGGGTGGGCGATTCGCTCGCTGGCATAAAGCCGACCTTGCCGGTATTCCCGCCCATGCGCCCCCGGCCCCAGCCCGATATAGGCCGCCCCTTGCCAGACATTGAGATTGTGCCGGCATTCGAAACCCGGCCTTGCATGGTTGGAAATCTCATAGGCCGGCAAACCGGCCGCCTCCAGCACCTGTTGGGTGATCTCGTAAAGACCGGCCGCCAAATCGGCATCGAGCGGTTGGAAGCGGCTTTGTTCCATATCGGAAAATAATGGCGTGCCCGGTTCAAGGGAAAGCTGGTAGAGCGAGAGATGATCAAGGCCAAGGAGGGCGATCCGCTCAAGCTGGCCCTCCCAGGCGGCGGGCGATTGATTCGGAAGGGCATAGATGAAATCGGCGGAAACGCGCTCGAAAAGGGTGCGGGCACGATCGAGCGCCTCCAGCGCAGCCTTGGCCGAATGGCGCCGGCCCAAGAATTTCAACGCCTGATCGTCAAGCGATTGAATTCCCAGCGATAATCTTGTGACGCCAGCGGAACGAAATCCCTGGAAGCGCCTTTTCTCGCTGGCGGTGGGGTTGGCCTCGAGCGTCACCTCGAGATCATGGGCGATCGGCCGGGCCTTGGCCAAGCGATCCAGGATGGTGCCGACACTCTTGGCGCCCATCAGCGAGGGCGTGCCGCCGCCAAAAAAGACTGTGGCGATGGGGGCGGGGTCTGTTTCGATTAGAGAACGATCAAGTTCGGCGAGCAGCGCCTTTAGCCAAATTTCTTCGCCGATTCCGTTATCTATTGGCTGGCTGTTGAAGTCGCAATAGGGGCATTTCGACCGGCAATAGGGCCAATGGATATAGACGGCGATCGCCTCCTGGCTCATGGCTTGGCGAAGACCTCTTCGACCAGCTTGGTGAAGGCGCGGGCTCGATGACTGATGGCGTGCTTGGCTTGAGGCTCCATTTCGCCGAAGGTCTGGCTTTGGCCATGGGCCTGGAAGATCGGGTCGTAGCCGAAACCGTTTTCGCCCCGGGGCGGCCAGACCAGGACCCCATCGACCCGGCCCTCGAAGTCCAGGGTCCTGCCTTCGGGCCAAGCCATCGCCAAAGCGCAAACAAAATACGCATTTCGGTCGTTGTTATTTTGTTTGGCGGCCAGCTCCCTATGCAATCGTTCCATGGCCGGACCAAAACCGCCGACCTCCTTGGCGTAGCGGGCCGAATGGATGCCGGGGGCGCCGCCCAGGGCCGGCACCACCAGGCCGGAATCGTCGGAGAGGGAGGGCAGGCCGGAGGCCTTGGCGGCAGCTTCGGCCTTCAGGCGGGCGTTGGCGGCAAAGCTGGTTCCGGTCTCTTCGGGCTCGGGCAGGCCCAGCGCCGCCGCCCCCACCACCTCGACGGCGAAGGGGCGCAGAAGATCGGCGATCTCGGTGACCTTGCCCGGATTATGGCTGGCGATCACCAGCCTTCCGCCCGCCCAAGGCCTCATTTCAGGCCCAGGGTCTGTTTCTGCATGCCGATCAGTTCGGCCACCCCCGTTTCGGCCAAGGCGATCAGCTTCAGGAATTCGTCATGGCCGAAGGCGAATTTCTCGGCCGTGGCCTGGATCTCGACGATCCGACCGGCGCCGGTGAGCACGAAATTGGCATCGGCCTGAGCCTGGGAATCCTCGGCGTAATCAAGGTCGAGCCGGGCCGTGCCGTCGACCAGGCCGCACGAGATGGCCGCCACCAGATCGGTCATCGGGTGGGATTTCACCATCCCCAGGGTCAGCATCCGCCCGAGGGCCAGATGCAGCGCCACGCAAGCCCCGGTGATCGAGGCGGTGCGGGTGCCGCCATCGGCCTGCAAGACGTCGCAATCGACCTTGATCTGGCGCTCGCCCATCAGGGCCAGATCGGTCACGGCGCGCAAGGATCGCCCAATCAGGCGCTGGATTTCCTGGCTGCGCCCGGTCTGGCGGCCCTTGGCGGCTTCGCGGTCGGTGCGCTCATGGGTGGCGCGCGGCAGCATGCCGTATTCGGCGGTCACCCAACCCTTGCCGGAATTGCGCAGGAAAGGCGGCACCCGCTCCTCGACCGAGGCGGTGCAAAGCACATGGGTGTCGCCGAAGCGGGCCAGGCAGGAGCCTTCGGCGTATTTGCTGAAGCCGGGCTCCAGGCTGATCGGGCGCAGGCGGTCTGGGCCGCGGCCATTGGCTCTCATGTCGGGGTCCTTGTCCTTGGAAACGGCCGCCAACCTAGCCAGCAATGGCCGGCGCGTCCAGCGCTCGCGTTGACGCTTGGGGGGCTTGTCACTACATTCCCAACCCGATCCAAGCTTGAAAGACCGAAGCCGGCCCATGCAAAGGCGCGACACCGCCATCGCCGAACTGAACGAACGCTCGCGGGAAATCTTCCGCCAGATCGTCGACGCCTATGTGGCGACCGGCGAGCCGGTGGGCTCGCGGGCGCTTTCCAAGAAGCTGGCCCGGCCGCTCTCGCCCGCCACCATCCGCAACGTCATGGCCGATCTCGAGGATCTGGGCCTTCTCTATGCCCCGCACACCTCGGCCGGGCGGCTGCCCACCGAAACCGGGCTAAGGCTGTTCGTGAGCGGCCTTCTCGAAGTGGGCCGCCTGGCGCCCGAGGAGCGCCAGAACATCGACGCCCGTTGCGCCGCCCAAGGCAAGAGCGTCGAGAAGACGCTGGACGAGGCGATCACCCTGCTCTCCGGCCTGTCGCGCTGCATCAGCCTGGTGGTGGCGCCGAAGACCGAATCGGGCTTCAAACATCTGGAATTCGTGCCGCTGGCGGCCGGCCGCGCCCTGGTGGTGATGATCAACGAGCACGGGCTGGTCGAGAACCGGATCATCGACGTGCCGCTGGGCCTGCCGGTCTCGGCGCTGGTCGAGGCCGGCAATTACCTTTCGACCAAGCTTGCCGGCAGCACCTTCGACGAAGCCCTGACCGAGATCCGCAGCGAACTGGCCGATCACCGCAGCCAGCTCGATCAATTGACCCAGAAGGTGGTCGAAGCCGGGCTGGCCGTCTGGGCGGGCGAACGCGACAAGGGCGGCTCGCTCATCGTGCGCGGTCAGGCGCGTCTTCTGGAAGACGTCACCGCCCTGGCCGATCTCGAGCGCATCCGCGCCCTCTTCGAGGCCCTGGAGACCAAGGAACAGTTGGTGCGCCTGCTTGATCGCGCCAACCAGGCGCCGGGCGTGCAGATCTTCATCGGCGCCCAGAACGAGCTGTTCAACCTGGCCGGCTGCTCGATGATCGTGGCGCCCTACCAGAACAGCCGCGAGCAGATCGTGGGCGCCATCGGCGTCATCGGCCCCACAAGGCTCAATTATGCCCGCATCATCCCCCTGGTCGACTATACGGCCAAGGTGATCGGGCGGATGATCGGATGAGACAAAGGAGTATAGTGTTGCGATGACCGACGAGAGCGCCCAACCCGCCGCCGAGACCGTTGCCCCCGCCGCCGAAGCCCAACCGCCGGCGGCCGAGACGCCGCCCGATCCCCTGGCCCTAGCCGAAGCCGAGATCGTTCGCCTGTCGGGCGAAATGGATTCCTTGAAGCGCGCCGCCGCCGAGGCGATCAACCGCGCCAAGCGCATCGAGCGCGAAGCCGAAGACAAGGTGAAATTCGCTCTGGTCGGTTTTGCCCGCGATCTGTTGGGCGTCGGCGACAATCTGCGCCGGGCGCTCGACTCGCTGCCGGCCGAGCAGCGCGCCGCCGAAAGCGTCAAGGGCTTCTATGAGGGCGTCGAGATGACCGAGCGGGCGCTGGCGGCCGCCTTCGAGAAATACGGCGTCAAGATGGTGCCGGCGCTTGATCAGCGCTTCGACCCCAATCTTCATCAGGCGATGTTCGAGGTCGAAGACCCCACCCGGCCCTCGGGCCAGGTGGTGCAGGTGATGCAGGCCGGCTACGTGCTGAACGACCGCTTGATCCGTCCCGCCCTGGTCGGCGTTTCCAAGGGCGGCCCCAAGGCCCCGCCCGCCGAGGGCGGCGTCGATACGGTGGCCTGAGATGAGGGCAGGGCTTGCCCTTGCGCTCGCGCTGTTGGCCGCCACCGCCCAGGCGGCCGAGCCGCCCAAGCCCGGCCAGCGCTTCCAGCTTGCGCCGACCGACCTGCCCCGCCCCGGCGCCACCGCCAGCGTCGCCAATTCCTCGCAGATCATCCACCGCACCGCCGAGATGAAGCCCCAGGTGCCGGCGGGATTCACCGTCACCCTGTTCGCCCAGGGGCTTCGCCATGCGCGCTGGCTGGCGGTGGCGCCCAATGGCGACGTCTTTCTGGCCGAGCCGGGCGCCGGGCGGATCACCGTGCTGCGCGACGGCGATGGCGACGGGGTGGCGGAAGTCCGCGAAACCTTTGCCGAGGGGTTCGAGCGCCCGCACGGTCTGGCCTTCCACAACGATGCGCTTTATGTCGCCGACACCGAGGCGGTGTGGCGGCTCGATTGGCGGCCGGGTCGCACCCGCAACGCCGAAAAGCCCAAGCGGATCACCCCGCCCGGCGCCTTGGGCGAGGGCTACGGCCATTGGACGCGCAACCTGGCCTTCCATCCCGACGGCACCCGCTTTTTTGTGGCGGTGGGTTCGCAGGCCAACATCGCCGAGGAAGAGGCGCCGCGCGCCACGGTGATGGAATTCAAGATCGACGGCTCGGGCGGACGGGTCTTCGCTTCGGGGCTGCGCAACGCGGTCGGCATCGCCTTTCGCCCCGGCAGCGCCGATCTGTACGTGGTGGTCAACGAGCGCGACGGGCTGGGCGATGGGCTGGTGCCCGATTATTTCACCCGCCTCGTCGAGGGCGGATTCTATGGTTGGCCCTACAGCTATATCGGCGCCAACCCGCAGCCCAATTTCGCCAACCGCCGTCCCGACCGGGTGGCCAGCGCCCTGGTGCCCGATCTGTTGTTCCGTTCGCACTCGGCGCCGCTGGGCTTGGCCTTCAACAGCAGCGAGTCCTTTCCCCCCGAAATGAAAGGCGACGCCTTCGTCGCTTTGCATGGCTCGTGGAATTCCAGCCAGCCGGAAGGCTATATGGTGGTCCGGGTGCCGATGAAGGACGGCAAGCCGCTCGGTCATTACGAAGCCTTCGCCACCGGATTCCTGTTGGGAAGCCAAGGCGGAAGGCCCCAGGTTTGGGGCCGCCCGGTCGGCCTGGCCTTCGATTCGCAGGGCGGGCTCTTGATCGCCGACGACGCCGCCCAGGTGATCTGGCGGGTTTCGGCTAGCCGGGCTGGCCGACCCTGATCAGGGAATCGGCGGGAATGCCCAGGCCGGTGTGCAGGCGCCAGACCATCTTCAAGGTGAGCGGGCGCTTGCGGTTGAGGATTTCGGAAACCCGGTTGCGGCTGCCGATATAGGGAATGAGATCGCGGGGCTTAAGACCCTTCTGATCCATATGAAAGCGGATTGCCGCCACCGCATCGGGCAGATCCATCGGATAATGGGCGGCCTCCCAGGCCTCGACGAGGGTGACCAGGACATCCAGCCGATCGCCCTCGGCCGTGCCGCGCCTTGCACCCATCAGCCGCTCGATGTCCTTCAAGGTGCGCCGGTAGTCGCGCGGATTGCGAATGGGGGTGATGGTCATAAGCCAACCTCAAATCGTCTGGGCGTCGATGGCATCGTAAGCTCGGTGCGTTCCCACGAACCGTATATAAACCACCCGGTAGGGGTAATTGATCCACACCACCAGGCGATACTTGTTGCCGGCAATGTTGAAGACGACACGGCCGTCTTGCAAAATGCTGGCGCTGGCGATCTCGCGTTTGATCTCGGCCGGCGAAGCCCAATCGGCCCGCCGGGCCAATCGATACCAAGCCATCAAAGGTTCGCGGGCATCGGCATAGGCCGGATGCCGATCGAGAAACCCCTTCAAGGTGCCGAGCGCGATGATCCGCACCCCCAAAGCCTAGCATGGTCCCATATTGGGACCAAGCGCCATTTTCACATTGCGCCCGGCCGCCGCCCAGGTGATCGGACAGGTGGGCGATGCGGGGAGCAAGTCAAGGTAGGGTTGATAAGTGGCGGGGAGGTTTTCCTCCCTGCCAAGTCAAGGGCATCCGTTAAGCGGCAGCCTCGATATCCGCGAACTTTTGGCCGTTCTTGATCTCGGAAATACGGCCCGGGTTCACGTCGTAATCCGCCGCGATTCGATTGAGATACTCACCTAAGCGAATGCGCTTTTTAATCATCGGTACATCGCTTGCTCGGATGCGATAGCTAGGTTCGGTTGTCTTCGACATCACAAGTCTCCGTTCGTCGAATACGAAACCGTATTGGACAAGTATCCTGACCCGTGGTAGCGTGAAATATACACGATACGCGGGGATGAGGTTTCTTGCGGTCCACGCCGGTCTCAGGGAACACGTGGCCCGTACCCCGTAAACGCCCCAGTGCTGATACACTGGGGCGTTAACGTTTTTTACGAATATCCAATCGGAATCGATTCCACACGATGTGGTTTGAGTCGAGTCAAATTATCATGTATTTGGTGAATAATCCGCAGGCGTAACAAAAACGACGATTATTGTTGAGGCTGCCGATGTATCGTTTGATTCATTCCAAAAAAGCCCACGACAAGATCATGGCCGGTCTCGCCGAGGCTCTGGCCTATGCCAAGGGGCGAAAGGGGCGCGCGGTTACCCATCGGGTGGCGGTGCCGACGGTCGATGTTCGCGCGGCGCGCCACAAGCTGGGCATGACCCAAAGGGATTTCGTCCGCAATTTCGGCGTCAGTCTCGATACGGTGCGCAATTGGGAACAGGGCCGGCGAAGTCCCGAAGGTCCGGCCCGGGTGCTCTTCGCGGTAATCGCCAACGACCCCCAAGCGGTGTTGGCGGTGGTCAATCGCTGAGCGAAGGCCGCAGGGATTGCGCCAGTGCCTTGCGATAGACGGCGGTCGTTTCGGCGCCGAAGCAGCAGAAGACCACCCGCGCGATCGTCGGATGGGTGGCGCAAACATCGCGCACGGTCGCCACCGCAATGTGGGCGGCCCGCGCGATCGGGAAGCGATAGACCCCGGTCGAGATGGCCGGAAAGGCGATCGAGGCGGCGCCCAGCTTCGCCGCCTCCTCCAAGGATCGGCGATAGGCCGAGGCGAGCAACGCCTCCTCGCCCTGGCCGCCGCCTTGCCAGACCGGCCCCACGGTGTGAATCACCCATTTCGCCGGCAAGTTAAAACCGGGCGTCGCTTTGGCGTCACCGGTCGGGCAGCCACCCAGCTTGCGGCAGGCGGCCAGCAGCTCGGGTCCGGCGGCGCGGTGGATGGCGCCGTCAACCCCGCCGCCGCCCAACAGCGATTCGTTGGCGGCGTTGACGATGGCGTCCACCGCCAGCTTGGTGATGTCGCCCAGGGCGATCTCCAGCCGCGTCATGACAGCAGCGTCTCGGGTGGCGTGTAGGCCAGGCCCTGCGCCTCGGCCACCGCCGGATGGGCGATGTTGCCGGCGTGAATGTTGAGACCCGCCCGCAGATGCGGATCGTCGGCCAGCGCCTTTTGCCATCCCTGGTCGGCCAGGGCCAGCACGAAAGGCAGGGTGGCGTTGTTCAAGGCCTGCGCCGAGCTGCGCGCCACCGCGCCCGGCATGTTGGTGACGCAGTAATGCACGACGCCCTCCTCGACATAGGTGGGTTGGGCGTGGCTGGTGGGGCGGCTGGTTTCGAAACAGCCGCCCTGATCGATGGCGACGTCGACGATCACCGAACCGGGTTTCATCGCCGCCACCTGGGCGCGCGACACCAGCTTGGGCGCGGCGGCGCCCGGCACCAGCACGCCGCCCACCACCAGATCGGCTCGCGCCACATGGCGTTCGATGGCGTCGAGCGTCGCGTAGACCGTGGTGAGCCGGGTGCCGAAATGATCGTCAAGCACGGCCAGCCGCTTCAGATTCTTGTCGATGACGGTGACCCGGGCGCCCAGCCCGATCGCCATCCGTGCCGCGTTCGAGCCGACCACGCCGCCGCCCAGCACCACCACCCGGCCGGGCGGCACGCCGGGCACGCCGCCCAACAAAATGCCGGCGCCGCCTTGCTCCTTCTCCAGACAATGGGCGCCGACCTGGATCGCCATCCGCCCCGCCACCTCGCTCATCGGCGCCAACAGCGGCAGGCGGCCGTCGCGGTCGGTGACGGTCTCGTAGGCGATCGCCGTGGCCCCCGATTCCATCAAGGCCCGGGTCTGCGCCGCGTCGGGCGCCAGATGCAGATAGGTGAACAGCATCTGACCGGGCTTGAGGCGCCCGCATTCCTGGGCCTGCGGCTCCTTGACCTTGACGATCAGCCGGGCCTTTTCGAAAACCTCCAAGGCGCCGTCGACCAGCGTCGCTCCGGCCTGCGCGTAAGCCGGGTCGGGAAAGCCGGCGCCCAGCCCGGCGCCCCGTTCCACCAGCACCTCATGCCCGTGATGGACCAGTTCGCGCACCGAACCCGGTACCAGCCCGACCCGGTATTCATGGGTTTTGATCTCCTTGGGAACGCCGATTTTCATGGCTTCGCCTCGTTTCCATTACGGCCGCGCCGGCGGATGTCGCCCAGCGTGGCACCCCCCAGCACCAACGCCAAACCGGCATAAAGAATTACCCCACCCACAATGACCGCGGCCAGCAGCAGGGCCTTGACCACGAGCCCGCCGGCGATCCAGCCCGCTGCCAGATGGCAGGCCACCCCCATCGCCAGGGCGGCCACCGCCAAGCGCGGCAGCCGGCGCTTCAAGCGTTCGTCGAGGGCGAAATAGCCGCGCTTGTGCACCAGATAGGCCAAGAGCCCGACATTGAGCCAAGCGGCCAAGGCCGAGGACAGCGCGATGCCGACATGCTTCAAGGGAATCATCAACACCAGACTTAACGCCACATTGGCGATCATCGCCGTCACCGCCACCTTGACCGGGGTGGCGGTATCGTGGCGGGCGAAGAAGGCGGGCGTCAGCACCTTGACCAGCACGAAGGCGGGCAGGCCGAGCGCGAAGGCGGCCAGCGCGTCGGCGGTGGCGCGGGTCGCCTCGGGTCCGAAGGCGCCGCGCTCGAACAGCACGCCGACAATCGGCACCGACAGCGCCACCAGCCCCAGCATGGCCGGCAGGGTGATGACGAGCGCGAATTCCAGCGACCGATTCTGGCTGTGCAGGGCGGCGTCGGTGTGGCCGGCGCCCAATTGGCGGGACAGGGTGGGCAACAGGGCGGTGCCGATGGCGGTGCCGACCACGCCCAGCGGCAATTGGTTCACCCGATCGGCATAGTAAAGATAGGAGACCGAGCCCTGCACCAGAAACGAGGCCAGGATGGTGTCGACCAGCAGATTCACCTGATAGATGCCGGCACCCAAAGCGCCCGGCACCACCCGCTTCAACAGAAGCGCCACCTCGGATGTCCAGCGCGGGCGGATCAGGCGGATGTCGAGCCCGGCTTTCCGGCAGGCGATCCACACCCAGGCCAATTGCAGCAGGCCGGCCAGGCTGGTGCCCCAGGCCAGGGCGTGGCCGGGCGTCGGCAGAAGCGGCGACAGCGCCAGCAAGGCCCCGATCAGCGACAGGTTGAGCAGGATCGGCGTCGCCGCCGCCACCCAGAAGCGCCCCTGGGCGTTCAAAACCCCCGAGAGCAGCGACACCAGCGCGATCAGCAGCAGATAGGGAAAGGTGATGCGGGTGAACAGCACGGTCAGATCGAACTTGCCCGGCACCTCGAGAAAGCCGGGCGCGAACAGAAGCATCGCCCAGGGCATGAGGATCTGCATGGCGAGCACGAAGACCAGCAGCAGCGCGGCCAGGGCGGAGAGCGCCTGGCGGGCGAAGGCCTGGGCCTTGTCATCGCCGCCTTGTTCCAGCGCCTGGGCATAAAGCGGCACGAAGGCGGCGTTGAAGGCCCCTTCGGCGAACAGGCGGCGAAACAGATTGGGAAATTTGAAGGCGACGAAAAAGGCGTCGGCCACCATGCCGGCGCCCAGAAAGCCGGCGACCAGAATGTCGCGGGCGAAGCCGGTGACGCGGCTGATCAAGGTAAAGCCGCCGACCGTGGTGATGGCGCGCAACAGGGCCATGGCCGGTCTAGCCCGCCACCGCCAGCTTGGCCGGGGTCTCGATTGCGCCTTCGGCGCCGGCCACCGCGTCGAGCAGGGCTTCGCGAATCTGCTTGAGCTTGCCTTCGTGATCGACCTTCATGCCGAAGACATCCTTGACATAGAACACGTCGACCGCCCGCTCGCCATAGGTGGAAATGTGGGCGGAAAAGATTTGGAGACCCTGGGCGGTGAGCGCGGCGGTGACGTCGTAGAGAAATCCGGGGCGGTCCCGCCCGTTGACCTCGATCACCGTGTGGGTGCGGCTGGCGCGGTTGTCGAGAATGACGCGCGGCGCCACCGTGAAGACGCGGGTCCGACTGGGCAGGGTCGAACGCTTGGCCTTGAGTTCGCGGTCGAGCCGAATCTGGCCCTTCAAGGCCTTCTCGATGGTGTCGGCCAGCCGGGTCAGGCGATCGGGGCGGGATAGGGCGCCGCCTTCGGCCGCGTCTTGAATCCAGAAGCTGTCGAGCGCCATGCCGTTGGCCAGAGTGACGATCCGGGCATCGACGATCGAGGCGCCCGACAGCGCCATGGCGCCGGCGATCTGGGCGAACAGGCCGGGATGATCGCCGGTGTAGATTGTCACCTCGGTGGCGGCGTGCTGGGCGTCGATGCGGTGGCGCACGGTGAGCGGCGTCTGGCTGTCCTCGGCCTCGCGGACCAGTTCGGCCTGGGCGATCAGCGTTTCGAGATCGGCCGACAGCCAGTAGGACGGATTGCCCCGCGCCAGATGGGCCTCGATCGCCTCGGCGCTCCAGCTTGCGGCCAGGGCTTGGCGCAGCGCCGTCTTCACCTGCTCGGCGCGGGCGCGCCGGCTTTCGCCGGCCGCCAGCCCGCCCGACATCACCTCGTCGGCCCGCCAATAAAGTTCGCGCAGCAGCCCGGCCTTCCAATTGTTCCACACGCTGGGCCCGACGGCGCGAATGTCGGCGAAGGTGAGCAAGAGAAGAAGCTTCAAGCGCTCGGGCGATTGCACGAGATCGGCGAAATCCTGGATGGTCTTGGGATCGTCGATGTCGCGCTTGAAGGCGGTGCGGCTCATGTCGAGATGGTGGCGCACCAGCCAGGAGACCGTTTCGGTCTCCTCGGGCTCCAGCCCCAGCCGGGGCCCCAGCTTCAAGGCGATCTCGGCGCCGACTTCGGAATGGTCGCCCACCCGGCCCTTGGCGATGTCGTGCAGCAGCACGGCCACGTAAAGGGCGCGCCGCGATTGCAGGGTCTGCATGATCTGATGACCGACCGCGTGCTCGTCCTTGAGCGCCCCGGTCTCGATCCGATGCAAGATGCCCAGCGCGCGGATGGTGTGCTCGTCGACCGTGTAGACGTGATACATGTCGTATTGCATCTGCCCCACCACCCGGGCGAAATCGGGCAGGAAGCGGCCGAAAACCCCGGCCTCGTTCATCGAGCGCAGGCAGATTTCCGAATCCTTGGCGCCGACCAGGATGTCGAGGAACAGCCGGTTGGCCTGGGGATCGTGGCGCAGCCCATCGAGCCGGCGCAGATGGCGGTCGATCAGCCCCAGGGCGCGCGGGTGAATGTCGAGATCGTGATCGAGCGCCGTCTTGAAGATGGAAAGTAGCCGGATCGGCTCCTTGACGAAGGCGTTGTCGTCGACCACGTCCAGCCGATCGCTGGCGACGCGAAAGCCCTCGATCGGGCGCTTGAAGAGCGGGAAGCGGGCCAAGAGGCGCGCCTTCGGCTTCTTGGCGTGGCGGGTTTCGATCAGGGCGCAGACGATGCGGGTGAGATCGCCCACTGTCTTGGCGATCAGGAAATAGTGCTTCATGAAGCGCTCGACGCTTTTGGCGCCGGCGCGCGCCGCATAGCCCATCCGTTCGGCCAGGGCGGATTGGACGTCGAAGGTAAGACGATCCTCTTCGCGCCCGCTGAGGTAATGCAGATGGGCGCGCACCGCCAAAAGGAAATTGCGCGCCCGGGCGAAGCGCGCTGCCGATTCGACCGAGATCAGACCCAACTCCGCCAGATCGCGCATGTCGGTGATGCCGTAGAGATATTTGGCGATCCAACCCAGCGTGTGCAGATCGCGCAGCCCGCCCTTACCCTCCTTGACGTTGGGCTCCAAGAGATAGCGCGAATCGCCCAGCCGCTCGTGGCGCTGGTTGCGCTCCTCCAGTTTCTGCTCGACGAACGTTTCGGGCGCGACGGCCGCCAGCTCCTTGCGGTAGCGGGCTTTCAATTGGTCGAAGGGGGCACGCTCGCCCCACAGCCAACGCGCCTCGAGAAGGGCGGTGCGAATGGTCATGTCGCCCTTGGCCTGGCGCAGACATTCCTCGACCGAGCGCGTCGCGTGGCCCACCGTGAATCCCAGATCCCAAAGCAGATAAAGAATGGTCTCCACCACCTGCTCGGTGTAGGCGGTGGGCTTGGCCTGGGGATGGAGGAACAAGAGGTCGATGTCGGAAAAGGGCGACAGCTCGCCCCGCCCATAGCCGCCGACCGCGACGATGGTGAGCTGTTCGCCCGCCGTGCGCACGCCCTGGGGCAACAGCTTCTCGACCGCGACATCGTGGATCACCCGCACAAGCTGATCGACCAGCCGGCTGGTGGCGTGCGCCGCCTCAAGCCCGGTCGCCCGGCCCGATTCGAAGCGGCCGCGGATTTCCGTCCGCCCATGGGCCAGGGCCGCCTTCAGGGCTTCCACCAGCTTGGGCCGGAATTTGCCGCGGGAAATGGCGGGGTCGGCGGCCAGGGCCTCGATCGTTCCGATCAGGGCTTTGCGGTCCAGGATGGCGCGAGGCTTGGCTACGGCGTGCGCGGTCATGCGCCCACTATAGCATCCTCAAGGCTTGACCGCGAACAGATCGGACTGGGCCGATGCGTGGGAAACCAGCCCCGGAATCAGGCTTTCCGCCCAAGGATCGTGGGAATGGGCGCGCGCCCGCGCCTTGGCCCGGGTGCCCACCGCGTAGCAATAGACGCAGCCTTGCGGGCAACTGTCATAGGCGCCGATGTCGCGCGATTCGGCGCAAGCGCAATCGGGCCGGTTTCCCTTCAGGCGATGGGGGATCGGGCGGCCGGCGATCGCGGCCAGCCGGTGGGGATCGATGCAGCGTGCCGCCGCCACGCCCTCGGGCTGAAATTCGGGCTGCGAACAGACGGTGAGGCGCATCTGATATGAGCGGGCGATGTCGGCCAGATCGGCGATCAGGGCGCGTTTGGCCGAGACGGGCGGATCGGTCCAGTCGAAGCCCCCCAGCTTTGCGGCGGCCCCCAAATTGCGCGCCGTCTTGCGATAGATGTGGGCGAAGGACACCGTCACCTCGTCGGTGGCGCCCCGAAGACCCTGGGCCAGGGTGCGGAAATTCTCGCGGTGCCAGTCAAGGGGCGTGAGGCTGGTGACGAGGATCGGATCGTAACGCCAGACCAGGACGCGCGGCCCGAAGCGATCGGCCAGATCGCGCATTGCCGCCAGGGCTCGCCCGGCATCGATCACCCGGGGCTCCAGTTCCTTGGGGTAGCCGGTGAGCGTGTGGGTGACCATGAAGGGAGTTCCCGTCGCCCGCACCTTTTCCAGCGCCGGGGCGAAGGGGGCGATGTTGCGGGTCCAGAAAACGAAAGCCTCGACCGCGTCGGGCCGCAGCGACAGCTTGGCCGGCTTGCCGCCATGGGGGCTTTCGACCAGGCAAGAGCCGGCATCGAGCCGGTTTTGGAACCAGGCGCCGTAGAAGGCCGGGATGTCGGTGCGGTAGCTGGCGGAAAGGATCATGGGAATCCGTCTGGTTTTCCGGCGCGGATGCTATCATATTCCCCCCATGCTCAAACTGCGCCGCATTCCCCTTGATACCCACCGCGAATACGTGGCCTTCCTAAGCCGCGATTGCGCCGCCTATCGCGCCGAAGGCTTCCGCGCCCTGGCCAAGATCGAGGTCAGCGCCGGCTCGCGCCGCATTCTCGCCACCCTCAACATCGCCGACAACGGCCTGATCGTCGGACCCGACGAATTGGGCCTGTCGATGCAGCCCTTTGCCACCCTGGGCCTGCCCGAGGGCGCCGAGGTGGAAGTCCGCCAGGCCAGCCCGCCCGAAAGCCTGGAATCGGTGCGCTCGAAGATTCGCGGCCGCACCTTGGAAGCCACCGAATACCGCGCCATCGTCGAAGACATCGCGGCGCACCGCTATTCGCAGATGGAGCTGGCGGCCTTCCTGGTCTCCACCGCAGGCTTCATGACCACCGAAGAAGTGCTGGCGCTGACCCGCGCCATGGCCGAAGTGGGCAACCGCCTTACCTGGCCCGATCCGGTGGTGGCCGACAAGCATTGCGTGGGCGGCATTCCCGGCAACCGCACCTCGATGGTGGTGGTGCCGATCGTGGCGGCGCACGGCCTGCCGATTCCCAAGACCAGCTCGCGCGCCATCACCTCGCCGTCCGGGACCGCCGACACCATGGAGGTGCTGGCCAATGTCGATCTGTCGGTGACGCGCATGCGCGACATGGTCGAGCGCCAGCGCGGCTGCCTGGTCTGGGGCGGCCACATGAATCTGGCGCCGGCCGACGACGTGCTGATCTCGGTCGAGCGGCCCCTCAATATGGACACGCCCGAGCAGATGGTGGCCTCGATCCTGGCCAAGAAGGTGGCGGCGGGTTCGACACATCTGTTGATCGACATTCCGGTCGGCCCCACCGCCAAGGTGCGCAGCCAATCGGACGCCATCCGCATCCGCAAGCTGTTCGAATATGTGGGCGGCCAGCTTGGCCTGACGCTCGAGGTGACGATCACCGATGGTCGCCAGCCGATCGGTCGGGGCATCGGCCCCGCCCTGGAAGCGCGCGACGTCATGCGGGTGCTTGGCAACGATCCCGCCCAGCCGCTCGATCTGCGCGAGAAATCGATCCTTTTGGCCGGGCGGATTCTCGATTTCGATCCGGGCGTGCGCGGCGGCTCGGGCGCCCAATTGGCGCGCGAGATCCTCGATTCCGGCCGCGCCCAGGCCGCCATGGAGGCGATCATCGCCGCCCAAGGTCCGCCGCCCGCCTGGCGCGGCAACGGCCATTACGCCGAAGACATTCCGGCCGGTCAAAGCGGCACCGTCGCCGCCATCGATTGCTACCGGATCAATCGCATCGCACGGCTGGCCGGGGCGCCGATGGACAAGGGCGCCGGGCTCGATCTGATGAAGAAGGTGGGCGATCGGGTAAGGAAGGGCGATCCGCTTTACCGCATCCAGGCCGGCTTCGCCGCCGATTTCGCCTTCGCCACCGGCATGGCGCGCGAGAATTCGGGCTACGCCATCCAATGATGGCGGCCGCCCGCCCCCTTCCCCCCGCCCTTCTGGGGGCGCTGGCCATGCTGGGCTGCCTGGTGGCGGTGCAGGCCAATTTCACCTTGATCAAGCATCTGGGCGAAAGTTTTCCGCCCGCCCAGCTTGCCTTCGTGCGCGGCGCCGTGCAGGGGCTGGTGGTGCTGGCCTTCTTCAAGCCGGGAAAACTGTGGATCGGCCGCTGGGCGCGCGACCGCTTCATCCTGGCGCGCGGCAGCCTGATGGGGGTGGGCAGCTTCGTCGCCACGGTGGCGATCGTCGGCCTGCCGCTTCAGGATTCGACCGCGCTCACCTTCGCCGGCCCGCTGTTCGCCGTGCCCTTGGCCGCCTGGTGGCTGAAGGAACGCCAGGGCTGGGGGGTGCGGATCGCGGTGGCGGTGGGCTTTCTGGGCGTGTTGGCGATCGCCCCGCCCGGCCGGATGCTGGAACCCGCCGTGGCCGGTGCCATCCTCACCGCCTTCATCGGCGCGCTGGACAGCGTGCTGTTGCGCATCGCCGCGCCGGGCGAGCGCACCGGCACCTTTCTCTTGGCGACCAGCATCGGCATGATGGCGACCTTGGGCCTGCCCACCTTTCTTTACGGCGTTTGGCCCGACACCCTCTTGGCCGGCTTTCTGCTGATCCTGTCGGGTCTCTTGTCGATCGTTGCCGAGGGCCTGTTCATCAACGCCTGCCGGCTGGCGCCGGTCGCCTTGGTGATGCCGCTCGATTATCTGAGGCTTGCCTTGGCGTTGGCAATCGATGCGCTTCTGTTCGATCTGGCGCCCAAGGCGGCGACGCTGGTGGGCGCGGCGCTGATCATCGGCGCGGCGCTGGTGATTCTAAGGGCGGCAGCCCGGCAATCCGCGCCAGCCGGCTGACACCGGCCCCGGAACGCCTAACGGGGTATGCAGGGCCTAGGACAAAACGTTGACTGGGGCAAAACGCAAAACGGTGACAGGATACGAATTAAATTCACGGCAAAGCTGGCTCGATAGCGCGGAGAAGAAAAAAGCGAAGACGTTAAACGCCAAGACCGCCAAGGATCGCCAAGATCAAGACCATTGCCCGCCGCCAAGGTGCCCGGGCACGAAAGCCCCAACGCCCCTTTCGTCGTTTCCAATCCTGTTGATCCGTGTTGATCGGTGTCCATCCGTGTCGGTCTCAAGGGCCGGTCATAAAAGACACGGATAAACGCGAATAGACACGGATGAACGCTCGGCGCTCTCTGCGGGCTCCGCGGTGCTTTTAATTCGTATCCTGTCGCCGAATTAACGCTGTCGCCGAATTAACGCCGAATTAAGCGAATTAAGATGGATGGACTGCACCCCATGGGTGAGACAGCGTAATTAGGGACAGGTTGCGTCAACCACCCCAGCGGGCCGCTGGCCAGCGGCCCGCTGGGGGAACAGGTTTTCCTCGAACTCAACCGGCGGCCGGTAGCCCAGCGCCGAGTG